>CAZOVY010000044.1:0-47925 GCA_964583255.1 uncultured Prosthecobacter sp.
GCATCGCCCGGGTGGCGGCCAATGGCACGCTCGATGCGGGCTTCAATCCCAATGCGAGCGGCGTTGTCTTAAGCGTGGCGGTGCAGGCGGACGGCCAGATTCTGCTCGGGGGCGACTTCACCACCGTGGGCGGGACCATGCGCTACCGAATCGCGCGGGTGGCGGCCAATGGCACGCTGGATGCGGGCTTCAATCCCAATGCGAATAGAGAGGTCAACAGCGTGGCGGTGCAGGCGGACGGCCAGATTCTGCTCGGGGGCGGCTTCACCACCGTGGGCGGGACCGCGCGCAACTTCATCGCCCGGGTGGCGGCCAATGGCACGCTCGATGCGGGCTTCAATCCCAATGCGAACAACGTCGTCGCTAACGTGGCGGTGCAGGCGGACGGCCAGATTTTGCTCGGGGGCGGCTTCACCAGCGTGGGCGGGACCGCGCGCAACCGCTTTGCGCGGCTGCTCAATGACCCGGCCACGCAGAGCCTGACTATCCCCAGTGCCAGCCGTGTGCAGTGGCGGCGCGGCGGCGCATCCCCAGAGGTGCAGCCGGTGACCTACGAGCTGTCCACGGATGGCGGCACGATCTACAGCGCGCTCGGCGCGGGCACCCGCATCTCTGGCGGCTGGGAGCGCACCGGCCTGACTCTGCCCGCCAGCGGCCACATTCGCGCCCGTGGCCGCACCAGCGGTGGCTACCAGAACGGCACCGGCGGCCTGGTGGAGACCGTGGCTGCCTTCAGTCTGGCCGTAGCCCCGACCGTCACCTCCATCTCCCCCACCAGCGGCAGCACCGTAGGCGGCACCAGCGTGACCATCACCGGCACCGACTTCACCGGTGCTACCAGCGTGACCATCGGCGGCACGGCGGCGACGAGCTTCACTGTAGTCAATGCCACGACCATTATCGCGACCACACCCGCCGGAACAGCGGGTGCCAAGAGCGTGGTCGTGACCACGCCCGGCGGCTCAAACAGCGCCAACTCGCTGTTCACCTATGTGGCGGCACCGACGGTGGCCCTTTCCACGGCCAATCTGCTGACGACGGCGACGACGCTGACCCTCACTGGCACTAACTTCAGCACCACGGCGGGGAACAACAGCGTCGTCTTCACCCCCGCAGGCAGCGGCACGGTCACGGCGGCTACGGCCACCTCATTGACCGTCACCAGCCTGGCTGGCCTCACGCTCGGTGCGCTGAACGCCGTCGTCACCACCAATGCCCTCGGCAGCGGAGCCGCCGTGCAGGTAGCCACTGTGGTCGTGCCAGGACCGGGGGATCTTGATCCCCTCAATCTCAATATCGTCGGCAGTTACGTGATGGCCACAGCGGTGCAGCCGGATGGCAAGACCATCATCGGGGGAAGCTTCACATCGGTGCTGGGCCAGCCGCGCAGCAACATCGCCCGGCTCAATGCCGACGGCACGCTGGATGCGGACTTCAATCCCGGTGCGAACAACACCGTCTATAGCGTGGCGGTGCAGGCGGACGGCCAGATTCTGCTCGGGGGCGCCTTCACCACCGTGGGCGGTACCACGCGCAACTACATCGCGCGGGTGGCGGCCAATGGCACGCTTGATGCGGGCTTCAATCCCAATGCGGGCAACGACGTCCGTAGCGTGGCGGTGCAGGCGGACGGCCAGATCCTGCTCGGGGGCACCTTCACCACCGTGGGCGGCACCGCGCGCAGCCGCATCGCCCGGGTGGCGGCCAATGGCACGCTGGATGCGGGCTTCAATCCCAATGCGAACAGCGGCGTCTATAGCGTGGCGGTGCAGGCGGACGGCCAGATTCTGCTCGGGGGTGCCTTCACCACCGTGGGCGGGACCGCGCGCAACTACATCGCGCGGGTGGCGGCCAATGGCACGCTCGATGCGGGCTTCAATCCCAATGCGAACAGCTACGTCTATTGCGTGGCGGTTCAGGCGGACGGCCAGATTCTGCTCGGGGGCATCTTCACCAGCGTGGGCGGGACCGCGCGCAACCGCATCGCCCGGGTGGCGGCCGCTGGCACGCTCGATGCGGGCTTCAATCCCAATGCGAACAACAACGTCTTTAGCGTGGCGGTGCAGGCTGACGGCAAGATTTTGCTCGGGGGTGTCTTCACCACCGTGGGCGGGACCGGGCGCAACTACATCGCGCGGGTGGCTGCCAATGGCACGCTCGATGCGGGCTTCAATCCCAATGCGAACAGCTACGTCTATTGCGTGGCGGTGCAGGCGGACGGCCAGATTCTGCTCGGGGGTGCCTTCACCACCGTGGGCGGTACCACACGCAACCGCATCGCGCGAGTGGCGGCCAATGGCACGCTCGATGCGGGCTTCAATCCCAATGCGAACGGCGGCGTCAATAGCGTGGCGGTGCAGGCTGACGGCCAGATTCTGCTCGGCGGTTACTTCACCACCGTGGGCGGCACCACGCGCAACAGCATCGCCCGGGTGGCGGCCAATGGCACGCTGGATGCGGGCTTCAACCCCAATGCGAACGACTACGTCGCTAGCGTGGCGGTGCAGGCGGACGGCCAGATTCTGCTCGGGGGTGCCTTCACCACCGTGGGCGGTACCACACGCAACCGCATCGCGCGAGTGGCGGCCAATGGCACGCTCGATGCGGGCTTCAATCCCAATGCGAACAGCGACGTCTTGAGCGTGGCGGTGCAGGCGGACGGCCAGATTCTGCTCGGGGGCGGCTTCTTCGGCGTGGGCGGCACCACGCGCAACTACATCGCACGGGTGGCTGCCAATGGCACGCTCGATGCGGGCTTCAATCCCAATGCGAGCAGCGTCGTCTATAGCGTGGCGGTGCAGGCGGACGGCCAGATTCTGCTCGGGGGCTACTTCTCCACCGTGGGCGGGACCGCGCGCAACAACATCGCCCGGGTGGCGGCCAATGGCACGCTCGATGCGGGCTTCAATCCCGATGCGAACAACTATGTCCTTAGCGTGGCGGTGCAGGCGGACGGCCAGATTCTGCTCGGGGGCGGCTTCACCACCGTGGGCGGGACCACGCGCAACAACATCGCCCGGCTGGTGAATGACCCGGCGACGCAGACGCTGAGCGCGCCGAGCGCGAGCCAAGTCACCTGGACCCGCGGCGGCAGCGCACCCGATGTCTCCCAGGTCACCTTTGAGCTGAGCACGAACGGCGGCAGCAGCTACACCCCGCTGGGCGGCACCGCCACCCGCGTGGGCAGCACGGCCAACTGGGAGCGCACCGGCCTGACCCTGCCCGCCAGCGGCCACATCCGCGCCCGTGGCCGCACCGCAGGCGGCTACAACAACGGCAGTTCCGGGCTGGTGGAACAGGTGCAGGTCTATATCTTTCTTCCCGAGATGGCGGTCAGCGGCAACAGCGTGGAGATCACCGATGGTGACAGCACGCCGGGCATGGCGGACCACACGGACTTCGGCAATGTCAACGTGGTCGGCGGCAGCCTCGTGCGCACCTTCACCATCGCCAACACCGGCGGCTTGGCACTGAATCTCATCGGCACGCCCAAGGTCGTGATCGGCGGCACGAATGCGGCTGACTTCAGCCTCATCACCGTGCCCACCTCACCCGTCGCGGCGCTGAATGGCACAACGACCTTCCAGCTCACCTTTGTCCCCGGTGCCATCGGCCTGCGCAGTGCAACGCTGAGCATCGCCAATGATGACAGTGACGAGAACCCCTACGACTTCAGCATCCAGGGCACGGGGGATACCTTTGGTGGCAATCTCACCTTTGCTCCCGCTGGCTACACAGTGACGGAAGGCGGGACGGCCACTCTCACGATCAACCGTAGTGGCAGCACCAGTGGTGCAGTCGCGGTCTCCGTGGCCACCAGCACCCTCACGGCAGCGCCGTCCGCCCTAGCGGCGGTGATCAAGGACTACACCGCCAAAACCCAAGTGATCACCTTTGCTAATGGTGAGGCGAGCAAAACCTTTGAAGTGCAAACAGCGACTGACGCACTGGTGGAGTTGAACGAAACTTTCCTCGTCACCCTCAGCACGCCGACCGGTGGTGCCGTGCTCAGCAGTCCTACCACGGCCCGCGTCACGATCATTGATCCCTCAGCAACACTTCCGACGGATGTTACTGCCCCGGCTTTGACCCTCACCACGCCAGCCCTGAATACGCTCGTCGGTGTCAACGTTGGCGGCACCACGAATCTCATCGGCACCGCCACCGATGCCAAAGGCGTGGAGAAAGTGGAGTTCAAAGTGCTCACCGCTGGCGGCACGCCCACTGACTTCACCTTGGCCACGCTCGGCACGCCCGGCGGCACCAGCACCACCTTCACTGCACCGATCACGCCAGTAACCGGCCTCAATACCGTGGAAGTGAAAGTCACGGACTACAAAGGCAACACCAAGTCGCTCACCGTCATCTTCAAAGTCACGAGGCCGCTGCAAGTCATCCTCGCTGGAACCGGCACAGTCACGGCAGGCTATGCAGGCACGACATTCCGTGAAGTGGACAAGCCGCTCACCATCACGGCAACTCCTGGCGTGGGTCAGGTCTTCGACGGTTGGCTGGTCAACAACACCGCAGGCACTGGCATCACGGCTGCTAAACAGGAATTCCCCGCGCTGACCTTTTACTTCACTGAAGGGCTGGTGCTCACCGCCAAGTTCATCCCCAATCCCTTCACGCCTGCACGGGTCGGCACCTTCAACGGACTCGCCCTGCCAGATGGCAGCACCACGCCCGGTGTGGCGAATGTCGGCCTGCTCAATCTCGTGCTCGGCACCAAAGGCAGCTTCACCGGCAGCCTCAAGATCGATGGCGCGAGCCTGAGCACACCGGGCTTCTTTGATAACGCAGGCGTAGCCCGCTTCAGCGCGACCACGCGCGCCACGACGCTGCTTCTCAAACGCACTGGCAAGCCTGACATCGAACTCGCCCTGAACCTGAACATGACACCCGGCAGTGGCAAGCTCACCGGCACCGTCACGCAGAAGTTGGTTAGCGTGGTGCAAGCCGTGTCGAACATCGACGCTGATCGCGCCCATTACAGCACCACCAACAAAGTGCCCGTCAATCTCGCTGGCACCACGACGAAGTCCTACACGCTCGTCTTCCCCGCCAAGACGCAAAGCCCGGCGAAGGCCCTAACAAGCTATCCTTTTGGAGATGGCTACGCGACGATGACCGTGAACGTGAATGGCGCCGTTTTCCTCACTGGCAAACTGGCTGACCACACACCGATCACTGCAAGCGCTCCGCTGTCACAATTTAAAACTTGGCCCATCTTTGTCCAGCTCTACACCCTGAAAGGCAGCATCGCCGGCATGGCCGCCCTGACTGATGCCGATGGCATCACCGAGGACGTCATCGGCACCAACTTGCAGTGGTTCCGCCCTGTATTGACGGGCGTGCAGCAGTATTACCCAGCAGGTTGGCCCGCCGGTATCATGATCGATGTGAACGGCGCACGCTATGTCGTGCCGCCTGCAACGCCGCTGCCCGTGCCGAGCGTCTTCCCTGGACTCGGTTTCGTGAATGCAACGACCGGCAACGCCACACTGACCTTCACCGGCGGCCTGCTCAATCCGCTGCCGCTGCCCGACAACATCAACATCTCCACCGCGAACCTCATGACCAACGCCCCTGTCGCAGCAAGCCCCACGATGCTCATCGACAAAGCCACTGGCAAGCTCACTGGCACCTTCATCCACACCGATCTGACCAAGCCCGCGTATCAAGGCATCATCATTCAGAAGGGCACGAGGAAAGGCGGCTGGGGTTACTTCATGTCTCGCGCCACCCCGCTCACCGGCCTCGGCCAAAGCGGTGCGGTGCAGGTGCTGGCGAAATAACACCAATTTTTCTCCGAATTGCAGCAGGATGGGACTACCAAAACTGGTTGGCTAGAAACGGTGTTGAGAGTTGATCCTGCTTGTGGGATGAAATTAAGTCCGCTGAGCGAATTGAAGCTGATCACCTCTTGGGTGAATGTTTTCAGTTCACTCATTCAGTTGATTTTCGCTACGAGGCTGGGCAACAAGCTCTCAATTCCCTTTGTAATCGAAGAGTCCGTTAAAGACTTCTCTCTCGCGTCATTCAAAGCAAACATTAATGCCCGTTCAGGAGTGTTAATGCTTTGCGCTCATTCTCAGCGTGATACAGGTAATGCCTCTTTTTCTGAAAAAGATCAAAACAACCCCCTGACGACTTTCTTTGGAGCACCTTATTGGCAGCGACCAAGGGCGGCAGCGTACTCGGATTTTTTGAGGCCAGCGAGAGTAAATTATGAGCAATACGAACTCACTCGTTCAACCTAGTCTATGAGCATGAAAGGCATTGTATTAGCAGGTGGCGCTGGGTCGCGTCTGTATCCACTGACTCAGGTTGCAAGTAAGCAACTCCAGCCGGTTTACGACAAACCGATGGTCTATTATCCGCTGACGGTTCTCATCGCGGCAGGAATTAATGAAATTTGCCTGATCTCGACCCCCCATGATTTACCACGGTTTCGCCAGCTTCTTGGAGACGGCACTCAGTGGGGCATTCGTATCGAGTATCGCGAGCAAGCGAGGCCTGCAGGTATCGCCCAGGCTTTTCTGATTGCGGAATCCTTCATCGGCTCTGACGATGTGACGCTGATTCTGGGGGACAACATCTTCTTCGGTGGGGACGCCTTCCCGAGGGCCTTCTCAGAATTCAAAGCTGGTGCGACTATTTTTGCTTACCACGTCAATGACCCCGAACGCTATGGTGTCGTGGAATTTGATTCTGAAGGCCGAGCGATATCGCTGGAAGAGAAGCCCAAGCAGCCGCGCAGCAATTTCGCCGTGCCTGGTGTTTACATTTATGACAATCGAGTCGTCGAAATCGCGCGGCAGATGCAACCCTCTCCGCGCGGCGAACTGGAGATCACCGACATCAACAAAACCTACCTCCAGCGCGGAGAGTTGCGTGTAGTTCGCATGAGTCGCGGCACGGCGTGGCTGGATGCAGGCACCAGCAGCAGTTTGCATGATGCATCGGCCTATGTTCAGACCATTGAAAAACGCCAAGGCATGAAACTCGGTTGCCCTGAGGAGGCGGCCCTTTATCGTCGGTTTCTCACATTAGAGCAGTTTGAAAAGCTTGTGTCGATGATGCCCACCTGTGAATACCGTGAGTATCTAGAAAGCGTCGCCGTCGAGATCCAGCGCACACGCACTTTTGGAAATTCATCTCTGTGATTATGAATCTCCTCATCACAGGTGGAGCAGGTTTTATTGGTTCCAATCTCGTTCGCCATGTCATCGACAAGCCTGAACTCACGAAGCTCGTTAATCTCGATTGTCTGACCTATGCTGGGCATCTTGAGAATCTCGATGGCATCCATGAAGTCCACCCGCGCTATTCCTTTGAAAAAGTCGATCTTCGTGACAAAACTGAAGTCCTTCGAGTTGTCCGCCAGCATGACATCACCCACGTCATGCACCTGGCGGCTGAAAGCCATGTGGATCGTAGCATCAGCGGTCCGTCTGACTTCATCACCACCAACATCAACGGCACCTTCAACTTACTCGAAGCCTTCCGTGCTCATTGGGCTGATTCGTCATTCGCCATTCGTCATTCGTCATTTTCTTCCCGGTTTCTGCATGTGAGCACCGATGAGGTCTATGGCTCGCTTGGGTCCACTGGCTTCTTCACTGAAGCCACACCCTACGCGCCAAATTCACCCTACTCTGCCAGCAAGGCTTCCAGTGACATGCTCGTGCGCGCCTACCACCACACGTATGGCTTGCCGACAGTAATCACGAACTGCTCGAACAATTACGGCCCCTATCAGTTCCCTGAAAAGCTTATCCCTGTCGTGATACAATACATCCTCTCACGCAAGCACATCCCTGTTTATGGAGATGGGCTGAATGTGCGTGATTGGTTGTATGTTGGCGATCATGTCGAGGCTCTCTGGCTTGCGCTTAATCGAGGTTGTGCAGGTGAAACCTACAACATCGGGGGCCTCAATGAACAAGCGAATCTGCACCTCGTGCAACGCATCTGCGATCTCGTCGATGAAATGAAACCTAGTTTGGGCGGGGACTCACGCTCGCTGATGACCTTTGTTGCCGACCGTCCAGGTCATGACCGGCGCTATGCGATCGATGCCACGAAGATACAGCAAGAACTTGGTTGGAGTCCGAAGCATACATTTGAGACCGGACTTCGTGAAACGGTGGCTTGGTATCTTGATCACCAAAACTGGGCCGCATCTGTCACCGATAGTAATCACGCATGACCGCGAATTGGAGAGAGTGGCCACCTATGCCAAAGGCCTGCTGATGCGGACGGTCTCTGGCGAGATGTCTCTGCCAAACTCCACATCAACTTCTAATAATCTGACCGTGCTCGCGCACTGGTTCGGTGTCATACAGCCCGCTCGAACTCTGGAGATTTTTGAGAGAACTTCACTATGGAAAAACTAATCATCGAAGCTGGTAAATCCGAGGCGCATTATTGGCGCGACCTGTGGCGTTTCCGTGAACTCTTCGAGGTCCTTGCTTGGCGTGACATCTCGGTGCGTTACAAGCAGACCTACATTGGTGCCGCTTGGGCAGTGATCCGGCCCCTGCTCACCATCCTTATCGGCGCGGGCATCTTTGGCGGCCTTGCCAGACTGCCTTCCGACGGAGTGCCCTATGCCATCCTCGTCTGCGCTGGCACGCTTCCTTGGTACTTTTTTTCCAACGCCCTCAGTGAGTCCAGCGCCAGCCTTGTGGGTAACGCCAATCTCATTTCCAAGATCTACTTTCCACGCATGATATTGCCCATGAGTGCCGTGGTGGTGGCCTTTGTGGACTTTGCCATCTCCATGCTGATTTTGGTGGCCTTGATGCTGTGGTATCAGTTCCCGCCCACTTGGCGGATGCTTACTCTCCCTCTCTTCACGCTGCTCGCATTCCTCAGCGCCGCAGGTCCGGGTTTGTTGTTCACGGCCTTGAATGTCAAATACCGCGACTTCCGCTACATCATTCCTTTCGTCGTGCAGTTCGGACTCTACATCTCACCCGTGTTTTACAGCACCACCGCCATTCAGGAGAAATATGGTGACGTGGGCCGCATGATCGTAGCTATCAATCCCATTGTTGGTGTGATCGATGGCTACCGATGGGCCATTTGCGGGACGACCACCCTTCATTGGCAAAGTTTCGGCACCTCAATTTTGCTGAGCTTGATCATGCTGTTTGTTGGCGTGTGGTATTTCCGCCGCATGGAAAAAACCTTCGCTGATGTCATCTGAATGCCGTCGATTGTTCCAGTATCAGCCATCCTTCCCACACGCAATCGGGCGCCGATCCTGGAGCGCTTTCTCGAAAGCTTAGCACATCAAGAAGCCCTGCCTGCGGAGGTCGTGATTTGCGATGGCTCGGATGACGGCGAAACAGAGGCCGTGGTGGATAAACAAAGAGGTCGATTTACCGCCCAGATCTCCATCGTTTATCAGAAGGCCCAGCGCACGGGACTAGCCCCACAGAGGAACCAGGCCGTCGCCACCTCGACGCAGCCTTTCGCCTGGTTTCTCGATGACGACATGATCCTAGAACCCGGCTGTCTCCGACAACTTTACGATGCCGTTAATTCGTCAGCGAGAATCGGTGGTGTCACCGCCACGCTTATCAATGAAGCCTACCACCCGCCTGGGCGCATGACTCAAAGTCTCATGAGGTTCTTTGAAAGCGGACAAGCCCGCAGCACTTACGCCTCCACCTGCATAGGCCCAGGCTGGACTTTCCTTCACGATGCCGACCCTCATGGACCTGCACTCATGCCTGCGGAATGGCTGGGCGGAGGCTGCACACTTTATCGTCGAGAGGCACTGCCAGAGCCTGCGGTTCCAGATCATTTCGAAGCCGGAGCACTTGGCGAAGACCTAGCCGCATCACTCACTGTGGGCCACGGTTGGGAAATGTATCACGTCAGAGCTGCCCGCGCCGTGCATGACAGTCAGGGTGGCGACCACAAGCGCAGCCTCGTCAAACATGCCGACCAAACCCTTCGGAATCGTTACTTCATCATGACTCGAGTCATGGGGAAAGACACTTTGAGAGACATGCTGGATCTCGCCGTCATGCAGGCCTTTATCCTGATGAGTCAGCTCAGCCACATCCGTACTTGGCGCAGGGCTGGGTGCATGGCCGTTGGCTGGTCGATTGCCATCTACAAAATGGCCACACAGCCCGCGCACCCGCCGAGGTGGCCTGTCGTTTTGGCCTGAAGATGGGATGCCGGAGCACTAGTCGCTTGCTTCTTGAAATAGATCCGCCGCCAGAAGCCATGCCAGATGACATCATCATACGCGCAGAAAACGTCGGCAAACGCTACACCTTAGGCCAGTCGTCTGGAAGTGGCGGCTATCGCAAGTTCAGTGACATCCTCAACAAAGCTGCCAAGGCTCCCTTGCGCTGGTTTCATCCTTCAGGCTTCGCCCCTCAGCCTGCTCACGAGGACTTCTGGGCATTGCGTGATCTTTCCTTCGACATTCATCAAGGCGAAGTTGTCGGCATCATCGGTCGCAATGGTGCTGGAAAGTCCACTCTTTTGAAGCTGCTCTCTCGAATTACCGAACCCACGACCGGACGCATCACGCTGAATGGTCGAGTCGCCTCCTTGCTGGAAGTCGGCACAGGCTTTCATCCCGAGTTAACAGGTCGTGAGAACATCTTCCTCAATGGAGCGATCTTAGGCATGGGCAAGGCCGAGATCAAAAAACGCTTCGATGAAATCGTTGATTTCGCCGAGGTTGAACAGTTTCTCGATACCCCAGTGAAACGCTACAGCAGTGGCATGTATGTTCGTCTGGCTTTTGCGGTGGCTGCTCATTTGGAGTCGGAGGTATTGATCGTCGATGAAGTGCTCACGGTTGGTGACGCTAAGTTTCAAAAGAAGTGCCTGGGAAGAATCGAAGATGTCACCCGAACCGGTCGCACGGTCCTTTTGGTGAGTCACCAAATGGAAGTCATTAAGCGACTGGCCACCACAGGCTTGCTGCTGAATAAAGGTTCGCTCGCCATGCAGGGCAGGGCAGACGAAGTGGTGAAGCGGTATTTGAGCGATGCCGATACCAATCAGACCTTGAAGGTGGTGCCAGGAAGAGCTGGATTTCAAGAGGTCGTCATCAATCAGCAACGATTGAATGAGGGCGACCTTGAGGTGCGCCTGCGATTCAGTTCGCCTGAGGTGATCTTGGCGCCAACTATTGGTCTTGTCGTGCATGGTGTCACTGGCGCACCCATTTGCGGATCAAACACGTGCATGCATCCGGGTGGTTATACGGCCAAACCTACCAAGGAGGGAGAGGTTACCTTTTTTCTATCCAAAGTGCCCTTAGTCTCGGGTGAATACACCCTCTCACTTTGGCTGAATGATGGCGCTGGTAATTTGCAGTATCTCCCCCACGCCCAGTCCTTTATCATCCAAGACCCCACCCCGCCCGAACAACAGGTCGATGCCTCAGTCATTGGAAGTTGTAAAATCACCCCCGCTTGGGCCTTCGTATGAATCTTTTCCGCAACGCTTCTACCGCGCGTCTCTCCGCTTTCCTGCGCCGATTATGCCCGACCTTCTTTCGTAACTTGATAGATGACGAATTTATCCGGCATACAAAGAATTACGCCACGCTGACTTGGTTGGGAAATCCCATCTGGCAAAACGTCGCAGACCTTTGGGTAACGCAGGAGGTCATCTCGGCCTTGCGCCCATCCTTGATCATCGAGACTGGCACCAATCGTGGTGGTTCCTCCCTTTTCTACGCCCACTTGATGGATCTCCTGGGCCACGGCTCAGTCATCACGATAGATGTGGAGAAAATGCATGAAATCAGTCATCCGCGTGTGACTTGCCTCATCGGTGATTCGACCTCCGAGTCCATGGTGAGCCGTGTGCGCGAGGCCGTTGAAAAGGTGACGGGGCATGTGCTCGTGATCCTCGATAGTGACCACTCCACGGTGCATGTGCGCAAAGAACTCGCGGCCTACCACTCCATGGTGACCCAAGGCAGCTACGTGCTGGTTCAGGATGGCATCACCGACACCCTGCCAGGTGCTGCTGCCTGGCGGCCAGGGCCATTGCCTGCCATTGAGCAATTTCTGGCAGAGACTCCATCCTTCGCGGTGGACCAAGGTCTGTGCAGTAAGT
This sequence comes from uncultured Prosthecobacter sp., assembly GCA_964583255.1. Classification (GTDB taxonomy): domain Bacteria; phylum Verrucomicrobiota; class Verrucomicrobiia; order Verrucomicrobiales; family Verrucomicrobiaceae; genus Prosthecobacter. The sequence continues at coordinate 12,112 of CAZOVY010000044.1, forward strand.
TCCCCATCAGTCATCATCCGAAGGGCTGGCTGAGAAAATTAGTTTAGTTGAGCCTGAGTTATCTATGACCGAGCCGAGTTCAGTGCGCCCCATTTGGTTACGTCTCCCTGCGACCTTCGTGCATGTCGCCCGCGCGGCTTCGCAAACCGTGCTGCGTGATTGGAAGCCCCAATACCAAGTGCAGGAAAAGTGTCAGGCCTTTCCAGATATCTCGACGGCTGAGATGACGAAACTTCTGGCTGTTGAAGGCTACACCATGACAGGGATCGCGCGGCGCTATGCTTTGCTCCAAGCGGTGCAGCACCTCGTTAAACACAAGATCAAGGGTGCTTTCATCGAGTGTGGTGTCTGGCATGGAGGTAGCATGATGCTGGTGGCCAATGAACTCATGGCTTCTGGGGAAGGGGATCGTGAACTTTATCTCTTTGATACCTTCGAAGGTATGACCGCCCCGAGTGCGCTGGATCAGGACTGGACCGGAATCGATGCCAATGCTCGAATGAAGGCCGATGAAGCACTGCGAGACACAAGCCACATGTGGTGCATATCGCCGCTTCAAACGGTCGTCCAAAACATGGCCTTGACTGGATATCCACAGACGCATGTGCATTTCATCCAAGGGCGAGTTGAAGACACCATTCCTGACCAAGCACCTGAAGAAATCGCGCTTCTCCGATTGGACACGGATTGGTATGAGAGCACCCGTCACGAACTCACTCATCTATACCACAGGCTTACCCCAGGTGGCATCATGATCATTGATGACTACGGCTACTGGAAAGGTCAAAGGCAAGCCGTTGATGAATTCATCGCGCAGTGTCCCGATGCCATTTTCCTGAATCGAATCGATGAAACCGGTCGCGCGTTCGTGAAGCCGCACCCCAAATTAGCCGCCTAGACATGGTGCATCTGCTCATGACCATCCCTTGCCTGCTCACCGGCGGAGCGGAATGGGCGTTCATCCGTCAAGCAAACGCACTTGTTGGCTCAGGCCATCGAGTCACCTGTTATCTACCTTATCGCTGTGACTCTGAACCCGCGATGGTTGCTGCGATAGAGGCACGAGTAAATATCGTGTCGATCCCTCTGATGACGCGCTTCCTCCATCGAGTCCTCTTCAAGCTCTCACTGATGTTTCCAAGGATTGACCCAGAGCAGCGTCTTCACTCATTCATGCTGCGTGGACTCCAGCGTCGCCACGGGTTCGATGCTGTGAACCCGCATCTGAATAGCGGCACCACGATCGCCTGTCAGGCCTTTCGGGACATCGATGTGCCGTTGGTCGAGACTGATCATGGGGACTATGCGCTGCTCCTTAAGCAGGACCCGACACTGCATCGCCTGCGCCTCCCACTGCAGCGGCTTGATGCCATGATCTGCCCGTCTTACGTCAATCAACAGCGCATCGCCAAGCTGCCTTGGGCCAGCTCCTTTCGTAGCACAGTCATCCCATACAGCCATGCATTGCCTCCGACAGATGTCCCGCGCGCTCTGCCTAAAGACGGTGTTTTCACTTTCGGTCTAGTCAGTCGGGGTGTGGCTGAGAAAGGCTGGAGTGAGGCTCTCTCCGCCTTCCGCCTGCTACGCCAGCAGACCACGCGCCCCATTCGCCTCCTGCTCGTCGGTGGCGGTGACTATCTTGACGCCATGGCTCGCGATCTGGACAGCGAACTTCGTCCCCACGTCATCTTTGCTGGTGCACAATCCGATCCACGGCCTTGGATCGAATGTTTTGATGTCGGCCTACTGCCCAGCTACTTCGCTGCTGAGAGCCTGCCAAATGTCGTCATTGAGTGCCTCGCTCAACGTAAGCCCGTCATCGCCACCGACATTGGCGGTATTCGCGAGATGATTCGCTCGGAAAGCTATCCTTGCGGACTGCTTATCCAGATCGACTCCACAACCCATCATGCTGACGTCATCGCCCTCGCTGCAGCCATGCAGCAGATGCTTGATGATCCAGCTCTCTTGCAGCAGCTCAGTGAAAACACCGTTGCCGCCATCCAGCGTTACCGTCCTGACGTCGTGGCCACCGCGCTTTGCCAGTTCTTCGAATCAGTCAGCCAGGCCAAGGCTCAGCGCGGCCGCATCTCCAAACTCGGGAACTCGCAGGAAATCGGAGCGACCGAGTTATCGCTACCGCAATAGCGGCCTTCTCACTTTACCCCCATGTCCGCTAAACTTCTTCAGATTCTCAAGTGGCTAGGCTTCACTCTCTTTCTCAGTGGAGTCCTGCTTGGTGTGGCATGGTCGTATCGAGCGCCACTTCTGACTGGATTGGCCACCACTTGGGAAATCAATGCCCCCTTGACCAAGGCTGACGCCATTGTGATTTTGGGTGGCGGCAGTGCTACTCGGCCTTTTGAGGCTGCGCGACTTTACCAGCAGGGCTGGGCCCCCCGCATCTTGATTGCCCAGGTCGAGCCCTCACCCCTGAACCAGATCGGCATCCAGCCACGGGAATCCGAAATCAGCCGGGCCGTCTTGGACAAACTCGGCATCCCTGCTGCCGCCATCGTTTCTTTTGGCAGCGATGTCACCAGCACCCGGGACGAAGCCCTAGCGCTCCGGGACTGGCTCCAAACTCAGAAGCTCCGCACCGTCATCATCCCCACCGACTTCACCCACACTCGTCGGGTGGACTGGCTCATGCGCCGCACCCTTCCAGCGGAGACCCAGGCCCTCATCGTTTCCCTGAGTTCCAAGCAATACAATCAAACCAACTGGTGGCAAAAGGAGCCCGGGCTCATGGCCTTCCAGAATGAAGTCATCAAACTCCTGCTTTATTGGTGGCGGTACTGATCCTCCCAACCCGCCCCGTCGTCCTGCCCCGAAATAATCAACTGCCAGACAAACCAGGGTAAGTGAAATCAACTTGAATTGCCGCTCACTAGATTGCCTGTTAAGAGCATTAAACGATGAGACTTGAAGCCAAAGAATTGGAAGCCATACGCGAAGAAATTCGGCGGGCAGACCCGGCTGCCGAGATTTATCTTTTCGGCTCGCGCACCGACGACTTCGCCAAAGGCGGCGATATCGACCTGCTCGTCCTATCGGACGCGCTGGGCTTTCGTGATGTCTTGCAGTTGCGCACCCGAATTCTGGATCGTATCGGCTGGCAGCAACTGGATTTGTTAGTGCGGCGGCGGGATCAAGCGAGCGAGCCCCTGTCAGAGATGGCTCAAGAAACAGGAGTGAGACTATGAAACTGGATCGAGTCAGCCAACTGCTGAATCAGGGATTGGCGGACCTGAGCGATGCCCGGCGGCATTTGAATTACTCGTTCCAGCAAGTTGAGCACCTGCCAGCCACCTTGGCCGACATGACCGAGGCGCAGTTGGAAAGCGTCGAGGCATTCACCGGACGCTTTGCCCGCGCGGTGGACTTGCTGGTCAATAAGGTGCTACGCAGTTTGGACCGCGTAGAGTTAAAAGCTGATGGCACCCTGCTGGACGTGGTCAACCGTGCCGAGAAACGCGGATTGGTGAACCGGGCCACCGAATTGCGCGAAATGAAAGACGTGCGAAACATCATTGCGCATGATTATGCTGGTGCGAAAGCGGCAGAAGTTTTCACTTATTGCCGGGAGCAAAAGCCAGTTTTTGATGCCATCTGTGACCGAGTGGTTGCCTATGCCTCGGCATTGGTATCCGCCAAATCCTAGGGCTCTAAAAAAACCAAAGTTGAGAGTTCATGGTTGAGTGCCGGTTGATGGTTGCGCAGAGGCAAAGCAAAAATCAACGGCATGAGTGTTCTGGGTGCATTCGCTCAAAGGCTGGGCGCTGGGTCTAGCTTGAACGGCTTCAGCTTCAGGCTACGAACACTCAACTCAAAACACTCAACACCACTTCCGGCTACCCATACATGTCAGACGACGTCATCATCCGCGCTGAAAACATCGGCAAGCGCTACACCCTGAACCACCAGGGCAGCAGCGGCGGCTACCGCAAGTTCAGTGACACCCTGATCCACGCCGCCAAAGCGCCCTTCCGCTGGCTTAAAACAGCGAACAGTGAACAGCGAACCGAGAACCTTTTAGAAGATTTCTGGGCACTGAAGGACATCAATTTTGAGATCAAGCGCGGCGAAGTTCTCGGCATCATTGGCCGCAATGGTGCCGGAAAGAGCACCCTATTAAAAATTCTTGCCCGCATCACCGAGCCCACCACCGGCCGCATCACCCTGAATGGTCGTGTCGCCTCGCTGCTGGAAGTCGGCACCGGCTTCCACCCAGAGCTCACCGGCCGTGAAAACATCTTCCTCAACGGTGCCATCCTCGGGATGCACCGCGCCGAGATCAAAGCCAAGTTTGATGAAATCGTCGCCTTCGCGGGAGTTGAAAAGTTCCTCGACACCCCGGTTAAACGCTACAGCAGCGGCATGTATGTGCGACTCGCCTTTGCCGTCGCCGCCCATCTGGAGCCCGAGATTCTGATCGTGGATGAAGTGCTCGCGGTCGGGGATGCCGAATTCCAGAAGAAGTGCCTGGGGAAAATGCAGGATGTAGCGAAAGGCGGCAGGACGGTCCTATTTGTGAGTCATAACCTTGGCCAAGTGCGCGCAATGTGCACCCAGGCTGTGCTTCTGGATGCGGGTCGGCTGACGTTCCAAGGGCTTCCTGAAGTGACTCTCAGCCACTATGCGGAAGTCTGTCGCGATTCAACCACAAGTGGTCGGTTCTCGGGGCCACTGGCCAGCCAGATCGAAATAGTGAGCATCGCCCTTGCGGGCACCGAGGCTGGCCCTAGACTCTGCCATCGGAATGACAAGCCCGTGATCGAGTTAGAGGTCCGGTTGCTTCAGCCAATTCAGCAGTTACGAATTACCATCGCTTTGTTCCTGGATGGTGTTCGCGTCTGCACCGCACACGAGCCGCAGGGTCTCGCCTTTCAACCGGCAGAGGCAGGACATTTAAAGGCTTCCTGCAACCTCCCTGTTGAGTTTCTGAAGCCAGGAAGCTACACGCTAGGTTTCGGCATCTGTGATGGCCATCCTGGCACCTATGCATGGAATCCAGACGCCATGAGTTTCACTGTGCTTGAGGAGACAACCATCAAAGGTTTAGAGACCGAACCCGGACTCGTGCTGCTCCCGATGACACTGAATCGAACTCCTGCAACGCTTTCATCTTGATGTCATCCTCCAGTCAACGGCCCATTCTCATTGTGGGCGCCGGCTTTGCCGGCGCAGTCGTCGCTCGTGAACTCGCAGAGCGTGCGAGCATCCCCTCAGTCGTCATCGATTCTCGTGATCATGTGGCAGGGAACTGCCACTCGGTGCGGGCCGCAGACACAGGCATTCTTGAACACGTCTATGGCCCCCACATTTTTCATACCAGCAACCGAGAAACCTGGGACTATGTGAATCGTTTTGGTGTCTTTCATCCTTTTGTGAATCGGGTAAAGGCATCGACTGAGCGCGGGATCTTCAGTTTGCCGATCAATCTCCACACGATCAATCAATTTTACGGCAAGCACCTAAATCCGACGGAGGCCAAGGTCTTCCTCGCCAGCGTTGCCGACACTTCAATCACAACACCAGCAAACTTTGAAGAGCAGGCCTTAAAAATGATCGGGCGGGATCTCTACGAAGCTTTTTTTCTCGGCTACACTCAGAAGCAATGGGGCTGCAGTCCACGCGAGTTGCCAGCTTCAATCCTGAGCCGACTGCCAGTGCGTTTCAGTTACGATGACAACTACTATGCCGACACCTTCGTCGGCATTCCTGAGGCGGGCTATACCCGCGTCATTGAGAACCTGCTGGATCACCCCTGCATCAGCGTTCGGGTTTCCACGCCGTGGGATCCCGCCATGCAGAGGGATTTTGACCATGTCTTTTTCAGCGGCCCCATTGATGCATTCTTCGGCTATGAGGAGGGGCGTCTAGGCTACCGCACTGTTTACTGGGATCGATTGGTGGCTGAGGGTGATTACCAGGGAAATGCGGTCATTAACTATCCTGGTATGGATGTCGCATACACACGCATTCATGAGCACAAACATTTTGCTCCCTGGGAGACCCATAATCGCACCGTCGTCTTCACCGAATTCAGCAAAGAAACCACCACTGCTGACACTCCCTACTACCCCAAAAGATTGAAGGCCGACATGACGGTTCTGGGTAAATACCAACAACGCGCTGCGGCATGCCCAGGAGTCACTTTTATAGGCAGATTGGGCTCTTATCGCTACCTCGACATGAATGTGGTCATTGAGGAAGCCCTGAAGGTCACCCGCCATTTTTTGGAACTCTCCCAACTGACATGAAACTCGAAGATAAAGTGATGGTCGTTTTTCCCAAAGAAGGGAAATCCAGTTCCGGTGGTCCTGAGGGCTTTGTTACTCAGTTGATGCGAACTTTCTCGCATGATCGTTTTGGAGTCACTATTCCAGTAGATGTTAAGTTAAGTTCTTGCTGGCCAAAGCTAATTAAGCCCTCCAGCAATATTTGGAGCTCTGCAGTCTTGCTAAAGGCTTTCCTTAACCGTGATCTGCTCAGGGGGGAATTGATTGCTCGCGAGTCAGGAATGACTAAAGCAAAGTATCTTTGGTTTATGTATTCCGATGTCTTCGCATGGTGTGAACCATTTATCCGAAAAGACCAGATAGTTATCTATCAGCCTCATTCCCCCGTGTTACCTTGGAAGGAGGTAGAAGGCACTGACGCCATTGCGCAGCAAGGCAGATTGCGGGTTGAATCGGAGGTCCGCCGTCTTTTCAAGCGAGCGCAGATCCTCGTTTTCCCAAACAAGGGCGCTCAGTCTATCTATTCCTCACTACTCAATAGTGCGCACGATATTCGCTATATTCAGTCCGGCGCAGCCTGTCCAGCAACAAACATGCCGTTCCCCCTCGATCCGGCTCTCACATATTTTTTATATATTGGGCGGCGCCTTCCTATCAAGGGTTTCGATCTGGTTATGAAGGCCTTTGCACGAGCCCACAAAGTTCGTCCAGATCTACGCCTGATTGTCTGCGGGCACGGAGAGCCTTTGCGTGCTCCTGGAGTCATTGACGTGGGGTTTACTTCCAGAATCTATGATTGGATCGCTTCGGTGGATTGTGTAGTGAATGCCAATAGACAAAGCTATCTGGACCTCAGTGTCATGGAGACGTTGGCCGTCGGCACTCCGTTAATCATGACAGCCACCCATGGTCATGAAATTTTCCAAAAATGGCAAAGTTCTGGGCTCCGATGCATCCAAAGCGCCAATGTTGATTTGCTAGTCGAATCGTTCATTCAGGTCTCTTCAACACAGTGCCGTTCTCCCGAAACGCGCGCTTATAATCTAGCGCTTTATGATCGTGAATTCTCTGTGCCAGCTTATCAGCACCGGTTGACTGAGTTTCTAAATGAATTGATTCCAGTTTGATAAAACACTGGTTCGTCATGCACACAATCAACCGAAGTCCGCAAGTCACTGCTCAGGTTTTCATGACCTCTAACAGTTAACGCCTTCATTCGATGGCCAAGCCCACCATTGCCCTCTGCATCCCGGCCTACAAAGCCGAGGAACATCTGCCCCGCTTGCTGGAGTCCGCTCAGCGGCAAGACCCGCCTTTCGATGAAATCATCGTCTGTGTCGATGCCAGCCCGGACAACACGGCTGACGTAGCCCGTTCCTTTGGAGCAACCGTCATTGTGAACGATTCCAACCTCGGATGTTCTGCGTCGAAAAATAGGGCGCTGAAAGTAGCATCAGCAGATTGGATTCACTTCCATGATGCCGACGATCTTCTGCTCCCTGGTTTCACTACAGAAGCTTTTAAATGGATGACGATGGACCCTGCGGCCGAGGTGGTCATCATGGGCTTTGAATACCGTGATTTCGAAAGTAATCAGTTGTTAGCGGTTGGACTGGTGGATGATGCCACACTCGCAACTGATCCAGTCCGCTACAGTATACAGCAGAAACTCCCCAATTTTGGTATCTATCAGCGCTCAAGTTTGCTGAAGATTGGCGGCTTTGATTGCGATCCGTCAGTTCTTTACAACGAAGATGTGGCATTTCACACAAAGCTCGCGCTCGCAGGTTTTCGATTTAGAGCGTCCAATGAAGTGACCTCCATTAATTGGCTCCATGGCAGCTCCATGAGCCAAAACAATCAAACCAAGTGCCTGAAGGCTCACTGCTGGGTGATGCAAAAAGTTGCCAATGCAGTTGGGCACAAATACCCCCAAGAGATTGCCACGCGCTTCTGGATTGCTGCTACAGGCTTGGCTGCTAACCAAGATTGGGAAGCCGCCGATGCCGCCCTAGACCGAGCCACGCGCTTACATAAGAGCATGCCCAACGACCTTTCAAAAGCGTTTGCCTTTCTATGCCGCATCCTAGGGCCTCATGGAGCTTTTCGAGTTCGCGAGCGTGCCATTCGTTTTTTCAAACCACACTTGCGGCAACAAAACCAATGAGGCCCTTGGTCAGCATTTTGATCCCCTGCCACAACGCTGGCCCTTACGTGGCGGCCGCGCTGGATTCGACACTGGCTCAGACCTGGCCGAACCTGGAGATCATCGTCGTCGATGACGGGTCCACAGATAACAGTGCCGAGATTTTGGAATCTTATGCCGACAGGGGCGTGAAGGTTATCACCGAAAAATGCGGCAATGCCGCCAAGGCACGTAATCGAGCTTGGGCGGAAGCCACGGGTGACTACATCAAGTTCTTCGATGCGGATGACCTCATCAATTCTGAGTTCATTGCGCTGCAAATGGCGAGACTGGCAGGCCGCACCGATGCGGTGGCGTCGTCCGAGTGGGGGCGTTTTTATGGCGATGATCTCACCACCTTCCGACTCAACCCGCAAATCGTCTGGCGCGACATGGAGGCCACGCAGTGGCTGGTCGAGGCTTGGCGGGACGCGCGGCCCATGATGCAGCCGGGGATGTTCCTCATTCCTGCCTCCCTCCTTCGTGAAGCCGGTGGTTGGGATGAGAGGCTGACACTGATCGACGACTTCGAGTTCTTCACACGAGTGCTCTGCCATGCCCGCGAAGTGCTCTTCACGCCAGGAGCCGTGCTGCATTATCGTTCGGGCCTTAAAGGCAGTCTGTCGGGGCAGAAATCGCGCAAGTCTGTGGAGTCCGCCTTTCATTCGGTGATCAAATCGACAGATGCACTGTTGTCACGCAGGCCTGATGGGGCCGCCAAGCAATCCTGCGCGAATATTTTCCAGGAGCTCATCTACACTTACTACCCCAAACATGCTGACCTCAGAAAACAGATAGAAGCGAGGCTTTCGGTGGTGGGAAGCAGTTCATTGCCGCCCAGTGGATCACCCAGATTTCTTGTCCTTTGTAGGTTGTTGGGATGGAAACTCGCTCGGCGCCTTCAGCAGCTTGCGTCACGAATACCCAGATCATATAGCTCATTCCTGCATATTTTATGAACATCAAAAGAATAGCCAGACGAAAGCTTGATCAATACGGGTGGTATTTGAGGAACTTGAAAGGTTTAAGTGTGGGTACAAACCTCTGGGTTGAGCTTTGGCGAGATTATGGTGATTGCATCAAATGCTTGATCGACGTCGGTGCGCACCGTGGAGAGACCATCGACCAAGTGCATGAAGTGTTCCCTGAGTGCGTGATTCACGCCTTTGAACCTGTGCACTCTAACTATGAAGCATTAAACTCCCGCTTTGGAAGCTCGACCAAGGTGACGCTCACTCACGCAGCACTGGGCAGCGTGCAGGGCGATGTCGAGATAGTGCTTCAGCAGGACTCGCAGACCCACTCGCTGAGGCACTTGGCGGATCAAGCGAAGGACGGCCAGACCGAGAGAGTGAAGGTGCTTACGCTGGACAATTGGAGGACAAGCGCCAAATGCTCAGAGATCGACTTTTTGAAGATCGATACTGAGGGTTTTGAGATGGAGGTTCTCCGTGGTGGGGAGTCTTGGCTGAAGTGCGGTGGAGTGACATGGATACTCTGCGAGGCTACGCTTGATCCAGAGGATAGCGGTCATACGCAGCTTGGTGTTCTGACTGATTATCTTGGTAAATGCGGATATCGACTGGCAGGCCTCTATGATCAGATGCAATGGCAGCAACCTTGTCGCTTGGCTTATTTTAATGCGCTCTTCAAACGTGCAGACTGAAGTTCTATCCGCTTCCCCGGTCGTCACTGTATATGTGGTGACTTACCGGCGACCGCACTTATTGCGACGAGCGATCGAGAGCGTGGTGAAACAGACGTTTACCGATTGGGAACTGCGGGTAGTCAATGATGACCCTGAAGACGGGTCAGTGTTAGAGGTGATTCAAGATATCTGTGATGCACGAATTCGATTGTTTGAACCCCTGATTAAGCGAGGCGCAGCTGGTGCCTTCAATGAACCATTCAAGGCGCAGAGCTGCGAGTTCTCCAGCCTGCTGGAAGACGACAACTGGTGGGAACCACGTTTTCTGGAGGTGATGGTGGACGCCTTGAGAGTCAATCAGCACATCGGTCTAGCCTGTTCCAATGAGCGAATTTGGACTGAAACCATGGATGGAACTTGGTGCGACACAGGCAAACTTGTTTGGCCAAGCGGACCCGATGCCTTATTTGCGACCGACTTCTCGAGCGCCTGCGGCTCAGCCAAGCTATGCAACAGCTCGATGCTCATTCGCAGGCAATCCTGCGAAGCTTGGCTAACGCCTGATGACATTCCAGTCGATGTCACTGAGCATTTTCGGGAACGAGTAGTCCCCCAGCCCATTCTTTTGATTAATGAGGCACTGGTCAATTATGCGGAAACGCTGCATACACATCGCTCCCGTGGTGGGTCTGTTTGGGCGGATTACCAAGCGTTACTCATTGGCAGCGTGTTTGCAGCTTTGCCAGTTGCCAAACGATTGTCACTGGCTGTGAAACTTCTAGAGCCGTTCGAAGGCAGAGCGGAGCCCCGGGTGACTTCTTTGCTCTTCACCGCCGTGGCGATACCTGAAGCGCGGGTCCTTCTTCGTGTGGCTTCAGCGGTGCAGTTGTTGAGATTCGCTGTGACTTTGATCAGAAGAGTAAGCATGTTCATTCGTTTGAGATCGGTGAAGCAAAGATGCGCTGGGCACTGGGAGTGGCTGCTCGCATCGCGCTATAACAGGGCGATACGTTGATGGAAGGAAATGGTTCAATGACAAAAACGGACATCACAGAGCCGCGCGAGTGCTCTGTAAAGAGGGCTGTTTTGGTTGGCAATCATTGCTACTTGGGTGGGCGTAGTGGCGGAGTTCAGTGGTGCTCACACGAGTATGTGGAGACACTCAAAGCCGCAGACTTTGAACTTGTTCATGTGGGTTACAGTCCACCGACTGACTTACCTTCGCGATTTGTTCGCAAATTCTTCCCTGCGCCTTTTCGTGGACTTTATCCACGCCATTTGCTCCAGAGAATCATTGCTGAAGCGGACAAAGCCGGCACTCGCGCGATCTTGCTAAACAATGCGGAAGCGGCTGCTTTGGCACCTGAACTCAGGCAGTTGCGCAAGGATCTGTGTCTGATTTATCTGTCTCATGGTGTGGAGATAACAGATGTAGTTAATAATCTTCGGATCATACCGGGTGCCCAATCTACTCCTTCCGGTTCTGCAAGATGGCTGGGCAAGCTCTTGCAGTTTGAGATTCAGGTGCGGGAAGCCGTGGATGCCGTGGTTTGCATCTCGAATGAAGATGTGGTATTTGAACAATGGCTTGGTGCAAGACGATGTCTTTACCTTGAGCGGCAAGTGCCGAATTGCCCTCTAATACTCAATCCCGTGGCGGGACGAATCGGTTCTGTCGGAACTCTGGACCACGGTCCAAACATTCATGGATTACGCTGTTTAGCAGAGTCGCTGCTAGGTGTTAGCTCACTGGAACTGCGGCTCGTGGGTGGCCCAACTCACTGCGGTCAGGCTCTTGAGCGCGAGTTCCCTTTCATCCGCTATCTTGGCCGTCTGGATGACGAGGCGCTTCGAAAGGAAGCCGCTACTTGGTGTGCCTTTGTGAATCCGATCTTTTGTCAGGCACGCGGAGCCAGCACCAAGGTGGCGACTGCTCTCGGTTGGAGGTTGCCCGTGCTGACAACCGTGGTTGGCGGGCGTGGCTATCGCTGGGATGATGCTGCCTTGCCCCGTTGCGGAACCTCGGAAGAACTTGCTCGGCTATGCCTGGAGGTGGTGTCCAGAGATGCTGATGATCGGTGGGTGCGTGGCGCTTATAAAGTGGCATGCATGGCACCCAGTCTCCAAGAATCTGCGGGTCAACTCAGATCCTTTTTGATCCCACTTTTTGAGAATGGATATCCATTAATATAAAAGTCTCACCTGTCGGCTACCAACAAGATCTTTGAATATCTGAGAGGCGGCCTCGCCGTCATCGCAACTCAGACAGCCGGGCAGGAGGAAGTCATGTCCGCCTGCCCTGAGGCGGGTTTATGGTCACCTTAATGGCTGTGTTAAGGCTTGTAATCGACTAGCGAATCAAAGCTCCAGACTTTTTAACCCAATAATATAGCTCTATGACCTTGAAGCAGCATGCCGGTAAGTGGTTGTTCGCTCATCTTCCGTTCAGTCGTCGCACATTTGACATTCTGCGATTCGAACTTCGGGTGACCCGCGAACGCTGGCTTAATGTTTTACTGCCCTGGCGGTTGGCCAAGGTGCGCCGACTTTCGACAATGCATGACATCTCTTTGAATGTCGGCAGTGGTGGTTCCGGGGCTCAAGGATGGATTAATTTGGACGCTAGCTCGAATTACGCAGAAACTTATTGCAGCCATGATCTCCGTCGCGCCTTGCCATTCAGTGACGGGTCAGTGAAGCGTATTCTCGCAGAGCATGTCATCGAACACATGGATTTCAAAGACGATGTGCCGCGCATCTTCCGAGAGTTTCATCGAGTTCTGCAGCCTGGAGGAGTGGTGAGAATCATCGTACCTGATGCCGAGCGTTTTATGTGCGCTTATCTAGCCAAAGGTTCCGAGCAATGGACAACGCTCGGATTTTCTACCTTCCCCTCGGACATGAACACCCCCATTGAACTGGTGAACCACGTCTTCCACCAAGGAGGGGAGCATTGCTTTGGCTGGGATTATAAGGCAATGGAGTTTTCCCTGCAACGTGCTGGCTTTCCTCAGGTCATTCGTCAAACCTATGGTCAGTCTATCGATCCCGAACTTGCGATCGACCAAGCTAACCATGAGCACTACTCACTCTATGTGGAAGCCGTTAAGTAACGAGAAGCCATCTATGCCAAGGAGAGAAGCAAAATAGAACTCAGATTTGTTACGCTGTGTTGAAATCGCCCCCAATAGTGGAAGTGCGCGGTGATGTTTTGGTTTTGCCTGTTTATTTGAAGTGCGTTTTTATCATGCGTATTTTATTTTACCGCAAAACCCGAACTCCCAGTATCCCCCGTGATTAACGTTGGTATTACAAAGGGTTGTGGCTTCCCTGACCAGTGAGATTCGGTCCTGAGGGTGAGTGCGGTTCCACTCACGACCAAAACTTCCCAAGCTTAATATTCTAAGCTGACACTCTCTCACGATGGAAAAAACTTTTCAAAAAATTCGTTTTCTTGTCGGTAAAACGATCAGCCGATTTTGTGACATTTGTGTTCATCCAAAATCCCCCTTATGCAATGCAAGACTGCCTGTGGGTCTTCACCTTCAACGGGATCTTCGGGTTTTTCTTGGACCTTCAGTTACCAACATTCTCGATGTGGGGGCGCATCACGGTATGACTGTTGCCGCCTTTGCTAGACACTTTCCGAATGCCAAAATACATGCCTTTGAGCCAATTCGAGAGAACTTCAGTCGGCTCGTTAGTAGTTGCTCAGGCAATGCTCGAATTGTGTGCAATCACTGCGCTTGCGGAAAGGAGCATGGAGATGCAAACATTGAGATATCAAAAGATTCTGAGCGGAATTCTCTTAAAACTCAGGTAATGCCAAGTGGGGCATTCGAGACTATCCAGGTGATCAGGATTGATCATTATGTGCAGGCAAAATCTATTCCAGTCATTGATCTCCTCAAAATCGATACGGAGGGATTTGAAATTGAGGTTTTGGACGGGGCGGGGGAGCTGATGACATCAGGCAAGGTCAGAGCTGTGTTTGCTGAATGTGGTTTCATTGGGACTGATCTGGATAAAACTCATTTTTCAATTTTGGATAGCTATCTTACCCAGCGAGGTTTCATTTTCTCCGGTTTTTATGACAACTTTCGCTGGGGCCCGAATAAGCGTTGGCTCGGTTTTTCCAATGGCCTATGGTTGTTTAATTCCTCAAAAGGCACTGCTTGTTAATTTTGATGCGCATCCTTCTCACCGCAGATCCAGAGTTGCCAGTTCCTCCCGTGCTTTACGGTGGCATCGAGCGGATCGTGGATTCCCTGATCGGTGAGATGCGATCCTGCGGACACGTCGTCGGGCTGCTGGCGCATCCTGAGTCGAGCGCGGTGGTGGACTGGCAAGCAGGATGGCCGGGTGCGGCCTCACAACGCTGGCAAGATACTTGGGCTAACATGCAAGCGCTGTCCCGTGCCATTCAGGATTTTAAGCCGGATGTGGTGCACAGTTTTTCGCGAATCGCTTATTTCGGCAGGCATCTGCTGACGCGCCTGCCGAAGGTCATGAGTTATCAGCGTGATCCCTCACCACGAACGACGGGCTGGGCTGCTCGCTTGGCTGGGAAGAGTCTGGTCTTCACCGGTTGCTCGGAGCACATCGCCGCCGCTGGACGCAAGGCTGGCGGGCGGTGGGAGTCGATTCCAAACTTCATTGATCCAAGCAAGTTCAGCTTTATTCCAAGCGTGCTGGAAGAGGCGCCACTGGTTTTTCTGAGTCGGATCGAACCCATCAAAGGATGCCACACGGCGATCGCCATTGCCAAGGCCAGTGGCCGCCGCCTGTTGATCGCCGGCAATCGGGTCGAAACTGGCACGGCAGCGGGCTATTGGGAGCAGGAGATTGCGCCACATCTGGGTAAGGACGGCATTGAGTATGTCGGTACAGTGAATGATGAGCAGAAGAATGTTTTGCTAGGGCAGGCTGCCGCTATGGTGGTGCCGATCGAGTGGGAGGAGCCTTTCGGCATTGTCTTTGCCGAGGCGCTGGCTTGCGGCACACCTGTCATCAGTTGTCCGCGCGGCGCTGTGCCAGAGATCGTGGAAGAGGGTGTGCATGGTTTTCTCATCCGAACGGTTGATGAGGGCGCCAGGGCCGTGGCCCGCCTCGGTAGCCTAGATCGGGGAGCTTGCCGCCTCAGGGTGGAGGAACGTTTCACGGCTGACATCGTCACTAGAAAATATCTGGCGCTCTATGAAGAGCTTACCCAGCAGACTCCATGAACACATTGACATGATTCAGCAGATCTTTCGTTTTTATCAGTTCGTTAGTCAGCACCCCTTGGGGGCTAAGAACAAGCTCGGTGCCTGGAAACGCTGGCTGCGCTGGCAGTTGGGCAGCCGACTGCTAGGCGCCCCGGTGATCATGCCCTGGCTGGAGAACGCCTCACTGGTGGTGGAGAGTGGCATGACGGGAGCCACGGGCAATCTTTACTGCGGCCTCCATGAGTTCAACGACATGGCGCTGGTTTTGCATTTCTTGGGTGGTGGTCCCGGATTGTTTCTGGATGTCGGGGCTAACATTGGATCTTACTCCGTCCTTGCCGCTAAGGTTTGTGGGGCCTCGGTGATCGCGCTGGAGCCGGTACCTAACACGTTCGACAAACTGACACGTAATCTTTTGATCAACGGCATTCAGGATCGCGTGGAAACAAATAGGGCTGCTGTGGGTGACGCGCCGGGCTGCCTCAGCTTCAGCGCCGACCGGGACACCATGAATCAAGTCGTGGGTGCTGACTACGACGGGGCTTCCATCCAAGTGCAGGTCGTGATGCTTGATGATTTATTGAAAGGAAGAACCGCTCAGGTTTGGAAGGTGGACGTGGAGGGTTTTGAACGCCAGGTTTTAGCAGGTGCTTCCCATGCCTTGGCAGATCCCGGCGTGGCTTTGGTGCTGCTCGAAGGAGAGGATGACGACATCAAAAGAACCATGCTTGGCCATGGGTTTGAAGAGTTGTGCTACGATCCCTTCAGCCGGCGCTTCGAAGTCACTGAGGGTGGCCTCGCCATTGGGAATCACGTCTGGGTGCGTCATCGTGAGCAAGTGGAAAAGCGCTGTCAGGCTGCCAGAAAGTTTCAACTGCATAACGTCGAGTTTTAATGGGTTAGGAGTGAGGTTTGTTTTTCCTGTCACTTTATGCGCGTTCTGATTATCTCCCCGCATTTTCCACCTTGCAATGCGGCGGACATGCACCGTGTGCGGTTGGTGCTGCCCTACCTGAAGGAGCAGGGCATTCAGGCGGAGGTGCTGGCTGTTGAGGCGGAGCAGGTGGCGACGCCGATGGATCAATGGTTAGCTGCTGGGTTGCCTCAAGAAGTTCCGGTTCACCGAGTCAAAGCCAGGAGCCTGCGCTGGGCCAGGATTCCGGGACTGGGGCTGCTGGGCGCAAGGGCTCTTTCTGCCCTGCGAAAAAAGGGGAATGCTTTGCTCCACTCGGGGAACTTTGATCTCATTTATTTTTCTACCACGGTATTTGGCATTCATGTTCTGGGGCCGGAATGGCAGCGGAATTTTGGGGTGCCTTTCGTCATGGATTACCAAGACCCCTGGGTCAGTGATTATTATCGCGAACACCCTGAAGTTAGGCCGCCTGGCGGACGGTTTAAGTATGCTTTGGTGGATTGCTTGAATCGACGCAGTGAACCCAGGGTTCTTCGCCATTGCCGAGGTCTCACCAGTGTTTCGCCAGCCTATCCCGAACAACTTGCCAAGCGCTACCCCTGGCTGAAAATACTGCCGAGTGAAAGCGTTGCTGTGCCGGAAGGGGCGTCAGAATCTGTGTCCATTCAGCATTCACTTCCTGCTCTCGTCATTCCCTTTCCTGGAGATAGTAGGGACTTTGACCGGGTCAGGCAGGAGGCGGTGCGCCAAAGTGTCTTTGACCCTGAGGATGGCTTCAAGCACTGGGTCTATGTGGGCCGTGGTGGCGCGGATATGCGGTTTGCCCTGCGAGCCTTGTTCAGTGCGCTCAGTCAGTTGCGAGAGGCTGGGGGAGGTGACTTTTTGCAACATCTGCGTATGCACTTTATTGGCACGTCCTATGCTGCAGCCGGGCAGGGGGAAAAGACCATCGAACCTGTGGCAGCAGAGTTTGGCCTTCAGCAGCAGGTGTGTGAGCACACGGACCGCATTCCCTATTCGGAGACTTTGCGCTGTCTGCTAGATGCGGATGCTTTGATCATTCCTGGCTCGGATGATCCCGGCTATACGGCCTCCAAAGCCTACCCTTATCTGTTGGCTGAGCGGCCACTCTTGGCCATCTTTCATGAGGCGAGTTCGGTGGTGAAACTGATCCGAAAGGCGGGCGGCGGCAGCATCGTGGCTTTTCAGCCTGAAGAGAGCCTAGCCACGGTGAGTCAGCGCCTGCTCGGAATTCAGGGCTGGGCAACCGGGGATATCCCGCACATTGCGCTCGACCCTGCGGCTTTTGAATCTCATACTGCGCACCTTCAAGCCAGCGAACTGGCCAGTTTTTGGAAACGATGTCTGACTCAAGATTAATCCCGTCTCGGTTGCGGCAGCCTTCTTTGCGCGGCGGAGCCCATTACAATGGCTTGGCGCTGACTTTTGGCGCGCTTTCCCAACTGCTTCGTGGGGCGTTTCGGCTTGGGAGCTACGTCTTGTTAGCCGCCCTGCTGGCTGGGGCCTGGTTGCTGAAAGACCGCAGCGTGGAATGGCTGGTGGCCTACCTGATGTTCAGCCTGCCTGCGATCATGATCGTTTGGGTGTGGTCAAGTTCGGGCGTGCGCGGGTTCCCATTGCTGCCTTTGTTTGCTTTACAGCAAATGGTCATTTTTACGGCTCCTATTTTGGCTGAAACACCTGCCACCGCCCTCGTTTCTGATAGCCTCATGGCACGATGTGGGGTCGTGATGCTGCTGTTTTTCATCTGCCTCTATGCCGGTTGGGCTTTGTCCTTCAATGCCCGACGACATGAACGTGGATCCCGCTGGAATCTGGCGATCGCGGAGGGTCAATATTCCTCCCAGCGCATGTTGGCGTTGTCCTTCCTGCTGCTTTCGTTTTTGGCCACCTTTCAATTGAGTCTGCGCACGGGCTTTCTCTACAGCATCATCCCCAACTCACTGGTTTTTGCCACCCCGATTCTGAGATCGATGGCGGGTGCCTCCGGCGTGCTTGGGGGCCTAATCGGGGCCATGATGATCGGGCGTGGTGCGTCGTTTGCTGAGGCTTTGCTTTTCTGGGGCTTGGTGCTGCTGTGCGGGGTTTTGTTGATCGCCGACGTTCTGCTTTCGGCGGTCAGTGGGCTGGTCATTTCTGTGGCTCTAGGGCTGCTGTTCAGTAAGGGGCAAGTTCCCTGGAGGTTTCTCATTCTGGCGTTCCTCATCCTTGGGTTTTTTAATCAAGGCAAGTTTGCCATGCGTGCGAAGTACTGGGGGGATACAGGACAAAATCGGGTGCAATCGATAACACAACTACCGTCTTTTTTTGCTGAGTGGGCTGATGTGAGTGCTTGGTATTTGTTCAGTGAAAAACAGAGATCTGTCTGGGGTGATAAAGCTGATCGTGGGCAGGCCCTCACCGATCGGATCAACAATTTGCAAAACCTGACGTTCGTTCTGAATGCGATTGAACGAGGCAAATACGGACTGCTTGAGGGTGAAACCTACTCGCTCATTCCCAAGCTTCTGGTTCCACGTGTTCTTTGGCCCAACAAACCCCGAGCGCATGAAGGGCAAGTCCTGCTGAACATTCATTTCGGGCGCCAGCAGACCACGAAGCAAACTGAGGAAACCTACATTGCTTGGGGCTTGATTGCTGAAGCGGTGGGAAACTTTGGCTGGTTGTTTGGGCCCATTTCTCTTGGATTGGTGATGGGTTTTTTGATTGGTCGAGTCGAATCCTGGAGCGTGGGCATACGATTGTTTTCAGTGGAGGGTATCATGATCAAGGTCATGCTGATGTCGGTTTCGCTTTCCTATGAGATGGTGGCGAGCGTTGTGGTGACGTCACTGTTTCAGTCGCTTGTATCTACTGTGGCTGGTGGATTATTTCTATACCATTGGTTCGGCGCTGGCCGCCAGACGAACCCGCCGAATCAACCCCAAATCGCTTCCGCTGTCATGAGGGGAAGTAAAGTCAGTCGCAAAGTAAGTCGATATGGTCACGAGTAAGCAACCCTTGAAACTAGCCATCGTACAGTCTCACCCGACCCAGTATTTTTCTCCTTGGTTCCGCCATATCGCGCAGAATTCAGGTCTGGAAGTGAAGGTGTTCTATCTTTGGGACTTCGGCGTGAAGGAGACGGCAGACATCGATTTTAAGACCTCGTTTGTCTGGGACATCCCCCTCTTGGATGGCTATCAATCCCAATTTCTGCCCAACCGTAGCGGTGATCCCGGCACTCATCATTTTCGTGGTTTGGACAATCCGACTGCCGTCGATGCTATTAGTGCTTGGCAGCCGGACGCGGTGCTAATTTTCGGCTATAGCTACGTCACGCACTTGAGGCTGATCCTGTCTCCAGAGCTTTGGCATGTGCCGTTTCTTTTCCGTGGTGATTCCCATGAGCTGTTTCCCAAGGCTTCGTGGCATTATCATCTGGGCGGACTGGTGCGTCGTGTGCTTTTCCGCCGCTTTCAGGCATTCCTGGCGGTGGGCAAGGCCAATACTCAGTATTTCCGCGAGGTGGGTGTGCCTGAGTCCAAGATTTATCGTGCGCCTCACTGTGTGGACAACGAACGTTTTCAGAGCACCGCGGAGCAGGCTGAAAAAGACGCCGTCGAGTGGAAGAAAGAGATCGGAATACCGGAAGGTGCCCCAGTGATTTTATTTGCCGGTAAGTTTGAACTCAAGAAATGCCCCGTCAATCTGCTGAAGATTTTCTTGGCGATGCCACCAACGTCTGGATCAAGGACGCAACCCGTGATTTTCTATGTCGGTGGTGGATCGCTCGAAGATCAACTCCGTAAGACGGCGGGTTCGATGATTGGAAAGACGGTTTTCTTTGCCCCCTTTCAAAATCAGTCGGCGATGCCCAAGGTGTATGCCTCTGGAGATCTGTTGGTACTGCCATCCTATGGTCGTGGTGAGACCTGGGGATTGGCCATCAATGAAGCCATGAACATGGCAAGGCCTACCATCGTGAGTTCCCATTGCGGTTGCAGCCTGGACCTCATACTTCAAGGCGAGACAGGTTGGGTTTTCCCTGCGGGAGACTGGGTGACTTTGGGTAAGTTACTAACCCAGGCCATGTCTGATCAGAGTAAGCTGCAAAGCATGGGACTGCGCGCCCGAGAGTACATCGCTCAATTCTCCTTTGATTTTGCCACGCACGGTCTTCTCCAAGCCATGCAAAATCTAAAACTGAAGCCTTCTTCAAACTGACAAGGCTTGCTGTTTGCAACACCTGTTAGGTGTCTCTAAAGCAAAACTAGACTGCTCCGTTTAGCCGACCCGTACAAATGAGTGCCGAATACAAAGATTATGGCTTTCCGAATGAAGCCCCTTCCCACATGCACAAGCACTTCATGCCTGAGGTCTTAAAATTTCTGCCGAAAGGGAGCGGGCTGCGCATTCTGGATATCGGATGTGGCAATGGCTATCTGTGTGGAAGGCTTCTTGAATTGGGGCATGAAGTCGTCGGGATTGATTTGAGTGAGCAGGGAGTCGCCATCGCTAGAAAGTCCTATCCACAAGGTAGGTTTGAAGTTCTTGGAGCAATCACAGATGTGCTGGAAACGTTGGGAGAAAAGCCATTCGATGTGGTGGTGAGTACAGAGGTGATCGAGCACCTCTATGCTCCACGTTCGTTTGTTGATGGCTGTCTCGGAGCCTTGCGACCCGGTGGACGGCTCATTTTGACGACCCCTTATCATGGCTATTTAAAGAACCTTGTCCTCTCATTGACGAATCACTGGGACCGTCATGCGAATCCTCTATGGGATGGCGGTCATATTAAGCTGTGGAGTCGAGCGACTTTGACTTCACTGTTGATGGAGCGTGGTTTTCACGGGGCGCAGTTCAAAGGAGCAGGCAGGTTGCCTTGGATGTGGATGACCATGGTGATGTGTGCCGACAAATAAGACTACTCACTCGTCTCACTTCAGTGAAAGTTCTCCACGTCATCCCTTCGGTGGCACCCTGCCGGGGTGGGCCTAGCGAAGCCGTACTGGCGATGGTGCGGAACCAAGTGAGCGAAGGTATCGAAGCCGAAATTCTCACCAGCAATGATGACGGTCCAAGGGTTTTGAAGGTGACTACCGGATCGTTCCTCCAACATGAAGGTGCGCGGGTTTGTTTTCTGCCTCGTCGATCCCCGAGTTTCAGACCTTTGCGCGAATTCCAGTACTCGTCTGATTCGGCACCATGGCTGAAGCAACATCTGCCAGCCTATGATTGCCTGCATGTGCACGGAGTTTTTTCCCATCTTTCAACGCTGGCCATGGAGCTTGCCCGTCGAAAGGGCATTCCTTACCTCAGCCGACCTCTGGGACAGTTGCACCCGTGGTCTCTCAGTCAGAGCGCGTTGAAGAAGAGACTTTATTTGGCCGTGATCGAGCGGGCGAATCTTGCTGGCGCTGCGGCCATACATTGTACCTCTGAACAGGAGGCTGAGCATGTGCTTGCGCTCCTGCCTGGAGCAAAGGCTGTCGTTGTTCCTCATGGTGTGGAGCCTGGGGCGACGATTCCTGAGGCAGCGACCCAACTCCGTGAAGCTTATGGCATCCCGACGGATGGTCCCGTGATCCTGTTTCTGTCCCGCTGGCATGGCAAAAAAAATATCCCGGTTTTGTTACAGGCGCTTGCAGGACTCAGACACCTGCCTTGGACGCTGATGCTTGCAGGAAGCACCGATGACCGCCAGCTTGCCGGACAAGTGATGCAGATCGTTCAAAGCCTGGGACTTTCCGACAGGGTCATCTTCCCCGGCCATGTCAAAGGGATCGCCAAGGAGATCTTGCTTCAGGGCGCAAACTTGTTTGTCCTACCCTCAGCTTCAGAGAATTTTGGCATCGCGGTAGCTGAGGCTCTGGTGAATGGCTTGCCGGTCTGTATCACGCCCGGAGTTGATTTGGCAGAGAAGGTCAAGACACTCGATGGAGGCATGGTCTGTGAACCTGACTCCGTGTCTTTGAGCGCATGTTTGCAGCAAATGCTGTCGGATGAGCATTGGAGCGATCCGCAGAGGCGGCTACAGATCCGTGAAGCAGCCCGAGCTTGTTTTTCTTGGACAGCCAATACACAGGCGCTGAAGAGACTCTACACATACATAGTTCCAACGACTTCAAGATGAATATCGAAGCCAATAGAGGTGCCACGAAGTATAGTCCCAAGGTTCAGGTCATGCGCCTGTGCTGGGCTGTCGGCAATGTCATTTTTCAGTGGAGTCCACGGCCTTGTTTCGGTTTTCGCCGCTGGTTGTTGAAACTCTTTGGCGCGGAGATCGGTGAGAACGTCAATATCTACCCTTCAGCCCACATCTATTTTCCGTGGAACTTCAAGATTGGTGACTCGTCATCTGTCGGGGAATGGTCGCTGATATACAATCTTGGTCCGGTGACTATTGGTGCTCGCGCCACAGTCTCTCAACGGACCCATTTGTGCGCTGGAACACATGATTATCGGGACCCTGCCATGCCGCTGATTAAGTCTCCCATTTCAATCGGTGATGAGGTGTGGATCTGTGCTGACGCATTCATCGGCCCCGGTGTTCATGTAGGCGATGGCGCTGTGGTGGGCGCAAGGGCAGTCGTGGTGAAGGATGTTACCGCCTGGAATGTCGTGGCTGGGAATCCTGCGCGATTCTTGCATGTCCGATCAATTTTGCCCTCATCTGTGCATGAACTTAAATGATGTCACGCCGCTGATTCTCACGTTCAATGAGGCCCCCAACATTGAACGAACTCTTGCCAAACTTTCGTGGGCACAAAGGATCATCGTAGTCGATAGCCATAGCACAGATGAGACGCTTGACATCCTCGGACGTCATCCAGCGGTGGAGGTTCATTTCAGGGCCTTCGATTCCTTCGCCGATCAATGCAATTATGGACTCAGTAAGGTTAGAACGGAGTGGGTTCTGTCGCTTGATGCTGACTACGTGTTGGCAGACGCCTTGGTTGAGGAGATCAGAATGCTTTCCCCTTCGATGACGTTAGCGGGGTATCGAGTCAGTTTTGTTACGTGTGTCCTAGGGCACGCTTTGAAATGGGGGCTGTATCCTGAACGCACCGTTTTATACAGGAAGTGTTTGGCAAGCTATCGCAGCGACGGCCACGCGCACAGGGTGCAAGTAGGTGGACCTACTGGGCATCTTAACTCATGCATCTTGCATGATGACCGAAAATCATTTTACCGATGGCTCTCATCACAAGATAAATATGCGCTCGATGAGGCAAAGAAACTTGAAGCTATGCCATTCGGTGTCATGCCGTTGCAGGATCAATTGCGTTCTCTTTTGATCCCAGCTCCTCTTATCGTATTGGTATATACGCTTTTCGTTAGAGGGATGATTTTTCAGGGGCTGCCAGGTTGGTATTATGTCTTCCAGCGCGTGGTGGCGGAGGCGTTACTTTCTCTTCGTTTAATCGAACGGAAGCTGCTTTAAGGCTAGGAGCACCTTCTCGTTTAAGCGTAATGCCAATCAATTCAGGTGTGATGAGTTAGTCTCTTGCATGAAAAATATTCGAAAGCCTATTCATATCTGGGTGCCTGGAATAAGAGAGGGCTCTGGGGGCATACAAGCCTTCTCAAGGATCTATCTTCAGGCAATCCGTGAGGCCTATCTTGAGATACCTCTGCGGGTGTTTGTGAAGAATGACGAACCGAGCGCGGATGATCCACTGCGTGCCATGGGTGTGCAGTTTCATTCAGCATCCCGAGTGCCGTCTTTTTTACGAACCCTCGCCTTCGCAGTGTATGGGATCTTTTTTGCAATTAGAGATCGCCCTTGCTGTGCAGTGACGACGCATCTGCACTTTTTACCGGTTTTATGCCTGCTGCGGATGATGCTTGGCATTCCTTGCAGTTCGATTCTTCACGGGATTGAAGCTTGGAATGTCAAATCCCGGAGTTGCATTAGAGCGCTGAGGACAGCTAACCATCTCACTGCAGTTAGCGAGTTCACTCGGCAGTATGTTATCTCTCAGTTTGGTGTCGATCCTGAGCGTATCAATGTGGTGCCAAACACCTTTGACACGACACGCTTTACACCTGGGGATAAGCCCGCTTACCTGATGGAGCGTTACGGGTTTAAGCCCGGCCAACCCGTTCTAATGACGGTTAGCCGACTGTCTCTTTCCGAACGCTACAAAGGCCATCGCCAAGTGCTGATGGCGTTACCAGCAATACGACTGCAATTCCCGGAAGTGCGCTATCTCATCGTGGGCGCAGGTGACGATGCTCAGGGGATCAGAGATGCCGTGACGGCCCGATCTCTTGACGATTGCGTGGTGATGGCCGGGCACATTCCGGGAAGTGAATTGCCTGATCACTACCGGCTCTGTGACCTGTTTGTCATGCCCAGCAGTAAGGAAGGATTTGGCATCGTTTTCCTGGAAGCCATGGCCTCTGGCAAACCTGTCGTCGCTGGTTGTATCGATGGCTCTGTAGATGCCGTCGCCGGAGGACGTTTTAGCCCGTTGGTGGACCCAAACGACTGCTCCCAGATTACCGAAGCCATTTTGAACATCCTTCGGCAAGAACCACATGGCGCTTTGTGGTTTAATCCTCATGCTTTGAGTGCGGCTGTTACGAGTGAGTTTGGTTACCCGCGAGTGAGTCGTTTGATGGCAGAGGATCTGGCGGGTGTTGTGAATTGGGCACCGCTGTTCGTGACGGGTGAGTCTAGGATTACTGAAGACGCACGAACACCCCTTAACATCCCCAAGATGCTGGTGCTCTGCCAATCCAAATCACACGAGCGCGTCGATTTCTTCAATGCTGTGTCAGGCAATCCGGGTTTTAATCTGGAAGTCATTTACCTTTCTGAGGTGGGGTGCGTTGCTTTGAAAGCCTCACAAATGATCAGGCATCATCATCTGTTTGTATCTGAAAAATCAAGGATGAGCGATGACATTCTACGAGCCATCCGAAGCGCAGATATTGTCATCTTTGTAGATCAGATGTCTGGATTTGCCCTTCAAGCCATGCAGGAGCGTTTTACTTTGAGAAAGGCATGGGTTTTTTGGATAGATCAGTCGAACCTAAAACCAAGCAGATGGTTCGGTAGTTGGCTGAAACGGCTGCGACTCGATTCACTGCTCTGGCGCGAAGTTCCGATCTGGGTAAGTGGGTCGACGGCGCTGGAGTTGCTGCGTCAGAAATATGGTGAGAGCCGCCTTTATCAGAGTCTTCCACTGCCCTTAGGATTGGTATCCGACTCCTCGGAGCAATACTTGAAGGATGAGAAGCGGTTAGCTCTTGAAGAAAGCGCAAAAAAATTTTGCGAAGCTTCTGGCGACGCACTCGCCCGCTGGCAGGCGCGCACTCCGCTGTGCTCTCCAGCTTGGCCATGCTGAAGTCTGATTGAAGTCTTTTTACCATGTGTGGAATAGCAGGTATTTTGGAAAAAAACGGCAGTGATCCGCATGCGCTGAGTTCACGGCTACAGGCTCTCTCTGCGTCTCTGCGCCACCGGGGGCCTGATGCCAGTGGCACCTGGAACGATTCCACGGGCCGTGTGGGGTTGGCTCATACCCGACTTGCTATTTTGGATCTCACGTCATTGGGTAATCAACCGATGAGCACTCCTGACGGGGCGCTGCATATCGTGTTTAACGGTGAAATATATAACTTTCAGGCCTTAAGAGCTGACTTGGAGGCTGGCGGGGTGGAGTTCAAATCCCATTCGGATACTGAGGTCATTCTGCGACTCTACGAAAGAGACGGTAGCGCCATGCTCGGGCGACTTCGAGGGATGTTCGCGCTTGCCATTTGGGACTCTAAAAAACGACGCTGTTTGTTAGCTCGTGATCCGCTTGGCATTAAACCACTCTACTACACCATTAAGGGATCACGGCTGGCTTTTGCCTCAGAACTCCAGGCACTTCAGGCGCAGGGACTCACGGGTGGTGAGCTAGACGCCGGCGCTATTTTGGAGTACTTTAAGACCGGCTCTGTGCCTGAGCCGCAGACGTTGTTACAAGACTGTCACTGTCTGGAGGCCGGACATTTTCTGATCTGGCAGGAGGGACGCATCGCCAAGCATCGCTTCTTCTCCTTCAATCATGAGTACGATAACTTTCTGCCTGAGACGGCGGCACGTACTGTGCGGGAAGCGCTGATGGACAGTGTCGAGTCGCACTTTATCAGCGATGTCCCTGTTGGACTTTTTCTGAGTGGGGGGATCGACTCAACCGCCATTTTGGCTTTGGCAACCCATCTTGGAAAAAGGAACCTGGATACTTTTTCCGTGTCGGTCGATGATCCAACTCTCAATGAAGGGGAAACGGCTCAGCGTACTGCGGCCCACTTCGGCACACGGCATCACAATACCCTTATCAACGCTGATCTAGCCTATGATTCCTTTGGGCACTTCCTTCACGGCATGGACCAGCCAAGCATTGATGGTTTCAATACCTATCTTGTCTCTGCCGCAGCTCGAGAACAGGGGATGAAGGTTGTTCTATCGGGTCTGGGTGGCGACGAAATATTTGGAGGATATAAGAGTTTTGACATGATCCCCAAGATCATGAGAGCGGGGAAAATTGGAAGCTATTTGCCAGGATTACGGAATGCAGCAGGCTTTCTGCTTGAGCGAATCAGTCCTGACAATCGAGTGCGTAGAATGGGTTCTTTTCTGCGGAGTGATCCATCACCTGCCTGTGCACACACCTGCTTCCGAGGCATCTTCTCGACGTATGATGCTCGGCGATTGGCAGCTCAGTACCTGCACTGTTCGCCAAAGGATGTACCTGAGGTGCCGCCCCTTCAGATTTCTGCTTCGGACGACCGGGAGGTTGTGGCTGAATGCGAGTTGAGATTCTACATGCGTAATCAACTGCTGAAGGACAGTGACGTGATGAGTATGGCTCACGGGTTGGAACTGCGCGTGCCCTTTGTGGATGGCACACTACTAAAGCGTATTGGCCGAATTCCTCCTGAGTTCAGGCTGCGCAGTGGTAAAAGAATGCTGTTAGAGGCAGTGCCGGAAATTCCAGGCTGGGTATCGAAGCGCAGTAAACAGGGCTTTGTGTTTCCCTTTGAAAAGTGGCTCTCCCAGCGCTGGACCGAGTCATTTGCAGAAGCGACACGGAGGATTCCCAATAAAAGAGCAACGTGGTATCAGAGATGGTCAGTTTTTACGCTGGACGCTTGGCTGCAACGCCACCATCTCGGGAAATAATCTACGTGCAGTTTCTTTATGTCGAGAATTTCTCTTGAACTCACATTGATTGAAAGAAAATGAGGGATGAATAATCAGTTTCACTTGGTGGTGCCATGCTTCCGCGAGAGTGGGCGTATTGGTGGCTTTCTGCCAGAACTTTGCCAAGCGATGCAGGCCTTGGGCGGTGTGCGTGTTCAGGTCGTGGAGGATGGTTCGGATGCTGATGAGGTGCGGCGTATGAATGATATTGTTGAAGGACTGCGCGCCAATCATTCCAGCCTACTGCCGCTGAAATTACTGCCTGAAAACCTTGGCAAAGGTGGCGCGGTTTATGCGGGCTGGGCTGATCATGGCGGTGCGGACTGGCTGGCCTTTGTGGATGCGGATGGCTCCTGCTCAGCGGCTGAAGTGGAGCGATTGATCAGAATGACGAATGATCCCGCAACGCGGGATCGAATGTCGAATGCCACGACGGCTTTGTTTGCCTCACGGGTGAAGATGCTGGGACGGCGCGTTGAGCGTCTGTTCAAACGGCACTTGCTAGGGCGGATCTATGCGACGCTGGTTTCGGAGATGTTGAACATTCCCGTCTATGATTCGCAGTGCGGCCTGAAGATAGTGCCGCGCGCATCCTATGAGCGGATCGCGGACCGGTTGAGCATTCATGGTTTCGCTTTTGATGTGGATCTGATGGTGGCGCTTCTGGATTCTGGTTGCCGCATCGATGAGGTACCGATTGACTGGAAGGAGATGCAAGGCGGGACGGTGCGACTGATGCGCGACTCTTGGCTGATGGCTCGTGATGTGATACATATCCGCGCGAGCCGAACGAAGTTTAAATCTACTAATTGATGAAGATTTTGTTACTCAATCAGTGCTTTTATCCTGATTATGTGGCCACGGCGCAGTATCTTACGGATCTCGCCTTGGGGCTGCATGAGGCTGGCCATCAAGTAACGGTGGTCGCCTCTACACGAGGTTATGATAATCAGCAGAGTCTCTATCCTTTTCGAGAGACTTGGCGTGGAATCGAAATTCACCGCATTTGGACTACTAGCTTGGGCAAGAAAACCAAATGGCGGCGCTTTGTGGACTTCGCGGTCTTTTGGATCAATGCCACGTTTGTCCTTTTTCGTTTGCCCCGCGCGGATGTGACGGTGTGCCTGACTTCACCCCCGCTAATTTCTACTCTTGGAACAGTTATGGCTCTGCTGAAAGGCGGGGCGGTGGTTCCCTGGGTCATGGATTTGAATCCTGACGAAGCCGTGGCAGCGGGTTGGCTCAAGGCTGGAGGTCTGATGGAGCGCGTGCTCAGTTCGCTGCAAAGTTGGAGTTTTCATCGTGCTTCGCGCATCGTGGCACTAGATCGTTTCATGGCGCAGAGACTCATGGACAAGGGTGTCACCGAAAAGGTGATCCATGTGGATGCGCCATGGTCTCATGATGATGCTGTGCGGTGGGATGCCGCAGGTCGAGATACTTTTCGGGCCAGTCACGGGTTAACCGGTAAATTTGTCGTCATGTACTCCGGTAATCACAGTCCGTGTCACCCTCTTGACACAGTGCTCTCAGCGGCAGAGCGGCTAGCTGGTGATGAACGGTTGGATTTTCTATTCGTAGGCGGCGGCAGTGAGTTTGCAAAGGTGAAAGCCTTCGCAACGAAACGTGGTCTGAACAATATCACCTGTTTGCCCTATCAGCCTCTCACGGAGCTTTCTGCATCTCTTTCCAGTGCAGATCTACATCTTGTGGTCATGGGGGCACCTTTTGTGGGCATCGTTCATCCGTGTAAAATCTACAATATCCTCGCACTTGGCCTGCCTTTTCTGGCTCTGGGGCCGGTGGCAAGCCACCTCACGGATATTGTCGCGCGCCTGTCCGATCAGCGCTACGCCAGATGTGTTCAGCATGGGGATGTGAATGGACTGATCAAAGTACTTTATGAGGCCGCTTCCTCCGGCTTCCTGCCACCCTCTGCGGCGAGTCGAGAACTTGCTGCGGAGTTTTCGCAGACGCGCTTGCGCGCACGAATGATCGAGGTGATTGCGGCTGCGGGGCGCGGAACTCCCTGCTAATCTACCGAACTTTTTATGAACGCTGCCACTTTAGCTGATGCCATGATGGGGCCGCACGCCCCCGCTATGCCCCAGACTTTGGAGATGTTCATTTACTTTGCAGTTGCAGTCTTTGTCAGTGTGATGGGAACGCTTTTGATTGTGCGTATAAATAGCAACATCGGGATGGATTCCCCAGATGGGCGGCGCAAACAACATGACAAGCCCATTCCACGGCTGGGTGGGCTGCCCATCTTTGTGGTCTTGATCCTTGGCGTCTCGGTGATGCTGATGATGGGGCGCATGCGGTGGATGGAGTGGGCTCCGATCCTGCTCTGCAATGCATTAATGTTTAGTGTGGGTTTTTTTGATGATCTGAAGGCTCTGGGTGCGCGCGTGAAGCTAATCGGGCAGATAGGGGTGGCTCTGATCTTGTATTCAATGGGGCTTTCAATCGATGTGCTGAGCAATCCCTTTGGCACGGGCGGTGTGGATCTCAGTTGGTGGAGTCTGCCGGTGACTTTGATGTGGTTGATCGCCATCCCGAATATCATCAACCTAATCGATGGGATGGATGGTTTGGCCGGTGGGTTTGGTCTTTTCCTTTCTCTGACTCTGGGCTTCATCGGATATGTTTCCGGCCGACCTGAGGTGATGCTTATTTCCACGTTGATGGCAGGTGCTCTGACTGGCTTTCTATTCTTTAACTTTCCACCTGCCAAAATCTTCCTTGGTGATGGCGGGGCTTACCTGATCGGTTTCTTTGTCGCCTCCGTTTCTCTAAAAAGTTCAAATAAAGGATCCATCATCGCGGCGCTGTTGGTTATTGTGATCGCACTTGGTGTGCCGATTCTTGACACGGCCTTTGCCATTCTAAGGCGGAGCATTCGCGGGGTGCCGATCTTTAGCGCTGATGCAGAGCACATTCATCACCGGCTGATTTTGTTGGGTTACACTAAGGGGCGGGCACTCTTGGCGATGTATTCAGTCTGCGCAGTTCTCAGTCTTGTGGGTATCAGCATCCTGCTCACAAAGGGTGTCGCTTTGCCGATTGCTGGCGCAGTTCTCTTCTTGATGGCAATAGGAGCAGCACGATACCTTGGGTACATCCGTAGTTGGTCCAATCTACGCGAGCAGATGAACGAAGCCTTAGCGCGCCGGCGCAGACTTGAACACATCCAGGCTCACGCACGTGTGCTGGAGTTCGACATCGAAAAATGCGCAAGTCTTCAGGAGTTTACCGAATTGATGAGGCATCGCTTTCGCTGGATTGGTTTCAAAGACAGCCCATCCCCCCAGACACATCCAGTGATGTTGCCAATGAAAGCAGGCGTGAAGTGCGTGCTTCACTGCCCAATTGATGATGGTTTGCAATCTGATTGGTTCAATCGTGCAGACGCTTTTTCCAGCCTCTTTGAGCGCTGCTTGGAGCGCTGGGGTGCGCTGCCTGACTGCGTTATACCCAATGCTGAGGACAACAGGAACATCGTCATGATCACCCAGACTCCCGTGCTAGTCGCGCCATGAAGCCAGCACTCCATGATCACGGCTCTGAGGAGACGATGTTGCAAGGCATCTCTGTGGCCATGCCGCCAGAGGTAAATGAAGAGGACAACGACTCCTGTGAGGAATCTGTGTCTGATGAGAATGTGAACCGATGGCATTCGCGCGCATGGCTCTATGGACTTACAGCGGCTTTGGCGATTTTCTTCGCCGCGGCCCGTGCTACTTGGTCTCAGGGTATGGTTCTTGTGCTCATGGGAGCGACTATTTTCCTAGCGCCGCCGCGTTTTCATCTTCGTCGAGTGCCGATGCTTGCGCTCACCTGGCTAGCTCTAGCTCCGGGTGTAGGACTGTTACCAGCAAAGTGGTTTGGATCTCTGGAGGAGTGGCGAATAAGGCTAGTCACCGAATGGACCCTACCCCTTTCTAGTAGCATCTCACCGGAAGTGTGGACGACTTTAGAGTCATGGTTTGTTATGCTTGCTTGTGTGGTTTGGTTTTGGTCCTGCCTTGGCCAAAATCTCAGTGACGGTGGGCGCCGAATGGCTCTGCGTATCCTGGCGCTATCGGCTATGCTCATCGCTATTGTATCGCTGTTGGAATTTTGGCATGTGATGTCAGTCCCATGGTGGCCACGCAGTCTCGAAAATGGATGGACCACAGGGTTGGGACCCTTTTCAAATCGTAACCACGCGTCCAGTTTTTTTGCCGTCTCGAGTGTACTCTGCGCGGCGGCGGCTTACGATGCTTTTCATAAGAGATCGCGTTGGTGGATCGCCTTTGCCCCGGGTGTCTTGTTGATGCTCGTTTGTATCATGCTGAATGCATCCCGAGCGGGTCTGATTCTTTTCTTTATTGGTATTCCACTTTGGCTTGCCACGGCAGCCATGAAAAAAGGTTTCTTCCGCAAGACAATGGTCAGTACGGCAGTGATCCTTACAGTGACTTCGGTCGTGCTCGTTTCTGGCGGTCATTTAGGTGAAAGGCTGAAAGCCCAGCCCATTTCAGAATCCATCGGCCGTGATTTGCGCTGGTGGCTGGCTGAGGAGACCCTGACTGCTGCAGCCAAGGCTCCATGGATTGGGCGGGGGCTTGGTCTTTTTGAAAAGATATTTCCCTTGGTGAGTTCTACGCCTTACCCGAATGCTCGCCCTCTTCACCCAGAGAGCGATGTGCTTTGGTTGCTCTTTGAAGGAGGAATGCTCACTCTCCTCCCCTGCCTTCTACTTGTTTTCTGGCTTTGTAGTAGTACGGGTCCCTGGCTTTCTCAACGTCGAAAGAAAACCCATGACACCCGCTCTGGTAGAAGGATACGGAAGGCTTTTGCTATCGCTGCCACTCTGTCGCTTGTGCATGCCTTTTTTGACGTGCCACTGCATGGTCTGAGCTACTTTTTGACCTTTGCTTTTGTAGCCTCAATGGCTGTACGACCGCGCTATTTGGGTGCTTTGACTGGTCCCTTGCAAACTTGGCTTTTCCGCACTGCGGG
The DNA here is from genome assembly GCA_964583255.1 of uncultured Prosthecobacter sp. GTDB lineage: Bacteria > Verrucomicrobiota > Verrucomicrobiia > Verrucomicrobiales > Verrucomicrobiaceae > Prosthecobacter. The sequence goes on from CAZOVY010000044.1 coordinate 44,526, forward strand.
GGTACTGATCGCGACAATTGGTTTTGGCATTCTAGCAATCGGCATTGGTCTGACAGATAGGGGGCTTGCGGCTTCTGCTCCTTTCCTGAATGACAAGGCAGTTGTTGAGGCTGGGCGCGGCAATCGTGCGGAAGCCATGGTGCTGATCAGTCGCGCAATCGATCTTACACCGCTCGATTTCCGACCTTACGTTCTGCGGGCGCAGCTTCATCTCAATATGCGTCACAGTACGGAATATGCGCTTCTCGACTTTGGTAGAGCGCGTGCTGTGGAGACAAGCTACGGACCAATGTGCGTCGATGAGGGACTTTACTGGTTGCACTTCGATCCTGGAATGGCGCTGATACCATGGCGGGAGGCTTTGCGTCGTTACAGTGCTGAAGGAAGTTGGGCCATGTTCGCTCAGTATTCGGGCATGCTCGGGAACTACTCAGCTTATCCAGAGCATCACTTGTCAATCTGGAGGCTAGCGGACCGACTGCCTATGCAACTCTTCTGTTTGAATCAATTCACACAGTCTCCGCATTGGCCGACCATTTTTAAAGAATTTCTCGCTGAACATCCTGGTCTTGATGATTTAACGGAGAATCAGGTTCTCTTTCTTGTCGAGGCCTGGCAGCGAAGAGGCGAAAAAAAGGAACTGCTTAGTTATGTAAAGAAATCTTCTCGCCTGAGTGAAATCGTTTGGCGTCTGATTGCCTTAGATTTGGCTCAGGCTGGAAAGTTCGAGCCTGCTTTCCGCCTTGCTGCTTTACACGTCTTGCCTGCTGCACGTTCCGCCACTTTGTCAGCCTCTGACATTCCAAGGCTGGAGCGGACACACCTTTTGAATCCTTTGGATATTCTACCCGGAATCGAGCTTTATTACGCACAGCGGTCCAGTGGAGATATCAAGGCCGCACGCTTAACATTAGAAAAGGTGATGCGAATACCCTCGGCACCAGATTTCCTCAAACGTGAAATGGCCTCCGTCCTAGCTGAGTCTGGCGATATTCGTGGGGCTTGGGATCTCATGCGCCAGATCATCGATGCCACCCCAGTCGAGACTTCAGCCATCTACAAAGACCTCCAAGCCGATGATGGCATTCAGCGCCCCAGTGCCCCGCCACCCAGAGCGCCGGGCTCCGAGTTTTAGTTTTTCGCACCATTTCGGCTGTGTAAAAACAGTCATTATCTACTGCCCGAGTCCACCTTTTGGCCCGCTGTTTTAACGAGGAATAAGAACCTCGTTGACTCAGTGGGCCATTTACTTTAGCGTATTTGATAGTCAACTTTGACTCTCACATTCTAACAACTTTATGGCCAAACTGGTAATCATAGACGACGAAGCTGCAATTCTGGAGCTCATGAGTAAGCTTTGCCGTGCCGCCGGACACACGGTTTTTGGATACACCACGGGCATCGAGGGCATGGCAGCCATCCGAAGCCAAGCACCTGATCTTGTGATCGTGGATTTGCGAATTGGCGACGTAAACGGCCTTGATCTGGTCAGCATGTGCAGAGAGCAATTCCCTAACACTGCCGTGATCATGGTGACGGGCCATGGCAGTGTGGAGACGGCGGTGGAGGCTATGCGACTTGGGGCTTTTGATTACCTGACTAAGCCTTTCGATCTCGGTGACCTGATCAAAACCGTGAATCAAGGATTGGCACGAAATAATCCAAGTGCCGCCGCATCGGCTGCGCCTGCGGCCTTGACATCCATTCGCGCTAGTTCGTCGTCTAAACTTATCGGCCATAGTGAGGCCATCCAGCGCATCTTTGAGATTGTGCGCCGCGTCTCTGATAATGATAGCCCGGTGCTCCTTGAGGGAGAATTTGGTGTGGGCAAGCATATGGTCGCTCGAGCTTTACACGAGGCTAGCCGCCGCAGTAGTGCCCCCTATAAAGAGCTCCAGTGTAGCGCCATGCCTGAGGACACGCTTGAAGCCGAGCTCTTCGGTCATACAGGCGGCCAGGGCGGCATCTTCAGTCGTGCCAATGGAGGGACCGTCCACCTTGCCGAGATTCATGTTTTGCCCCCGCGTATTCAGGCTCAGCTTAACACTTTCCTGGATGAAGCTCAGGCTCGCCGCAGCGCATGGAATACCAATGGCTCCGATTTTCGCCTTGTAGTGAGCACCACCATTTGTCTGGAGGAGGCCTCCAAAAAAGGCAGTTTCCGTGAAGATCTCTACTACAAGCTTTCGGTCGTCCCCTTGAAGATCCCGCCACTGCGTCAGCGCCGTGAAGACATCAAGCCTCTCGTTGATCATTTCCTCAAAGAACTGGCTGAACGCACCGACTCTAGGTTGAAGGGCATCGACTCCTATGCGCTCGAGTTTTTGGAGAAATATCCGTGGCCCGGCAATATCTCGGAACTGCGAAATGCTGTCGAACGCGCTTGCGCCTTTGCTGAGGGAGATCGTATTCGCCCAGTAGATCTGCCAACCAAAGTTAGCCAACAGATTGAAGTGCCAACTACGGCTTCTGTCGGTGGCACCACCCAGCTTCCCATCGGCTCCACGCTGGATAATTTCATCACTGGACAAGAGCGAGCTTTCATCCAGGAGACACTCAAGTATAACAACGGGTCACGCGAAAAGACGGCCTCCATGCTCGGCGTTAGTATCGCCACTCTCTACCGCAAGATGGGGTTAAATCAGGAGCGCAAGACGACGGCTTAAAGTCAGCGCGGTAACATCACCACATCCGCCGGGGCCGCCATAAGCCTCGTCTTTTCGGTTGATGGCTTTCTGATCGTCGTCGGATTCATCTCGCAGACCTTCATCAACGGCCCGTCTTTCAATTGGAGCTCGTACTGAGCCGTCGTGCCAAGATAGATCGTGTCCACGATGTGACCTGCGAAGCAATTTGGAGAGTCCAGCACATGGCTAAAAGTGAGCGCTTCTGGCCGAACCGAGAGAATTACTTCCGTGCCAGATTCAGGTTGCCAATCAAGCTGATTGACCCGCGCGCGCAGAATTCCGAAAGCTGTCTGCACGTCAAAAAAGTCGGCCACGGAACTTCGGTTCAGAACTTTCGCATCAAACAAATTGGTTTCGCCGATGAACTCTGCGACCATCCGAGATGCGGGATTCCGATAGACCTCCTGTGGAGTGCCCACCTGGGCTAGTCGTCCCGCTTCCATCACCGCAAGTCGGTCCGCCATGCTGAGAGCCTCGTCGCGGTCGTGCGTGACGTAGATGCCGGTGAGTCCGAATTCCTTGCAGATGCGCCGGATCTCCGAGCGCATTTCATGGCGGAGCTTTGCGTCCAAATTTGACAGGGGTTCATCCAGGAGCAAGCAGCGTGGCCTGATCACCAGCGCACGAGCCAGAGCCACACGCTGTTGTTGGCCTCCCGACAGTTGAGAAATGCGTCGCGTGCCAAGACCACCGAGCTTCACCAGTTCTAGTGC
>CAZOVY010000045.1:0-47234 GCA_964583255.1 uncultured Prosthecobacter sp.
ACGATCCCTACCCTAACGCCACTCTCCGGTGTGATTTATTGATGAGGCAATACGCCAGCCACTGAAACTCATCCAGCACGATGACCATCGGTCGCTTTGCTAAAACCGTATCCAGAGCCATCAGCGCCTCGTGCCAGGAGGTCGCAAGTGGCAGTGGCCGACGAAGCTGGCGTGATGCCTGAGCCAGGAAGCTCTGGATCTGAGCCTGGGTGGGTTGGTTCTCCAATCCCTCGATGAAAATCACCGACTCACGCCCCACAGATTGCCGGATGAGCGAGGTCTTACCGATGCGCCGACGCCCGTAAATCACAGCAAGCCGAGGCTCACGAGCCTGGATGGCCGTGCGTAGCGCCTGCAATTCTTCGTCTCTTCCGATGAACATGATATTCTTCCTATAACGCAAAAAAAATACGTTATAGGAAGAATATCGTCCACGGCTATTTATTACCTTCGTGAACTATTTTGAGGTGCCCGTCATGCCGTGATTCGACAGGTCGGATGAACTCGGCTATGCACTGAAGACCTTCCCGTGATGCCGCCCGATCAACTCAGCCTATTTGCCAGCGATGCTCCTGCTCAAGTGCAGGTGCACGTGACTGGCGGAGCACCCGGAGTCGCCCGCGTGCAGCTTGAAGGCTCGGCGGTCATGGAGCTGGACTACGCCATTCCGGAAAAACTTATCTCACGTCTGACCATCGGCACGCGTGTCATCGTGCCGCTGCAAAATCAGCGCCAACCCGCCGTGGTCATGGAGATCCTCGACTCCTCACCGCATCAGCATCGGCTTAAAGAGATCGCTTCCATCGTCGGCTCACGCCCCATGTTCACACCGGGCTTGCTAAAGCTCGCCGACTGGGTGTCCGAGTACTACATCGTTCCCGTCCACCGGGTTCTGCGCTCCATGCTCCCACAGGCCGTGCGTGACAAGCCCGAGACCTTTCTCACGGACAGCCATTTAAAGCTGACCAAAGAGCCATCGCCTGAAGTCATGGACAAGCTCCACAAGACCGCGCCCATGCAGGCCCGCATCCTGGAAACGATGCGCGCCAATGGCGGAGAAGTAACGCTCAGTGATCTGCGCCGAGAACTGCCGCGCGCTGCCAGCATCATCAAGCCGCTTCTAAAGGCGGGCCTCATCACTCGCAGCGAACTGCGCGTGGAGCGTGATCCATTTCAAACCGAAGAGTTCCTGCCCAGCCAACCGCTCACCATGACCGAAGAGCAACAGGTCGCCTATGAGAGCGTGGTCAAAGCTCTTCACGCGCCGAACGATGCTCGTCCACTCTTGCTTCAAGGCGTCACTGGCAGCGGCAAAACTGAAGTGTATCTCCAGGCCATCGCTGAAGTTCTCAAGCTCGGCAAAACCGCGCTCGTGCTCGTGCCTGAGATCAGTCTCACGCCACAGACTATCGAGCGCTTCAAAGCGCGCTTCTCGGAAAAGAAAGACGCCATCGCCGTGCTGCATAGCCATCTGAGCGATGGCGAACGCCATGACGAATGGTTCAAGGTTCAGGAAGGCCGCGCCGACATCGTCATCGGCGCACGCAGCGCCATCTTTGCGCCGCTAGAAAGGCTTGGCCTCATCATTGTCGATGAAGAGCACGAGCCCTCCTACAAACAAGAAGATGCACCGCGCTATCACGCGCGCGATCTCGCCGTCGTGCGCGGGCACATCGAGCGCTGCCCGGTCCTGCTCGGCTCCGCCACACCCAGCCTGGAGTCCTTTCATAATGCCACCACGGGCAAGTACGAACTGCTGCGCATGACCAAACGCATGGACGGCAAATCCATGCCGCTCATCCGCATCGTGGACATGCGCTTGGAGCGGCGAAAGGGCACTGGGGTCTCAGTAGCAAACGCCGGCATCCTTTCTGAGAAACTGCGCAACGCCATCACCTCACGTTTAGAGAAGCGCGAACAAACGATTCTCTTTCTCAATCGTCGCGGCTTCAACACCAGCCTCGCCTGCACGTCTTGTGGTGAAGTCGTTCAGTGTCAGGACTGCGCCGTGCCGATGACGCTGCATAAGAAAGACAACCGGCTAGTCTGCCACATCTGTGGCGCGCGTCGAGTGCCGCCGACGAAGTGCCCCGCCTGCAACGATCCTGCGCTCAAATACGGCGGCTTCGGCACCGAGCGTGTTGAAGCAGCGGTGAAGGAAGTTTTCCCAAATGCTCGCATGGCGCGCGTGGACACCGACACCATGCAGCGGAAGAACCAACTGCGTGACACGCTCAAAGACTTCCGCGCGCAGAAGCTCGACATCCTCATCGGCACCCAAATGATCGCCAAAGGACTCGACTTCCCCAACGTCACGCTCGTCGGCGTGCTCAATGCCGACACCGCACTGAACCTGCCCGACTTCCGTGCCGCCGAACGCACCACGCAACTGCTCGTACAAGTCGCTGGCCGCGCCGGTCGCGGTGAAGTGAAGGGCGAAGTCTTCGTGCAAACCTATGCGCCGCACAGCCCGTCGATCCAGTTCAGCCGGCACAATGATTTCGAAGGATTCATACAGCAGGAGTTGGAGCATCGGCAGGCCTTCAAGTATCCGCCTTTCAGCCACATGGTCATGATCAGCAGCCGTGGCAAACATCAGACTCAGGCCGAGTTCACACTGCAAACGCTGCACAAACGTCTCGCGAACAAACTTCCTCCTGGCACGCTGATGGGCGAGCCGTCGCCGTCCAATCTGACCAAGGCGCATGGCCAGTTTCGTTTTCAACTCCTGCTTCGCAGTGACCGCATTCGCCCACTGGCGCGGCACATTCAGTCCGTGATCGAATCCATCACCCTGCCGCAAGACATCATCGTGACGTGGGACGTGGACCCCGTGAATTTAGGTTGATCACTTCATCCCTTCCTTCACCACATCCCGCGCGGTCTTGAGCACTTCACTGCCGACGTTGAGCAGCGCTGACTTGTCCTTCTTCTCCGGTAGTGGCGTCGTGGGGGCACCATTGCCGGTGTAGGCATGAATGTTCGGCAGCGGCACTTCCTTTTTGGTCGTGGCATCGAAGACCGTTTTCTCACCGGGCTTGGCAGGCTCTTCCGGCTTCTTCTCAGGGGCTGGTGCCGCAGGTTTTTCCACAGCAGCGGGTTTCTCCGGCAGGGATTCAGGCGGCTTGGCTCCGGTCGTTGTCGAGGGCACAGTGCCTGCCGGTGGCGGCACGTCTGGCTTCACACGCACGGCTTTGTAGATGAGGTTGTAGTTGTGGCGGATGGCCGCTGGAAAGGAAACACGACCGGGCTCCACGATCTTTTCGCGCAGCAGTTTCGAGGACAAGTCAGCCACCAGATCCGTGCCGATCTTCACCGCACGATCCACATACGGCGCGGCGACGGATGTCGAAGCTGAAGCACCACCTTTGATCAATTCACTGCTAATCGTGCGCCCTTGCAGAGCCAGGCTGCTTTGTGCTGTGACGAGCGTACCATCAGACGAGAAGCTCAACTCAAGGCTCGCATAATCATCCGAGGCCATGAAGCCGCGCACATGGTCGATGCGGATCGAAACAAAGATACCGCCATCCGGCGAAGGCGATGTCTCCGGCTGATAAGTGCGGTAGGTGGACTCCGAGATTTCATACTCAGCCGCCCTGCCCTTGCGTGCCTGCCATCCGCCCAAACTATCCCCAAGCACATCGAGATCAATTTCGACTCCGGCAAAGGCGGGTAGGGCGCTGATGAGGATCAGAAAGAAGGAGCAAAGTTTCATGAGAAAGGCGGGCGGGCCGACAATAGCCGACTTTAAACTGTTTTCAGCCTCAGGTTATTCAAGCCCTTTCACAGCAGCGCTCTTGCCGAACGAACTCGGCGACTCGAAGCGTTATCACCGCCCATGAATCCATCCGCAGTCCCTGATCTCAAACGCCGCCATTTCCTGCGCGCCGCCTTTACCGGAGCCGCCATCACGCCTGCCTTCATGTCAGCGGCCGAGGTGGAGAAAGCCATCGCCACGAGTGAGGGCAGCTTTCATGAGCCCGCTCAGGATCTGCCTCTCGTGCAGGATGCCGATGTGATCGTCTGTGGTGCTGGTCCTGCCGGAGTCACTGCCGCGATCACCGCTGCACGCGCCGGAGCCAAAGTGCGTCTCTTTGAATGGCGCGGCTGCCTCGGCGGCGTCTGGACTGCCGGCCTACTCGGCTACCTACTCGACTTCGACAAGCCGGGCTTTGCCAAAGAACTCACCAAGCGTCTTGACGAACGCGACGCCCGCCGAGGCACCAGTCAGAAGAGCATCTGCTACGAGCCCGAAGGCATGAAGCTCCTGCTCGAAGACATGTGTGTGGAAGCTGGCGTGAAGTTCCAACTCCATACGCGCGCCGCTGCCGCTTACAAAGAAGGAAACCGCCTCACCACACTCATCACCGAATCCAAATCAGGTCGCCAGGCCTGGCGCGCGCCTGTCTTCATAGACACCACAGGTGATGGTGATCTCGGTGCACTCGCCGGATGCTCCTTTGAGATTGGCGAATCCAAAGCCTGTCCATGCCAGCCGATGTCGCTGAATGCTCTCCTCGTCGCCAAAGACGCCGCTGCTTTGGCTCCATTCATCCACGGATCAGATCCGAGCAAGCAAGATGGCATCGCCAAAGAAGCCTTCCTGGCTGAGATCAAGCGCGCTGGTTTCTTCCCCTCCTATTCCAAACCGACCCTGTTTCAGGTTCGCGACAATTTGCTGCTCGTAATGATGAACCACGAATTCAGCGTCATCCCCTACGACGCCGCGCAAGTCACCGAAGCCACTGTGCGCGCCCGCAGCGAAATGAACAAGATCGTCAACGGCCTGCGCAAGCTCGGCGGCCCATGGGAAGGCATCCAGCTCGCCGCTACCGCCGAGCAGATCGGCGTGCGCGATGGCCGCCGAATCGCTGGTCGCTTCACGGTCACCAAGGATGATCTTGTCAAAGGCGCACGCTATGAAGACGGCGTCGTGCGTCCCACCTTCTCCGTGGACATTCACGCCCTCACTGCCGAGCATAACAAAGAAGCTGGCTACACGAATTGCGGCATCAAAGTGCAGCCGTATGACATCCCGCTGCGCGCCCTGATCGCCAAAGAAGTCGATGGCCTCATGATGGCAGGCCGCTGCATCAGTGGCGACTTCATCGCCCACGCCAGCTATCGCGTCACCGGCAACGCCGTCGCCATGGGCGAGGCTGCAGGCGTCACTGCCGCGCTCGCCGCACAATCAAAGCGCCTGCCACACGAAGTCGCGTGGAGCGAGGGTGAAGCCAAGTTGAAGGCGATGGGACAGCGAGTTTGAGCATCACACCTCCTCCAACATCATCTTCGCATCCCCAAAGGTCTTCGGCCGCACACTCATCTTGTCCATCATCGACATGAACAGACGGCACATCTGGCGCTCGGGTTTGCCAGTGTAGTCGAGCACGCGACCACCTTTGAGTCCGCCGCCGAGGACGATGATGGGCAGCTCGTCGTTGTTGTGCTTGGCTCCGACCATCATGCTGGAGCAGTGCATCAGTATGGTGTTGTCGAGCAGCGAGCGCTCTCCTTCGCGGATGGCGTCGAGCTTCCTTGAGAGGTAGGCGAGTTGCTCCATGAAAAATTGATTCACCTTCAGCCAGTCCTCGCCGTCGCTGTGACTGAGCAGGTGATGGATCATGTAATCGATGCCGTGTCCGGCTTGCTGCACGCTGGGCAGATTCGGGAAACGCAGGGCGCTGTGGTCGTTGTTGAGCTTCAGCGTAGTGATGCGGGTGGTATCCGTTTGAAAACCGAGCACGAGGAGGTCGATCATGAGCCTCATGTGTTCGCCAATGTCCTGCGGGATGCCGTCGGCGGGGCGTTGGATGTTAGGTTTATCGAGCGTGGGCCGCCAGCCTTGCAACTCGCCGCGTTTGCCGGCGTTCTCGATGCGCTTCTCCACCTCGCGCACGCTGTCGAGGTATTCGTCGAGCTTGCGTTGGTCGCTGGTGCTGATGTCGCGGCGCAAATCCTGCGCATCGACCAGCACTGCATCCAGCACGCTTTTGTCGGCAGGTGATGCTTCGTCTTTGAAAAGACGATCAAACGCGAGCGCGGGGTAAAGCTCCAGCGGTGTTGGAGTGGTCGGCGAACTCCACGAGATGTGCGAGCTGTAGAGCATCGAGTAGTTCTTATGCACCGACGGATTCGACTTCTCGCAGGCCAGCACCAAGCTCGGTACTTTCGTGCTGCGACCATACGTCTGCGCGAGCATCTGATCAAAGCTCGTGCCAGAGCGAATCTCGCCACCGCTGGCGATGGGCGCGCCGGAGAGCATGTTGCCCGTCTGCGAGCTGTGGATGTTTCCTTTGCGCGCCTCTTCGTGATACAAGCCGCGCACGAAGAGCAGCTTCTCTTTGAACTCGTTCAATGGCGCGAGCACCTTGCCGAGTTCCATCGCCTTGCCTTCGCCCTTGGCCCACCATTCCTTCGAGTGGAACCCATTGCCGGAAAACGTCACGCACAACCGCAACGGCGCTTCACTGGCCGGACGGTTCTTCTGTGGCTCATCGCCCCAGACATTGACGGACTCCATCCACGGCAAGGCCATGGTGACGCCTGTTCCGCGCAGGAAGGCACGGCGTGAGAATTGGTGGCTTTTCATGTTCATGAATCAGTGGTTGATGGCAAAATCTTTCCCCCGCACCTCGCGGAACTGCGGACTGCGCACGATCAAATCGACCAGCGTGCCGATGCGGAGATCGCTCTTCACCATCGTTTCGATCAGCGGTTTGTCGGAAAGCTGCACGCTGCGGCCGAGGGCGTAGCCGAGGAGTTTGCGGCTGAATTGGCGCAGGAAATCATCGTGGCGTTTCGTGAGTAGATAGTCGCGCAGGTCAGCGAGACCATCGACCGCTGTGCCATCGGGCAAGGTGGTTTTGGTGTCGGCTTGGCGGGAACGACCGATGGCGTCGAAGCCTTCCAAAGCGAAGCCGAAGGGGTCGATGCGCTTGTGGCAGCCGACGCAGTTTTCATCGCGGCTGTGACGCTCGATGAGTTGGCGCTCGGTGAGGTTGGCGGGAGCTTCTTCGGGTAAGGTGGGCACGCCTTTGGGTGGCGTGGGCAGTTTATCTCCGAGGATGACTTCACTAAGCCAAGTGCCCCGCAGGATGGCGCTCGTGCGTGAGGCTCCGGCTTGTTTGGCGAGTGTGGCGGCAAAGCCGAGGATGCCACCGCGGCCTTGAGCATTGAGACCGTTGATACGGTGCCAATCAGACGGGGGATTCGACAAGAGAATGGGGACAGGAGAATTTTTCAAAGGATTCTTTTGTCCCCATTCTTCTGTCGATATCCCATAGTGTTTTGCGAGTTCAGCATTCACGAACGTGTGATCCGCATCGAGCAGGCTGAGCACGCTGCGGTTGTTTTGAATGAGGTCGATGAAGAAGCGGGTGACTTCTTCCTGCATGTCGTCGCGGAGATCGAGGAAGGTGGGGAAGTGGCGCTCGCTCTTTTCGTCGAGCTCGGCGACATCGCGCACATGCAGCCACTGGCAACCGAACTCGGTAGAGAGGCGGCGCACCTTGTCGCTTTTCAGCATGCGTTGGGCCTGAGCGGGAATGTCTTCGAGCTTGGCTGAGCGCAGTTCGTCATCGGGCGCGGAGGACCACAAAAAGTAGCTGAGCCGTGTGGCGAGCTCTTGCTGGCTCACGGGGCCGGTTTTCTCGGGTGCTTTTTCGCCACGATACAAAAACGCGGGCGAGGTGAGCACGCGCACGAGCATCAGGCGTGGCGGGAAGGTTTTCAGCGCGTTGATTTCCTTCTCGCTGAGCGGACGTCGCCACGCCATTGCCGCGAAATCGATCACGGCCTGACGTTGCGTGGCAACTGCGGTCTTTTGTAGCTCTTTGAAGGTGGCAGCGGCTTTGAGAATAGGCTGGCGCATTGGTTCGAAGGCGCTGGGTTTCGCATCTTGCGTGGCGAACTGAAAAAGCTGCTCAAAGACATCGACTTGCTTCAGTGGCGACTCGTTGACGAAGTGCAGTTCGTCCCACCAACGGTCGAGTTCGCGAGCTTCGGCCTCGGAAAGCATGAGGCGCTTCAAAGGCTCGTCTTCGCGATGAAACAGCGTCAGCGTGACCACCTCGTCCACGGGCACGATGCGTGAGTAACACAGCGCGATGGGAAAAAGAGCGCGGAAGTCAGCAAAGTCGGCCTCAAAGCGTTTCCGGGCTTCGCTGCCATCGTTGACGATCACTGGCGCGCTTTGCTGCGTGACGAGGTTGTTGTCACTCCACTGGCCGCTTTTCTGCGCGGACAGGGATTTGCCCGCGACGAGATTTGCCGTGGCCTGCGGCTTCTCGGTGAGCACTTGCATCTGCACGCTGCCGCTCGTTTTCGAGGCTAGTTTGCCCGTGACGACGAACTCAGTGCCATTGGCGAGTGCGGCGGGGACCGTCACTTCAATGACAGACGGCGCTTTAGCTTTCAGATCGTTCGTATCAGTCTGATCCAACCGATCATTCACAAACGGCCGCAGCAGCGGACTGTTCAGCGGAAAGTCCTTCTCCAGATGCTGCCGCACTTTCGCAGCGAGTTCAGCCGATGGCTTCTTCCGCCACTCCGCGATGGGCGCGGGCACATCGGGTGCAGCTTCCAGCGTCGCAGGCTGGCTCAGGAAATGCCACAGGCCGTGTGGATTGCCTTTGAGGATGTTGGGCGAGACATCCTTTGCGAGATCCCAAGTCTTCAAGCCATCGCTAAGTGTGAGATTCACCGCTGTGAGGTCGCAGGCGTGGTTTCCATCGCGTGGGCCGATGACGAGCGCGATCACCTGACCGGCTTCGACGCGCAAGTTTTCAAACGGCCCCATCGGCAAAACAGACGCGCCTTTTGTGACGCCGCTGGCGAGCACTTCGGTGGTGTGACCGCGACGCACTTCGAGCGCCCAGGTGACGCCGTTGCCGCACTCGGGATGCGCATCGGCCACATCGCCGTGAATGCGGAGTGTGCCTGGCTTTTCACTACGCCATGCGATGACCGAGGCACGAGTCGGCGATGGATGTGTAGCCACGCTGTGCGCCTTCATCACGCCCGGCGTGCGCACGGTGGTATCTGATGAGTTGGCCAGCACACCCAGTGCTTGGTCGCCCTGCCAGCCTTGGATGAAAGCATAGTCGGGCGTGCTCTTGAGCTGCTTGGTGAGCAGCGGTTCAAGCTTCGTGGTGCCGAAGCCGAGGTATTCGCGCCACGCGGTGATCAAAGCGGGATCGGTATCGTCTTGGCCACTCGCGATGGCATTGAGGCATTGCTCACTGCTTGCGATGATCTTCATGCGTTGCTGCTCCAAATGCTTCACGAGAGCCGGAAGGCCGCTGATCGGCAAATCAGGCCGACCAGGAGCAATGAGCCGCGCATTCTGCCAAACCGCCTCATCTTCAGTGCTGCCATCACCCGCGTCAGTGGTGGTCAAATAGAGTGTCACATCGCGATCTGAAGTGAGTTTCACGCGCATCTCATGCTGCGGCACCAGCGACGTCACCGGCTCCTGCCAGGCCTTCGGGCCGTTTTCTTTGCCGATGTGGCCGACGTTGGCGAATCGCCACAAAACCTTCTGCCAAGGCTCGATGTCGGCGGCGGTGAGCTTGTTCTCGCGAAACTTCGCCCGCAGTGGATCGAGCAAAACGGACGGCTGCGTGCTCGTGAGTGCCTCGCTGAGAATGAGGAGATATTTGCTGCTCAAGCCGTCCGCGCTGGCACGGCCTTGAAGTGCGTCGAGATACTTCGCGAGCGGCAAACGACCACCGCCCGTGCCGGTGTCGAGCTTGATGCCTTGCGCCTCTGTTTGCGTGCCTGTCGTTGTGGCCGTGTGACGTGCATAGAACGCACGGATGGCTGCCAGCGCTTCATCCGTCCAATCCTGCGCCGAGGTGCTGGCGGACCAATGCATGCCATGCGGCGTGAAGACCGCGTGGCTAGCGATTTCCTTCGCCGCATCGAGATACTTCGTGAGCAACCCTGGCGACATCACGAGCGCTGCGCCTGAATTGGTAAAACCTTCGCCCGCTGCGCCATCGACGGGAAACTCCTTCGCCGGATCGAGCGACTCGATGCCCGTCAGATCACGCAGCGTGTAAGTGTATTCCATGTTCGAGAGCCGCCGCAGCACGACCGGCCCCGGATCACCCGCGCTTGCGAGTGCAATGTCATCCAGCGTCGTCTGCGTCCATGCGAGCAGCGCGTTTTTTTGCTCGGCAGAAAGCTGTGGTTCCTTCTTCGGTGGCATCTCACCGTTTTTTATCTGCTCCAGCACCTCCTGCCAGATCATCGGCTCCTTCTTGATGTCAGCGAGACTGGCGAAGCGTTCCAGATCGAGATCCCCCTTCTGTTTCTTCGTCGAGTGGCAGTTGAGGCAGCTCTTTTGGAGAATGAGCTGGATGTCTTTCTCAAAGGCAAAAAGTGGAGATGATAAAGCGGCCCAACATAGAGTGATGAATGAAATCGTATTCATGCCTCCACCTCCATCGTTGGCAGCCACTCGCGCCAGCCGGTGATGTGTTTGCGCATCAGGGACTCGCAAGCAGTCGATGTTTGCTTTTTGAAACAACCAATCACCGATTGATGCGCTCGAATGGTCTCGTCCCGCGTGTCGAGTTTCTGTCCCTGATGCTGCCGATGCAGTCTGCCGAGCCACAGTTCCAGTTCGCCGCGCAAGGACTGCCACAGCTTCAGCAGCCGGGCGTTTCCCGAGGCTTCGAGAATGATCTCGTGAAACTCCAAATCAAGCCGGGTGACATCAAGCATTGTCTTCGCCCGCGCCGTGGCTTTGATGTTCTTTTCCAGCAGACTGGCATCTGCTTTGAGCGACGATGCTGACAGACGTGCTGCCAACGGCTCCAGCGCGAGCCGGAGCGTGTAAAGCTCTTCAAAATCCTGCGGCGTCAGCGCCTTCACAAAAGCCCGGCCCGTGCCACTGAACTCGACGAAACCTTCACGCTCCAAAGCAAACAGTGCCTCTCTCACCGGCACTCGGCTTACTCCCAGACGCAGAGCCACCGCCGACTCCGCCAGCAGATGCCCTGGTTCTGTTTTGCCGCTGAGGATCTCCTGCCGCAAAAGCGAGGTGGCGTGATCAGTGCGTGAGGTGGATGTGGGGATGCTGGTCATTTGGTATACCGTTTATATTATTCAAACAGTATACCGTCTGGATTTCTTTCAGCGAATTTGAGTCAGCCGCGCATTCACAGTCTGAAAACTATGCCAGAATCTCCTTCACCACGTTCCCATACACATCCGTGAGCCGGTAATCGCGGCCCACATGCCGCCACGTCAGCTTTTCGTGATCGAGCCCGAGTTGATGCAGGATCGTGGCGTGCAGATCATGCAAATGCACTTTGCCAGACACGGGACGGAAGCCGAAGTCATCGGTCTCACCGAGTGTGAAGCCAGGTTTGATGCCACCACCGGCCATCCAGGTGCAGAAGCTCTCCGGCTGATGCTCGCGACCGTGCTTGTCGATGGGCGAGGTGCCGCTGAGATCCTGGCTCCATGGCGTGCGGCCAAACTCGCCGGACCAGACGACGAGCGTGTCGTCGAGCAGGCCGCGTGATTTCAAATCTTTGATCAAAGCGGCGCAGGGCTGGTCGGTTTCAGAGCAACTCTTCGGCAGGGCATCGCGAATGTTCCCATGATGATCCCAGCCGCCCATCGTGACCTGCACGAAGCGCACGCCAGCTTCACTGAGGCGGCGCGCGAGCAGACAGGCACGACCATTCTTGTCCGTGGCCTTTTCACCGATGCCGTAGAGCTTTTTCGTCGCGTCGGATTCGTTGGCGATGTCCACCAGCTCCGGCGTGGCGCTTTGCATGCGGAAGGCGATCTCCATGCTCTCGATCATGCCTTCCATGCGCGCATCGACCCCGGCATCTTTGAGCAGGCGGCGGTTCATGTGCTGCGTGAAGTCGATGCGCGCGCGCTGCGTCTTCGCATCGCCGGAGACATTCGCGAGGTAGTCGATGGGCGATTGCTTGTCGCTCTGCGGGATGATCACCTTCGTGCCCTGATGTGCTGCGGGCAGGAAACCGGCACCGTAGAGGCGCGTGTCGCTGTCAGGATGAATCGAGATGAAACTCGGCAGATTTTGATTCTCCGCGCCGAGACCGTAGCTGATCCACGAACCCATCGACGGCCGCACATCGGCGGTGACACCGGTGTGGAACTGCAACGCGGCTGGCTGATGCTGGTTGTTGTCCGAATGCATCGCGCGCAGCAGGCAAATCTCATCGGCGATGGTCGCGGTGTGTGGCAGCAGATCAGAGATCAGCATGCCCGATTGCCCGCGCGGACGGACATCGCGTTGCGTGGCGAGTGCGAGGAATTTGTCAGTGCCGACGCGGAGCTCGTTCGTGTTGATCGGCGCAGAGATCGTCTTGCCATGCATCTGCTTGATGTAGTCCTTCGGGTCGAACAAATCGGGTTGCGACGGTCCGCCCGACATGAACAGGAAAATCACTCGCTTCGCTTTGGCGGGCAAATGCGGCGCACGAACAGCGAGCGGACTCTGCGCCGCATGCACGAGGTCATGCAGCGCGAGCGCGCCAAAGCCCGTGGCGGTGCGTTGCAGCCAAGTGCGGCGAGAGATGGGGGAAGTCGTGTTCATGAACGTACCTTGGAAATGAGTGTTGAGAGAATTCCTGCCACCACGTATGGTGCTGACGTGAAGCTGAAGCTTGAAAACCTACCCGTTAGTCTGAGCGGCGACCGCGAAGCCTTGAGGCAGTGCCTTGAGGCCATGGATCGTGCCATGCCGCTGCGTGAGGTGATTTTGTTCGGCTCCCATGCGCGTGGCGACTCCAGGATCGACAGTGATGTGGATCTTTGCCTTGTGGCAGATGGAGCTGACCGGCAATTGCAGGCGGCAAAACAATATCGCGAGGCGATCTGGAATGTGTGGCCTCGGCCGTCATTAACGCTGGTGCCAATCACTCCACAGCGTCTGGCCGAGAAACAAAAGATCGACGACCCATTTTTCGAAACTGTTTTGAGCGAGGGGGTGGCGCTTGCTTCGGCGGACTGATTCGAACAACCCGCAAGACTGGTTGTTTTTTGCCGCCTCTGATATGGAGGGCATTCAGACACTCGCTGAGAAGCAGATGAGCTACTGGATGTGTCAGAGCAAGCTCGCTGAGGCATTGGAGAAAATATTGAAGGCGGAACTGATCCGGCTCGGCTGGCATTTGGAAAAAACGCATGACCTTCAGCGCCTGGGAAGCGAATTGCAGGCGCGTGGCTCTGATCTGGCGACAACCGTGCGCCCGCTGTGCAATGCGCTGGCGGAAGTCTATTTCTCGCACCGCTATCCAGGTTTTGACTTGGAAGAAGAGAACTGGCCGGAGTTGGATGAATGGATCGCCCAGATTGCCGTTTTGCTGGCGACTGTGCAAGGTCGTCTGCCACCAGTTGTTTTGGAGTGAGATTTGTGCGCTTCATAGTCTGAGTAAAAACTCGTTCGAGGAAAGCAATGCGTGGCTGATTTCGATCCACGCTTTGTCGGGAGGAAGCGATTCGATGAGTTGGCTGGCTTCATCGCGTTCGGCGGAGGTGATGGGGCGGTTTAACACGCGCTGCCAAAGGGCTCCGAGACGCGCGCCAGTGTTCGATTCGGTCTGGGTGAGATGTTGCGCGAGTTCGGTGGCGCGGGCGCGCAACATGTCGCTGTTGAGGAGAAACAGGGCCTGGGTGGGCACGGCGGTCTCGGCGCGTTTGCCGGCGATCTGCGCGGGCTGGGTGAAATCGAAGACATCTCGCAGTTTCGCAGGACCGGGCTGGGTGGCGGTGCGGATGACGGGCAGATACACCGTGCGCTCAAACTCCTGCACGGGGCGGAACTTCTTGAGATTAAACGCGGGTGGGTTCACCGCTTTGGGGCTCAGGCTGGAGACGTTCTCGGGGAACTCGAGTGGCAACGCAGGGCCGCCATTCGCTGACGCAAGTTTGCCGCTGATCGCGAGCATCGAGTCACGGATCGCCTCCGCATCGAGTCGCTGGCGATTCATGCGCCAGAGCAGGCGGTTGTCGGGGTCTTTGGTCATCGCGACAGCATTGTGAGCGCTGCTCATGCGATAGGTGCGACTGAGCACGAGGCTGCGAATCAACTGCTTCTGCGACCAGCCGCCGCGCACGAAGCGAGTGGCGAGATGATCGAGCAACTCGGGATGCGTGGGCAGCTCACCACGCACGCCAAAGTAATCGACGCTGCGCACCAACCCTTCGCCAAACAACTTCTGCCAGATGCGGTTCACGGTGACGCGTACGGTGAGTGGGTTGCGGGGATCAGCCAACCAGTCGGCAAGTTGTACACGGCCGCTTTGATTCGACGGAATCGGCGGCAACTCGCCCCACGAAGCTACGCTCATCACACCGCGCTTCACTTTGTCGCCCAGCGCATAGGGATTGCCACGGATGGTGATCTGCATGTCGTCGGGTTTCTGGCGATCATGCACGGCGAAGGTCTTCGGAACGATGGGCGCAAAGAACTTGGCGTGCTCGACCTCGCCGTTGATGGCTTTGATGCGTGCAGCGAGTTCATCGCGCTTCTTTTCGAGCGCAGGCTTCGCTTCTTTGGCAGCGTCTTTGATCTGCGGCTCCAAAGCGGCCTTCTCTTTCTCTGCGGCGTCGCGCTCGGACTGGAGCGACTTCAGCTTCGCCTCGTTCGCTGCAAGAAGCTGGGCGCGTCTGGCCTGCTGCTCGGGCGTTTCGGGCATCTCGCTCTTATTGACACTGCTCCACACACCGTTGTCGGTCTTGTAGGTCGAGTCGGTGCTGCGGAACATGCCGGCGATGGCGTAGTAGTCGCGCTGCGTAATGGGATCGAACTTATGGTCGTGGCATCGGACGCAGCCGAGCGTCATGCCGAGAAACGCGGTGCCGACCTTGCTCACCTGCTGGTCCACGAGGTCGAATTCCATCTTCAGTTTGTCCACGGCGACGATTTCGACGTCACCGAGCACCAAGAAGCCGGTAGCCGTGAGATTCGCGGCACGTTCCTGCGGTGTGTTGAATGGTAGCAGGTCTCCGGCGATCTGCTCGCGGATGAAACGGTCGAACGGCTTGTCCGAGTTGAACGAGTCGATCACATAGTCTCGATAGCGCCACGCATGCTCGGCGAAAACGTTGTTCGATGTGCCGATCTGGTCCGCGTAACCCGTGAGATCGAGCCAATGCCGCGCCCAGCGCTCGCCGAAGGCTTTGGATTGCAGCAGACGATCCACCTGCTTCGCAAATGCCGAATGACGAATGTGGAATGACGAATGATTGAGATCAGCGGTGAAGGATTGGATTTTCTCCGGTGTCGGCGGCAGGCCGGTGAGATCGAGCGAAACGCGGCGCAGCCAAGTGTAAGCATCGGCGTCAGCGTTCGGCGTGAGTCCGGCGGCTTCGAGTTTCGCGAGGATGAAGCCATCCACGTCATCAGACGGCCATGACGTATTCTTCACCGCAGGTGACTTCGCATCACGCACCGGCTGGAAGGCCCAGAACTTCTTCCCTGCCGCGATGTCGATGGTTCTGGCTTTGGCTGCCACTTTCGCGACCCGCGAATCCGGCGCACCCATGGCGACCCATTTCTCTAGCACTTCGATCTCGCTCGCAGCGAGCTTGCCTTTCGGCGGCATCTCCATTTCGGGATCGGCGTAGCGCACGGCTTGGACGAGATGACTCTTCACCAGATCACCGGGGATAATTGCTGGCCCATTGTCGCCGCCGGTCTGCCAGCCTGTCTTCAAATCGAGTGCCAAGCCGCCTTTGATCTTCTTTTCATGCGAATGGCATTCGTAGCAGCGCTGTTGCAACAGCGGTAGCACCATGGATTCAAAGAACGCCATGCCCTCATCCGCACGAAGAGCGGAAGCGGCGAGCAAGACACATGGCAGAAGGCGAAGCACCTGCTAAAGACGCTAGAAAATGACGTGAGCTTGCAGCGAGGCCTACTGGCCGACATGCACCCACAGGTGCGCAATAGCCCGTTCTCCGCGCTGGTTCGTGTGCTCCACGCTCACGATGTGATCGCCTGCTTTGGCAAACGTGTGCTGCGTGATCGCATAGCCGTCCTTCGCCAGCGCTTTGGCGTTGCCATCGGACATTACACTGACTTTCGGCGTGCCATCGCCGAAGTCCCAGGTCTCGCCGCCGGTGGTGCGGAAGGTGCGGACTTTAAAGGTGATCTCGGTGCCGGGCTTGAGGCCGGTGGTGGGCCAGAAGGTCGGGTGAATCGTCGGTGGCAGGTTCTTTTCGTCGCTGCCGATGACCTGCACGATGGCGAAGTCGTAGCTCACGTTCCCCGCATCATCGGTGACTTTGAGCATCTCACTGTAAGCCCCCGGTTTCGCATAGGTGCGCTCGATTTTCGCACCGGAAGCGTTTTTTCCATCCGTGAAGGTCCAGTCGTAACTTTTGATGGTGCTGGATGACCAAGACTTTGATGCATCGAGTGTGATTGACTCGCCAGCACGGATGAAATGATGCGGCCGGGCCGCGGCGATGACGGCGGGCTTGTTCTCGCGCTGATACGCCTCCCACGCGAACGCATAAGCCTCCTCCGTGCCCCATTTGCCGGAGGGTTGGCGGCTTTTGATGCCGAAGTGCAGATGCGTCCAACCGCCACTGGCACCTTCCTTGCCGAGGATGCCAATGCGCTGCCCCATCTTCACGCGTGAACCCATCGTGATCGCCGGATCAATCGTGTGCAGGTGGCTGTAGCGGTAATACCAGCCGCGTTCGTCGAGCAGATAAACCACATCGTAGCGCGGCCTCACCGGCGTGAGCGAGTAACCCGGCAGCGTCTTCTCCGAAACGCTCACCACAAGCCCGTCCGTGGCCGCTACGACCTCCGTCAAACCTTCACAGCCGCCGAAGTCGAGATCGTTGTGATAATAGATCTTCTTCCGGTCTGGTTTGTCGCCGCCATCGACATAGGTGGGTTCGTTGGAAAATTGCGTCGAGGTGGCGAACCATCGTTGCTTCAGCGGATACACAAACGTGCCCGGATTGATCCAAGGCGTGCCCTTCGGCCAAAGACGCAGCCGCGCATCTTTTTCGAGGCCCCATGAGTCCTCACCGCTATCCGCGTTGTAGCCGCGCGTGATCGGGCAGTCGATCTGCACGCCGCCGACAGGCTGCGGCAGATTGTAATTCGCGCTCGTGAGCCAAGCTTCAGCGCCGTTGACCTCCACTTTTACTTTTGCCTCACGCACGGCCTTGGCCATCGAGTCGCGCTTCTCTTGCACGTCGAGCAGTTTGACGTTCGCGGTGCTGCCATCGGCCAGCTTGATCTGAGCCGATTCACCAATCATCAAATCGACCACTCGTCGCGAGGGTTCGAGAGTAGGCGTGGGAAGATCAGCCCGGAGAGCTGAGGAAACAAAACAAGCGAGCAGCACGAGGCGAGAGAGATTCATCGGGACACGACTACGCGCAGGATAGACACGCTATTGCGCGACAGGCCAAGCGAGAGCCAGCGCCGTGGTGACCCAGCAGGCGGCGGTGATGGAGATGAACTGGTCTTTGCCGTGCGGGTAACCGGACTCGAAGTATTTCTGGAAGGGCTTGGCGCGTGAAACAACGTGCCATGAGCCATCGGCGAGCTGTGATTTGAGGAGCCACTGTAAACCGCGTTGATAAGCTGGATCGGTCGCGGTGACGCTGCCGGTGCGATGCAGTGCGACGAGCGCCGTGCCGGTGGCGTAGGCGTCGGAGGTCATGTTTGCGAGTTGGGACCAGCCGCCGTCTTCGTGTTGTGTGCGGAGGAGGTCTTGCGCGGCGGACTTCGTGTCGGCGCTGACGGAATGAAGCGCCCATAGGCGGAAAACGCGGTCTTCGGTGTTCTGTGCGGGTGTTTTGAGCAGCCAGTCGCGCGCTTGGGCTATGCGGTCATTGACGCGGTCTTGCTGTGATGAGACGCGGAAGTGCTGGATGCTTTCGAGCGCGAAAAATGTCGTGCTGAAGGGACTCTCCTCACTCGGCGGGCGGATGGACGGCGGCTTCCAGTGGTGGAGTTCTTTTTGGTGGCCGAGCAAATAGTCGATGACGGCTTCCGTGTTGGTGTTGGGCTTCGATGCGCCGAGTTTGAGCGTCCACAGTGCTGATCCGGCGGTGAAAGCGTGTCCGCCTTGGCCTTTGCCTTGCAGGTAGTTCGTGCGGCCTTTGGCGATGAAGTCGGCGGTGAATTGAAGCTGCGTCTGGAGATTGCCCGCGTCGATCTTGAAGCCCCGTTCGCGAGCAGTGATAAAGGTCATCGCCGTGAGGCCGGTGTGATGGCAGGTGAAGCAGTTCGAGCGCTCGTCGATGGCGATGATCGAACTGCGCTCAAGCAGTTTCAGGGACTTGACGACGGAAGCACGAATCGCAGCCTCATCAGCAGCAGTGCATGGCGTGCCGATGAGACAAACGAGAAGTAGAAGGTGCTTCATCATCTTCATCTACGTGATCATTCACACGCATCCATCGCCACGAAACGGCAGCGAGGGGCGAATTAAAAAAACCTCATCTGGCTTTTATCCCACTAAGCGGGTGAGAGGTCACGGCATCCCAGGCGAGTTGCTGGAGCAAGGCGTTGAGTTTTTCAGCTTCGGGTAGTTTGGCGATAGCAGTGGGCATGGGCAGGCCGATGGGACTGCGACCGTAGATGACGGCGAAGTGGCAGTAGGAAGCGATGGCTTTCACATGATCGCGAGGATGGCCGATGGGGTCGGTGAAAAGGTCGCTTTGTTTCGCGATGCCGGGGGCTTTGCCTTGGATGATGAGATCACGTAGCGCCATCACGGCCTGGCCGACGGGGACGACGAAGACAGCGGGTTTGTCTTTGGCGTATTTGGCATTCAGCTCGCGCACATGATCGTCCATGGACTTGAAGTAGTCGTCATGCGCCGCGTGGAGATCCGCCATCGTCTTGCTGTCACGGTCAACAACCTTCCCGTTGAGGGGTTTGCCCGAGAGTGCCTGATCATCAAAGATCATCCAGAACTCCTGCACGGTGATGCGGAGCTTTGGATTGTGCTCCAAGCCGAGCTTCACGAAGTTTTCGATGCCTGCGTCAGGCAGGAAGATCGGCGAGAGCGTGAGCACGTCAGCCTTTCCTTCCATGAGCGCGGGTTTGATCTTCTGTTTGTCGCCTTGCGCGTCCCAATGCTGAATCGTGCGCGAGCCGCCAATAGAAGACAGGCCGACTTGGGTGTGGTCGGTGATGCCAGCGTTCTTAGCTGCCTCGATGAGCAGGCCCGGCATCCAAACATGGAAGCTGTGGCCTGCGGTGAGAATGCGGAGGCCTGCGGGTGGTGTCTCGACACGGTCGGCACGCAGCACGGTGCTGAGGCCGAAGAAAACGAGGAGGAAGGTGCGGATGATCATGGTGAAACATGAACGCGGATTTAGCCGAGTGTTTGCTAAATGCTCGCTCGGCAGATGGCGTGGGACGACCTTGCTTGCAGGAGGTATGGCCTCATGCTGTTTTGAGCATGGCAAGAGCTACGGCACCACAATATTGAGACGCAGGAAGCGCCGAGAGCCACCGCTTGGCATCACGTTGTCGGTGAAGCTCACTGTGCCATCGACGGCTTGATGGATCGAGCCGCCAGACAGTGCGCTCCATGCCCCTGTGCCGATGGCTTGTGCGACGGGTAACCATGTCAGCAGGTCGGACGAGCCTTCAATACTGAAGGTGGTGTCAGTAGCGGTGAGGTTGCGCATGAAGGTGAGTCCGAGTGGGGCATTGGCAGTGCTCTGCGTCACGGTGAAGGCTTGTGGAGTGGAGGCGAGTGGGGCGGTGCCGAGCGCATACTCAAGGACGTCGCTAACGCCATCGAGATCGCTGTCGCCGTTCATCGGTGCGGTGAGTGTGCCGAGGTTTGCGCGTGCCCATTGCTGCCAGGGGGACATCCAACTGTCGGTGATCATGCTGGGGTCGGTCATCAAGGCTGATGCGTTCGGGTTGCTTCTGATGGCGTGGTGGATGGTCACGGTTCCGTTATTCGTTGTGTAGGTGCTCCATGGAATGAAAAACGAAGCGCGAGGGAAGCCGGTGGCGATGCGGTTGACGTAGTTGAGGTTATCGAAAAACACGGGGCCGATTTTGTTGGTGTCGGCCCCGGCCTGTGGGAATGCGTAGATCTTTGGGTAACTGCGAAACACGGCATTCAGATCATTCGGCAGCACCCAGTCGTTGTCGTAAAAGTTGTGTCCCATGATGTCCACCTCGGCATCGCCAGGGTAGTAGTAGTCGGCGGGCACAGGCTTGCTGCCAGCGCTGAGGAAGTGATGCTCGGACTGCGCGGACTCATGGCACCAGAGCAGATGATTGAGATGCTTTTCGTTCGTGAAGCGGTTGTAAATGAAGTGCCACAGTCCGTTGTATTCCTCATAGGTGCGGTGGCCGAACCAATCCCAGTCGCCGGTCATCTCTGACATGGGCCGGAAGATCAAGACGTTGTCAGGATGACCGCCGAACGCTGGATCGACCAGCTTGGCCAGTTCCGTAGCGACGGTATCGAGCCAACCAAGCCAAGTCGTGCGCGCGGTCACGTTGGCTGCGAGATTGTAGTTAGGTGATGTGGGATCGACCAAGGCCGGGATGTCCACTTGTCCGAGAGTTCCCTGACTGCCGACAGATTGGCCGGTCCACGGATTCCACATCGCCCATTTGATGACGACCAAACGTCCCGAGGCCAAGTAGGACTGTGCGAATGGCATGATGCCGGCGATGTTCACCGGAACGGCGACCCCTTCTAGAGTGAGGCTCATGATGGCAGGCCAGCGCGCGGTGCCTGTCTCTGCCTGCACCAGATTTGCTAATCCAACGACATCGGCCTGATACTCGCTGGAAGCATCATTCACTGTCTGGCCGACGAGGTGCTTCCCTTTCGAGGGTGCGAGTGCCAGCATCTTCGCCACGGCCTTGGCTGCGGCGGTGGCGTTTAGGTTCGCGGTCTTGCCGGGATAGGAAGGCGCGAGACTCGTGTTATTCGGGTCCGTGGCGGCCCAGTATTCTTCCGCGTTCGTGAAACCATCGAGATCATTGTCTGCGGAGCTGTCAGCGACTGACCACGAGAGTCCGTGATCCTTCTCCCACTTATCGGGCAAGCCATCACCATCCGTGTCAGCGTTATTCGCTAGGCTCGGTGGGACGAGTGCCGCTTCTTCCGCATCGCTAAGACCATCGAGATCGCTGTCTCGATCCATGCTGATGTAATCGAGCGTGTAGGACGGCCATTTGCCCGATGGGTAAGGCAGATAAGTCGGCGGTGGATTGGGTATCTGAGCCGTGGGCGTGCCATTGAGTTTCTCTTTGTAGATCTGCCCCACATCGAGCGAAAGCCGAGCCGAGGTCGGTGTGTAGGCGGGCCACTGAATGTTCCGCACTCCTTCCACATCGACCCACTGCCCGGCTTGTGCAGCGCGGATCACTTTCTCCGCCACGATGATCGGCGTGTCGCCAGTCGCGCCATTCACAAAGGTGAAAAGGCAGCGCACAAAGCACGCCTCGTCCGCTTTGATCCTCAGCTTAAAGCGATACGGCTCGCCCGCTGGATTTGCCGGATTTGGCAAACTGGCACCAGGGATGCTTTGACGCACACCATCGGTATGCCAGCGGCGGCCAGTCACGCGCACGAATCCCACGGTCGATAGATCGAGCCCCGGCAGAGTGACGTCCACCGGGATCGTGCCGCCTGCGGGGTCACTGTTGTATTTTCCGGTGTAGGAAACCTTGGTCCATGACTGCAAACCATTGTCGAAGCTGAAGTTCGTGAGCACCTCCGTGGCGGAGGCGGTGAGAGTGATGAGGCAGAGGAAAAGTAGCGTTTTCATGCCCAAAGACTCGCGGCACGCAGAGAAAGCGGCAATGCACCCACGGGAGCACTTGAGGCCTTTGGAATGCTCCTTTCGGAGCATTCGCACGCGGTCATGCAGCTTGCGCATTGAGCTGAAGCGGGCTGTCTTTGTAAGATGAACATCCGACGCACTCTTTTGTGGCTCCATCGCTGGGCAGGTGTGCTCAGTGGAATCGTGATCCTTGTGATCGCTGTCACGGGTAGCGCGCTGGTGTTTGAGCAGACGATCCAGCGCTGGTTGAGGCCGGAATTGTATCCGCTGCAGGCCACAGCCAAGGCGGATCGCATCACGATCTCCTCGGTGCTGGCGAATCATCCGCGGGTGCAGGGCATCCGCCTGCCGCGTGATGAAAACGATGCGCTCGTGCTCTTTTCCGGCCCGCAGGCTTTTCACATTGATCCGCGTGATGGCAAACTGCTCGGCACACGGCCACGCATGGGCGGATGGGAACAGA
Source organism: uncultured Prosthecobacter sp. (assembly GCA_964583255.1). Lineage (GTDB taxonomy): Bacteria > Verrucomicrobiota > Verrucomicrobiia > Verrucomicrobiales > Verrucomicrobiaceae > Prosthecobacter. The sequence continues at coordinate 22,265 of CAZOVY010000045.1, forward strand.
CGATGATGAAGCTGCATGTGAATCTGCTCCAAGGTCCGACCGGCGGCACGATCGTCGTCGTGGCCACATGCATCACGCTGGGCCTCGCGCTCACGGGTTTGTGGCTGTGGTGGCCGCTGCGCATCTTTGGCTTTCGGAAGGGCGCGAACTTCCGCCGCTTCAATCTCGATCTGCATTCCGTCGCGGGACTCTACTCGTCCGTCTTTCTGCTCATCCTCGGCATCACCGGCCTCACGCTACGCTACATGCACGGCGTGCATCCGCAGCCGCCGCAGGTGCCATTCGTTCAGCAAGATCAGCCGCATCTCAGCGTGGATGGAGCCATCAAGATTGCCGAAGCCGCGCTGCCTGGGGCACGTGCCGCCTCTGTAGAAATGCCACCACCGCAGCGCCCGGTGTTTCGCATCCAACTCGCCTTTCCTGAAGATGGCTCGCCTGCTGGTCGCAGCGTTACTTTCATCAGCCGCATCGACGGTCGTGTGCTAGACACGCACAGCTCGCGTGAGGGAACACTGCTGGAGAAATATCAAATGGCGCAGCTTTCCATCCACATAGGCAGCATCGGCGGTACCACGACGCGCTGGTTCGCCTTCCTGACCTGCGTGGCGCTACTGCTGCAAATCGTGAGCGGTTATGTGCTGTGGTGGAAACGCAAATCATCATGAAAACGCCGCGCTGGATCGAGCAACCGCGCATTTTAGCGCTGCTGACACTGGCCTTTGCGCTGGTGCCGGTCGGCTTTGCCTTTGTCACCTTTCGCTCAGCGCGTGAGCGTGATGCCCGCCTCTATGAATCTGCCGCTGAGGTGCTGGGAGAGCAGTTTAAGATGGCCAACTTCCGCCACATCAATCTCATCAACATCCTGCGCAATCAGTGGCGCTTCGTCACCGACTACGCCAAACCACCGGCCACGGCACAACTACCGCAAGGATGGCAAAAGCGCTTGCCGCACCTACGAGGTGTCGCTTTCGCCAGTCATGTCAGTGAGCAGTATATCGAAGTGCGCTGGGCCGCCGGTCCCGCGCCCATGAGCAAAGTCGGGGACAACCTCGCTAGCGATGCGCTTTTGGCAGATGCACTCCGACAAGCACGCATGACTCCAGCAGCCGTCGCTTTTGGTGCCCAGCTTGATCGAGACATGCTCGCCATCGTTGAAGCTGTGCCGAGCGGCACCAATAACTCGCTGGTGCGTGGTTACATGATCGGCTGGTTGGACGTGGGAGCGCTGTGTCGAGACCAATCACTGCCGCTGCTGAAGAGTGCAGCCTTGCAGGCCCAGCCTGGAGCAGCAACCGCCGCCGCACTGCCTGGCGTGTATCGAGTGACGATCAGTGGCGAAGGTGAAGTGCGCTGGCAGGCCCACATCACGCGCGGCCCCGGTTTCAGTCGCGAATACGGCACGCCGACTCCCTGGATCGGCTTTGCCGCGCTCGGTCTAAGCGCGGTGCCACTTTCGCTACTCGTCATGCTCGCCACACGCGCCGGCAAGCTGCGCGCCGCGCTCGATGCGGAGCGTGAACTAGGGCGGATGAAGAACCATTTTGTCAGCAGTGTCTCGCATGAGTTCCGCACACCGCTGAGCGTGATTTTGTCCGGTGCAGAACTGCTGGAGGCTCACGCAGGCCAGCTCAGTGAATCACGTCGAATGGAACTGCTCACGCAGATCAAAAACTCGACCAGTCGCATGAATGAAATGGTCGAGCAGGTGCTGCTGCTAGGCCGAATCGAGTCCGGTGCGATGAAGGCGAACCCACAGCCCGTGGATGTCGCCGCATTCTGCCGCGAAATCGTGGAAGAGGTTCAAATCGCCACTCAGCGGCGATGTGAGATCGTGACCGACTTTGGCGAAGACCAGCGTGTGTTCGATGAGGCCATGATGCGAAGTGTGCTGATCAACCTGCTCACAAATGCGATCAAATATTCACCACGAGGAAGCGAAGTATTTTTTGAAACGGATGAAGTTGGTTTTGATATTACGGATGATGGCATTGGCATTCCTGAAGCTGATCAAGCGCTATTAGGGGAACCGTTTCATCGGGCCGGTAACGTTGGAGATATTCCAGGCACCGGGCTGGGCCTCGCGGTGGTGCAGCGTTGCGTTGCATTGTGTGGCGGCATAATGACCATTCGAAGCGTGGAAAGCTCTGGGACGCATGTGCGTGTCTCGCTACCCTGGAATCAGAAATCTAAATCCAGAAATTGAGTGATCACCATTCTCCTCATCGAAGACCACATGCCGCTGCGTGAAAATTTGCGCGAGATGCTCACGCTCGAAGGTTATGAGGTCTTCGCAGCCGAGAATGGCCGCGAAGGTCTGAAGCTGGCCACGCAGCACCAGCCCGCTCTCGTCTTGTGCGACATCATGATGCCCGGCATGGACGGCTACGCGGTGCTGGAGCGCCTGCGAGCCGATGCGACGACCAAAGCCGTGCCCTTCATCTTTCTCACCGCCAAAGGCACGCCGCCAGACATCCGCGCCGGCATGAATCTCGGTGCTGATGATTACCTGCCGAAGCCGGTGTCGCGTGCTGACTTGCTGAAAGCCGTCCGCTCCCGGCTTGAGCGTGCGAAACAACAACAGCATTTTGCGCCTCGCTTTGACGATTCGAAGCCGTTGGAGAAACTCGGCATCTCTCCGCGCGAGGCCGAAGTTCTGCTGTGGGTGGCGCAGGGGAAAGGTAATCACGAGATCGCTGCCATCCTTGATCTCAGCGTGGCGACGGTGAAGAAGCATACGATCCACATTTTCGAGAAACTCGGCGTCGAAAGCCGCAGCGCGGCGATGTTGCGAGCGATTGAGGTTTTGGCATGAGATAACGAGTGAGAGCGAAAGTAGGGACGAGTGAGGACGTTTGTCACCACGATGATTTCTCGCCTCACCTTCCTCCTCCCTCTTTTCATTTTAGCAGTGACGCCCATGCAAGCGCAGACGGCTGATCCAAAACCGCTCATCGACAAGGTCCTCACGGCTGTCGGAGGGAAGGACAAACTGCTGACGTTGTTTCGTGTGAAGGAGCAGTTTCATTTTGGCGACAAGCCGGAGCCGGCGGAGGGAAAGAAGAGTTCGACTCGCGAATCGGTCATTGAGCCGCCAAAGTATTGGTGGATCGGCACGAAAGAACGCGCTGAAGAGCCTGCTAAATATGATGTTTGGGCTTGGACTCTCGGCGTGCTGACTGACGCCGCCACGAAGGTCGAGGTGATCCCCGACATGACAGATGAGGGCAAAGCCTGCTTTGGTCTGCGTGCGAGCGGCACCGTCACTCCAGCGATGGATCTCTACTTTGATAAGACTACAAACTTACTCCTCCGCATCGACTGGCGCGCTGACTTCTACCGCTTCAGTGAGTGGAAGGAAACCGATGGCTTGAAGTATGCCAGCAAGACCGTGATCTTCAAAAAGGCAGGCGAGAAGCCGTGGTTCTTCCATGAGGTCACAGAAGTTGAGCGCCTGAAGGAACTGCCAGCAAATCTGAAGCGCTGAGCCGCATCAATTCTTTGATGCGCTGCTGCGGTTCACTTTCAGATCCTCAGCGAGGTGAACGAAGTCGCCCACCTCACACCATTTCACGAAGCGCTCGGTGATGCGCTTCAGCTCATCCCACTCGTGGCGGATGTGCTTGGACTCCTCGTTGCTGATGCTGTTGTCAGAAGCGGCGTGACTGATGGCTGAAAGCAAGTCGGCGAACTGCTGGACGATCTCCTGCGTGGCTGGCATGACCTCACGCCCTGGTCGTTTATTCGTCGGTGGGTTTTTGACAAAGTAGCCGTCGGCCTTGTTGCACAGCCATTGGATGAGGTGGTCGTCCTGCGTGTGCTCGTAGAGTTCGTGGACTCGGTCCAGCGGATTGGTCGTGCCGCTGGCGCTCTTGATGTCAGCACCTTCACCCCATTTGTAAACGAGGGAGAGGGAGAGGCCCATCTTATCAGCCACTTCTTTGACGTGAGCTTTGGCCAGAGCGGTGCGGATGACTTCGTGTGATTCCATGGTCGCATGGTGTGATGCGTAAACAGGGGTCCGCAAGTGTGAATGTGTCATGACATTTTCGTTTGCCGGGTCACGCAATGAACGGACAGTCGCGCCCTCATGATCAGCCAGTTCATCGATTACGTTCTCCATGTGGATAAACACCTCCAGGGCTTTGCTGAGGAGCACCGCACCATGATCTATGGGCTGCTATTCCTGATCGTTTTCTGTGAGACGGGCCTCGTCGTCACTCCCTTTCTGCCGGGTGACTCTCTGCTCTTCGCTGTCGGCGCATTAGCGGCTCAGGGCCTGCTGCGTATCGAGATCATCATCCCGCTGCTCATGGCTGCGGCGATCATCGGGGATAATTTGAACTACTGGATCGGGCGCAAATCAGGCGCGTGGATCGTGACGCAGCGATGGTTCAAACGTGACTACCTGACAAAGACGGAGCACTTCTTCGTGAAGCACGGCGGGCGGGCGATCGTCATCGCCCGTTTCGTACCCATCGTTCGTACCTTTGCTCCCTTCACGGCGGGCTTTGGACAGATGCACTACTCACGGTTTTTGTTATTCAGTGTCGGTGGTGGCTTGCTCTGGGTGGCGGGCATTTCCCTGCTCGGTTACGCGCTGGGAAACCTGCCGATCATCAAGAGCAATTTTAAACTCGTGTCTCTGCTCATCATCTTCGTCTCTGTCCTGCCGATCCTGATCGAGGTGATCAAGCACAAGCTGGAGGCGAAGAAGAACAAACCGTGATTTACACCGTCACTGCCATCGGAACGCTCAGCTTCGTCACACTCGAATCTGCGGTTTGAAAGAAGCGCACCTCTCCAGTCGCGACGTCGTAGAGCGCGCCGACGATGGCGATTGTTCCCTCCTCGACCATCTTATTGAGCGTGGCACTGCGCTGGCGGATCGTCTTGATCGTGCGCATGACGTTGAGGCGTGAGATTTCATTCGTGTAGGCAGTCTTTTCTCCAGCAGCCCATTGGTCAGGCTTCTTCAGCGTGGCGGGATTGATCGCTTGCTGGATCTCGATGACGAGTCCGTCGAGATTGCCGCACGGCGTCGCCTCACTGGCTTTTTTCGCGGCGGCGAGCAGATCGACGGCCGCATTCACCGCGCCGCAGCTCGTGTGGCCGAGCACGACGACGAGCTTTGCCCCCACTACGGCACAAGCGTACTCGATGCTGCCGAGCAGCTCCGTCGTGGCGATGTTACCTGCCACGCGCGCGCTAAAAATGTCCCCCAAGCCGAGATCAAATACGACCTCCGCCGGAGCGCGCGAGTCGATGCAGCCCAGCACGGCAGCAATCGGGAACTGCCCGCCCGCAGTCGCATCGACCTGGCGGTTATAGTCACGCTCGATGCGCTCACCGCTGAGGAAGCGCTGATTACCTGCGCGCAAGATTTCTAGCGCAGCGGCAGGCGTCAAGGAACTCTGCGCTTCGCGCGAGGTATAGTCCACGTATTGGATGTGATCATCGAGTAGATACTTGTCTTTAAATCCAGCTAGGCTGAGCTTCACGCCATGCGCCTCTGCGGTGGTTTTTTTGAAGTCCTCGATCAGATCGAGAATGTCCGGGTCAATGTAGTCGGTGCTGCGTGCATCCAGCAGCACATGGCCGCCACGTGGCACCTCATACAGTGTCTTTTCAAGACTGGCTCGGTTGAGAAAGCTCACCTGATTGGCTAGCTCGATGCGTAGCACATCTCCGCCGGAATGCTTTTCCATGACCTTGTGCAGCGGGCGTCGTAGATTGCTGTGCAGGATGAAAGCGATGGCGACGCCGAGACCAATCAGGATGCCGATGAGCAGATCGGTGAAGATGATGGCGACGACCGTGATGATGAAGGGCAGGAACTGCGTCTTCCCCTCAGTCCACATCTGGCGGATGAGCTGCGGGCTGGCCAGCTTCAGGCCAGTCATGATTAAAATGGCGGCGAGAGCTGACAGTGGGATCTCATTGAGCCACGCAGGCACCTGCAGCACGCAGAGCAGCAGCAAAAAGCCGTGCAGAATGGCGCTGAGCTTGGTCTTACCACCCGCGTTGATATTGACAGATGAACGCACGATGACGCTCGTCATCGGCAGACCACCGATGAGGCCCGCAGTGACATTACCGAAGCCTTGTGCAATGAGTTCGCGGTTCGGAGAGGCATGGCGCTGATCGGGATCAAGTTTATCGATGGCTTCCAGATTCAGCAGTGTCTCTAACGTGGCAACGATGGCGATGGTGAACGCTGCGACATACACGGCCGGATTGGCGAGCTGTGTGAAATCCGGAAACTGTAGGAAGCCAAGGAAGGCACCCAGATCCTTCGCCACTGGCACCTGTACCAAATGCGATGCGGAGATGGCCCACGCGCTGCCGCTTTGACGGAGGATGAGACTGATGACGACGCCCATGATGACGACGACGAGCGCAGCAGGCACGGGACTCTTTTTGAGCACCTTCACACGATCCCATAAAACAAGCAGCAGGATGCCGAGCAAGCCCACGAGTGCCGCACCCGGCTGGATGTCGAGCACTGCGTCCAGCAACTCCGTGAAGGTGTTACGATGGTCAGGCTGGAAGAAGCTCATTTCACCTTCCGCATCGACATCGTGGCCGAAGACATGCGGAATCTGCTTCAAAATTAAAATAACGCCAATGGCTGCCAGCAGCCCCTTGATGACGCTGCTGGGAAAAAACTCAGCGATAAAGCCCATGCGCAGCGTGCCCATGAGGATCTGAATCACGCCCGCAATCGACACGGCGAGCAGGAAGGTCTCAAAAGCTCCCAACTGGCCGATCTGCGCTGCCACGATGGCCGTCAGACCTGCCGCCGGCCCGCTCACGCTTTTGTGTGAGCCACTCAGCCAACCCACGAGAATGCCGCCGACAATCCCTGCCAGCACGCCCGAAAATAGCGGCGCATTTGAAGCCAGCGCGATACCGAGGCATAGCGGCAGGGCCACGAGAAAGACCACGATGCTCGCGGTGATGTCTTTCGGTAGCGTGATAGAGAGAGGAGCTTTGTTATGAGGCATAAATTGAGTCGCACAATTGCTCGAAAATCAGACTGTGCCGATTCCTATATTTCAAATTCTTACTTCGCATTAAACTAAGCATAGCAGGCCCCACTTAGACGACCTAGTTGGCTATCTCAGGAGGAGAAGAAGCGTACGAATTCAGAACTGCCATCGCACGTTCACCGCGCCAAAGGGGGCCGACTCCAGGGTTTCATTAGCGATGACGCGATTGCTGCCGTCACGCAGTTCGAGTTCGCCGCCGATGTTTAGTCCGGCGCGCACTGAGATGGAGCAGCGGTCGGTGAATTGATAGATGACGGAGGCCGCGGTCTGCCAGCCATTGAGGTCCACGCGGTTCACATTCGGGTCTTCGATGTCCCATGACCCGCCGCCTGGGTAGGCGCTGAGGCTGAGTGTAAAGCGGTCCGTCGCACGCCAGCCCAGCACGACAAAGGGTGGCGTGACTTGCACGATGAATGGCTCCGGCTGCCAGATGAAACCGAGCGCTGGCATGACCGTTCCCTCCTGTGCTCCATATTGCGCAAACAAGCCGCCAGCGAGGCTAAAACTATCCGTAAAGCGGTAGCCGAGCAGGCCCAGACCAGAGATCTCAAAGTCGTCCAAGGAAAGCCCCTGGAAATCTGTGCCGATACCAGGCGTGATGAAGCCCAAGCCCCACCAGCGCGACTGCTCAGGCCGCCAAAATAGGCCCACCTGCGCCTCCAGCGTGTGCAAGCTTTCACTCTGCAATCCGGCGAATCCATTGAAATCGAGCTCGCTGAGATTGTAACTAAGCGAGACGCCGATGCGCAGATCACCCACTTTTTTTGTCCACACGGGCAAGATGGTGCGCACCTCACTGAAGTCTAGGCCACCTGGCCGATTCGCGAAGTCTTTGGGTGTCGATGAACGTGGCGTCCACCATGTAACCTGGCCTGCCGAAACCGAACGCCGCAGGGTCAATCAAGTCCACGGATCGCACCGTTTTTTCAGCCGTGGCATCCAGCGTCTGCGCAGAGAGACTCAGCGTGGCCGCGAGGATGAAAGTGGTGAAGGTGACGGAGAGAAGTCGAGCACGTGTAGGCATCATAGCGGCAGGTTTTTGCAAATCGTTGCTGAACCTACGGCTGCATCAAACTCGCGGGTGCATCGGCAGCGGTGGCGGCTCGATAATTGGCGCGGGAGCGGAAGTATTCGGCTTGGGCTTCGACTTCGAGAACCTTGGCGTCAAAGGTGGCTTGCTCGCGGATTTGCAGGGCTAGCAGGTCGGTAGCTCCTTGTTTGAGCCGCTCGTTTTCGGCGGCTTCGAGCTGCTGGGAAAGATCGACATTCAGGCGGGTTTGCTTGAGCTGATCATAGGCGGCGGTGATGGCGCTGTAGGCGTCACGCACATCTGCGGCGATGCGGTCGCGGGCAAATTTCTTGTCGTTACCGAGGCGCTCGATTTGCGCGTCGATGGTTTCAAGACGGCCTTTGGCTTCACGCCGCTGCAGGGGCATTTTGAACTCGATCTTGGCTTCGATCTCAGTCGGCTCGATGTCCTTGCTGCCGTTGCCTTGATTGGCCTGCACGCCGATGTCGATGTTCGGCAGGAGGTTGTTCTTAGCGAGGCTGCGGTCGATCTGCGCTTTTTCGATGGTGAGTTCGATGCGGCGCAGTTCGGGCCGAAAGATGGCCGCTTTGGCGATGTCGCCGACGAGTTGGTTCGCATCAGGCTCGGGGTGCGCGGGGAAGGCTCTCGGCAACCGCGCGCGTGGTGAGACGATGGGCTGGTCATCCGTGCGCGAACGATGGAAGAGGGATAGCTCGATGGCGGTAGCCTGAAAGCGGCGCAGGGCCTGCACGACGGCGATCTGGCGGCTGACGACGAGTCGTTGGTTGTCCACCTGCACGATGGGTGCTGAGGCTCCGCGCTTCACTTGCTCGGCGATGGCGTTGTCTCGGTCTTTAGCGATGCGGAGGAGTTCTTCAGCAAGGCCGAGTCGATGCCCGGCAGCAAGCCAACTGTAGTAGCCGATGGTAGCCGCGCGGATGAAGTCCAGGTGCTGACGGAGGATGAGTGGGTCGGCGAGCTGCTGATCGAGCTGCGCCTGAAAAAGTGTGGCGCGGCGGCGGTCGATGCTGCCATCACGCAGCAGTGGAATGCGGAAGCCGAGGATGGCCTCACCATCGACTCCGGTGCGGTCTTTGTTGTAGTTTGGCAGGAAGCCGCTGCTCATGCGGTAACCGCCATAGACACTGCCGCCCCAAAAGGAGAGTGGCTGCTCAAGTGTAGCGTAGCCGCTCTGACCATCATAGTAGCCAGCGGGATTGAAGCTGCCTCCGGTATTGAGATTGAGATCGAAAGCTCCGAGTGCAGAACGTGCTCGGCCATTGGCGATGTCTTGCTCGATGAGCGCGGCGAGATACGGCGGGTATTGGGTCTGGACGCTGGCGAGGACTTCGGGGAGGAGCAGCGGATTCGCCGCAAATGACGAATGTGGAATGACTAATGACGAAATCAGCAGCACCAAGGCCGCGAGGCGGCAACTGCGAACTGCGAACTGCGAACCGTGAACCGTTTTCATTTCTTCGTGGGATCGAGTGTTCCGTCATCATTCGAGACGACCGGCGGGAAACCATTGATCTGGCGCCAGAGTTCAAACCAGAGCGGGACTTCGTTGAGTATGACCCAGGCATTGGCACGGGAACCTTGGCGGAGCCAGCGGTCTTTGTCGGGCCAGGGGACGGTGACGGGGCCTTTGCCATCGCCGCGATCGACGATGTCATCAGTGGGCCCGACGACGACGCGGAATTTGCCTTTGCCGTCGTCGGTGGCGTCCACAAAGACGACTTCGCCGCCGAAGGTGCCGATGGCGAGCTGCGGCCAGCCGATCATCTGCACGGCGGGCCAGCCTTCAAAGGCGAGCCGCACGGGACTGCCGGACTGGCCGTCTTTGCGCGAATGGATGAGCGGCATGTCGTTGCCATCGACCATGATCTCGACAAAGCGGCTGTCGGTCTCAGGAATGATGACACAGATGAGTGAGCCGGGCCGCAAGTAAGTGCCATCGGTCGCGGCGACATTGAGGACGATGCCGTCACGCGGTGACTCGATAATCTGGCGCTCGGTTTGATTGATCTGCACGTCGATGACGGAGAGATCACGTTCAGCGGTGGCCACTTCGCTCAAGGCGGTGCCTTTCGATGCGTGGGTGGAAGCGATGCTGGCGTCCATGTCGTTGCTAGTGCGTTTCAAAGCGGCGGAGGAGGACTTTAACTCGGCGCTGGTGGAGTCGCGGGAGAGCGTGGCTAGTTCGAGATTGCGCTGCGATTCGAGCTGCTTGGCATGGAGTTCTTTGGTGCGAGTGAAATTCAGCAGCGCAGTCTCTGCGGCGATCTTGGCTCCCGCGACACGCTGCTCCGCGCCATCAATGGCCTGCGCTTTGGCGAGTTCCTGCTGCGTGATTTGAGCGATGAGTGACTCGACGCGGCCCTGGGCGAAGTCGCGGCGGCTTTCGATGGCCTCGCGCTGCGCTTTGAGATTGTTGAGGAGGTTGGGGTCGTTGTCCTGGATCTCGATGATGAGCTCGCCCTTTTTCACGCGCTGCCCTTCGGTGACGTGCAGGTGCTTCACGCGGCCAGAGACTTGCGCCTCGATATTGATGCGGCGGTCGAGTGGATTGAAAGCGATGACGCGGCCTGATCCTGAGACGAATTGACGCCACGGCAGGAAGCACAGCGCGATGACGAGCAGCACGAAACCAACGAGCAGCAGGCGACTGAAGAGACGCGTGAACTTGGCCGATCCAGCGAGCGACAGAGCGGGTAGTTGGGGTGCGGTAGAATGAGCGGTCATTTCAGTGTGGGGTCAGAGCCATCGCTCAAATGGCAGGGCGCGAGTTCGATGAGCTGGTCGCACTTTTTCGTGACGTCGTGATCACGCGTGGTGAGGACGACGGTCCAGGTCTGAGACTTGTCGAGGATGGCGGCGGAAAGCTGCTGGAAGGATGCGGCGTCGAGGCCGTCGAGGAGTTCGTCGATGAGTAGAAGTCGCGGACGCTGAACGAGGGCGCGGGCGAGGATGAGGCGCGTGCGCTGATTGCCGCTGAGCGGTGCGCCGCCGATTTTGAGCCGGAGATTCAGGCCCTCGGGGCGGTGCAGCAAATCATCGAGCAATCCGACGCTGGAGAGCGCGATGCGGATTTCGTCCATGCCGATGTCATTGCGGCCCAGACGGAGGTTTTCGACAATGGTAGCATCGACGATTTCATCGCGGCGGAGAAGCATCACGCTTTCGCGCAGCGCTTCCAGATACCAGCTTCGCAAATCGAGTCCGTCGATAGACATAAAGCCACCCGTGGGCTGGCGCAGGCCAAACATGATGTCGAGCAGCGAACTCGCTCCCGAGCCATGCGGACCGACGATGGCCGCACGTGTGCCGGGCAGGATGGTGAAGTGCCGATCTGCAAAAAGAGGTGCGCCGCCATAACCGAAGGTGAGAGCGCTGGCATTGATCAAAGCGCCGTCTTTTTGCTTCGCGGGCTGCTCGCCGTCCTCGCGTTCGATTTCGAGATCGAAAATGTGGCCGAGCTTGTCCATGGCAGCCATGGCGTCATACCAGGCTTCGAGTTTTTTGCCCATCTTCGCCAGCGCGGCGACGATGCTGCCCATGATCAACTCACTGGCGACGAGTTGGCCGAGAGTGATCTGCTGGCTGATAACGAGATAGCCGCCCACAGCGAGCAAGGCGGCTGCGGCGAAGACTTGCAGCGTCAGCAGACCAGCGATCTGCCGCATGAGCACCCGGAAGTGTTTGGCACGCGCCGTGACGTAGTCGGTGGCGAGCTGGTTCGCACGCTCATAGGCCATGCCGTAGCCGCCGGGGCCTTTGAAGAGAAAGGGAAAGTGAGCGATCTCTTCATACCAGTTCACGAGGTCGTACTTCATCATCGACTCCTCAATGCTCGTCCTCACCGCACCGCGCCCCAGCAGCCAGAGGATCAAAACGATCAGCACGAGAAGCACCGCCACAAACAGCAGCAGCAGCGGATGATAAAGCGCGAGCAGCAACATGCCGATGAGCGAGCTGAAGACGAGGTTCACACCATCGAGCAGCAGCAGCGAGGTGCTCTTTTGCGCGGTGACGACATCCAGGAAGCGGTTCACCAACTCCGGCGCGTGAACGCCGTCCAACGACTCTGCTTTGACCCGTGGCAGCCGATAAGCGAGATCCGAGGCCGTGCGCACAAAGATGCGCCGCTGGATGATGTCAGAAATGTAATACTGAAAAGCCGTGACGACGGCCTGTAGCGCCAGACAGGCGAAGAGTGCCAGCGAGACCACGACCAGCGCCTGCACAAACGGCTGCGACTGCCCACCGAAGGCCAGATTACTCACCACCGCGTCCACCGCGAGCGGCGCTGCTAGATAGAGAATGCCGGCAAAGATGGAGAAGATCAGCAGCGTGCGGATGTCCTGCTTCTCCGCTTTTAGCAGGCCAAAGAAACGCCGCGCCGGACTCATGTGCTCGTGGTGCCCAGCGTGCGCACTCATGCCATGCGCGGGCCGCTCTGGATGCACGATGCCGACCTCGACAACTTCATGCACACTCTTCAAACTGAGCCTCTGTGCCAAAGCTGTGCGCGTGATGCTGAGACGATGCGTGGGATGATCCCCATCAGCGATGCGCAAGCTGAACCAACCCGCAAACGTGATCACCACCCAGCGCGCTTCATTCCTATTCCAGACGACCACTGGCGTATCATGATGAGCCTGCCAGATCGCCTCCGACAAAGGAACTCGCACCGGCGAGACATGCATATAAACCTCCGCAGCGGCACTGACGAGTTGTCCCAGTGGATCAGCATCCACCTTCGCCACATTTTGCACGGCGATGCGGGCGCGCTCATGATCAAACTCACTGCCCGTGATGGCGGCGAGCTGCGCGAGCAGGCTGGTAGATGGCGTTGAAGTCGTTGAGGGCATTATGGGGGATGTTAAATGCCACTTGGCCGACACTTTGACTATTTCGATGTTTCAAATCTATGCTTCGATAATTCCTTACAATTGCCAAGCGCGGTAATCTGGCCTGCATGACCACTACTTGCATATCTATTTGGGGAGAGGACCGTACCCCTGAATCATGGCCTAGGGCCATAAAATGGCAAGTCCTTGCCCGTTTCATATGCGCCGAGATCAGCGGCGTTCCCATGGAAAGAGTCGTTCACGTTTGGGAATGGAGCGGCTAAGTCTTGGACTGCGGATTCCGGCTTTAGGTGAAGGTCGGGCGGCGCATAAAACTTGGCCGGATCTTCAGGAAAATCGGGCTTGGCGAGCACATCGAGGGTCACTTCAGCGCCGTGCGGCTCAAACTCGGTGCCGGGTAGCTTTGAAAAAGTCCAGGAGCGGATTTTGCCCTCAAAGGTCATGTCGTGCGTGGCGTAGGCATTGAAGTCGATGACGCAGTGCTCACCGAAATTCTGCACATCAATGGCACGACCGCGGCCGGGGCTGTAGCCGCCGTATTTCACTTCGGGTGCCTTGCCGCCGATGAAGAGATTGTTTTGGATCAAGGCGTGATCAAACGGCTCGCTGGTGTAGTTGCCGAAACCGTCGCCAGCTTTGACGACGGTGTTGTGCAGGATGACATCGCCGATGCTGTAGCGGTGTAGTTTGAAGGCGCTGTAAGTGAGGTTAAACATCACATTGCGGATGAAGTAGTTCGGCCCGCCGAGACCCGGCTGGGAGCTGATGCCGACGAAGCAATTAGTGAGCCGGTTGCGCAGGATGCGGCAATTGCTCAGTGCAAAGTCGGCTTCGATACCGTCGTCGAGTCCGGCGCTGATGTCGTTGTTGAGGATGTCGTTGCACATCTGCTGTGCCGCGCCGCCATCCTCCATGTGAGAGATGCAGTCGCGGAAGCCCTGCACGCGATTATGGCGGACCACATTGCCACAGCCAGTGAACTGGATTCCTTCGCCCTCGTTGTCACCGCCAGCGCCCATGATGGCAGGGTCCCATTTGCGGATGCCGGTGATGACGTTGTCCTCGATGCAGGCGTTCATCATACCGGGCTTGTAGGCTTTGATGCCAAACTGCGAGTTGATGATGCAGCGCCGCACCACGCAGTGCTCGGTGTTGTTGAGTCGCACGGGGCCGTTCACGGTGAGTCCTTCCAGATAGACCCATTTGCGGTCAGTGAGGCCGATCTCGCTGAAAACAGCCTTCCCACTCGTGCTGCGATACACGATGGGCTTTCCTGGCTCACCATCGCGATTGAACGTGACCGCGCCGTAGTCACCATCGGTCAGTAAAAGCACCTCGCCAGGCTTCGCCGACTTGAGATCGGCCTTCGAGCCATTTCTGATCATGGCGTCCTTTGCCGCTACGGGTTCAGGTCGCGTGCTCGCTTTGACGATGCGTGTCGCATCGCCGCCATCGGGGTCACGCAGTTTCAATTCGATCTCGTAGTCCGTTCCAGCTTCCAAATCGAAGACACTACCGCTCAAGCGATTCGTCCAGGTGATGATCGGATCAGTCTTCTGGCTTGATCCAGCAGGCACACGCCGCAAGGCCATGCCGCTCCGCCATTCGGCAGCGCCGAGCTTGCGAAACTTCATCTTACATGTCGCATCGAGATCGTCATCGCCCTCGATCTGCCATTCGACCGCGAGATTGGTGATCGTGGGAAACGGTGTGGTGATCTCGCCAGGCGAGGTGGAGTCGGCGGCATGAAGGGTTAGTATAGGTAAGGCTAGAAGCAGAGTGACTCTCATTATGGCTTTATTGACGGTGACATACGCACTCAATGAGCGCCGAAGTTTGCGAAATCTCAATTTGTGAGCCGGCTCCATCAGACCAAACCTCTGGAACCTGACATAGCAATGCTGTGACAAATCAATAAATTGAGTGATCCGAATGATGATCGTTAACCGCGGTGCATGGCTTTGACTCCCTTGGCCGCGCTATCATTCCTGCGTGCGTTGGATACGCGAGTTTGCAAGGTGTGGCGAATTTTCCCGGACATCTTGAGAATGGCTTCTTCAAAGGTTTGACCGTCACCATGAGCGAGCACGTCAGGCCCAGGCATGCGCAGCATGGTGGTGAGATGAAATCGCGGACTGCCTTCGGAGATTTCCTCCACACGCACGCTGGCATGGGAGATTGCTTTGAGTGCCCCCATCTCCTCCAGCATCTTGTGGATCTGGGCATCCCATTTGGGACTAGAATTGCAACTGAACCAATCGAGTTTGATGATCATATTGTTTTTATGTGGGGTGATTTGTCTTAGCTGTTGTGAGGATGCTTGTGCCAAGTGCTATAGCAGGCGTGATCTTCATTCTGCGCGGATTTGAGCTTGTAATGACTGCATGAGCTTAGAATAGCGGCTGCGAGAGTCAGGATGATGAGGCGTGTTTTCATGGGGTGGTTTTGACTTTGGTTTTTTTGATGACTGATTTCGGCATTGTTGCCGCGTTGAGAAGTGCTTGGCAGGTAGTGTATTCGGCTGCCGCCCTATGGATTTGCTCTTCAGCTTGAAGCCAAAAGTCGATCTCTTTGCCAGCGGGCCGGTCGGCTTGAAGCCAGAGCTGATAAGCTAGCCCTCTTATTTCTTGGATTTGCGATGGAGTCATGGTGGATTGGCTTTGATTCATGGTCTGGAGTTTTAAGCTGTAAGGACTTTCAGGATCTGTAACCTCACACTCAGGAAGGTGATCTCTCACCACAACAGAGTCGTGAAAGCGCTCGTTGATGAACCTGAGGATAAATTGACGATTCATGGGCTGCTGGAGATTTTCACAGCACATAAAGTCGGCTTGCCAGCGAGACGCCGCCTGCTGCACCTGCTCACATATCGTATCCGTGTGAGACTTCAAAAAATGGTCATTATCTTCAAGAGCGACGAGCAAAGCACGCTCCTCTCTTTGCTGCCCTAAGATGTCTTCCATCCAGCGTCTGATCTGATCAGGCAGTGGCCTCACACATGAGGTCGCGATGATAATCATTTCTGCCGCACGACCGATTCGTATCGACATAGCCCGCGTGTCTAGCGCGGCCTCAAGCTTTCCAAAATTCCAAGAATTGAATGAGATTCGCAGATCGGAGCGAAAGGAGTGATGCAGCCATGCAAAGGCCTGATTCACGCGCATCTCAGCCTGATAGCCCTCATAAATGGCAACCACACTAAGTGATCTTTGGGATAGGTCCCCGTCTCGTGAATCATTCTTCGTTGCTTGTCCACTGTTGTGCATGGGCAAGATACTGTCTTGTCATGCGACTGGCCTCAATTGGCAGACTTTCTCTGCCCATCTCAGTAATCGGCTGAGTTTATTTCAGCCTTGGTTCCCATCTGAATCTCAGGTTTGTTCCCCCACCCAGCGAGTGGCGTAGTGGATGAGTTCGGTACCGTTTTTGAGGCCAAGTTTGGTTTTGATGTGGCCACGATGTGTGTCCACGGTTTTAATGCTCAAGTGCAAATGCTGGGCGATGTCGTGCGGCTCCTTGCCCTGGCCGATGAGGCGCAGCACCTCGAATTCGCGGTCAGTGAGTTTGGCAGTGCTGGCGACTGCTGCTTTGCCGCGATTGTTGGAGAGGGTGTCGAGAATCAGGGCGGAGATGCGGTCACTTACGGAGACGGTGCCGCCGAGCACTTTGCGGATGGCCTGGATGACTTTATCCGGTCCGGCCTGCTTCATGATGTAGCCGCGGCCACCAGCGCGCAGCACGCGCTCGGCATAGAGCGTTTCGTCATGCATGGAGATGATGAGCACGGGCAAATCTGGATGCATCACGCGCACGTCTTTGAGCAGTTCCAGGCCGCTCTTATCTGGCAGACTCATGTCCATGAGCGCGAGGTCTGGCCGTGAGTGCTCGATGGCGGTCATGGCATGGGCGGCATCGCCTGCCTCACCGCAAACGGTGAGATCGGCCTCCAGATTCACAAGTGCGGCAAGTCCAGCGCGAAAGACCGGATGGTCATCAATGATGAGGACTCTTTTTTTGGCTGCGGCGGCGGGTTTGATAGGTTTTTTGGTGGCCATGAAATGAATGAGGGTTGGGGGCTGCGATGGGGAGTGTGCAGGTCAGTTGCGTGCCGCCGGTTTTAGCTTTCTCAATGAGGAGTGTGGCATGAATCATGTCTGCGCGGTAGCGCATGATGCGCAGCCCCATACCCTGATGCCCAGAGGCGGGCGTGGTGATACCAATGCCGTCATCGCGCACGCTCAGCGTGATGCTTTGAGGTGTGGCACTCAATTGGATGACTACCCGCTTGGCTCGGCCATGTTTGGCGGCATTACTCACGGCCTCTTGAGCGATGCGGTAGAGGTGCGTGGCGGTGGTTTGATCTTCCACCGGCACTGGCAGGGAGCAGTCCCAAACACATTGGATGCTAAACATGGCAGAGCTGCGCATCGCCAGCTCATCGAGCGCACTCATGAGACCGCCATCCGCCGGAGAGACGGGATGCAGGCCGCGTGCGAGGCTTCGCGTCTGGGCGAGGGCTTTTTCTAGCAGAGTGGAGATGCCAGTCGCAGCGGCAGCCTCAGAGGCAGAGCGTTTGGTCAGACTACGCTCCAGGACGCTGCACATCATCCATGCACCGGCGAGTTGCTGGCCCAGATCATCATGCAAATCCTGGCCGATACGGCGCTTCTCATGCTCGCTGATGCGGAGGATTTCTTCTTCAAGCCGTCGCCGCATGGCGATGAGGTCGCGCAGCTCTTCATTGGCACTGCTGAGCTCCGCAGTACGCTGTCCGACGCGCATCTCCAGCTCGGCATTGAGCTGGCGGATGGCTTGCTCGGACTGCTTGCGCTGGGTGATGTCGATGATGTCACTGATGACGTAACTGCCATCCGCCGTGTGAATTTGGCCGAGGTTGATCTCCATCGGGAATTCACTGCCGTCCTGGCGCAATCCAGGCAGCTCCAGCCCGCGAAACAGCTCGCGCTGCTGAGGATTGGCCAGAAAATCCTGGCGCTGGCGCGCATGACTGAGGCGCTTGCCTTTGGCGATGAGTATGCCCGCTGATTGGCCGATCAGTTGCTCACGCTCGTAACCAAAAAGTCGCAGCGCTTGTGCATTCACCGTGTGGATACAGCCACGCCGGTCCGTGATGATGAGCGCGTCTGGTGCCGCCTCTAGCAAATCATGAAAGCGCTGCGCAGCGAGCTTCCGCTCAGTGATGTCACGGGAGATTTTGGAAAAGCCAGTGATCACCCCAGCGTTGTTTCGCAGAGGAGAAAGCGTGAGCGATATGTCGATGATTCGACCGTCTTTGCACTGCCGCTTGGTTTCATAATGATGTATCCGCTTGCCACGGCGGATGTGATCGAGAAACACAGCCTCGTCATCTGCTGCCTCAGGTGGGCGAAGCATGGCCACTGGATGCCCCAGCACCTCCTGGGCTGAGTAGCCGAAGATGTGCTCCGCGCCCAAATTCCAAGTCTGGATGATGCTGGCGAGATCGAGCGTGATGATGGCATCATCCGATGACTCGACCACGGCCGCGAGACGTGAGCGCATGGCCTCGTCCGCCTTTTGCGCGGTGATGTCACGGGATATGCCGCTGATCTGGTAAGCGCGCCCGTCCTCACGCCCAATGTTGATGCCGTGATCAGCAATCCAGCGAATTTCACCGCGAGGATTAATCACTCGATATTCGATATGGCAATCACTGATCGCGCCCTTGTACCATTGCCGCATGGCTTCTCGCACTGCTTCACAGTCTTCGGGGTGAATGGACTCTTCCCAGAGGGAGGGCTGCTCGTAAAGATTCTCCGCTGAGAATCCCCAAATTTTCTCAAACGCAGGACTGACATAGGCAATGCGGAGCGGGTTGAGTTCCTTGAACCAAAGCACGTCTCCAATATTCTCAACTAGCAGACGAAAGCGCGCGTGGCTTACATTTGCAATGCTGTCTTCATCTAGTTGCTGATTAGATGGGCGTGGCTTCTTTTTCATCGTATCAGGCTACGCCAATCAGCGACGGACTTCATCGTCGGCTTTGTTCATTCAAGAGTGATTTGAACAGCCCGCCCGCTCCCATAAGTCTTTGGCATGCCGACGGATAATCGCTCCCGAGACGGCCGGAGGCTTGCCGGGTGTTTTTGACTTGGTGGGGGTTTTGCGGACGGACTGCATGGAACTGATATTGGAGCGGCGTATGAAACCAGCCAATGCGCAGCCTAGCGCAGTGCATCTCAGTAATTCGCTGAGTCGATGTCAGCAGGTTTGCTCTCTTTGACACAACGAGTCAATTCATGACACTTCAAGACGCGACCTTCCAAATAGACTCATGTTAGAGCTCGCGCTCGCCTCTGTATTTTCCATCGCTGTGATCATCCAAGCGGTGTCACTTCTTTTTCACCATCAGTTCCCTCAAAATCGGATTCGGAAACCTTCGGCTCGGCGTGATGGCGTAGAAGCTTTCTTTGATCTGTGGAAACTGATGCCGCTCCACGAGCGCACCGCTTTCAAGTTCGTCTTTGACGACGACGGGCGGCACGAGGGTGACACCATTTGTCTCGCGGGCCATGAGGCGCAGCATGGCCATGTCATCGACCTCGGCAGCGATGATGGGACGAATGCCAGTCTGATCCATCAGCACGTCAAAGCTCGCGCGAATGCTGCTCTCGAGACTCGGCAGCACGATGGGCGTGGTGCGTAGATCTTCGGGGAAGCGAAAGGGCTTCATGCCGCGTGTTTTGTGGCCGACGAGGCTCACCGACTGCTCATCGAGTAGATGACTGTGCCAGCCGGTCTCGGCATCGCGGCGCACGTGCGTGTTGGAGAGGACCACATCGAGCGTGTGTGCCTGAAGCCGAGCCAAAAGCTCACGCAACGTGCCGGAGTGGATGATCAGCTCCACGTCATCACGCTTGATGAGAGGGCGCAGAAAACGAAGTTGAAAGTTGCGAGAGAGATTCGATGCAGCCCCCACGCGCAAAAAGCCGCGACTGCGGCCAGCGCGGTTTTGCAGCAGGTCAGTCAGCTCCTCACCACTGCGGAAGATGGAGTCCGCATACTCTAGTGCCATGCGGCCCGCCTCGGTCAAAACAAGGGCTTTGTGTTTCCGCTCAAACAAGGGCTGGCCCAAATTTTCCTCTAGGCTGCGAAGCTGTACGCTCAGTGCTGACTGCGAGAGTTTCAGATGCTGTGCTGCTTTTGTGAGGCTGCCCTCAGTGGCGATAGCGCGGAAGTAGCGGAGGTGATGGTAGTTCAGAAAGGCCATGCGTTCACATTTAGCAAAACGAACGATAAGTCACAAATCTTGAATTGGAGAGAAGCGAAACTTTTGGCGAGAGGATAAATGTTAACCAGCCTGAACACCTTATTCCACATGACTCAGTTTCACCACATCGCTCCGCAACTGCTCTCCGCACCCGAATGGATCACCCCGATGATATTTTTCTTTGTGGTCGGAGCATGCATGTTATTGAGAGAGGGAAAACTAGCGGCGGAGGGCGCTGCCTGGGCAGCGAAGTTATTCTTTGCCGCAGCTATCTCCCTCGCAGGCGCGGTGATATTGGCTGGGCCGTTTCGCATCGAACTCGCTGCCTGGGGTCCTGCAAAGCTTGCGCTGCTGGTCGATTCACTTTCGGCACTGATGCTCACACTGGTTAGTTTTCTCGGTCTCATCGTCACACGTTACTCCGTCAACTACCTCGAAGGTGATCCCGGTCAGGCGCGGTTCTCACGCTGGCTCGTTCTCACGCTCGCCAGTGTGCTGGTGCTTGTTGTATCGAGCAATCTTCTCGTATTCACCGCTGCGTGGATCAGCACGAGTCTTAGCCTGCATCATCTGCTAAACTTCTACAGCGAAAGACCTGCTGCAGTGGTCGCAGCGCGAAAGAAATTCATCATCAGCCGACTTGCCGATGTGTGTATGATCACGGCACTGGGGCTGGTTTGGAGCAGCTATGGCACCTGGGAGTTTCATGAAATCTTTGCCAAGCCTGCTGGACCGCACTCGGGCCTAGTGGCTGGGTTATTCGTCGCCGCAGCAATGCTGAAGTCGGCACAGTTCCCCTTTCACTCGTGGTTACCAGACACGCTGGAGACGCCCACGCCAGTCTCCGCACTCATGCACGCTGGTATCATCAATGCGGGTGGCTTTCTCATTGTGCGGCTGAGCCCGCTCATCATTCAGTCGCCAGTGGCTCTGAACACGCTCGCGCTGCTCGGTGCCTTCACCGCGCTCTTTGCTTCCGTCATCATGATGACGCAGACGAGCATCAAAAAATCACTCGCCTGGTCCACCGTGGCGCAGATGGGCTTCATGATGCTGCAATGCGGTCTCGGTGCCTTCGCACTGGCGATGATGCACATTGTGGCACACTCACTTTACAAGGCCCATTCGTTCCTCAGTTGCGGTAGCATCATCAACCTCACGAAGTCAGCCTGGACGCCGGTGGGCAGGCCCGCTGCGAATCCACTAGTCGTGCTTGCTTCGCTCGCGGTAGCGCTTGTTGGTGGGGCTAGCATCGCACTGGCCTTTGGGCTGAGGTTACAAACGAATCCCGGTCAGGTGCTGCTCGTCGCCATTTTTAGCATGGCCATAGCGCACCTGCTTTGGACGCTGTGGAGCAGCAGTCTGCGGCAAAGACTGATCCTGCGTGGCCTTGCCATCACGCTAGCAGCCTCAGCGGCCTGCTTCACCTTGCACAGTGTGTTTGAGCACCTCCTTGCCAGTGCACTCCCTGCCTATGCGCCAGCACGCAGCGGTGTGGAGTATGCGGTCATGATCCTCGTCGCACTGCTCTTCCTCGCGGTGCTCGTCTTTCAGTCGCAAATGCCTGCATGGTCCTCCCGTCCTGCCTTCATGCGTTTCTATGTGCATGCCAGCAACGGCTTCTACTTTGGCACGGTATTTAACCGCCTTACGCAAAAACGTTCAGCCTAATTAATCCAACTTTCTGCCGCCCACATCATCGCATGACTACCACCCTCACAAGCCCCACGGAACTCACCGCCCTGAATCCCCCCACAATCGTGGAGAAGCCGAATTGGCTCAGTCTCGCCCGCAACGCCTGCCTGCGCATCCCGCCGCTGTGGCCGCTAAAAAGTTTTGTCGCAGTGAATCCTTTCGTCGGCCTCGCGGGCAGGCCTTTTGCAGAAGTGTGCAACCTCATGGAGCGTGTCACGAGCGAGAGCATGCTCATGAGCGTCGAATACTTCCGTGAGCAGTTCACCAGAGGCCGCATCACCTCGCAGGATCTCGCCGAGGCAGTGACTCATTCAAAGTCGGGCCTCACCAGCGGAGACTTGATCACTTGGCTGAAGAAGCCTGAACCGGAGCCAATGGCTGGCATGCAAACTCTCGCCGACATCGCTACTACCAAGTTTCAGCGGAACTGGAGTGGCAGAGTCACTGAAGAGATCTCCAAATGGTGCGCAGCCTATTTTGATGAGGGCCAGTCCGCTTGGCGCATGCCGTGGAAAAAGCTGCCGCTCTTCGCCGCGTGGAAACAGGCATCCGCCATCGATGCCACACCAGAAATGCTCGGTTTCAAAGGTTTCCGCAAGCTGACCACCGACCTGCCTGACGATGCCACTGAGGCCATCCCAGTGCTGCTCGACACACTTGGTATCATCCCCGCCAGCGCAGAGGATTACCTCCACCGCCTACTCATGACGCTGCCCGGCTGGAGTAGCTATGTGCAGCATCATGTGCGGGAAAAAGGCCTGCATGGCACGCAGGACGAATCCCTGCTCGATCTACTCGCCGTGAGGCTCGTGTTTGAAGTCGTCCTGCTCAATCAATTCGAGTCCGTCGGCATTCAGCAATACTGGACCGACAGCCTCATCGGCAAAAAGCCGAGCCTTAGCCTCACGGTGCAAAAAAAGCTCCTGTGGCACAGCGCGCTCGAAGTCGGCTTTCAGCGCGAGCTTTGTGCTAAAATCACGACTGCTGCACAAAACAACGTGAGCAGCAACAAGGCACGCCCCGCTGTGCAGGCCGTGTTTTGCATCGACGTGCGCTCCGAGGTCATGCGCCGCTCTTTGGAGTCCGTTTCGGCTGGGGTCGAGACACTCGGCTTCGCGGGCTTCTTTGGCATGCCGATCGAATATGTGCCGTATGGCCAGCGGCACGGCACCGCGCAGCTCCCCGTGCTTTTTACACCGAAGTATCGCGTGCGCGAGCACCTGCCACACGCCACGCCCGAGCAGGACAAACACGCACGGCGGCAGTTCCAGATCGGACGCCGCGTCTCGCACTCCTGGAATGCCTTCAAGACCTCCGCCGTAAGCTGCTTCAGCTTTGTGGAGGCTGCCGGCGTCGGCTACGCTTGGGATCTCGTCAGAGACAGTTTTCAAGTTGGCCTCAAGAAGGAATCCGCCACCTGCAACTCCTGTGCCGCGCCGAATCTGCACCAGCACAAACGCCACGCCCATGATCCGCTGGACGCACAGCCCGAGGCTGGCATCCCGCCTGAAGATCAGGTGCAGCTCGGCTTGGGAGCGCTGAAAAACATGGGGCTCACCTCGAACTTCGCCCGTGTCGTCATGCTCTGCGGCCATGGCAGCAACACCACCAATAATCCCTATGCCGCAGGACTCGACTGCGGTGCCTGCGGAGGACACGCCGGTGACTCCAATGCCCGCGTTGCCGTCGCCATTCTCAATCAAGCCAGCGTCCGCGCCGAACTCGAGCAACACGGCATCTTCATCCCGCAGGACACCCGCTTCATCGCCGCGCTGCATGACACCACCACGGACGAGATCAGCCTCTTTGACCGCGCAGACCTGCCGCCATCACATGAAGCCGATCTCATTCAGCTACAGCTCTGGCTTGAGGACGCCGCGCAGCACAATCGGCTGCAACGCTCCACCCATCTCGGCATCGGCAAAGTCGAGACAGCCGAGATCGCAAAACTCATCCACCAGCGCAGCCGCGACTGGGCTCAGGTGCGGCCCGAGTGGGGCCTCGCTGGGAATGCCGCCTTCATCGTCGCGCCACGTGAGCGCTCACAAAGTCTGGATCTCCAAGGCCGCGTCTTTTTGCACAACTACAATCACCAGGCCGACACCACCAAGAGCACGCTCGAACTCATCATGACCGCGCCCATGATCGTGACGAACTGGATCAATCTGCAATACTACGCCAGCACGGTGAACAACCGCCTCTGGGGCAGCGGCAACAAAGTCACGCACAACGTCGTCGGCACCTTCGGCATCCAGCAGGGCAATGGCGGCGACCTCCAGTCTGGTTTGCCACTGCAAAGCGTGCATGACGGCGAAAAATGGATGCATGAGCCTCTGCGCCTCAGTGTCTTTATCGAAGCCCCACTCGCCGACATCGACGCCGTCATCGCCAACCACGAAAGCGTGCGCCAGCTCGTTGAAAACGGCTGGCTCCACCTCTTCGCCATCGAGGATGAAGGCCGCGCTATCCAAAAGCGAGCTTGTGCTGGCGAGTGGCAGTCCGTGCGCTACTAATTCAGACAGAACCCCAGATCAGCGCGTCAAAAACACGCCTATTTTGAAAACTCAGCTTATAAGATCGCTCATCCATTTACATGACCGAAACCACAGCTCATCAGCTTCCCATCTGCGATGCTTTACGACTCACTCAGGTGAGTTTAGAAGCTGGTCTTAGCTCGGAGGAAGCCGCAGAGCGTCTGATTCGCTACGGGACCAATCAGGTCAAAGCGCGTTCGGGCACGCCGAGATGGAAAAGACTATTGCGTCAATTCACGGCTCCGCTTGTGTTGGTGCTCATCGCGGCTGCTTTGATCACTGGGTTTCTCGGTGAGTGGGTGGATTCAACGGTCATCCTTATCGTGGTGCTGGTGAATGCGCTGGTGGGTTTCCTCCAAGAATCAAAAGCAGAAACCGCGCTCGAAGCCCTGATGCAAATGGTGATCGCCGAGGCTGTGGTGAAGCGCGATGGAAAAAAAGTCCGCGTGAATAGCATTGAACTCGTGCCCGGTGACATCGTCATCCTCACGGGCGGTGATCGTGTGCCGGCAGACATTCGTTTGCTGGAAACAAAGAGC
>CAZOVY010000046.1:0-46794 GCA_964583255.1 uncultured Prosthecobacter sp.
TGGAGATGCAGAACGAAGAACTGCGCCGGGCGCAGGTGGAGCTGGACGTTTCCCGTGACCGCTTCACTCTCCTCTACGACTTTGCACCCGTCGGCTACGTCACGCTCGACAGCACCGGGATCGTGCTGGAGGCCAACCTCACGCTGGCGACGATGCTCGGCCTCGCACGGGGCAAACTCGTCGGCCGTAAGTTCACGCGCTTCGTCCCGCCCCACGCGCAGGACGCGCTCTACCTGCATCAGCGCGCCCTGGAAGACAGCGATATGAAGCAGGCCTGTGAACTCGACATGCGCCGGGCGGACGGGACGACCTTCACCGCGCAGCTCGAAACCATCCGCCTCGAAGACGACGTTTCGGGTGACTGTCATCAACTGAGCACGATCAGCGACATCTCCGGGCGCAAGCGGCTCGAAGCCGCCGTCACTACCGCCACCGAAGAGGAGCGTTGCCGCATCGCGCGCGACCTACATGACAGCCTGGGCCAAGAACTGGCCAGCACCCTCTTCCTCAGCAACGTCCTCCAGCGCGACCTCACGGAACGCGGTGCGACGAAGGCCGCACAGGCCGCACAGGCCGCGCAAATCCATGCGCTCATCGAGCAATCTCTGGCGCAGACCCGCGAAATCGCGCGCGGCCTTTACCCGGTGCCACCCGAGCCGGACGGGCTGATGACCGCACTGCAAAACCTGGCCGACCGCGTCACGCGCGGCAGCCACATCAAGTGCTCCTTCGACACGGACTCCGCCGTGTTGATCGACGACCTGACCCTGGCCACGCATCTTTACCGCATCGCGCAGGAAGCGGTGAACAACGCCTTCAAACACAGCGGCACCGCCCGCATCGACATCCGCCTGGCAGCCACCGCGCGCACCCTGGAGATTTCCGTGCGTGACTACGGCACTGGCCTGCCCCAGAATCCGCCCGCCAGCACAGGACTGGGCAGAAAAACCATGGAACATCGCGCACAGTTGACGGGCGGGCAGTTGACGGTGCAAAACGCTCCCGAAGGCGGCGGCGTTATCGTCAGTTGTTTGGTCCCGCGGGTTCGGCGCAACCCCATCGAAACCATGTCTGACGCGCCACGCGGGAAAAAAGAAGGAGCCAGCATGACTGTGAAAAACAAACCATCCGCCGCGCCCGTGACAAAAACAAAACTCCTCATCGTCGATGACCATCCCATGATGCGGCTGGGCCACGTGGAAGCGTTGAACCGCGAACCTGATTTCATCGTGTGCGGCCAGGCCGGCACGGCGTGCGAGGCGATGGAGGCGATTGCCCGCTTGAAGCCCGATCTGGTGGTGACGGACATGACCTTGCCGGACAAAGACGGCCTGGAATTGCTCAAGGACATCCAGGCGCTGCATCCGGGCCTGCCCACCGTGGTGGTCTCGATGCACGAGGAGACCTTCTACGCGCCGCGCGTCCTGCGCGCGGGCGGGCGCGGTTACGTGATGAAAAGCGAAGGGCCGGAAAAAGTCGTCGCTGCCATCCGCACCGTATTGAGCGGGCACATTGCGCTCAGTCCGCAGATGTCGGCACGTCTGCTCGAAACCTTTGGCAGCAGACCGGGCAAGACCGGTAGCGCGCCCGAGAGCAAACTCACCGACCGCGAGTTGGAAGTGCTCTCTCTCGCCGGCGAAGGCTGGGCCACGGATGAAATCGCGCAAAAACTGCATCTCAGCGCGAAGACCGTGGACGTGCACCGCGGCAAAATAAAAGAGAAACTCGGCTTCAAGAGCACGCCGGAATTTCTGCGCTTCGCCATCGGCTGGGTGCAGGCACGGCAGCGGCCTGCACAGACCGGGCGACTTTGAACCACAGAGCACCGGAAACCAAGGCAGCTTGATTGTGGGAAGGGGAGTAACTTCCCACAGATTCATGGAGGCCAGCAGATTCTTCTGAAACCAAACTGTGGGCCTCCCTGAATCTGCGGGCGACTTTTCTGAGTCTTGCAGTGTCGATGAGGTGGAGGTTCGGCAGGGCTTGCGGGCAGGCATTTTGCTTACCCCCCCATCCCTGGCCGCTTAGCTGCGTGTATCCGTATGGCCAATAGGCACGGAGCGCCGCCGCTCTACCTTGGGTTAACGCAAGATACTTTATATCGACCATGCATGGCTATCCCCAATGTAATTCACTCTCAAAGAAAATCGATGGCATTGAAGTGCTCAAGGTCCACAAGGCTGATGAACACTTGAAAAACACTCCCGTCGTGAGGCTCAACTCCACACGGAGAGCACCGCACCTGACCGATTGCTACAAATATGGCGTGAACACCCATGGGGTGAAGCCGGTGGGTTTTAATGGGTTTGTGAAAGCAGTCAGTCAGCTGGGCTTTTTTCGGCGGCGATCAACCAACCTCCGCTGTCTGCAGCAAAGGGAGAAACCTTAGGCTCTCAACATCGAGATCATTGAACTCAGACTATTTATTTATAAATGAACACTCCGCTTAGAATCCTGTATCTTGAAATCAATCCCACGGATGCTGCGCTCATCTGCTCCACCTTGGAGGCTGGAGACATCGCTTGCACGACCACCTGGGTGCAAAACCGTGCCGACTTTGGGGCGCAGCTCAGTCATGGCTGCTTTGATCTCGTTCTTTCTGCCCATTCGCTGCTAGGCTTCGACGGCCGCTCCGCCACCGCCATTGTCCGTAATCATTGGCCTGATCTTCCCGTCATCATTGTATCCGGCACCATAGGGGAAGATTTTGCCGTCGAATCCCTCAAAAGCGGCGCCACTGATTATGTGCCGAAGACCCAGCTATTTCGCCTCGTGCCTGCAGTGCGCCGCGCCATGCAGGAAGTCGCGGAGCGCACCGAACGCCGGCGGTTGGAGACCCAGTTCATCGAGGCGCAAAAAATGGAATTAATCGGCCAGCACGCCGCCAGCGTTGCACATGATTTCAACAACATCCTCAGTGCCATCAATGGCTACAGCGAGTTGCTACTGATGGAACTTTCCCGTGCTGACCCATCGCGCTGTTTAGCCGAAGAAATTCAGCGAGCCTCAAAACATGGCTCCGCCCTGACGCTGCAGCTCCTCGTCTTTTGTCGCAAGCAAACCGTTCAGCCCATCGTCATGGATCTCAATGTCGTGCTGCGTGATCTAGAAACATTGCTGGAGCGGCTCATTTATGAAAACATCACCCTCGTTCTCTCCCTCGGAACTCACGCCGACAGCATCTTCGCGGACCCCGCTTCCATCGGTCACATGCTGATGAATATGGCCGCCAATGCCCGCGATGCCATGCCGGAGGGCGGCAGCCTAACCATCGCCACCAGCAAGGTCACGCTTGATGAACATTCCACTCATGTCTATCCCGGCTCTCTTCCCGGAGACTACATCTTGCTCAGTGTCAGTGACACCGGCACCGGCATGAGTGAGGAGGTCAAAGCACGCATCTTTGAGGCTTTTTTCACCACGAAACCTGTGGGAAAAGGCACAGGTCTGGGGCTGGCTAATTGTAAGACCATCATTCAACAATCGGGTGGCTGCATGAGTGTCACCAGCGAACTAGGCAAGGGCACTAACTTTCAAATACTCTTCCCCTGCGTCGAGTAGCCGCTTGATCTTGCGGCGCCGTCGGCACCTAACGGACCGCTGCCGCGAGGCACTGAAACCTTGTTGGTGGTGGAGGATGATCCCGCTGTCCGCCAGTTCGCGGTGGAACTATTGCGAACCCAAGGCTACAATGTGCTGTCGGCCGTCAGCGGCAAGGATGGACTCGACAAGGCACGCAAAAATCACGGCCCGCCGATCCAACTGGTAGTCACGGACGTGATCATGCCACTTATTGGAGGTAGGGTGATGGCGGAGTTTCTGAAGATGACCTGTCCCAAAATCAAAGTCCTCTTCACTTCCGGATACACCGATAATACGATTTCACAACACGGCGTGCTTGAAACAGATATGGATTTTCTTCCCAAGCCCCATACCAATGCCGCCCTGATCCGCAAAGTGCGCGAGATGCTGGATGCCTGAGACCTTCAGGCCAAATAAAGTAAAAGGGGGCAGGCGACATGAAGCCAGCCCCCTCTCATGTCTGAACTTTTTGGTATTCCGCCATTTGAATCACCTGGCCGCATTCATCGTCATTTCACGATACTTCAGCGCATGCGGAAGACCATGACGCGGCGGTCGAGGCGGCGCTCGCCTTCCCCGGCATTGGCGGGGTGCGCGGCTTCTGTTTCACCATAGCCCACGGGCATGAGGCGCTCAGCGCTCACTCCGTGGCGGACGAGCTCGCGCGAGATGCGCTCCGCCCGCTCCTGGGAAAGGAGGAGGTTCTGGGCATACTCACCTTCAGCAGAGGCGTGGCCTTCGATGACGAAGGTTTCTTTGAGCAGCGCTTCGGCATTCAAGGCCTCGGCCACGTCAATGACGAGGTCGTAGGAATAGGCGTCGGCGAAGTCCGTGGAGCCCTGCCGGAAGAGGATGTCATTCGTGCTGATCGCGGACTCGGGATCGACGCCGTAGGAGACGGCATAGGCGTCGTCGGCGGTGTAGGCCTGAGGAACTTCGTTGTAGTATTGCCCCGGCGGTGCGCCCTGCGGACGGACGGTGTAGGCACTTTCGGCCAAGGGGACGACCTGGACGCGGTTCAGTTGTTGTGAGGCAACAATGATCGGCGGGATTTCCTGCATGGAGGAATAACGAATGACGCGGCGGTTCCCCTCATAAAACTGGGTGTGCCGCTGGGTGTGACTGGTCTCAAAACTCCGATGAGTCGGGTTGATTTCGAAGCTCCTCGAATCGCGCTGGAGGCTGCCGGCAGGTGGGGGCGCGATCTGCGGGGCGCGGCCTTGGAATCGCTGCACCATGATGCCGACGTTACGTTCGCGGTCCTGCTGTGTTCTGCCCACTTCCTCGAATGAAGGACGATAACCGTACCTGTTGTGATCTCCTGGACGATCTCCTGGGCGATCTCTGGGGTGGTCACCCGGACGCGCTTGGTCCTGGCGATCATTGATGGCGGCTCCGGCGGCAACGCCGCCGAGGATGGTCATGAGGAGGCGCTTGGCATCGTCCTTGTCTTCGATTTTCTCCGCTTGTTTGGCATCGGCTTTGCGGTCGCGCTTGCCCTGGTCTTCAAGCACCTGCGTCGTCTCTTTTGAAGGCGGCTTCTGGGCGACGGGGCGCTCGGCGATTTTCGGTTCCACGGCGGCTTCGGGCGCGGGGGTAACCGCAGGCATTGGGGTACCGGGGCCGGGCGGAGGAGTCTGCGCCGGATCAAAGGGACGCCCTTTCCGATCCGTGGGTTTTCTGCCGGGGAAAGGACGGGTGCCGGGAGTGCCGGGGGCAGCCGGTGGGGTGACGCGGCCATCGGTCACCGCCGGAGGGACGGTGGGCGCTTTCATGCCTGGAGTCGGTGCCGGGGGCTCGGCTTGGGACTTTGGATCGGCTTCCGGGGCAGCGGGAACCGGGACCGGCATTCCGGGCCGGTCGGCTTTTCCCTTGGCTCCGGGATTGCCGGGGCGTTTGGAGCTTGGTGTGTCCGGTTTCTCAGGCGGGGCAGGCGCGGGAGTCACTGGTACAGGCGGCAGGCCAGGATTGGGCATGGGTGCGGGTGGCACGGCAGGCAGGCTAGGCACAGGCATGGGCAGAGGTGGCACTCCCGGCTGATCAGGGACAGGCATGGGTACGGGTGGTACCCTGGGAGGCACCACAGGTGGAGCTTCAGGTGCTGGGACAGGCGCGCCCGGGATCACGGGCTTTTCTTTCCCTGGAGCCGGAGCGGCGGGTGGAGAGTCAGGGGATTGCGCCATCGCCAGAAAGGGAAAGGCAAGGGCGGCGAAGGCGAGGTGGATGGTTCTTTTCATGATGAGCAAGTGGGCGGGAATGCGGCAGGCTAGAGGTGAGCACTGCGGTATTCCATGGGGGCTAACCCTACTTTCCCGCCTCTCATGAAAGGGCACTATTCAGTGCACTAACAGCCACCCAACCAGCCTGATTCTGACCCGGGTCAGGTGTTTCAAATTTCAATATGCCATTCGTTAGACGGTTCTTGAGTCATGCCCAGACAGGTGCGCATTCATTCGTCTGATGGGATTGATCCGATGATTGAAAAGAAGTCTGAACTTCCAGCATTCCGCAAAACGAAGCACCCGAACCCATTTAGCAGGGCTGTGCGATCGTTTTATAATGACTGGCTTCCGTGGCTGATTGAGATCTCTGTGTCTATTTCGGCGTAGTTGGACCAGAGACGTCATGTTTTTGCCAGTCTTCCGCCATCACCCGGATCCAGTGCAGATGATCATCCGCCTGACGCGCATAATGCAGGAGTCCGATCGTCACACCGAGCAGGCCCAAAGTCAGAAGTGCCAGCACCACAGTCAGCCAAGTGAGATAGTGCGTCAGCTTGGCTAGGTGGTGGTGGATCAACGCTTGCTCCTTGATGATGCTCAAGGAAAGAATCGCACTCTTGGCTGCTGTCTTAGCCAACTGCGGCCCCGGTGCCTGCGCCGTATTCGCCGCTTCTTTATATATTTCCAGCAGCAGTTCATCCGTGCTCAAAGAGAGATCATTCGCGATGGCGTCCGCGCATTGCTTGTCGGTCATTTCTTTTTCTTCAGGCATGGTAAGTCAGGTGCGGTCGCTCAAGCTTAGAGGCCCTGGAACCAAGCCCCCAAAAATAGGAACAGATCCGTGAATCGCCAATTGTCCGGTTGTGCGGCATCAGCAAGGCCGATCTACGCATGGGAGGGTTTCACCCCATACCGATGACTCCCGGCGCTTGATGCAGTGGATCCGACCCCAGCATCATCAGCTGCTGTCCACTCGATCAATGGCCGGCAAGAAAGACCTCTCGATGCGCGAGTTCATTTACGCGCTGGCGAGCGCGGCTACGGCACATCTTCACCCAGGTAGCTCGACAGACTCTTGCGCAACTCGGTGCGGGCGCGGAAGAGCAGGCTCTTCACAGCGGGTAGGCTCATTTTCAAAATCTCGCAGATCTGCTCATAGGGCATATCTTCGTGACGGCGCAGCACGACGGCGAGCCGTTGCTTCTCAGGCAGGGCGGCGATGGCTTTATCAAGCGCAGTTTCCAGCTCAGACTGTTGCGTGAGATGATCAGGCGCTGGTGCGGTGAGATCGGCGTACTGGCGCGGTGCATCGTCTTCGCTCTCGCTGTCCAGAGGTACTTCCTTGCGACGTGAACGGCGGCGGGTCTCGTTGAAGACGAGGTTCCGCATGATGGTGAAGAGCCATGTAGTGAACTTAGCACTCGGCTCATAGCGCGGGGCGCTCTTCCAGACGCGGATGAATACCTGCTGGGCGATGTCGTGCGCGTCATCCAGATTGCCGAGCATCCGTGCGGCGGTGCCGATCATGATGCCCTGATGCAGTTCGACGAGCCGCTCAAAGGCTTTCACATCTCCCTCCTTCACACGAAGCATGAGGCGCACGCTCTCCTCATCACACGATCCCTCCTCCGTGTCAGCAGACACGTTGGGCATTGGGTTGGCGGGCCATTCCGGTTCCGGCATGACAAGGGAGGGAAAGAGACTCGCGACGCTAGCGGTAGTCATGGCCGCGTTCAACCTCGCCCTCTGAGAATGGTTGTTTAGAAAAGTATTAAATGGTGCGCCCAGTCACCCGCGTCATTCCTTGCGCGCTCCCACCCTATGCGCTTAGTGCCGCCCCGTGACCTTTCGCCATTCTAAACACGACGTTTTCATCCCCGATCAGACTGAACCCTGGACCGCGCTGCGCCGCGTGACGCATCTGGGCATCGTCTCGCATCAAGACGATCTGGAGATCGCCGCTTACCACGGCATCACCGAGTGTTTTAAATGTGAGGACAAATGGTTCGGTGGTGTGGTCGTCACGGACGGCTCCGGCAGTCCGCGCAAAGGGCCGTATGAAAAATACACGGACGAGGAGATGCAGCAGGTGCGCCTGATCGAGCAACGTAAAGCAGCCTATGTGGGCGAGTACAGTTTCATGGCTCAGCTCGGCTACCCGAGCGAGGAGGTGAAAACTCAGCGCAACGGCCCGGTGGTCGAGGACATCAAATTCATCCTGGAGCACGCGCAGCCTGAGTTTCTCTACCTGCACAATCCCTGTGACCGTCACGACACGCATGTGGCCACTTTTTTCCGCTGTATGGAGGCCGTGCGCGCACTGCCGCCTGAAATGCGCCCGAAGAAAGTCTATGGCTGCGAAGTCTGGCGCAAACTCGACTGGCCGGTCAGCGAAGACAAAGTCATGCTCTGGGTGGACAAGCACCCGCACATGCTGCGCCCGCTGCTCGGCGTCTTTGACAGTCAGATCAGCGGCGGCAAGCGCTACGACCTTGCTGAGGAAGGCCTGCGCCATGCCAATGCGACCTACTTTGACTCGCACACGACGGATAAGACGAGCCTGCTCTCCTTTGCGCTCGACCTGACACCGCTCGTCGAAGATGACCAGCTCGATGTGCAGGAATACACTCTTGGTTATGTCAGACGTCTGGAAAAAGATGTGGCTGAGCGGATGGCTCGGTACGTTTAAAGAGCCGACATGCGACTTTTCCCGCCATGCCTGCTGGCCTTGGTTTGCATGCTCTCCAGTGCATGTGCGCCAGTGGCTCCTCATGGCCTGGTGGATGCAGGCACCCTACGAAAAATGGATGCAAAGGCCATCACTCGTGCGGAGTTCCAGAAGCTGCTGCAGTCCCCTGCCCTGCTTTCATCGCTGAAACCCTCACAGTCACGGATCACGTTACCCTTTCGCATGGTTTCCGGCACACCCTGCATCCAGGCAGGCATCGGCCCAGGCAAGACGATGGAGATGATGATCGACACGGGAGCTGCGCGCATGATGATTCATGCGCGCACGATGGTGCAGCATCAATTCCCCGTCGTTCGCTCGGACCAAGCACAGGTCACCATGATTGGTGTCGCTGGCAACGAGCAGGGCCGCCTCGGACTCGTCGCGCCATTGCACTTGGGAGCTTGGCAGATGCAGGGCTACCCGTGTTTTGTCAGGACACAAGAAAGCCGACTACACGGTGCCCAGTTGCCGACAAACATCCTTGGCTTCGATCTGCCAGCGCGCGTCTGCTCCTACCTCACTTTCGATTACCGCGAGAAAACTGTGACCTTTGCCTTTCGTGAAGTCTTCACGCCGACAGCAGGTATGAAGTCGTCATCAGCGCCTCTTCGCATCACCCAGGGTGTGCCCTTCATTCAAGCCAATGCCAAGGGCGTTAGCTGGCAGTGTCTCGTAGATACTGGCTCATTCAACGGTATCGAAATCGATGAAGCCCTGGCAAAAAAGCTAGGCGTGCAGGATCAGGGCACACCTGTCAAAGGTCTGTATCTAGCAGCCGTCGGCGGCACGCTAAGTTCAGAAACTGCCAAACTCCGCACCGTCAAACTTAATGAAATCAGTCTCATTGGCGGCATGTACTCAAAAGCAGAAGTGGACATCTCTCCCGGCCTGCCGCGTGTCGGCTCTTTCTTCCTCAAAGACTACCGCGTCACCTTCGACTTCCGCCGCAAACGCCTGTGGTTGGGGTGGTGATTTGACTGGGATAGCAAGGGCCGTGTTGTCCCCCGTATCCGACTTTAGTCGGATAGCCGTGCTACACACTTTTGTGTTAGCCTCTTCTCCCTCGTGAGTCACCTCTTCATTGTTTTCCTCTCAGCGCTGCTTTGCCTCAGCGCGACCCATGTTCATGGGCAGGCACCGCCACTGACGACTGTGGCGGAGGTGCTGAACGTGAAGCCGGGTGATGCAGGCAGACGTGATCAGCCAGTGAAACTCAAAGGCGTGATCGTGAGCCTGGGGCCAGTGCCTCAGCGTCTCTCTGTGCATGATGGCCGCGCCGCCGTGGTGGTCATGGCACCTGTGCCGATGCCGGACTTGCGCATGGGGCAGAGCGTGGAGGTCGAAGGTCTGGTGTCCTCTTGGCAGGCCAATGGTCGCACGAATCGGATGATCGCAGCAAAGACGATTACGCCAGGAGCCATCATGCCATTGCCCGCGCCGAAAGCGGTTGGATTGAGCGCTCTCAATGCCTTTTCCGAACTGGATCAATGGGTAAGCACGGAAGGATATGTGGTGAGCTGGCGGCGGAAGAGTCCCTTTCTGACGCTAACGATCGTCTCAAGCGAGAGCACAAGCAACGCCACGGTTTGGCTCGCAGACCATGTGCCAATCCCCGCCAATCTTCATGGCGCCAAGGTCCGCCTCACGGGCATCAACACATTCAGCAACAACCTCGGTGAATCGCTGGGCGTGACCACGGTGGATCAAATGGAAGTGCTTGAGCCGGGCACAGCGGATGCGTATGCGGCCCCGCTGGCAAGCATCGCCGACTTTGAATGCACGGAAGGTGCAGCTAGCCCGTCGAGTGCGGGTGAAGGGCACGCTCATCACCGTCATGGAAGGCAGGTCGCTCATCGTTCAGGGGGAAGCAGGCGCTACCACGGTTTTGCAGATCGCTGAACCACGCGTGCCGGGACCTGCTGAAACGATCTATGGCGATGGCGGTCCGCTTCCTTCCATGCAGCCTGGTGATTTGATCGAGGTTGTAGGGTCCGTAGTTGATCAGCCCACATACGCCTCGAAGACTTTCGGCATGATACTGTGCCACTTGCGTGTCGTTGGCAAAGGTAAGGTGCCGGAGCCTGAAGAGGTCTCAATCGACACCTTCATGGCTTATCGCAATGAAGGGCACTGGGTGACCTTCGACGCCGTGGTACAATCATGGATGCTGCAATCCAATGGGATGACGTATGCTGTGGGGGATGATCAAACGTGGACGACGGTCAGTGTGCGTAGTCCCAAGCTAGACGACTTCCCCAAAGACCTCTTCGGCGCGCGGTTGCGTTTCACGGGTCTGGCCACCGGCTTGGCGCTCAACTTTCGCGGGGCTGAAATGATCGTTCCAAATCCGACATTCGTGGAAGTGATCAAATCAGGTAAGGAGAGTCCCTTTGATGCGCCCGAGCACAAAGCCTCTGACATCGCTGCTGGGATTATCCCCAAAGGAGAACCGGTGAAGACAACAGGCATTCTTGTGGGGGCAGAGCGATCCACGCTTTATGTTCGCGGATCGGATGCAGCACTCTGCATCAGCCTCCAGTAGCCATGGGCGCGACCGGGCAATCCACCAGGCATCGGCTTTGCCGATAGCGGTCCACTGCCAACATTGAAGATCGGGGATGAAGTGGAGGTGTCCGGTCACCAGTATAAGACTGAGCGCTACACAGCCTTTGACCTCGCCAGTGCCAGTGTGCGCGTGACTGGGCATCAGGACAACGTGGTGCCTGTTGAGACCACGTTTGCCAGGATCGCAGCAGGCGAGCATACTTCCGATCTGGTGAAGGTACGTGGGCGTCTGTTGACCATCCAGGTGCAGCCGTTGAGTGGTGGCAAGTGGCGCACGACGATACTGTTGAAGTCCGCAGGCCAGCGTATGACCGTCGTGCATCAGAGCACGGTCCTGCATCCCTTTGACACACTGATCGCCAATGATGAACTCGTCTTGCAAGCCGTCGTGGATCGCGCCACGTCGGACAGTCCACGGCAATTATGGCTATTTTCGCCGGGTGATGTGAAGTCACTTGGTCTCTCACCTGAGATCATCACTATACGTCTATGGTTGTGGGGTGGTGCTGCGGTGCTGGGCTTTGGCATCCTCGGTGTCTGGGTGCTGGTGCTTCGGAGGTCACAACGAAGACAGGCGCAGGTGACTGCCGAACTAAAAGCAGCGAACGACGCCGCGCGGGAGAGCGAGCAGCGCTGGCTGCTCCTCTTTGAGCAAAGCCCGCTCAGCGTGCAAATCTTTTCACCCGATGGTCAGGCCAAGCGCTTCAACCAAGCATGGAAGAATCTTTTTCGCCTCAATGACGCCCAGGGTCATGCCTTCAACGTGCTCCAGGACCCGGACCTCAATGCCTCTGGTGCCGTGAACCTCATTCGCAAAGCCTTTGAAGGCGAGGTCGTTCACATGCCACCTGTGCCTTTCCCGGTGAGTATGGACCCGCCTGAAACGCGCTGGATCGGTGGCGTGCTTTATCCGG
This sequence comes from uncultured Prosthecobacter sp., assembly GCA_964583255.1. Lineage (GTDB taxonomy): Bacteria > Verrucomicrobiota > Verrucomicrobiia > Verrucomicrobiales > Verrucomicrobiaceae > Prosthecobacter. The sequence goes on from CAZOVY010000046.1 coordinate 12,015, forward strand.
TGAAAAACGAGGCCGGAGAAATCATCGAAGTGGTCACCATTCACAACGACATCACCGAGCAGAAGCGCGCTGAAGAGGCCATGCTCGTGATCAATCAAACGCTCGAACAGCGCGTTAACGAACGCACCGCCGAACTCAATCAGGCGAAGATCGAGATCAGCCGCGCGCTCGATCATGAGCGCGAACTTAGCGAACTGAAATCACGCTTCGTCTCCATGGTCAGTCATGAGTTCCGCACGCCGCTGGGCATCATCATGAGCGCCATCGAACTCATGCGGCACTACGACGAACGCCTGCCATTGGAGAAGCGCCAGGAATTGCAGCAGGATGTCTTTACCGCCACACGCCACATGGCCGGACTCATGGAGCAGGTGCTGCTACTCGGCCGTGTCGAAGCCGGAAAACTCGGCTGCAAATCCACCCCATGTGACCTCCACATCCTGGCCAGTAAACTCACTGACGAGTGCCTCTCCGCCACCAACCGCAAATGCCCCGTCGTCTGGCGCGCAGAAAACAATCTCGACGGCGCGCAGGCTGATGAGTCACTGCTGCGGCACATCTTTGGTAACCTCATCAACAACGCCGTGAAGTATTCGCCCGAGGGCAGCGAGGTGCTCTACACCGCACGACGCGATGGGGACTATGCCGTCTTCCAAGTCATCGACCACGGCATTGGCATTCCCGAGGCTGACCGCGCACGGCTGTTCGAAGCCTTCCACCGTTGCAGCAACGTCGGTGAGATCCCCGGCACTGGTCTCGGCCTCGTCATTGTGAAGCGCTGCATCGATCTGCATGAAGGCACATTGGAGATTGATTCCACGATTGGAAAAGGAACGACGTTTACGGTGAGGCTGCCGCTATTTGGAGGATAGGCGTCCGCGCCTGTCATCGGACTGGGGCCTCTGGCCTTCATTCTTTCTGGAAAGGTCGCCTTCTAAGAATAGGCGACAAGCCTCAAGCCGATGTCAGGCCGGAGGCCTAACCTCCAGGTCCGCGTATCCGACTAAAGTCCTAGGACCATGGTCCGATACCGCGATTCACAAATCAGGCGCATGATCGTGTCGTCAGTTCAACAAAACACAACGATCCCCTCATGAAACATCACTCCATCCTTCGCGCTACGTTCGCGGTTTTGGCCGCTGCGCTCAGCGGTACGCTGCATGCGCAGCAGCAGTATCAATGGTCTAACTTCGTCGGCAAACCGGGTGGTCCGGGTAATGTGGACGGCCCAGCAGCTAAAGCCCGCTTCCGCACGCCACGCGGCATCGCTCAGGATGCGAGTGGCAATCTGTTCGTGGCGGACACCTTTAATGAAACCATCCGCAAGATCACACCAACGGGCGTGGTCAGTACCTTCGCTGGCAAGGCGGACACTCCCGGCGGTGCTGACGGCACGGGTGCAAATGCGCGCTTCAATCGCCCGCATCAGCTCGCCTTTGGACCTGGCGGTGTGCTGTATGTGGCGGATCAGTCGAACAATTGCATCCGCAAGATCAGCCCGGCAGGGGTGGTCACGACACTCGCTGGCACCGCAGGAGAAGATGGCAGCGACGACGGCACGGGTGCGGCGGCCAGATTTGATGAGCCTAATGGACTGGTGGTGGACGCCAGCGGCAATGTGTATGTCGCAGACACGAGCAACCAGACCATCCGCAAGGTGACTCCGGCGGGTGTGGTGACCACACTGGCGGGCACCCCTGGTGTCACCGGCAGCACGGATGGCAGTGGCTCAGCGGCTCTCTTCTACTATCCCGAGCGTATCACACTCGCGGGTGGGAATCTTTTCGTCACCGACCAGAGCAACCATACGATCCGCAAGGTGACGCTGGCCGGTGAGGTGACCACTTTTGCCGGAATGGCAGGCAGCGAGGGCAGCACCGATGGCACGGGTAATGCGGCGCGTTTCTTTTATCCCGTAGGCATTATCAGCGACAGCAGTGGCAATCTCTTTGTGGGCCAGGATGGGGACGCGACGCTGCGCAAAATCACGCCCGCAGGTGTGGTGAGCACCGTGGCCGGCAGCCCTGGGGATGGCGGGTATGCCGATGGCACGGGACCTGCGGCGAAGTTCGGTGGTCTCTACAGCATCTGCGTGGCAGCCAATGGGGTCATGCATGTGGCCGATGAGAATAACGACCTGATCCGCCGAGTGACGCCTGCGGGTGTGGTCACCACCTTCGCTGGCAGCCCACCCACCAATGGTAGCGCGAACGGCACGGGCATGGCGGCTGCCTTCTCCAATCCGCAGGGAATGGTGGTCAATACCGCAGGTGAACTGCTGGTCGCGGACACCTACAACAACACCATCCGCAAGGTGACGCCAACGGGTGTGGTCACGACCTATGCAGGCACGGCGGGCAGCGGCGGCCCAGATGATGGTCCGGTGGCCTCCGCGAAGTTCTATTGGCCCAGTGGCCTAGCTCTGGACGTGAGTGGCAATCTCTGGGTAGCGGACACCTTAAATCGCACCGTTCGGCGGATCACCCCTGCTGGCGTTGTCAGTACGCTGGCGGGCACAGCGGGGCAATCCGGCATCGTCGATGCCACAGGGGCTGCTGCGCGGTTCGACTTCGCGAATGACATCACGGTGGACGGATCTGGCAATGCGTTTGTCCCGGAGATTTACACCAACCGTATCCGCAAAGTGACCTCCGGCGGTGATGTGACCAGCGTCGCTGGTAGTGCTTCTTCCGGCTTGGTGAACGGCACTGGCACGGCGGCCCGTTTTGCGAGTCCGAGGGCTATCTGTGCAGACACGGATGGAAATCTCTACGTGGCTGACGGCAACAACCACGCCGTCCGCAAAATCACGGCTAGCTATGAAGTCACCACGCTGGCAGGCACGAGCAGCGCTGGCTCTACCGACGGCACAGGTGCTGCAGCGCGGTTCAAGACTCCTAGCGGCGTGTCCGTGAATGGTGCGGGCACTGTCTTCGTGGCGGACACCTTTAACCACACGATTCGCCGTATCAGCAGCACCAGTGTCGTGACCACCATCGGCGGCACGGCGGGAATCGCGGACGCGCAGGACGGCATGAACAACGCAGCGCGCTTCTCCAGGCCGCAGCGCCTCGCCGTCGGACCTGACGGCACGCTATATGTCACGGATGAAAATAACCGAATCGCCAAAGGTGTGCCACTGGCAGACATCAGCGTCGAACAGCCTGTGGGTGTGAGCCTGGTGGATGGCAAGACCAGCATCAGCTACGGCAGCGTCTTCATCGGCCAGACATCTGTACGGACCTTCACCATCCGCAATGATAGCGACGGCTTCCTCAAGGGCCTAGCGCTGAGTGTGAACGGTGCCAACGCCGCCGACTTCACCCCAACTGCACTCGGTGCTACCAGCCTAGCGCCCGGTGCCAGTATCACTTTTGACATCACCTTCCACGCGAACACTGGCGGCACCCGCACGGCAGCCGTGCATGTGGCCAGTAGTGATGCTGACGAGAGTAGCTTTGACATCACCCTCACCGGCAGCGCGGATGCGAACCCCATCGTGGTCACAGCACCGGACTCCGACATCAGATACGTCGGAGGCAGCATCACCTTCCAGAGCTTAGCCACGCATCCAACACTGCCCGTGACCTATCAGTGGAAGAAGAACAGCACCGCCATCGCTAATGCTAAATCCAACAACCTAGAGTTGAGCAATCTCACCCTCACCAGTGCAGCCACCTACAGCGTCGTGATGACAGCCGGCGGCAAGTCCGCTACCCGCAGCGCCACGCTAGCCGTGATCCAGCCCGTGCCTGCCCAGCAGGTGGTGGCCAAGTTTGGCAGCACGATCAAATTCACCGTCACCAACACGGCAGGTCTCGGCACCTATCTGTGGAAAAAGAACGGCACACCGATTTTGAATTCCAATTCAAAGACACTCACTCTCAGTGCGCTCAATGCCGCGACGGACTCGGCTCCCTATTTTTGCTACATGGTGGGCAGCGGAGGTGCTGAGAATCTGGTCGCAGAGTTTGATCTGTCGGTTTTCGACAGCAAGCCACAGATCGTCTTGGTGCAAGACATGCCAGACGGCGCAGTGGGCAGCCCCTACTCGCATCAGATCAAGATTAGCGCTGGGCCTCAGATGGCACCCTCATCCTACACCGCCACGAATCTGCCTCCTGGCGTCACGCTCAATCCCAAGACCGGCCTCATTTCAGGCGTGCCGACGGTGGCCAAGAACTACGACATCGTCGTCAAAGCCATCAACAGCATCGACACTGCCACGAGCACCGACACCATCACCATCACGCCTCTGCCGAATGGCGTGATCGGCAGCTTCATCGGCATGGTGAAGTCCAAAGGAATCCTGGGTGGAAATCTCAATGGCCGCATCGACTTCACCGCCGCCAGCACCGGAGTCATCAGTGGCTCCACGACCATCGGCACCGCCAAGTATCCATTCGCCGGCACGATCGACACCACCGGCGCGCAGCCCAAGTCAACGATCAACGTCCTCCGCCCCAACATGACGGCGCTCGCCCTGAACCTGATCTTTACCCCTGGCCTCAATGCCATCGACCCCGCCTCCAGCTTGTCCTCCGGCATCATCAGCGCCTCCGTCAACGGCTGGCGTCAGGTCTGGCGCAGCACCGGCGCGGCACCGCTGAATCCCGCCACGACAGTGGCGAAGCGCTACAACTTCGCGCTCAATCCGCCCGTGATCGCCGGACTCCCTGAAGGCAGCGGCTACGGCAGCTTCACCCTCGCCACCAACGGCACCCTCACCGTCACCGGCAAAACACCGGAAGGCGATACCTTCACCACCACAGGCTTCGCCGGACCGCACGGACAAGTGCTCGTCTATCAGACCCTGTATGCCACGAACGGCGCACTCGTCGGCCTGCTCGACATCGACCCGCTGAACACCGGTGTGCTGACCGACAGCCTCACTGGCGATCTCGTCTGGTCGCGCCCCGCAGACCCCACCTCACGCTACTCGCCCAACGGCTTCAGCAAAGTCGCGCTCACCGCCTATGGCGCACGCTACACAGCGCCCGTCGCACCCGCACTCATTCTCGGCATGACCGTTATTGACAAAGCCATGATCGAATTCAGCGGCGGTGGCATCAGCACCGCCTCGATCAATCCGAACATTACCGGCTTCGACATCATCGCTGGAAACAAAGCCATGCCGCCCGCCGTGCTCAGTGCAGGCAATCCAGGCAGCGTCAAGTTCCTCACCCTCAATGCCGCCACTGGCGAATTCAGCGGCACCTTCACCCTCAGTGACAACGAACTCCGCACCAGCGCAGCGTTTGTCGGCAAGAAATTCCCCCGCATCGTCCCCTTCAACGGCCTGCTCACGCAGGACGACATGGGCCCCGTAGGTGCAGGCTACTTCCTCCTGCCTGAGCTGCCCACCGACACCACACTGCCGACCAAGACCGTGATCCGTAGCGGCTACGTGCAGTTTCAAAAGAAGTGACCCCATTCTTTGCAGAAACCCATTTTCCCTGATCGTCGTTGTGAAGGGAACTGACACGGCGCGGACTCCGGCAACGGGGTCCGCGTTTTTTCGTAGCTTCGATTGGCAATCGAATCCTACCCGCCAATCCCGAGCAGACTTCAGAAGCAACACCGCGAGAGATTGGATAACCGCAGAGAAAGGCATCTCGATTCAGACCTCTGCGGTCTTACAATGTAGCTGAATCGCGTGAGCCTTCCGTGGTTTGGGAAGGTGTGGCGTGTGGTCCACCTTCAAAGAAGGAAGCCTCACGCCATCCTCTACGCTCTGAGGCCAAGAAAGCGAATTTTCCGCTTGCTGGAGATACCGTCTGCCTCTGCTTTCCCCATGCCCACCTCACTCGCCGCCGTACTTTATGAATCAGGCAAGCCACTCGTCATCGAGGAGGTCGAGGTTCTGCCGCCGCAGGCGGGTGAAGTCTTGGTGCGAATGAAAGCGGCTGGGGTATGTCACAGTGATCTTCATGTTATGAAGGGTGACCTGCCCATGCCTATGCCGATCATTCTCGGGCATGAAGGCGCGGGCATCGTGGAGGCAGTCGGGCCGGGTGTGATCAGTGTGGCTCCGGGGGACCACGTGATTCCGATTTGGCGCTCCTCTTGCGGGCGCTGTGACTACTGCCAGCAGGGACGCCCCGCGCTCTGCGATCTCGGAACCGCCATGCGCTTCACGGGTCTGATGCCGGATGGCAAGACGCGCTTCCGCAACTCGCGCGGGGACAGCATTCTGCATTACGCGGGCGTCTCCACCTTCAGCTCCATGTCCACCATGCCTGAGGGTGCGGTGGTGAAGATCGACCCTGATTTTCCGCTGTGGAAAGCGGCGCTGATTAGTTGCGGTGTCATCACCGGCATCGGCGCAGTGACTCACGCGGCACAGGTGCGACCAGGGGCGACGGTGGCAGTCTTTGGCTGCGGAGGCATCGGGCTAAACATCATCCAAGGAGCGCGCATGATCAGCGCGCGGCAAATCATCGCCGTGGACACGGTGGCGGGCAAAGAACGCCATGCACGCGTGATGGGTGCCACGCACTTCATCGACAGCAGCACCTGCGATCCCGTGAAAGCGATCAAAGAACTCACCGGCGGACTGGGCGCGGAATTCACCTTTGAAGCCATCGGCCTGCCAGAGCCGATTGAGCAAGCTTTTGATTCCCTCCGCAAAGGCGGCACCTGCGTAGTCACCGGTATCAGCCGTGGGGATGCACGCGCGCGCATCAACACCAACCAACTGCTCTATGCCGAGAAGACGCTGAAGGGTAGCCTCTACGGCTCCATGCGGCCACGCATCGACCTGCCGCGTCTGATGGATCTGCATCAAAGTGGTGCGCTAAAGCTCGACGAACTGCTCACCCGCACTTGGCGTCTCGATGAAATCAACGAAGCCTACGCAGCCCTAGAGCGTGGCGAGGTGGCCCGCAGTTTGATCGCCTGGGATTAGATCGCTAACCAACGATGGCTTATTTGTAGTCTGCTTTTTTCCAGCAAACGTCAGCGCCACGATACTCAATGTCGCCACCGAACTCAGTGGCATGAGAATGGCGGCTGCGAGCGGACTGAGATGCCCCATGAGACCCGCAATGACGGTGACGACGTTATAAGTCACCGAGAAGGCAAACACACGGCGCGTGGCCCGGCGATGCAGACGGGCGACATCCATCAGCCCGCTGACAAAACGCAGGCTGTGTCCGAGGAAAAAGAAGTCTGCCTTTTGCTCTAGGAAGCTGCGACCCGTGACCGGACTCCCCGCGCAGAGGGCAGCATCAAAGGCGAGGCTGTCATTGGCTCCATCGCCAATGTAGAGCGTGTCATCGTGATTCTGCTGTGTCACCCACGCTGCTTTTTGTTCGGGCGTCAGACCTGCCTGCCAGTCCTCTTTTTTCAAGCCAAGCTGAGCAGCAATATGGGCCACCTTGGCTTCACGATCACCGCTGAGGATGTGAACGGAAACACCGCGCTGTTGCAGCGTGCGGACTTCATCCACCGACTCACCGCGCAGCTCGTCACGAAAGCGGAAACCAGCCAGCGTCACACCATCGCGAGTCAGCATCGCGTCCGCGCCGTCGCCACGTCCGAGTGACCATTCGCAGCCTGATTCATCGGTGAAGGACAAACCCTGACCGATGGCTTCTCTCACATCGCCTGCACTCACAGCACCCGGCCCGACGGCATCAAACAAGCTCCGGCTCACAGGATGCAGATTCCCTGTGACCAAGGTGCGCAGCGCACCACGCGCTTCATCACCGAGACGGTTCATCACTTCGGCATTCTCCAGCACCGGATTTTCTAAAGTCAGCGTGCCGGTTTTATCAAAGACCGCCCGGCGCACACGCATCATGCGCTTCCATAGACCGAGGGTTCGGACAAAGACGCCGAGCTTCTCTGCACGCGCTGCGGCCAGCTCCTCAGCCAGCGGCACCGCAACGCCGAGAGCACAGGGACAAGAAACCACGAAGATGGAAATCATCACCTGCACCGCCTGCACCACACCAGCTCCATGCCAAGCCCACCAGACAGCTCCGGCGATGCCGATCACGACGATGATCGCGAGATACCAGCGCAATAAACGCTCTAGATTTAGATCGCGAAACTCTCCAGGTCGGCGTGCTTCTAGGAGCTTTCGCAGAGTGCTATCCTGCCAGCCTTCAAGTGCCTCGGCTTCGAGTCCGCGTGAGCCAATATTCAACGCGCCGGAAGGCAACATCTGGCCTTCATCACGGAGCTGAGCTTCACTTTCACCATTGATCCATTCGAGGCTTACCGATGCCTGTGGACTCCGCAATCGACAGGCAACCGGGATGGATTGCCCAGGCTTGATCGCAAAGCGCACGCCGGGCTTCAAGACACTGAGTGGACGCGGCTTATCTTCATCAAGCAGCGTCACCGAGTCAGGGATCGAGGTGTCACGCATGAGCTTGCGGCGATTCCTTTCCACCGCCGCCTGCTGCGCCCAGCGCCCCACCAGCATGAGGAAAATGAAGATGGCCACGAAGTCGAAATACTTCAGCCCTGGCACACCCGCGATCCAGCCACCGATCGAGCCGACATACGCCGCGATGATACCGAGCGCGATGGGTGTGTCGATGTGCAGCGCGCCGGCGCGCAGGCTGTGCCATGCTTTCTCTATGAAATAGGAACCACCGACCAGCATCGCCAGCGTGGCCGAGACAGCGGCGATCATGTCGAACCAAGGCGCAAAGACAAAGTCCGCAGGCATTCCAAAATAGGCCGGCAGGCAGAAGGCCATGGCGTTCATGGCAAAGGCACCGCACACGCCCATGCGCCGCTCCAAACCAGACACCTGCTTTCTCTCCTCACCCTCACGCGGTGGTCCAACGAGATAACCAAAAGCCTGCATGTCTTTGGCAAAAGCCACCACATCAAGCACCGCCGGATCATACGACAAGGCCAGATCACCATGCACGACATCCACATTCACCCGCAGACCGCCAGCATGTCGGGCAAAGACTTTTTCGATCAACCAGATGCAGCCGACACAAGAGATGCCTTGCAGCGCCAAACGTAGTTCGCCCTGAGGGACTATGATCCGACCGAGTTCCACCAGCCACTCATAGTCGCGCTCACGCAGACTCTGCGGTGAAACCGGCGGCAGTGAGAGGCCGCCCTTCAAATCATAGAAGTGATCCAAGCCCTGCTGATGCAGCAGATCGAAAACATACGCACAGCCCGCGCAGCAGAACTCGTCTTCACGGTTCGCAGGAACGGGTGATCCGCAGTGTTTGCAGGTGCTGTGGGCTGACATCGTCCGAGCATCGCCAGCACAGCTTCAGATGCTCGGCGGTGCTTGCGAAAGTTGTGCTTGGATTTGCTTACTTCACCCGCTGCATCTGGAAGGTGCCCTTGTCCTTCGCACAATGGTAGCAGGCGCTGAAGGAATCCCCTTTGATCGTGCCGCCATAAGTGTAGCGGCCACCCGCCCACTTTGGCATGACATGCTCACCCGTGAAGGTCCACGAGTTCTTCGCGGCCTGAACCCGATGATCCGCCCGATAAGCGCCACCGATGATGCTCTTCCAGGTAGCGTGATAGTGAAACTCATGATCGCCCTGCGCATTCTTCACTGGCCCCACCACACAGCGCAAATTGCCATGATGCCCATTTGCCGCACTCACCCAAGTCCCCTGCCACGCACCTTCAACTCCGGGTTTCGGTCCCGCTTTCAAAGCCGTCTTCCACTCCTGTTTGAAAGCAGAGGAGCAAGAGGCAAGTAGGCAAGTGGTGAAAAGGAGCGCGAGGAATCGTGTCATAGTTGCCGGAAAAACGTCACCAATAACCACATTCTTCCGTGACAATCCATGGAAACAACGGGCATCAGCGAAAGCGCGTCATTGACTCGATCATCACTTACTTGAAGAACTTTTTCGCTTTCTCGAAGAAGCTTTCTTCCATGGTGCTGCTGTGGGTTTCACCAAAGGATTGGGCGAAGGATTCGAGATGCGCTTTTTGTTCGGCGCTGAGCTTGGTGGGCACGGCGATGGTGACGTGGACGTAGAGGTCACCGTGGTTGGTTTCACCGAGGGTTTTGATGCCTTTGCCACGCAGGCGGAAGGTGGTGCCGTTTTGAGTGCCTGTGGGGACTTTCAGCGTGGCCTTGCCCTCTAATGTTGGGACGGTTGTCTCACCACCTAACGCAGCCGTACTGAAGCTGAGCGGCATCTGGCAATGGAGGTCATCTCCCTCACGCTCGAAGAGGTCGTGGGCTTTGATCTGAACGACGATGTAGAGGTCACCGGCAGGGCCACCTTTGGCTCCGTAGTCGCCATTGCTACCGGAACGGAGACGGGACCCGTCTTCGATACCAGCGGGGATTTTGACGCGGATTTTAGTGCGCTCTTTGGTGCGACCGCTGCCAGAGCAGGGCTTGCAGGGATCGCTGATGACTTCACCACTGCCTTGGCAGTCGGGGCAGTTTTGCTGGATCTGGAAGAAGCCGCGTGAGGAAATGACCTGACCGACACCGCCACAGGTGCGGCAGGACTTTTTACCGGAGCCGCTGGCTGAACCACTGCCAGTGCAGGTTTTACAGATGGCTTGGCGATCGTATTCGATCTCGCGCTCGATGCCGTGGGCAGCGTCTTCGAGGGAGATTTCGATGCCATAACGCAAGTCTGCACCGCGCTGGGGACCATCACGACGCTGACGTCCGCCGCCACCACCACCGCCGCCAAAGAAGGATTCAAAGACACCACCGCCGCCTCCTCCGCCACCACCGCCGAAGACTTCACGGAAGATGTCGAATGGATCATGGAAGCCTCCTCCACCACCGGAGCTGGGGCCGCCCATGCCACCGGCAAAGGCACCGTGGCCGTAGCGGTCATAGGCGGCGCGCTTTTGGTCGTCGCTCAGGATGTCATAGGCCTCACCGACTTCCTTGAATTTGTCCTCAGAGGTTTTGTCTCCAGGATTTTTGTCGGGATGAAATTTGACCGCGAGTTTGCGGTAGGCTTTTTTGAGGTCGTCGGCACTGACGTCGCGTGCGACTCCCAATACTTCATAATAATCGCGTTTGTCAGCCATCGTGAGGGGATCTGGGATCTAGGATTTGAGATCTGAAATTTGAAATTAGGCGGCGGCCTCTGTGGAGACTGCCTGGTGAGCGGAGACGACAACGCTAGCGGCGCGGAGGAGGCGGTCCTTGAGTTTGTAGCCACGGCGGGTGACGCGGAGGATGGTGCCATCGGCCAAGTCGGGGCGGATTTCCTGAGAAATGGCTTCGTGAAGATTGGGATCAAAGGGTTTGCCGAGAGCTTCGATTTCCATCACTCCCATGTCGCGGAGGAAGTCGGCGATCTGACGCTGGACCATGCTCATGCCCATGAAGATCATGGACTTTTCGGACTCATTACGGGCGGCTTCGAGACCCATCTCAAAATTGTCGAGGATGGGGAAGAGGCTGCGCATGAGATCGGCATTGGCATAGGCGCGGGCTTCTTGGGACTCGCGAGCGGCGCGCTTGCGGAAGTTGTCCAGCTCGGCGGCATTGCGGTAGGCGAGGTCTTTCCACTGGCTGGCCTCAGCCAGTGCGGCTTCGAGAGGGTCTAGCACGGTGGTTTCTGCCACTGGCTCAGCGTTGGCTTCGTCGGGTAGAATGTCTGTAGGCTCGTTCATAGTCGGGGGGATAAAAGGAAATGAGGGGCGCGAGTATGCCGCCTTCTGCGGGGCAATCAAGTGGCGTGAATGTGTTCAGCGCGCTTGGGTTGTTCAGGTCTTTTGTAGAACAACGAGCGTGATGTCGTCATGGCCGCGCTTGCCATTGAGAAAGCGGTCCACGTCGGTGATCAGGCCGTCCACCACGGCCTGCGGCCCGTGGGGAGCCATGCTGGAGAGGGTGGCGTGGATGCGTTCTTCGCCGAATTCGAGTCCTTTGGAGTCGAGGGCTTCATTGACGCCGTCGGTGAAAAGCAGCAGGCAGTCGCCAGTCTCCATCTGGAAACTGAGGTCTTTGGTGACACGCTCGAAGACGGAGCCTTTGTCGATTCCCACGGCGAGTCCGCCGCTGTGCAGTGTCTCGACCTTGCCGCTCTTTTTCCGCCAAACGAGCGGCATGGTGTGCCCGGCGCGGGCGAGTGTGAGGCTGCCATCTGGCTGGATGACGAGGTAGATCATGGTCACGAACATGTCCTCGTGAATGTCCGGATAGAGCTGGCGATTCACCACGGCCAATGTGGCGGCGGGAGAGGCGCTGACCTGTGTGCTGAAGCGCAAGACGCTGCGGCACATGGCGGTGATGATGGCGGCGGCGGTGCCTTTTCCTGACACGTCGGCGATCACGGCACCCAGGCCACCATCAGGCAGCGGGATGAAGTCAAAGTAGTCTCCGCTGAGGACTCGAGCGGGGATGTTTTTCCCAGCGATGACGTAACCGGGAATCTGCGGGGCTTTGTCTGGCAGTAAGATGCGCTGGATGTCGCTGGCACTCTTCAGTTCGGCCTCGATCTGCTTCTTCTCGGATGCGGCCTGATGTGCCATGGCATTAGCGAGGGCAAAGGCGCACTGCTCGACGAGCGACTTGAAAACCTCGAAGTCGTTTGGGCTGTAGGTGCGCTGATCCTTCGGTGCGGTGACGGCCAGGATGCCGAGCTTTTTCGGACCGAAACTTAACGGGCCGATCATCACGGTTGTATTGGATTGCCGATTCGTGCCGTGGCCATTGAGTCGGTCATCTTTACGCAGATCCTCGATGATCTCGACACGCTGATTTTGAAAGACACTGCCGGGCAATCCTTCCGTGGCAGCGAGTGAGTGCAGGCGGAGAAAGCTGAGCAGCGAGCTGTGATTCGTGCGCGCCATGTTGGCGATGCGCTCGGGGATGTCCACCAGCGGCACGCAATGCTCCGAATGATAACGCGGCACGAGAGAGCGCTCGTGACTATCGAGCAAATACAGCACGCCGCCGGTGCTCTCCATCACCTTCATCGCGCCTTCGACGATGAGTCGGTACATCGACATGTGGCTGTCCTCACGCGCGATCGCCTCGCCCAAATCATGGAGGAAGCTGAACATGCGCCGCTCTTCTTCGATGATGGCCTGCTCTTCGTTTAGCAGCCGGGTGATGGCCACGTTCTTGGCTTTGTTTGTGCGCAGCAGCAGGAAAATCACCGCTAGGAGCAGCAGCGCGATGATGACAATCAATAAAGTGTTCATGGGGCAATCTCACGCGGACGCTGCGCATTCTCATGACGGGACCGGGGGAGTCACCGTCGGCGTCGGCGTGATACGGTCAGGGGGAGGCTGCGAGAGCCTGCGGGACAGAGAGTTCCTTTTCCAAAAAATGAATCACATCGCGGAAGCGGCCCTGATTTTCACCGCTCACCTCAGATAGAGTCTGGTGAGCTGTGAGCACATGCTTGGTCTGCTCTTCCTTGCAGTCAGCGCCCTTTTCCCCACAGGTGGCGAGCTGGGCACAGGCCTCACGGCGTTCGCTAGGCCAAGCAGTACCTGCGACATCGAGATCCAGGATGTGATCCAGTCCGAGTTCGGTGAGGAGCTGTTGGTTACGCTGGTTCGCATTCAGTACACTGAGCGAGCCACCGCCATGCTCCATGAGATTGAGCGCTGTGCCAGTGAGCGTGCCTAGAAAGGTGGAGTCCATCATCGGACAGCGCTCCAGATCGACGACGAGATCACGGGTGCCCACAGCGATCACTGATTGAAAGGCCCGCTTTACTTGCACGGAGTCTTGAAAAGTGCCGCGACCCTCCACACGCAACCAGAATACTTTGCCAATCTGGCCGACTAATATGGTGGTGGGAGCAGGCACAGGAAGAGGGGTTCAAGAATGGATTCGCGCCAGCACACCGACCGGATGCATCCTCACGCACTTTCGGGCAGCGTGGGTACAGGCGGGGGCCGTGGGTTTCATGGGGCGGATCAGCGGGCGGTCAGTTCCAAAGAAAGGAGGCTTTGCTGACAAGCTCCTCATTTCCACGCATCACAGAAACGCGCCAGGCTGTGACGCGACCATCCTTATTGTATTCATCTCCTGTGACCTGGAAGTGCGCCGTATTCGACCTGCCCAGTTCAGTCACTTCTTCCTGCAGCACCTTATTGGTCAGCCCACTGTTTGCCTGACGATACTCGAAGCGCACCGTGACTGGCTGCGTGCGATCTTGGGCCTTCCAGAAGATGGTGTAGTAGTGGCCGCCCCGGTTCATCACCTCGGCCTTCGTCGTCGCCCCATAAAGAAGGTGATCACGCTCAAAATTGAGCGCTGGCTCCATCGAGATGATCGGCTTGTCGGGCACGAGGTGGTAGTATTTCACCTTTGAGATACTTGCCCCCTCACCGACAGTCGTCGAGGAGCAAGAAACCAAGGTCGTAGCAGTCAGAACCAATGCGGTCAGACGGAGTAAAAGAGATCGCGATGCGGGAGTCATGCGTGGGGCGCATTATTCTAGCGCTCGGCGGGATGTCAACGCCAGGGATGAATAGATACGAGATGCGCGAATTGAGCACAAACTCATGGTGTGAGACGCAGATGACGCGCCATGGCGGTGACGCAGGATACGTTTGCAAGACACACCCCGTCTCGCCATACCTGCCCCATGCCTGAAGACACCCCGACCATCGAGACACGAGAGGAAGTCATGTTTTTCGACACCGACATCGGCGGAGTCGTACATAACATCGCCTACCTGCGGATGATCGAGACCGCGCGCACACGGCTCGCTGCGAGCATGGGCATGAAGCTCAAAGAAATGTCACAGACCCAGATCTACCCCGTCGTCGTCCGCACCGAGATCGACTACCGAAAGCCCGCCACGCTCGGGGACGAACTCATCATCAGTGGCCGACTCGACAGCGTCGAGCGCGTGCGCTTCTGGGTCGCCTTTGAAGTCCGCCGCTCTGGGGAGGAAACCGTCCTCATCACCTGCCGCCAGTCCTTAGCCCTCGTCCAGATGCCTCAGGGCAAGCCGCTACGCCTGCCAGACGACTGGACAGACAAGTATAGCCACCTGTTTTTAAAGCGGAATCTCGGGGGAGCCCAGAGTCCAGAGCGCCGCTCCTGAAACACAGCGAAAAAGTATGGAATGAAAGATGCCGGGGACTCAATCGTTAAGGAGCGTCGAAATCCCCCCATTTCCCCATGAAGATAACTCTCACTGCACTCCTGCTCGCTGCCTCACTGACCGGCGTTCGCGCCCTTTCGCTAGAAGATATCCAGGCCAAATCAGCGCAGATCGACCAACTCGTCACCGCGAAGCTGGAGAAGGAAAAGATCCAGCCGCATGCGCCGACCACGGACGAGGTTTTCGTGCGCCGCATCTATTTGGACATCTCAGGCCGAATCCCGACGCTGAAAGAGACGACTGACTTTTTGGCAGACACCGGTAAAGACAAGCGCGCAAAACTGATCGACGAATTGCTCGCTTCTGACGGCTATGTGCAAAACTTTGCCAACTACTGGAGCGACATCCTGCGGGTAAAATCTTCACTCACCCAGGGTAACAGCCAACCTGCTGGCGCAGCCTACCTGAACTATGTGCGTGAGTCCTTAGCGGCCAACAAACCGTATGACAAGATGGTGCGCGAGATGCTCACCGCGGATGGCAAGACCTATGAAAACGGTGCCGTGGGCTTTTACATCCGCGACTACAACATGCCGCTGGATAACATGGCGGTGACGACGCAAATTTTCCTCGGCACGAGCATGGTCTGCGCTCAGTGCCATAACCACCCGTTCGATAAATGGACGCAAATGGACTACTACCAAATGGCGGCTCACAGCAATGGCATGACCAGCAGCAACGGGCTTTCCAACCCCGCTTTGGCTGGCATTTTCGGCAACAGCTACGGCAGCAAAAACAAGAAGGCCAAGACGACCTCGACGCTGACCGCGAATCTGCCAGAGGGCATCGAGAAGAAAGATCTCAGTCGCGCGATGAATGAGATTTTGCGCCCGCTGCGCTACAACACGGTGCTGGATCAGACTGACAAAAAGCCGCTGTTACTCCCACACGATTATCAGTACACGGACGCGAAGCCCAAACAGGAGATCGAGCCAACGATCCCGACCTCCTTTTCCAAGGATGGCAAGATCGTCAAGGAAGGGCAGAAGCCGATCGATGCCTATGCGCAGTGGATGGCGTCAAAGGACAACCCACGGTTCACGCTGGTGATTGCCAATCGTCTGTGGAGAAAGGCGATGGGCATGGGCTTGATCGAGCCAGTGGATGAGATCACGGACTCCACCGTGCCGAGCAATCCGCAGCTCATGACCTTCCTGGAAAACACCATGAAGGAGCTGAACTACGACATGAAGGCTTATCTACGGATGGTCTTCAACAGCGCCACTTACCAGCGCGCGGCCCACACGAAGGATGTGGAACTGGGTGAGGTTTACCACTTCCCCGGCCCGCTGCTTCGCCGTATGTCTGCCGAGCAGATCTGGGACAGCATGGTGGCACTCTACAAGCCTTCCCCCGACACACCGAGCCTGGAAACAAAGATCGAGCGTGACTCCACGATCCGTAAAATCGAGTGGCTGGACCGCTCCTTAAATGCCCTGACAGCGCAGGAACTGACCGCAGGTGCCACAAAGGTCGCGCAAGTGCAGAAGCAGCTCGCTGTGGATGTGCGTAAAGCGCAGGAGCAACTCACAGAGGCGAACAAGAATAAAGACGAAGACGCCATCCGCGCGGCAAAGAAGGTGGTGGCCAATCAGCGCAAGGCCATCGATCAAGCCGCCGAAGAGATCATCTACTCGATGGGCTTCAAGAAATTCGCCGAACTCGCACGCGACGGGAAACTCAAGGAGCAGGTGGATGACATGGAATTTGCCAAAGAAATCGCCAACGTCATCCGCGGCAAAGAAGGTGTGAATCTGGACATTGATGAAGCCCTGGCCATTTACGCCAAACAGCAGCGCACCCGTCTGACCGAGATGCAGAAGGCCCGGCTCAAAAAGGACGCAGAGATGCTCAAGGCTGATGACAAGCAGGAACTCACCGCGCTAAAGGCCTGGGAAAGCTATCGTGACACTTACATGGTCCGCGCCATCGACCTGCGTGCTCCAGCGCCAAACGGACACTTCCTGCGTGAGTTTGGTCAGAGTGACCGCGAACTCGTAGAAAACGCCAACGAAGACGCGACCGTCGGGCAAGCACTCATGCTGCTGAATGGCAAGACCTTCACCCATATGATGAATCCCTACACGCTGATCTCCCGCACGCTGCGCCGCACGGAGACAGCCGATGCCACGATCGACACGATCTATCTGAGCCTCTTCAGCCGTAAAGCCACTGCCGAGGAAAAGGCCCTGCTCACTCCGGTGGTCAAAAGCAGCGCCGCCACTGGTAAAGGCGATGCTCTCTGGGCCGCGCTGAACACCCGACAGTTTTATTTTATTCAGTAATCAACTCACGAGAACTCCCCCCATGAACTCGATCTCCGATCCTCTCAGCCGCCGCACCTTCGTGACGAAGGCAGCGCAGTCCTTCCTCGGCGTCACCGCCCTCAGTCAACTCGGTGGCAAAGCCTTTGCCATTCCCGGTGAAAACACCTCGCCACTGAAGCAAGTGCAGACCGCACGCAACGTCATCTATTTGTACATGACTGGCGGCATGAGCCATCTGGACACCTGGGATCCAAAGCCAGACAACGCCGATGTGATGGGACTAACGAAAACCATCAACACGAAGGTCGATGGCATCCGTCTCAGTGAAAACCTGCCCCTCATGGCGCGGCAGGCAGACAAGCTGGCGATCATCCGCAGCATGGCCTCGACTCAGGGCGCACATGAGCAGGGCCAGTATTTCCAGCGCACCAGCTACACATTGCGCAGCAGCATCCGCCACCCATCCATGGGTGCATGGCTAGAGAAATTCCAGAGCCGTGGCAACCCAACGCTTCCCGGCAGTGTCATGATCGGAAATGACAGCCGTCATCCAGGCGCAGGTTTCTTTGAAGCCAAGTTTGCCCCGCTCATGATCAACGATCCTGAAAGCGGCATCTCCAATGTGCGGCCCAACTCATGGTTCACCGAAGAGCGCATGACCAGCCGTCTTGGCGTGGCCAAGCAGCTCGATAAGAAGTTCGCCGAAACCTACAACGTGAAAAACGTGCGTGCTTACAGCGACATGTATGACGACGCGGTGAAGGTGATGAAGAGCGAGGAACTGAAGGCCTTCGATCTCGACGCCGAGCCTGCGGCACTGCGTGACAAGTATGGCCGCGACCGCTTCGGTCAGGGTTGCCTTCTCGCGCGTCGCCTCGTCGAGCATGGCGTGCGTCATGTCGAAGTGACCTTCGGAAGCTGGGACACGCACAATGCCAACTTCACCCGTGTGCCTGAACTGGCGGATGAACTCGACGCTGCCCTCAGCACACTGCTCCAGGATCTGGAGGCTCACGGCATGTTGAATGAAACACTCGTCGTGCTCGCCACCGAGTTTGGCCGCACACCTGAGATTAATGTAAACGATGGCCGTGATCACCACCCCACAGGCTTCACCTGCGTGCTCGCCGGTGGCGGCATCCGCGGTGGTCAGGTCTATGGCGCGACGGATGAACGCGGTGACAAAGCCGTGGAGAACCCCGTCACCATTCCCGACTTCAATGCCACGATTGGTTATGCGCTCGGACTGCCGCTGGATCAGGTGATCTACTCACCGACCAAGCGCCCCTTCACCATCGCAGACAAAGGCAAACCGCTCACCCATCTCTTTGGCTGATCACCGTCAGCTCGCGCCGGTTCGCGTGCAGTTGCTTCGCGAATACCGGCCCGTTGGTGAAGCTGCGCACACGCTTGATCAGTTCTGGCAACTGCGCCTCCACACGCAAGTCATTCATTTTCATCGTCAGGATCAGCCACTGAGGCTGCAAGCGAACGTAGAATGGCTCCATCAATCTCAATGCCACGTCTGGCGCGAGATTCATGTCCATGGCCAGCAGATCCACGCGCTCAGGCAGGTAATCAAACGGCACCTCTCCCGCAGACAGCCCGATGTGGTCATAGCGCGGATGCGTCAGCACCCGATCATCCATCGCGCCCGTGTCCACGCCGATGACTTTCATGCCACGCTGTAGCAGCGCCCAGGCCGCACCACCGGGAGCGCTGCCGAGTTCCAGCGCCGTCTTACCAACCAAGACTTCTGACGCATCTAAACCCAACCAGGCCAAGCTTTGTTCCATCTTTAACCAAGCGCGTGATGGCACCCCAGTCGGCAACAAGATGCGCGGCACCGAGCCAGCATTTGGATGCGCTGCCGGACTGCGCCGATGCATGCCGACGAACCAAGGCTCGCCTTCCTCACCGATAATCAGATCGATCACATTAACTGCCTCTGGCGAAAGTGGGCAGACTTGCTCGACCGCCGCCTTGATCTGATCCATGCGCAGCCAGACCTCAGGCGTCACACCATCTTCAGCGATGATTCTGGGAAAAACATGCAGCTCAGCAGCCTGAATGCCAGCCTCAGAAACGCGCAGCGCCACCTCTTCTACCAAGCGTGCCATTCCGATGGAGAAGCCGCTGACAGGCGCAAAGGCCGCACCCAACTCAAACTCAGTCGGCAGTGGCGTCTGTGATTTCCAGGTGATCAATTGCGGACGCATAAAAGCAGGCGTCAGCAGGCGGTCATGCCGCGCAGCCACCTCACGCTTCAGAGACGATTCCCAGCCGGCTCGGCAAGTAGCAAAAACAAAGTCATATTTTCCCATGCGCACCCATGGCACCGCAAAGGGAAACAAAAAAGCGCGACCTGTCTCCAGATCGCGCTCTTGGGTTAGAAAGCCTATTCGGCTCAAGCCTAATAGTAGGGCTGGCCGTTCTGATAGTAGCCCGCTGGGCGGCGCTGCTGCTGGCGGTAGTTGTTGTTATATTGCTGATTATTGCGCTGGTCCTGTGAGTTGCCGATGGCATTGCCACCAAGAGCGCCGATACCGCCGCCGATGAGTGCGCCTTCAAGACCGCGACCACTTTGATTGCCAATGATGCCGCCGACAGCAGCGCCACCTAGAGCGCCAACGACCGTGCCTGTTTGGGCGTTCGGGCCAGTGGCACAGGATGAGATGCTGATGACAGCAAGGAGGGATAGTGTGAGTGTTTTCATAGTTTAACTGAGGGTCAGTTAGTCTGAGACTAAGACGAAATTGTTCAGGGGAAAGAAAATAATGTTCCCGACAGATAATCGTAACACGGCGCAGCCACCCCTCGTTTCCGTGCGCCCATGAAAACAACCTCGTTACTCCCCGCGCTGCTCGCGCTTGGCCTCGCTGCCTCCGCTGCTGACAAACCACTCCTTGCCATCCCTGGTGCTGTCATCTTTGAAAGCAATCTCGACGCCCCGCCAGCTGCCCCATGGAAGACCGCTAAGGGCAAATGGGAACTCATGGAAGGCGTCACGCGAGGCTCTGAAGTGGCCGAAGACAAGCACGGTGCCGTCACCCGCCTGCCGAACAAACTCCAGGATTTCGTCATCGAATATGAATTCAAATTTGAAGGAGCCAAGAGCACCAGTCTCTCCATCAACGCCGTCAAAGACCACATGGCTCGCATCATGATCACGCCAAATTCAGTGACCGTTCAGCGTGATGACAATGACCATGAAGGCCCTGACAAGTCAGTCATCTTTGCCCGCTTCCCTGCCAAACTCGCGACTGGCACTTGGCACAAAGTCCGCATGGAAATGGTCGGCGACAGCATGCTCGGTCAGGTCGATGACCTTGTCGCCTGGGGCAGCAGCGATCTTTTCAAGACTAGCAAACTCGCCCCAGGGTTCACCGTCGGCGGCCAGTCCGTGGACTTCCGCAATCTATCCGTTCGTGAAGCCACCCTGAACCCTGAATGGGAAACCGCCAAAGCCACTCTGCCAAAGCCAGGCGAAAAAGTGACTGCGCCTGCCAAGCCTGCCGCCAAAGGCAAAGATAAGAAAAAAGCAGCGTAACTCCCGCCATCTAACCATTTCTGCCCGCCATCAGGTAATCATACCAATGGCGGGTTTTTTCTATCCAAAGAGTAATTTTGTACTCGCCAGCCAACCAACTTATCTCTTAGCCTCCAAAATGTTAGCATCAAACTAGACACCTATGAAGCTCATCATCACATGCCTCCTCACCCTCGGTCTTGCGTCCTTCAGTATCGCCGCAGAGACACCTGCTAAAAAGAAATCTACAGCCAAGCCCACGGCTGCAGCCAAACCGGAAGCCGCCAGCGAAGGACCATCGATCAAAGCCATGGCGCTAGCCAAGACTCTGACTCCGAGTCAGCGAACTAAACTACTAGACCTCATTAACGAAGGTGATGTCAAAGCGGTTCAGTCACTGCCAGGCGTTGGAGAAACCCGTGCCGCAGCTATCAAGAAAGCCCGCCCATTCAAAGACCCTGTCGATCTAGTCATGGTTGATGGCGTTGGTGATATGACCTTCGCTGAGATCGTCGCCCACGCCAAAGCAGGCTTCCCTGAAGCCACCAAAGAAGAGTCCGCTAAGCCCAAAACAGAAGCCAAGAAGAAAGCGACGGCCAAGACCAAGTCCTCCAGCAAAAAGAAAACGGACGAAGAGCCTGAAGAGAAAGCCAAGAAAAAATAAACGATCACGCCTCAATCCAAACCCGCGTCGGACTATGATCCGCGCGGGTTTTTTCATGGCCCGAAGCGCCTTCACAAGATGTGGTTTCATCATGCGTATTGTTTCCCATGTTCCATCGACTCTTCCTTCTCTTCGTCATCGGCATCGCTTCACTTCATGCTCAGGAAAGTGATGGCAAGCTCCGCATCGTCGTCTTCGGCGCGCATCCTGATGACGCCCAATTCAAAGCAGGCGGCACCGCGGCGAAGTGGGCCAAGCTTGGGCATCACGTCAAACTTTGCTCTGTAACCAATGGCGACATCGGCCACTGGCAGAGTGCCGGAGGACCGCTCGCTCAGCGTCGCCTCGCGGAAGTGAGGAAGGCAGATGCCGTCGTCGGTGCCACCACCGAGGTGCTCGACATTCACGACGGCGAACTCATGCCCTCGCTGGAGAACCGACAGAAAATCATCCGCGTCATCCGCGAGTGGCGTGCTGACATCGTCATCGCGCATCGCCCGTGGGATTATCATCCCGATCATCGCTATGTCGGCGTGCTCATTCAAGACGCCGCCTTCATGGTCACCGTGCCCTACATCTGCCCCGACGTGCCGCCACTCACGAAGAACCCTCTCTTTCTTTACTCCAGCGACGGCTTCCAGAAGCCCTACCCTTTCAAAGCCGACATCGCCGTCGCTGTCGATGACGTGTTTGATCAAAAGCTCACCGCTCTCCACGAGATGCCATCGCAAGTCTATGAAGGTGGTGCCAGCGGCAGCGAGGCCTATGTCAAAACCGTCCCGCCGCCTGGAGATGTCGCCGCGCGTCAGACCTGGCTGCGTCAGCGCTGGGAAAATCGTCAGGGAGGTGAAGCCAAGCGCTTCCGCGATGCCCTCATCCAATGGTATGGCCCCGAGCGCGGCAAGGCAGTCAAATTCGCCGAAGCCTTCGAGATCTGCGAGTATGGTCGCCGACCCGATGCCAAAGAGATCCGCCAACTGTTTCCCTTCTTCGATTGAACCTCATGAAACTTTTCATCCCCCGCCTCGCCGCCTGTCTCGCGCTGAGCCTGCTCCTCACTGCCTGTCCTGAAACCACCGTGCCTGACAATTTTGGCACCACTCCGGTGCGACTCAAAGGGAGTGATTGGAACGCCCAATGGCGGCCCGTGGATGAAGAAAAAGAACTCTTCACCCTCCGCCTCCGCGATGCCGCCCAGGGTGTGATCGAACTCCAAGAAACCACTCCAAAAGATCCGAAAAAGAAGCCTGAGATATTCACCCTGACTCTCCGTGAAACCGGCACCAAGACCGATGAAAAACTTCAGTTCGCCATCTTCAAGGACACCTCGAAACCCGACAACGGCACGCCACATCTGATCCGCTCTCCCAAGTCAGGCGTCTTCATCCTCTGGTCGATCGACCACGATGCCGTCACCGCTGCCATCAAGTCCGGCGAACTTCAGGGCAGCATCACACCCGACAAAGACGGTCCTCACAGCTCACTAGCCGCCGACCCGCAGAACTACCCCAAGCTCCTCTCCCCCAAATTCTGGAAATGGACAGAGCCTACGGTCATGACACGAGTGCCCCGTCCGTGAGCACACGGATACGCCGCTCTTGTTTCATCCATCTGTGTCCGGTTCCGCAGCCTACTGCGGGATAGATCAACACGCCTCCATTCAACTCTCACGCCATGATCCGAATCCTCCCATTCCTCCTCACTCTCGCATTGATGACCTCAGTTGCAGAGGCGCAGCAAACCAAGCCCGCCAAAAAGCTCGAAGCTACGGTGAATGTGAAGGACGCCAAGTACACCGATACCGGCAAGCCTGCGCCAGCCGAAGATCCTGCGTTAGCGAAATACTATTCGTCGGAGAAAACGCTGCCTCTGCCTGCGGTAACGGCTGCGGTGGAGACGAAGCTGCCGCTGGCGTTGAAGAAGGGCGACCACGTCGTGTTCATCGGCAACACACTCTTTGATCGCGGAGCGCAGTTTCCGCATTTCGAGGCGATGCTGCAAAAGGGCCACACCGACCTAGGTCTCGTGATCCGCACGCTCGCCTGGGCAGCGGATGAAGTGGACCTGATGCCGCGACCCGAAAACTTTGGAACGCTTAATCAGCACCTCACCGCGCAGAAAGCAGATGTGATTTTCGCGGCGTTTGGGTTCAATGAATCGTTCGGTGGTGTGGAGAAGTTGCCAGAGTTCAAGCAGCGGGTCACTGCATTCGTGCAGGAGCTGAAAACCCATGCCTACAATGGAAAATCGGGGCCAAGTATTGTGCTGGTGTCGCCCACGGCCAATGAGGACGTGAAAGGCGTGCCTGCAGCTAAGATGAACAACACTCGCATCGCTGCTTACACGAAAGCGATGGGAGAAGTAGCCGCATCAGAGAAGGTCGGTTTTGCCAATGTGTTCGAACCCATGTTGCCCGCGATGAAGGGGCTCACCTTTAATGGTGTGCATCTCGAAGACGCAGGCTACGCGGCTTTTGGCGAAGCTTTGTATCGTGCGACCTTTGAAGTCAGTGCGCCCGAGACTTCATCAGAATTGCGAGCAGCCATCGCGGACAAGAACAAGCAGTTCTTCCAGCGTTATCGGCCGCTGAACGGCTTCTATTATACCGGCGACCGTAATAAGGACTACGGCTACCTCGATTTCCTGCCCGCGATGCGCAGCTTTGATGTGATGGTGAGCAATCGCGACCAACACATCTGGGACATGACCAAGCCGCTTGATGACAGCAACGTCCCTGCGATGCCTGCGACCAAGGAAAGCAAAGGCGCGAACGAGTGGATGACCCCAGCCAATGAACTCGCCGCCTTCAAGGTCGATCCGCGCTTTGAAGTAAATCTGTTTGCCAGTGAAGAGCAGTTCCCGGAGATCGCCAATCCGATCCAGATCCGGTTTGATACGAAAGGGCGCATGTGGGTGAGCACCTCGCAGGCTTATCCGCATCTCTATCCAGGTCAGGAGCCTGCGGATCGGCTGCTCGTGCTCGAAGACACCAACCATGATGGCCGCGCAGACACCTGCAAAGTGTGGGCGGACAAGCTGCACATCCCGCTCGCCTTCGAGTTCGGTGATGGCGGCATCTATGTCTCTGACGAGCCGCATTTGACCTTCCTCAAAGACACCGATGGCGATGGCAAAGCGGACTTTCGTCGTCAGGTCTTCACCGGCTTCGGCACCGAGGATTCACATCATGCGCTGCATGACTTTGTTTGGACTCCGGATGGTGATTTGATCTTCCGCGATGCCATTTTTCTTCATTCCCAAGTCGAGACAGCCTACGGTCCCTTGCGCATGGACAACTCCGGCTGGTTCCGCCTGCGCACCGATACGCAAAAACTCTCCACCTTTGGATCCTACCCGAGCACGAACCCCTGGGGGGTGACCTTTGATGATTGGGGCCATCACGTTGCCAGTCATCCGATCTTCGCGGATGCCTTCCACGCCACGAATCCACCCTACCCCGAGCAACATCCGGGCGCTGGCAAAATGCCTGCCTATTCCGGCACCTGCGGCCAGGAGTTTGTCGATTTCGACTTCTACCCGCAGGAGTTGCAGGGAGGCTTCATCAAAGCGCGCTACAAGCCGACGAACAACATCGAGATGCATCAGTGGATCGAGAAGGACGATCACTTCGAAGAAAAGAAAATCGGCGACATCATCTTCTCTACCAACCTGAGCTTCATCCCCACCGATGTGAAAGTCGGCCCACGCGGCGACTTCTTCATCTGCGACTGGTACAACCCCATCAAAGGCCATGCTCAGTATTCCCTGCGTGATCCTCGCCGCCTCCGCACCAGCGGCCGCATCTGGCGCATCGTGCCAAAGGGAGCCACACTCGCCGAGCCGCCCGTCATCGCCAGAGCCCCCATCCCTGCTCTGCTCGATCTTCTCAAAAGTCCGCACTACCGCTGGCGTTACCAAGCCAAGCGCGAACTCCATGAGCGAGATGCAAACGAGGTCAAAGCAGCGCTCGATGCCTGGGTAAGTAAGCTTGATCCGAAAGACGCACGCCATCGTCATCATCAAGTCGAAGCGCTATGGACCTACCGCACGATCAGCAGCGATAACCCATCATTGCTCAAAGAAGTACTCAACTGCGATGATCACCTCGCTCGTGCAGCAGCCACGCAACAACTTCGCCATATCGCCCTGCCAGATGCCATCGAACAACTGACCAAGCGCGCCAATGACGACAACCAACTTGTCCGCCTCCAAGCCGTCATCGCTGCGAGCTACTTGGGCACGAAGCCCGCGCTCGATGCCATTGCTGGAGCCATCGACAAGCCCATGGGCGACCATTTGAAATACGCCATCCGCACATCACTCGGCAGCGAGGCGCTATCACGTCACTGGAAGAGCGAAGGCAATCCCAAGGTCGCCGCGTTCTTCGAGACCTTCGCCAAGAGCTACAAACCCGGCTTTGGCGAAAAGAAAAAGACCGTCCAAGAAACCGCCTTCGACAAGCAACCCGGCGTCGCCAAAATCACCATCAACTGCGTTCGTGAGCGCATGCTCTTCGACAAAACCGAGTTCAGCGTGAAGCCCGGCCAACCCGTCAGCCTCATCCTCAACAACCCAGACGCCACCGCGCACAATCTCGCCATCTGCAAGCCTGGCAGCGCCGAAGAAATCGGTCTCGCTGGCAACGAAATGGCCAAGGACCCCGACGGCATCAAAAAGGACTTCATTCCCGACTCCGACAAGATCCTGCACCACACCAAGCTTCTCAATCCCAACACCGCTGAAACCCTTCGCTTCATCGCCCCCAAAGTGCCCGGCGACTACCCCTACGTCTGCACCTTCCCCGGCCACTGGGTCATCATGCGCGGCGTGATGAAGGTGAAGTAGCATAGGCTTTCTAGCCTGTGTTTCCCAATCCACAACCCACAGCCTAGAAAGGCTATGCCACCATGAAACTCCCCCATTTTTTTGCCCTCCATCTTTTTGCCTTCAGCCTCTCCGCCGCCGAACCAATCCATGACGCCACATGGCTCAGCACCAAAGGCACGCTCATCTTCCACGATTCCTTTGAGCGCGAAGAAGATGGCAATTTAGCCAAAGCCATCGGTAACGGCTGGAACAGCGCGACGGCGGATCGTGTGCCAAAGATCAAGATGGCGGATCTTGATGAAGGCATCCTGAAAATCGTTAGCGCTTCCGTCGAGGCCAAACATGCGGCGCACATTCATCATGAGGCAGGCTTCACCGATGGCGGCGCGGTGATTCGCTTTCGTTTTCCAGGCCTGAGCAAAGCGGAAACGCTGCAACTAGGCTACGTGGATCGCGAGACGACCACCGGCGTTCATGCGGGGCACCTGTGCTATGGCATTCTTAGCCAAAGCTCTATCACGCTCATCGATCACAAAACCGGCATCATGAATCTGGAGAACCGCAAACGCCGCGATGATGCCGCATCCAAGAAGGAGAAGATTCCCGCCGACCTTGACGCTCTACTCAAGACCAAGAGCATTACCGTGCCCTACAAAGCAGACACCGAGTGGCATGAACTCGTCCTCGTCACCGAAGGCGATGAAATGCGCCTCGGCATCGACGGCAAGCTACTCGCCAAACACCGCTCCGAAGGCTTCGCGCACCCGATGAAGCGCTGGTTCAGCTTCCTAGTGAACAATACGATGTGGATCGACGATGTAAAAATCTGGAAGGTTCGTTGAGTTCACCCCACCGCTGAATTCACATCCAGCGAAACGAAGCTGAGCAGTTCGTCGGCGCTCAGGTTCGTGAGCAGGGATTCGGCGCTGCCGTCGTCACTGATGAGGTCGTTGGCCAGACGCATCTTGTCTTCGATCAATGCGTCAATGCGCTCTTCAATCGTGCCCTGGCAGACGAATTTGTGGACGAAGACGTTCTTCTTTTGGCCGATGCGGAAGGCGCGGTCAGTGGCCTGATTTTCGACGGCGGGGTTCCACCAGCGGTCGAAGTGGATGACGTGGCTGGCGGCGGTGAGGTTGAGGCCAGTGCCGCCGGCTTTGACGCTTATGACCATGAAGGGCGGTCCGCCGGGCTGCTGGAATGCTTCGACGAGTTCGGGACGCTTCTTCACGCTGGTGCCGCCGTGCAGGATGAGGCCTTCACGACCAAAGACGGTGGCGAGGAAGCGCGAGAGAGGATCGCAGGTTTCCTGGAACTGCGTGAAGATGAGCGCTCGCTCGCGACGCTCGGAGAGTTCGCTGCAAATCTCGGCGAGTCGGGTGAACTTGCCGCTGTCTTCGGGATTCCATGCGCCATCACCGTTCCAATGGCTGGGATGGTTGCAGATCTGTTTGAACTTCATCAGGAAGCCGAGCACCAGGCCCTGGCGCTTGATCGGCTCCATGTCTTTGTCGGCGAGCATCTTCGCGAGTTGATCGACAAGCTTGGCGTAAATCGTAGCCTGCCTTTTCGTTAGGCCGCAGAAGGCCTTGGTTTCGATTTTATCGGGCAGATCGGTGATGATGCTACGATCCGTCTTCATGCGGCGCAGGATGTAGGGCTTCACGAGTCGGCGCAGTGGCGCAAAACCCTCGCTGGATTTGGCGCAACGTTTGATGGCGTCGGAGAAGGCACCCGAGCCACCGAGCAGGCCGGGGTTGAGGAAGTCAAAGAGGCTCCACAAATCGCCGGGACGATTCTCCACCGGCGTGCCGGTCAAAGCGATGCGCGTGGTGGCCTGCAAACGCTTCACGGCCTTCGTGCTGGCGCTGCCGGGGTTTTTGATGGCCTGCGCTTCATCGAGAATGACGACGCTCCAGGGATGCACTTGCCAGGCCTCGGTGCGCTGGAGGAATTGATAGGTCGTAAGCATCGCATCATTGCCACGCAGGGCCTCGGCGGTGTGTTTCACGGCGAAGTCCAAGCCTTCGCGTGACGTGACGGAGGGATGAGCGATGAAGAGTTTCAAGTCGGGTGCGAACCGCTTCACCTCCGCACGCCAGTTACCGACAAGCGAGGCGGGAACGACGAGCAGTGCTGGCGTTAAAACCTCTTTTTGCCGGGCAAGCAGCAGCGCGATGACTTGCACGGTTTTACCGAGACCCATGTCATCGGCAAGGCAGGCACCGAGACCGAGGCGCGTCATGAATTGCAGCCAGGCAAAGCCTTTGAGCTGATAGGGGCGCAGTGAGGCGCGCAGATTCGGCGGTGCTGGCATCTCGGCGGGATCACGCATCTGCTCCAGCATCTGCGCGAGGTTTTTTCCGGCGACGATGTCACTCCAGTCATGCACCTGCTCGATGCTCTCATCAGCTACCGCCAACTGACGCGGATCAAAGCCTGCGAGCAATCTCATGCCATCGAGAAAGCCGATGCCACCTTCGCCGGTGGCGTTTTGCACCTTCTTCCAATGCGCCATGACTTGCTGGAGTTGCGCGCCATCGACCTCCACCCACTTGCCGCGCAACGAAACGAGACCAGTGTCGGAACTCAGCAGCTTCTCCCACTCTTCAGCAGTGAGTGTCTCGCCATCAAGGCTGTACTCCATCTTAAAGCTCAGCAATGTCCCGGCATGAAGCGAGGTCTTCTTCGGAGCATCAATCGTCACCGACACCGCAGGCCGAGTGCCTTTGCCGCTGCGCCACCAGTCGGGCAGCTTCATCACGATGCCGCTTTCCTGAAACACCGCCGTGTCACGCAGCACGCGGTAGGCTTCCTGCGAAGACATGGCCATCGGTTGAAACAGCCGCTTCGTCTCCAGCCATTCGCGCAGCAGCTTTGATTTATCGGCCGCTGTGCGCACTGGAGCCAGCAGCGCATTGAGCGCCGTTTGATCCTTCTGCCCGGCATAAAGCTGGAGCGCGCGCGCAAGTGGCAGATGCTGCGGCTGGCCGCTGGCGCTGAGCTTCTCCGTGAAGGTCGCCAGGAAAGCAAAAGGCCGCTGCGTGTCGGTCTTGTTTTCCGCGAGATGAAATGTCACGCGCCCGACGACATGCCATGCGGGACATTCCTCGCGCAACCAAGCCTCGACGCTATTCGTGGCAATGAGCGCGATGTGCTGCGCCAGATCAAGCCACCAGCGTTCCAGCACTTCCGGCGTGAGATACTCGGCACCCGCAAACGGAGGCGCGTTGATGATGAGTGCCTCACGATCAACCGCTGACGGCACGGTGGTCGTGAGAGCATCTTTGGTTTGGCAGAGGCGCGTGAAAAAATGTTGGGCGAACTCACGCAGCCAGCGCCAGGGCGGTTCCAGTTCGACCGTCAGCAATTGCGTGGCGAGCAGAGTGAAGAGCGCGGACGTGCTCGCTGCTTGTGCGAGCTTCTTCTCCTGAGCCGACGCGGCATCACCCTCACCCATGAGGATGCCTTCGGGCGTGATTTGTGGAGACAGCATGATGTCTCATCCGCCAAGAATGTGAGTCAGGCAAACTCTGAGCAGAGTGTGATGAGCTGTCATTGAGTCTTGCCGAACGAGACGGAACCTCCCTACACTCTGAGGCATGATGAAAAACATCGTGCTTCCAGTCGTGTGTTTGCTTGTCGGCGGTGCTGCGGGTTACGGCCTGCGTTCCATCAGCAGTGGCGGAGAGGCAAAGTCTGCCTCATCTGCGAATGCAGCAGCCAAGGGCAAGACGGGCGTGGGTTCTGACAGCAAGGCGTCGGGCAGTGCCTCTCAAGCAGAAGCGGCCAGCGCGAAGGAGTCACTGGGCGATCTGATGAAGGAACTGCTCGTGGACTATGATCTGAAGTCCGCAAAAAAGGCCGCTGCAAAACTCTCTGCTGCGGAATTGCAGAGTGCTCTGGCACTGGTGGCAGCGATGCCGAAGAGCACCAACCGTGATGCACTGCGAGCGCAGTTGTACAGTGCGTGGGCCGCCCTTGATCCGAACGCTGCGTGGAAAGCGGCTCTGGCTGATCCGCTCGACAAGGACAGGGGCATCCTGCTCGGTGCCGTGGCAGGTGTGTTGGCGAAGACCAATCCCACGGCGGCCGTCGATCTGGCACTGAGTCTCGGCATGGGCGGACGGCGTTCGACGGTGATGAGCGCGGTGTTCATGGAGTGGAGTAAAGTGGATGTCGCTGCGGCGATCACTTACAGCAACGCGCATCCCGATCTGCCGATCGATTCATTTTCTTTTTCGCAAAGTCTGAGCCTACTTGCAGAAAAAGAACCCATGAAGGCCGCGAATCTAGCACTCACGTTTAAAGATGAGAGTCGCCGTAGCATCGCCCTCACCAACTTGATGGGTGCATGGGTGGAGAGCGACCCCGCTGCCGCGCTGAAATGGGCGCAGTCCCTGTCCAATCCCAAGCTGCGACAAGATGCCACCGCCGCCACGGTGGGTGCCTGGGCCAAGACCGATCCGGCAGCAGCGCTCGCTTATGTCCAGGCTATCCCGAATGCTGAGACGCGCACCGAGTCCTTCAAAAAAGCCTGGACGGACTGGTTTAAAAACAGCCCCAAAGAAGCTGCTGCCTATCTGGGTTCCACGACAGATGAGAATCTGCTGCAAAGTGTGCGCTTCTATTTCTCAATCTTATCCGAGGGCTTCAGCCCGAAAGAGCGCGCGTCTTTGCTGGCGCAGATTCCTGAGGGCAAGATCAAAGAAGACATCTCTAGCACGATGACTGACTCGCAGATCCGCAAGGGCCAGTACAATCAGGCTTTGGAGATGCTCAATGCCATGCCTGACTCATCTGGCCGGGATCGCAATGTGGTGAAGCTGGGCCAGGAATGGGCCAAGGCAGATCTCGCCGCTGCGGGTGCTTGGCTAAAGCTGCAGCCAGACTCGACCGACCGAGATCTCGCCACGGCTGGCTTTGTCGGCTCGCTCGCCCGGACTGATCCCACGAGTGCCATCAAATGGACAGAGACGATTCCTGATCAAAAAGTGCGCAAAGACGCCTTGATGAACGTCGCTGTAGGCTGGCTAAAATCAAATCCAGCCAAGGCGCAGGAGTGGATCGCCACTGTCCCCAGCTTTAGCGCGAGTGACCAAAGGATGATTCAATTCTACGCAAAGATGAACACTGACACCATCGGTTTGCCAATCAAAGTGGGCGACCGGCGGTAACCCAGGTGATGCCACCTTTCCTAGCGAGGCCACCCGAAGGCTTCCATTTCTAAAGGGCTAAGCAGACTTTATCTGCACAGGCTTTTCGGCTTCTACGGCTGGTTTCTTTTCTGCGGGCGGTGCTTTGGCCTTGGGCTCATCTTTGATCCAGGGAGCAACGGGTGCGGCGGGCTGACGGAAGGCATCGATACGATTTTGTTGAAGCACAGATTCAGCTTCGGCGGCCTTGAACATCTCATCGCGCATATTGCCAGGCACAGCATCTTCTGTGAGAGGTGGCAGGATCAGATTCGGCCCACCAGTCCAAGGACCAAGATCAGGCATCATAGCCAGCATGGAATTCGAATTAGTCACACGATGCAAACCGATCACGCGCAAGCGTGCTCCCAGCATATAAACGACTGTTCGGTCCTCCAGCCCTTCGACGATACTGCCACCACGTTGAATGATGGGTTTACCACGGAGGACGATCTCATTGAAGTTGATATAGGCTTCTTGGCATAAGACTTTGCAGGTGTCATTCCCCTCTCCACTCTCGAAATAGACCTTGCCTTTAGCGCGGAGACGTTTGGGTTCGTCGTCGCGGCCCTTCTTCAAAACTTCAATGGAGTCCGCAGCCAACCGCATGCCCTTGGGCAATTCCATACTTTGCGCTGAAATCGTTTTAGCCTCATCAAAATTCATGCTTAGCAGGAAACTCAAATCCACAGACGGCGCTGTCCCCACCACTGCGGAGGTATCCAATTTTTTCTTGGCTACCTCATCCTCCTTTTCAGTCGTTAACTTCTTTCCCTTGCCTTCGATCTGCCCGGCCTGAACGGAGAAGGTCTCAGACTCCTTCTCCTTCAGCTTATCCAAAGCCGGCACTCGAAAGTCTGAGCAAGCGTTAAGACACAGAACCGAGAATAAGCCAACAGCTTGGAGGAGATAGTTTTGAAGTGAAAATAAACTTGGCATGTGGGCAGCCTAGTACAGATGCGGCTTGTGCTCATCTGAAAAATATTTTGGGATCAGCCTAATCATCCGGGAATCCCAGATCTGAACAGCATTTGTTCAGACTGCGCACAACACTTTTTGGGCGTCTTCAATCACTCGTTCGGGCGGAATGAGTGCAGTGGGCGGCAAAGCCTCAGTGCCGAACTCGCTAGCGTGGATGGCGCGGTTTTGCGGTGTTTCGTGATGCCACATCTGGGTCTTGGATGGGCCAAAAAGCACCACTGTAGGCCGTCCCAGTGCCTGCGAGATATGCGAGGCAGCCCCATCAACGGTGAGCGTGATCGCAGCCTGCGATAGCAGTGAGAGAAATCCACGCAGCGTGGTTAAGCCTGCTAGATTCCTTACTTGGTGAGTAGGAAAGCCCTCACAGATCTCACGTCCCATACGCAAATGCCAATCAGAAGTGCCGCTGGAGACAAACACTGGGCCAAGACCCAGAGCGAGCATGGAGCGAATCACAGTGCGCCACCCCTCGACCGTCCAGGATTTTCGTTCCCAACCCGACGCAGGATTGATGACTACTGCGGTTGTCGAGGATGCTTCCGGCTGCATCCATTCGGGTGGTGGCATGCAGAGTTTGGGCGGCGCGAAAGAATCTGAAACCGGACCACCCGCCATGCCAAAATAATAACGTGCCACATAGATGTCGTTCAGATTCTCCGACCTGCATGAGTGGAAGAGAAGGCGGTGATACCAGCGAATATAAACGGAGGCCCGCGTAAGCAACTGCCGATGCCGGGCACGTAAGCGCAAACTTTTCATCAACGTTTGTGATCCTTGATCGAATGCTAAAACTCGATCGAAGGGGCTTACAACTTTCCTGGGATCGCCCCCCCACTTTACACTTGGCATCAATTCAACGAGCGGCTGGTGTCCCGGCTGGGTGTAAAGAGTGACATATTCATCGTCTTGCGCGGCGAGCCTTGCCATAGCGGGTTGCAGGAGCAGCGTATCTCCAAGCTGCTTGTGGTAAACGACGGCAGTTCTCACGGAGTGGGCACAAGGGCTCGGTGCTGTTTCCAAAAAGCGGTGGCGGTGGAAAGTTCCCGCTTAAATTTCTCGATCGGATAGCTCCAATGATCACGTTTTTGAATGGGCTGATCAGCAAAGAGACGAGAAGCCAGATTGCCTTGTGACAGCGCCAAATCTCGAAATGTCTGAGAAAAGTAGGACTCCGCCCATTGAACCTCAGTATCGAGAATTAAACAGAGTGCCCCCTTCGACACCAGCAGGTTCGTCAAACCCTGACCCAGTGCCCCGACGATCAGCGGAGCTTGGGCAAATTTGCGAATTTGAGTGGCAAAATCGATCCGGCTAAGCTCCAAAATCTCGCAGGCTCCCCACTGGCGCTCCACTTCAGCCGCGATTTCGCGTTCGTTTAGTAGTTTGCGGTCAGGGGCATCGGCGCGCGAAATTAGAATGGGGACTTGGCTGTTTTCGCCACTGGCAGCTAGCTGACTGAATTTCAGAAAGGCCAAGCGCATACGTTGCAGAATTTCGGGGGCAGCCAAGGCAGAGTCCGTCCACATTTGCGGAGCGTAAAAAAGCTTTTCAACACGAGTCGTGCCGGGCCCTGCACGAGCAAGACTGGCTGGCGGGACATCCACGGCGGACAGGTAACGCTCCTGCCAACGCTTGGCTCGGTTGCCGAGTAAAACCTTGGGATTTCCCATGCCATTCAGAAATAGTTCAGCGGCCATTAAGCGGGGGAGGTGATGCAGAAGAAAGTGGCCGTGGTTTTCATAGTTACGTCCGGCAAGGTAAAAACACGGCTCCGTGATGGCTGATGAGAGAATCCGTAATGGTCTCCGGATCTTGCGCTCTGGATGGCGCTGAAGGCTGGGACAAAACCTGAGGTATTTATTAGCAGAGAGGAAGACGTTACAATCGTCGCCTGTGAGATAAACATTGGAAAGTTCCCAGCATTGAACCTCTTTCCACTGCATTTCATGCGTCGCCGAACAAACCGGATTGAGGGCGTGCTCAAGGGCGTTATCCAATATGCGGCGACCGCTTGTTTGGAGAGTCCATGTTCGCAGGGCGCATGCACTTAACTCTTCATCGGTGGCAGGCTGAAGACCGAACCCAAAGAGCGAGGCGGCGCGCGTGTAGCCGTCATTCGCAAGTCGGATCACTTTGTTCATTAATTGTTCTCATATTCCTCCAAAGCTATGGGCGAGGCAAATCAAAATTGGCTGAACAAAGAGGCCTCGAGTTGCCTCACAAAGAATGACACCGGGGAAGCGTGAACGAGTGAGGTGTTG
>CAZOVY010000047.1:0-46565 GCA_964583255.1 uncultured Prosthecobacter sp.
GCAGCTCAGAGGCGCGGGCAAGCACGAGTCCGTCGCGCACTGGCGGGGCAATCGTGAGATCCTCTTCATCACCACCTGTTGATGCGGCCATCTTACGCTTCTTCTTTGCGTTGTTTTTCGGGTTGCCATTGTTGCCACCGTACTGACGCATGCCAGTGATCGCATTCTCGATCTGAGTCTTGATAGTGCCGGGCGATGAATCCTTACCAAAGTCGATGTTCATGACCTTAGTGTATTGAGCGCCGCGCTGGGCTTTGAATTTGTCCACATCAGCACCGACGACTAGCGTAGCGCAGGAGTCCCATGCCTGCTCGGCGCTCATGCGACGAAGAACCGGACCAGGGAAAAGGTAGGCCGCATTGTCACCGAGTTCATGACTGGTGGCTTCACGCTGATAGGCTTGCGTGTTGTAAAGCAAACGCATGAACTGCTTCATGTCGAACTTCAGACGCACCATTTCGGCAGCGAGGTGGTGGAGCAGCGGCGGATTCACGCTGGCACTCGGATCGTCGAGATCAGTGACTGGCTCGCGGACGCCCAGTCCGAATGCACGCTTCCATAGGCGATTCGCAATGGTCATCGCAAAACGAGGATTTTCTGGCGAGGTCATCCATTTAGCGAACTGCGCGCGTAGATCCTCCTCATTCTTCGTCTGCACACCCGCGTAGGCTTTCTTCGCCTTGTCGTCACTCCAAGTCACGAGTTTTGGCTTCACCTCATCACCAGGTTTGCCGTCCTTGTATTTGTAATCGTCTGGCAGTTTCAAATCGTTGGTTTCGCTATCCTCGATAGCCATCGCGTTGATACGAAGCACATTTTTGGCCTGCTGCTGCATGCGCTTGTCATCCAGGGAGGCCAGAACCTGACGCATGTTTTGCATCCCATAGTTTTTTGAGCCTTTCACGCCATAAGTCTCAGTCGCTCCGAAGAAGGAGGCCATCTCGTAGAACTGCCGTTGTGTCCAATCCGCAAACGGGTGATCGTGGCACTGCGCACAGGAAACGTTCGCGCCCAAGAAGGTGCTGAGCGTGAGGCTGAGATTGTCGAGCCTCATGCCAGCGTCACGCAGTAGATAACCGGTGGCACCGTTTTCCAACAACTTTCCATCCGCTGTCATCATGGTGTACACCATCTTGTTCCACGGGATGTTGTCGGATATTTGGCTCTTCAGCCAATCTTGATAGGTGTAGAAACGGGCTTTGTTGGCCAAGTCGGCCACGCGCATCATGTCAGCAAGATAATTGAAAAGATTGCTGCGGTAGCCATCCGAGTTCAGCAGTTTGTCGATCACCTTCGAGCGCTTCGAGACACTGGTGTCACTGATGAAATCGAGTGCTTCCTCCCGTGTCGGGATACGGCCCGAAATGTCGAGATAAACACGGCGCACGAACTGCTCGTCCGAGGCAAGCGGATTGGGCTTCTGCCCCGCCTTATTCAGGCCACCATCCACCAGCATGTCGATGCGTGCTGCTGCCTGCGCGAGATTTGGATCAGCCGGAATGCCGAGACCTTCGGGCTTCAGCGTCCTCGCGGCCTCTTGGTCGGCAGGTGAAAGCTTATCCAAAGGCAGACGATAAACATAACCGTTGCGGATTTGCAGGAAGACATGGCCCGCCTCAATACCGCGGAAAGTTGCATCCAGCTTGCGGCCTTGAGTATCGATCCAAGTTCGATAGACAGCGCTGGTGTTTGTCGTGTCACCCGATTCAGCAAAGAGGCTGACGGCAAGCAAAGCACAGACGAATGTGAGTAGAAGGCGCATTTTCATAATGGAGTCGTCCGGATTCCCGGTGTTGCGGGCGATGAAACGAAAAGCTTACCAAGAAGTTGCAGCAAAATTGGCAGCTCTCAAATATGGTCCCCAGATCAACCCGCACCCAAGATCAAAGTTCGACGTGATTATATTCTACCGAGCGATTGACAAAGTAACCTTGCAGTCTAATCTCGGCCTCCGCAGCGAACGCTGACTGGCTACACAGCCAATGCACTCCTAGCTCAATGGATAGAGCATCTGACTACGGATCAGAAGGTTAGTGGTTCGAGTCCACTGGAGTGCACCATTCAAAATCAACGAGTTACGTTGATTCTGGTGAAGGTGAAAAAATCACTACCTAGCCAAAAACTCGCCACTTTTCCGGCAAACCCCCTGCCCTATTGGCGATATTTTCCCTGCCCCAGAATCCATTCTGAGCAATGGCCTTCCAAACTGCTCCACAGAAATCAGTCCATCGCTTCAGGTCGGTTAGCGATACTACAGCCGCCCAAGTGCTCTACAGCCAGACGCTCATTTTGTAGTGCCGCATCCGTGCGGC
Organism: uncultured Prosthecobacter sp.; assembly: GCA_964583255.1. Lineage (GTDB taxonomy): Bacteria > Verrucomicrobiota > Verrucomicrobiia > Verrucomicrobiales > Verrucomicrobiaceae > Prosthecobacter. Next base: position 2,313 of record CAZOVY010000047.1, read on the forward strand.
CTGCATCCTTGATTGAACTCTTGTGTCTTCACCCTTCGTCATTCGCTGGTCCGGAGTAGAGCACGCGGCCCGTGCGTTTGCACACTGCCACCACGAGGGAAGGGTGGATTGAGATTGACTCGGCCTCGCTGTTTGGAAACACCATCCAAACATCATCGCGCCGCAGGCGGTAAACGCCGCCTTTCATCTCGGCACCGTCGCACACCGGCACGTTGTCGAACATCCGCGCCATGACGTGCCGTGCGGCCAGACGCCGCGCCTGAATGGCGCTGACAGCTTTCTTGCGCGGTTTCGCAGGAGGCTTGGGCACACGTCCCGTTGTGTTCTTGGTCACTCGTCGGCTCGTGCTCATGATTAACGTTTACGCCACGGCGCAAATACCTGTATCAGCGTTTTCAGAAAAGCGCATCTCTGCATCACATTGAAAAAATCGGAGGGGCGGCGCGAGTTTGCGGGCGCGCACAAGGCACCATCGAAACCATCAAAACCTTCGGTGGGGGATTCGAGACAAGGTTTCGGTGGTTTTGATGGTGCATCACAAGCCCCTTGCACACTCGCCCTCCACTCCGATTGACTTGCCGCATATACGCTTGCCCATTAAAGCTTCACAGAATGATTTGATAGCGTTAGACGCCCTAATTGCCAAAACCGCGACCGCACACCATGGTCATCCTTTTTTATCTCATATTCCTGCTAGTAGGCTATCGCCTCTTGATGCTCATTTTTGGATTCAGCACTTACCATCGCTATGCCGTTTGGAGTTTGCCGCTTCTAGCAGCCTACTCGACTTTGTCCGGCTATTTGCTTCATCGTTTCGATTTGGACTCGTTCTTTGTCTGGCACATCGGAATTTGCGTTCTGCTCTTCATTCGCACTTGGCGAAAAAATCTCCGCTTCAACGAGGATTTTCTTTCGCTAGTGCCGGAAGGGGATGAGCGAGAGTTCGTTCGTCTATCACAGGCTGCCACAAAGGGCTTTTACTGGTTGAGTGCCGTTCTCTATCTTGTGATCTTCTCCGTGGCGTTTCTGTATTTCTACAACGTTGCATTCTTGAAATAGGATCAAGCACGAGCATTGCCTGAAAAATTCCCTGCCCTCGGATTTATCCGGTAGATGGTCGTCGGCCTGCCTCCCTTTGCTGTCTTGCCTGCGTCCTTGCCGATGATCCAGCCGCAATCCGCCAGCAGCTCGCACACCGCATCCGCTTCCTCGGGCTTGGTCATGCCAGACCAGCCTTTGTTGCGCACCTGCCGCGCCGTAAACTCATCCGGCAGGCCCGCAGTCCCGGCCAGCAGCTTTTTCAGCAGGACACGCCCCGCATCCGCTTCCACCACGCCTCGGGAGCCATACACGCGGGCCGCGTGTGTCTCAAGGTAAGCGGCCCAATGCAGCGCCTTCTCCAGCGCCGAGAGTGTGACATTACCCGTCTGCCACTCCGCCAAGTGAATCACCAGCGCCAATGCAGGCACGAGCTTTCGATATTTCGACAGATGGCCGATCATCGGCCTTGGCAGTTCATCACCGCGCAAGCGCCTCTCCAGCACTCCCCGCCAGTCGCGGAATCTCTCCAGTGCAGCGGGTGCAAAGGTGAACGTCGGCACGCCATCCTGATTCAGCGGCGCGTGCTTCGCCAGCATCTCCGCCGTGCAATCTTCCAGCGTGCGAAAGACGCTCTCCACATCCTCGCCGCCTGTGATGTGCGGCGGCTTGTCCACGTCGCACCATTCGTTGCGCGCATCCGGCCAGACCATCAGTCCGAATCGTTGCAGGAGGCCATCATCACCCGCGCCGCCCGTCTGCGCATTTCGCACGAACTCCGCCAGCACTCCCGGCTGAATGCCGCCCAGCACACTCAGGCACACATGATCCACGCGCCGGATGCCGCGCATGATGCGGTCAAAGGTGAAGCCTTCCTTGCCGCTCCATGCGAGCAGGAGAAAGGCCCGCAGGCTTTGATTTCCCTCACGTTCCAGCATCGACAGCAGGCCCGCGATTTCATCATTGAAAGCCAGCGTGCCGTTTGGATTTGCGCGCAATACTTCGCCCAGGGCTTCCAGCGTGAAATCATTCACGATGTAGCGCCGCAGCGGTGTCTCTTCGTCGTTCGCATCCGCAGGCACCAGCGATGCAAAATCAAAGTCCGAACCCTTGCCGCTTCGGATCGCCTTCGCCGCTTCCTTGGCCGCTGCCTCGCGCATCATCTTGGATTTCATAAGCTCGACACTCCGGCCATGTTCCGACTCTTGATGTTTGCGCACCGCCTCCGCCTCCATGCGCCGCAGTGCTCGCAGCGCTGCTTGCAGCGTCGGGCTTTTCAATGAGCCAGGATCACCGATCACGAGGCCCCACAGGTTGCTGTGCTCGGTCCATCCCGTGTCGAACTCCTTCGCCTGAATTGCCACGCGCCTGCCGGTCACGGAAGAAAGCGCCGTCATCACCGCAGCGGCGGGAAAGTCGGGCGGGCATTGCATCCGCTCCGCCACATCCACCAGCCACGGGCGCAGACTCTCAGGCATCCACGCATCATTAAAGGCCATTACGGGAGCGAGAGACGACGGCAGCGGTTGCGGCATGGGCAATTCCGCAGCCGCAGGCGGCGGTGCTGGCTCGTGCGTGATTTGGATCTCATGCGCGGGCGCTTCCCTTCGTGCCAGCGTCACTGCATCACGCGCCGCAGACTTCACCAGCGCCAGCGTTGCCGCCGCGCCTCGATCACGCAGCACATCGTTCCAATCCTTGAATCCTGCCGCCACATCCACGCGCTTGATCTCGCGCACGGTGTCCGGCATCAGCGCCACGCACCGCGCCAGCCATTCCTCAGCAGGCGGCGCTTTGCCTGCGGCCTTCGGTTCATCGTGCTGCATCCACAGCATCACGGTTTCCACGCCCGCCAGCATCGTCTTGAGTGTCGGACTGATGCTTGTCCCGCGTGTCACGATGAAGGGCCGCTCCAGCGCCTCGCCATGCCAGCCGCGCAGATGCAGCAGCGCCAGCGCATCCCACTGGCTTTCGATCACGTTGCAGGCCCGCAGGCCAGACAGGGACGCGGCACCGATCACCAGCGGCGCATTCTTCCCCGGCGCATACCATGCCTTGATGCCACCCATCTCCGGCCATTGGAACACATGCCGCCCGATCACCACGCCCTGCGCATCCGCCACGGGAAAGCACACGCGGCTTTCGTGCATCCCCATCACTCCGGCGTGCGCCAGCTCGCGACAGTAGTCCACCGTCCAGCCGCGCCATGCAGTCAGGCGTGCCAGCGCCGTCTCGTCTTTGGCGAGCCGTTCGCAGTTCACCGACCAGTCCACAATCTCGGCCAGTTTTTTCGGTGCAGACTCCGCCACACGCGGCGGCGGTGCATCGTCATCAGGAAGGCCCGACATCTCAAAGATGCGCCTGCGGTGCTCCTTGTCCCCCTGATGCGTCACGCAGGCAAAACGCCCGTCTGCAAAGATCACCAAATGCTTCCCATCTTTATCCTCGTCGGCCTCGGCACAGGCAGGACAGCGGGCGATGGTCTTACCATTCGATGTCGTTTTGATCTTCTCTAACTTGCTCGTGTTTAGCATGATCTTCCTCCGGTTTGAATTCTCTGCGTTCCTCGGCGCGCATCGCACAGCGGTCGTGCCATGCCTCGCGCTTGCCCCCGTGCGACTTTTCCTCCTGGCGCATGAAGCGCCCGCAGCCACGGCAGCGCAGCACGAAGCGCATCTGTGCGGGCTTCATCAGACTCGGGCCTCCTTTTCGAGACGTTCGATCTCTGAAATTTCCACGCGGACAATCTGCCGCCCATGCCTCAGGCAGCGGATTTCACCACGTCGGATTCGCCGGCGAATAGTTAAAGGATGCACGGCCCAGCGGGCAGCGAGTTCCTGAATCGTGAATTGTGTCTTGGATAGAGTCTGTGTGCTCATGCACACAGTAACTCACATGTTATCAGAGGAGTCAGATGCGCTAATACTGTCACACTTTTGGCGCAGGTGGAACGATGGCGTCACGCCAGAATCTTATTTGGTGTATAGCGAGTCGTCTGATCCGTGTTTTGAATGCTCCAAAGTCATATCTTGGCTTGCCGTCCTTCTTGCCATTGTTTGTCGTGAGAAGCCCGCACGCCCGTGTTTGCAGTTCGTCAACTTCGTCGGGGTTCCACTCTTGTTCTGCATGAGGCATGAAATGCTTCATATAAAGTTCTTCGTTCGCCCAACGTGCCGCCCAATCTTGGCTCAGGGGACTGTGAGGGTAGTCCATACTTTTATCATAATCAGTTAGAACGCCCGCCAGCCAGGTCTGCAAGACTCCTTTGCTCGGTATTCGCTCGCGGGTTTCTTGATGTGTTACCTCGTCACCGCGCCGCCATTCCATACGCACCACTTTTTCATCAAAGACACAACGCAACTTTAGGAGGCCCAGTTGACCTCCGTAAGCGTCAACTTCGATCACACGACAATCCAAGCTATCATGCTCATGTTCACCTTTGGTTTTTTGGTGGAGCTTCCACGCCCTCTGAAACGCTGGATGCTTCTTTGCAAGCTGTAGCCAGCGAGGCGTGGATTTGGCTGTCAGTGACACATTGAACTCGTGAGTGATTCGGGCCAGTTCGTAATGAACGTTGGCAATCACGTTCTCATTATTTTCGGGAATACCACGCCAAGGATGTCCATTGCCGCTACTTAGAAATTTGAGCCACCGAACGGATTCCAAGACGAGTTTTTTGATATGCCATGCAGTCGGTGCAGTCCGAATCATTTCACTGATGATGTCTTCATATTCGGAGTCGGGAAGCCCGCGTAGAGCGGTCTTCGCAGCGTGCAATTTTTCTTTCCTCGCCTTCCACTCAGCGAGTAAATCACCTTCGCTTTTTCTCTTCAGCCCCTCAGCAGCGGCTTGAGTGTCTCGCCCCCTGGGCTCGTTCATCAATGCAGAAAAATTCCCTGCGGTAGAATCCATATCAGGAATAGCGCCGCTAACACTCGCTGCACCCCCTCCCCCCGTGCCTTTCGGTGGTTTCGATGGTTTGGCTTTCGTGGTGCGGCGTGTGGGTTGCTTCTTTGCCATCGTGGTTTCCGTATCCTACCTATCAGAGATGAACACGACAAGCCGAGAGTCCAAACCACTTGGAGTGTTCCAATGCGGAAAAATTTTGCGCTGCCAAATCCATTAGAGAGAAGCAAGCCAGCACGACAACCAACACCCCCGCCCCCGGTGTCATTGATCGTCGCTCACGCGGGCCGCTTTGATGGTGCCTTTTTGAAAGACATGCTACAACACGCTAAAGAGCGGCGGATGCAGGTCTGGCAACGCTCCATAAAAATGCTCGTTCAGTAGTTTGAGCCGTCCCAGAATCGTGGGTCCGATGGACCAGCGAGAGCATAGCCGATGAACAGGCATAAGACCATGAAGACCGGCACGCCATCACTGTCCCACCAGTCCGCGAAGGTGCGCGTGGGTGCCATGAAATGTTTGACCACACCGCAGCCGATGAGTGACAGAATCCCTGTGCTGATGAGGTAAAGGAGAGTGCTCATGTCAGTATCCTACTCATCAGAGATGAACACGACAAGCCGAGAGTGCAGACCACTTGAAGCGTTCCAATGCGGAAAAATTTTGCGTTGCCAAATCCATTAGAGGGAAGCAGTCAGCACGACAACCAACACCCCCTCCCCCCTTTGGATCAATCGCCACAGAGTCAGTTCTTGGTCGCTTCATACACGGAAAGGACGCCTTGTTGAATCATCACTTCGTAAAAGCCCGCATCCTCCAAAGCCAACTCGATCACGTTTTGAGCAGCCGTTTGCATCAACGAGCCGTGCCATGCGCTTGAGACAATGACGCACACCACAACACAAAGAATTCCCTTCCACAAAGTGAGGAAGAACAGCGAGGCGATCCCAGCCAGGATAATCAGGCATCCAACACCTCGGCAAACATCTTGTGTCGTCCTCCAACCCTTGGGCACTCGACTGGAATCGCATACGGTCAAGGCCAGTCGTTTGTTCACCAAGCACCGCACTTGCCCTGCCTTTTGAGCGGTTACGAAATCAGCGTGATCTAGAAGTAGCGGTTCCATTATAAGAACTGCGCGGGGTATTTCAAAAGGTCAAAGGCAAAACCACCGCAATCACGCCCGCTTCCGGCCCGCCTTGCTCAGCTTCTTGGCAGTCGGGAACTCGATCACATTGGCCGCAGGCAGCAGGCCACCCAGACCTGTGCTGATGCGCTGCTTGTTGTCCGCGTAGAAGTCCGCCGTCACGCGGATGTCTGAATGCCGCAGCAGCCGCGATGCCGCGTAGATGCCTGCTGAATTCACCACCAGTGCGCCTGCCTCCTTCCGCAGTTCATGCAGCGCCTTCGTGGCCTCAACGCCATGCTTGCGGAGCCAAGCATAGAGCACCGCATACACGGACTCACAGCGGTAGCTCACGCGGCTCTTGAAGTTCGCGACGTCCTTTCCCTCAATCACAAATTCTCCAGTGGCAGCAGCACGCCAGCCCCGTAGCAGCGCGAGCAATTCAGGATCAAGATCAACCTCGCCTGCGGATTTCTTGCTCTTTGGCCGGAAGTGCTTGGTGGCCTTGATGTCAATAACATCCTTTTCCCCGCCAACCTGACTCCACATCAGGCAGTCAATCTCGCGCTTCCGCAATCCGCAGCACAGCGCTAGAACGAACACCTTGAACGCCTCCGGCTGTGAATCTGCCAGTTCAACACTTGCCAACCGCATCAGCTTTTCCGCATTGATGCGCGACTTGTAGCGCAGGTCTGTTTCATCTTTTCCAAACAAATCCTTCATCTTCACATCACTCATGGGCAGTGGCTCCGGCAGCGTCAACTTTGCCACATCCCGCAGCACCTTGGCAATCTTCACACCGAAGAGCGCCTTGGCATTTCGAACCGTCGCCCGTGCCGAATTTAGCGCCCGATCTTGCGCTTCAGGATTTGCTGGCTTGCTCTTTGTATAAGACACCCGCCACACGTTCACCTGCGCAGAGTTCAGCATACTCAGCGGCAGCTTGTCCACCGCCTCGCGCCATTCCTTTGTCCCGCCGTTCTTGTAGCTGAATCGGCTCTTGTTTCTCGGCAGCGCGCCGATGTCACCCGCCAGCTTCCGCACCGCTGACACATAGTTCTGCTGTGTGTTCGGGAACAATGTGCAATGCGACTCCACCGCCTTGATCCAACTGCCGACAGTGGAAACATCCGACTTCTCCGAAGCCTTCGGCATAAACTTCGTCCGTGTCGCCTCCATGCCATGCTTCATCAGATGCTCGTAAATCTCCACCGCCTTCGCCGCAGCAGGAGCTTTGTTGCTCGTTCCAAGTGCGAAGTATTCCCGCTCGCCCGCACGGCTCAGACGGCAGGACAGGGAGCTAGCACCCGGATTCTTGAACAGTTTTCCCGGCTGGAGCCAGTATTGCTGAACACTCTTGGAAAAGTGGCGAGGTTTCCCCAACCTAGCCAAAACCTCGCCACTTTTCTTGTGAACCCCTGCTAGCGTCTGTTCATCATTGTTCATCGTGTGTATCTCCTGGAAGGCTTGGTTTTACTTGGTTACAGCACCATTTGGCTGAACTAAATGTATCATAGATGAACACAGTGAAACATGCAACTTTTCTGACTACGGATCAGAAGGTTAGTGGTTCGAGTCCACTGGAGTGCACCATTCAAAACGTTTTCTGCTGAGCGCTCGACACATCAAAGATAACGTCCAAGGCTTGGTGGTGGTCTCTGCAATTCAGTGTATAGGACTGCGCGTAGCTGCTTCATGAGACGCCTAGCTGCGAGGCTGTCCTGACAGAGGGCTTTGATGGTAAAGCCGCCTGAGATCAGCGGGGCGTGGCCGAGATAGACTTCGGAGTTACTAAGGGCCTCTAGCTCGACGATGGGCAGGGTTTCAGTTCCGATGAAATAACAACTGAGGTAATGCGCCTGCGGATGCAAGAGGCGCAGCGCTTCCAGACTGGTGTCCTGTGGAGTGAGGCGATAGCGCTCACGAGCTACGAGCTTGCTATCAAAAAAAACATCCAGGCTCCAGCTCAGCGCTGAGTAGAGGAAGACTTCCCCACTGGCGACGCGACCGGGCGTGAGCCAATCAAAGAAGAGGAGGCGGCCGCCAGCGGCCAGATGCAGCTCTGTTTGCTGATGATACAAGGCACCAGCACGGGGAATGAATGGCTCAGGATAAAACTCCAGGAATGCGCCAGTTTGCACCTCAAATTTCTGCCGCACTTTCGCGGGGCCTCCGCTGCGGGATCGAAACACGCGGCTGGCGCTCGGAGTCGTCAGCACGAGAGATGAGTCTGTCTCGGCCAAGGCGCTCAGCTCGATGCTGTCGCCATCAAAGATGCCAGCGGATATAGCTCAGGGATGATGTCCCAGCCAGGCTCGCCGCGTGTGAGGATACGGCCACAGGGGCCAACATCTCCGATGCCCGCGCCGATGCGCTGACTGCGCCAGCGTTTGTTCGCCGGTAGATCTGAGAGGTCAGGTCGGTGCCCCTCGCGCGTGTGCACAATGTGGTAGCCTTTGGCTCGCTCTGCCTAAAAGGCACGCTTGATCGGCTCGATGGGGGCACGAGTCAGACTGAGGTCGTAGCCCATCTTATCGACATAGCCTCCTGGGCCACAAAAGTCTGTCTGCATGTCGATCACGAGAAAGGTGGTATTCTCAGGACGCAGGTCGCCATTATAAAGCTAAGGATAAGGATCAGCTTCGACGTAAGGCATGATAGAAAGTGAAGAAATTTCAGTGCCAAGATGGGTAAAAAATCCGGGTGATCGTGCGGTTAACCAGACCGCAAAACCACCCGGATAGAGTTACCACATCAACTGCCAACTTAACGAGAGTATGAGATTGGAGAAAAATTACGCTATCTAGCCGTGAATCGCCTCCTCAGCCGGTTTCGGAGCGATCGTGGCGAACTTGGCACAGCCAGCGAGTAAGAGGGCTACGAGCACATAGCTGGCGGCCATGACAGGAGATTCTCCAAAGCCAATCTTCTCACCATGCATAAGGCCAAAGAAAGTCATTAGCGCACCCGCAAAAGCAAAGGCGGAGGCTAGGAAGAACTTCCGATCAATCACGAAGACAGCGATAGCAGGAAGAATAACGCCACTAAGGATAGCACCACCGCCCATGGCCTCCAATCCATGATAAAGAACACCCATTTGACCGAGCTTTTCGAGACCGATTGTAGCGGCATTAGTCCCTGCAGCACCGAGGGAGTTGTCGATGAGCATCTTGCCCCACGCAGCGAGGTGAGGAGTCAAGGCGAGAATGATCGCAGGCGCATGACTCTTGGGAGTCTCCTGGAAGGCTTGCGCCCCGATCAACATGCCGATGTAGAGAAGGATCGGCGAGATGGCCACGATGGGAATGAGGGATGACATCAGAGAGATGATACCGAAGGTGCAGAAGAGGATGACAACCACACCCGTGGCCGCTGAGTAACCGATACGCCCACCCATCGACTTCCAGCCTGGATGGCCGATATAGACGGCATTGATGAAAGGATTACCGAGACAGCAGCCGATCAGACTGACGACGCCAGCCGCTGTGAGCACGCGTGTGGTGGGAAAGTCGTCACCAGCGACTGAGGCGCTCTCCACATTATCCAGAGCTTCGACGAGATCGTAGATGCCGAAGGGAATGGCGGTGACGAGAATGATGCCGAGGAACTCAAAGCCTGAGAAGATATGACTGAAGGCTGGCAGTGGGATCGAGAAGCCGAAGTTGGTAAAGGAATCCGTAAGCTTAGCCATCGTCATGCCACCGTAGTTCAGACCAAAGAGATTCGATCCCCAGGCGATGATGGAACCCACGGCAATCGCCACGAGACCAGCGGGGATGCCTTTGTAATAGCGCACTCCGCCGAACCAACTCAGCAGAATGATAGCGAAGCATACAACGCCAATCACAGGTGTGGAGAACATCTCAAGCGCAGGTCGCATGGAGATGAAACTGATCGAGACACCCGCCAGCGTGCCGAGCAGTGCAGCGCGAGGAGTGATCTTGCGGATGATGGGAGCAATAAAGCCGCCGATCATGAGCACGAAGCTCTGGATGAAGACCCAAGTCAGACCTGCCTCCCAGCCTTTGATGGGATCTCCCGTCTTCAATGAGATGGGCAGCATGATGACAAAGACGACCACAAACATGTGCGGCACACTGATGCCAGAAGGCAGAGCACAGACATCGCTACGCCCCGTCTTTTTGGCTAACTGATAAGCCAGCCAAGCATAGTAAACGGTGCTCATGCAAAGCATGAGACCAATGGCGGGCAGGATGCGGCCAAAGACGATGTCGTCCGGCATCTTCAGGACATAGCGCAACAGGGCCGTGAGAGTGAGCAGATTGACGAGGATGTTGGTGCCAAATCCGAAGAAGGCATTCCAGTCACCAGGGGTCCAGATTTTAGGTTTGAAGTCAGACATTTGAAATCGTATTGTTAGTTATACTTGAAACGTTGATTGTCGCGGTCAGGCCAGAGCGGAGATAATCTTCGCAGAGTCAGAGACCCAACCGAAGATGCCGCCTTGGGCTTTGATCGTTTTGAGTCCCATGTCCTGAAACACGGGGAAGTAAGAGGCCACGCAGTCCCCGGGCACAAGGCATTCGTAGCCTCGGTCATTGGCTTCACGGACGGTGGTGTTCACGCACACTTCGGTGGTGACACCAGTGACGATGTGTTGAGTGATGCCGAGATTTTGTAAAATGGGATGAAGGTCTGTAGCGAAGAAGGCCCCCTTACCTGGCTTATCGATGTCCGGCTCGTCAGGCAGGGGGTAGAGTTCTGGGATGATGTCGTGCCCGGCCTCACCTCGGATGAGAATGCGGCCCATCGGACCAGCGTCACCGATGGTTTTTGCGCTCCTGCCGCGCACCTTTTTTTCAGGCGGCAGGTCAGCTAAATCAGAGCGATGCCCCTCGCGAGTATGCAGCACCTGGAGCCCAGTCGCCCGCCAGGCTGCGAGTAATTTTTGATTTGGCTCGATGGCGCGGCGGAGCTGAGAGACATCATTGCCGAGCATCTCACCAAAGCCACCTGGCTCCAAAAAATCACGCTGCATGTCGATGATGAGCAGCGCGGTTTTTGAAGGGACAAACGCATAGGCATAAGGCTCTGCCTTGATGCTTAATGAGATGTTTTTGTCCATACAGGTGGCTTTGGAGATGAAATGAAAGTTAGGTGAAAGACAAGGGTCAGAAGAAGATGGAGACGCCAGCGTGGTATTGCACCAAGTTCTTCTCACGACTGCCATCGGCACCCAGTGCTAAATTGCCATCCAATACGCCTTCGTTGCTCAAGTGATAATATTTCACACCAGCATAGAGGGACCACGAACCGGCCGACTTAGGCATGAATTTCAGGGGAACTGTAGCCACCAAGCCAGTGCGGAAGACCGCAAGACCTGAACCGCCATCGCTGCCGTTTGCTCTTTGGTAAAACTTTTCTCGATATTGAGTCCGCGTGGCGTGATGTAGTTGGTCGAAAAATCCACCTTCAAAAGCGCGTGGTATGGGGAAGGAGCAGGACTTTCGACGACCGGTGAAATAGCAGGTGCGCCTACTTGCAGTAGTGTGGCGGATGCAATGAGTGCAACAGCGGCGAGGAGACCCTTGCGGGTAGATTGTGGATGAATGGGAGATTTCATGTGTGTTTGTGTTGATTGCCCGGCGGCAATTCCCAGGCTTTGCATGGCCGGCGCCAAACACGACACAATGTCCCTACCAACTGATATTCGATCTTTTACAACGATCATAACTTTTGGCGATGAATAGTTCATGCGTACCGTCTGTTTCACCCTGCTATACACGCAAGACCGACGCGGTCCGTTCAGCCCAAGCAATGTCCGTCTCCCTCAAACAGACTCCTCTGCCTAGCCCGTGATCTGGTCCGCGCATTCCTCTGCTGGATAAGTCCAAATCTCGCTCAAAGTCGGGTGGTAGTGCGGGATGAGCATGAAGTCCTGCACCGTCGTGTGATGATGCATGGCGATGACGACTTCATGGATGAGTTCCGTGGCATGTGGCCCGACACAGGTGGCTCCGAGAATCTCCCCAGTTTCGCGATGAGCGAGCATCTTCACAAAGCCATCCGGCTCACCCATGACCATACTTTTGCCATGATCCGCAAAGGGATAGCTCGCTGTGACGAACGGGATGCCGTGCGACTTCAGCTCTGCCTCACCCGCTCCGACGGCAGCGACCTGCGGGTGCGAAAACACACCAAAGAGCAGCAGTCGGTAATCCATCGTTTCACTCGCCGCATCGCCTTTCAGCAGGCGTGCCGCATTGCGCGCCGCGATCTCGCCTTGCTGGATGGCGACATGCACGACATCCAGAGAGCTACACACATCACCAGCGGCAAAGATATGCGGCTGGCCGGTCTGCATCGTTGGTTGGACCGCGATCTTCTTCCCAGAGAGCGCAATGTGAGCGGCGTGAAGATTGAGCCCCTCAGTGGCTGGGCCGCGCCCCATGGCGACGAGCACCTGATCGACCGTGACGTTGCATTCATTCTCGCCGTGCTGGTACTCGATATGCTTGCGGCCATCACGCTCACTGACGCGGTTAATCTTGGTGCCGAGATGACAAGTGATGCCGCGCTGTGTGTAGGCTTTCTCGATGACCGCACTGCACTCGGGATCGAGCCCGGTGAGAAACTGCGGCCCGCGCTGGATCAGCGTGACCTGCCTGCCGATAGCTTCCAGATAATGCGCCATCTCCAGTGCGATGGCACCGCCGCCGAGCACCGCGAAGCTTTGCGGCAGCTCGGCGGCATCTAGCACATCGTCGCTTGTCCAGTAGCCCGTCTCCACGAGCCCCGGAATTGGCGGCACACTCGCGACAGAGCCGGTGGTTATGCAAAAGGAACGTGAAGTGAGCATGAACGAGGCTGAGCCATCACGCGGCAGCACCTCGATCTCATGCGGGCTAACGAACGATGCATGTCCCCGATACAGCACAAAGCGTCCATCTTCGAGCTGGCCCTGCCGATAGCCTGCGAATTCAGCAATCAGCCTGCGCTTGCGATCTCGGATCGCTTTCACATCCACACCCAGAGGTTGCGCCTTCAAACCAAACTCAGCGGCATGACGGATCGTCAGGTAGCGGTCGGCGGATTCGATCAGCGTCTTGCTCGGCATACAGCCGCGCAGGATGCACAGGCCGCCCAGCTCCGCCGCGCCATCCACCACCGCGACTCGCAGCCCCAGCGAGTGTGCCGTGCGCGCCGCTGCATAGCCCGCGCTGCCGCCGCCGATCACGATGAAATCAAAATGTGTGTCGCTCATGCCTGACTCCAAAGCGTGCTAGACCGCCGCTGCAATGGGCTATTTCCCCGCATCTGAACATCGACACATGGAAAGTCGGACCGCCTCCGCTTCGTTCATGGCTGGCTCATGCGCTTCCTTCTTCTCCTGCTCCCTCTAGCGACCCATGCTGCCGTGGATTTCACCGCCGACGTGTATTCCGTGCTCCAGCGTGCCTGCATCGAGTGTCATGGTGCCGAGCAGGGGAAAGGCGGGCAGCGGCTGCACTCGCGTGAGGTTTTCGCCAAAGCCGATCATCAGGAAATCCTCCGCCGTGTGGCCCTACCGCGCAGTGACAAAGAGGCGATGCCGAAGCGCGGCACACCACTGACCCCTGCTGAGATTCAAAAGCTCCGTGATTGGATCGCCGCTGGTGCCAAGTGGCCCGACAGTATGGTCTCTGCGAAACACTGGTCCTATGTGCCACCCGTGCGTGCTGCACTGCCTGTCGTGAAAGACAGCGCTTGGTCCAAGAATCCTGTGGATCGCTTCATCCTCGCTCGCTTGGAGAAAGAAGGCCTGCCACACTCGCCCGAGGCCGATCCGGCAGTGCTGTATCGCCGCCTCTCTCTCGATCTCACCGGCCTGCCGCCCACAATCGCGGAGGTAGATGCCTTTGTGAAAGCCTACGCAGCAGATGCTGACAAGGCCGTGGCTGTAGCGGCGGACACGCTGCTCGCCTTACGCGAGTTCGGCGTGCGCTGGGCGCGGCCCTGGCTCGACCTCGCGCGCTATGCCGACTCACACGGTTATCAGCGGGATGACCTGCGCGAGATCTGGGCCTTTCGCGATTGGGTGGTGGATGCGTTGAATGCAGACATGCCCTTTGATCAGTTCACCATCGAGCAGGTCGCGGGTGATCTGCTGCCAAAGGCCACGCCTCAGCAAATCATCGCCACCGGATTCCACCGCTGCACACCGACGAATGTCGAGGCCGGCTCCGAGCCCGAAGAGACACGCATCAATCAAGTCATCGACCGCGTGAACACCACCGGTGCGGTTTGGCTCGGCAGCACGCTGGAGTGCGCGCAGTGCCATAACCACAAGTTTGATCCCTTCACCCAGCGCGACTACTACAGCCTACTCGCTTACTTCAACAACACCGAGAAGGAAGCCGAGCGAACGAACCCGAAGACGCCCGGAAGCATTCAGTTCAAAGGCGTGCCACTCGTGCTCACAGGCGGCGCTGCCGGAGATGTCGAGAGGAAGCAGGATCTCACGCAGAAAGTCGCTGACCTCGAATTCAAGATCGGCGAAGCGGATGACAAGCGCGAAGTCGTGCGCATGAAGAAGCAAATGCAGACCATGCAGAAGCAGCTCACCGCCATCCAGGTTCCCACCACAGAAGTCATGCGCGAACTGCCCCAGCCGCGCATGAGCGCCATCTTCAAGAGCGGCGTTTATACCGACCCGACCGATCCCGTCACCGCCACAACGCCCGCCATCTTCACCGGCAAAGTCAGCGGCCCGCCAAACCGCCTCACGCTTGCCAGATGGTTAGTTAGCCGTGACAACCCGCTCACCGCCCGCGTCACCGTGAACCGCTGGTGGGCTGAGCTGTTCGGGCGCGGCATCGTCAGCACTGTGGAGGACTTTGGCATCAAAGGCATGTCACCCACGCATCCCGAGCTGCTCGACTGGCTCTCCGTGGAGTTCATGGAGCACGGCTGGAGCATGAAGCACCTATTGAAGGTGATCGTGACGTCGCGTGCTTACCGGCAGAGTTCTCAGTTCGCGGTTCGCGGTTCGCAGTTGGCTCAGACACAGGATCCCGACAACACCCTGCTCTGTCGCGGGCCGCGTCAGCGTCTGGATGCCGAGGCGATCCGTGACAACGCGCTCTCCATCGCCGGGCTGCTCAATCTCAAGCAAGGCGGCTCTCCCATCCGCCCACCGCAGCCCGATGGCCTGTGGGCGAAGGTCGGCGGCCAGCAGTACAAGTATGAAGTCAGCCCCGGTGCCGAGCAGTATCGGCGCGGCCTCTATGTCGTGCTCAAGCGCGGTGCCCCGTATCCCAGCTTCGTGAATTTTGATGCCAGTGCCCGCATGGCCTGCGTCGTGAAGCGCAGCCGCTCGAACACACCGCTGCAAGCTCTCACGCTGCTCAATGATCCCGTCTATGTTCAGGCCGCACAAGCATTCGCCAAACGCATCGTCAGCGAGTCCGTCAGTACGTCTGTGGATGAGCGCCTCCGCCACGCCCTTCGTCTCGCCCTCTCTCGTGAACCACGCGCTCAGGAGATTGAAGTGCTACGTCAGCTCTATGAAACGCAGCGCGCCGCCAAGGATGAATCCGCCGCCTGGACCGCCATCGCCACCGCCATCCTAAATCTCGACGAAACAATCACCAAAGGGTGAGAAGAAGAGTCTAGCGCTCATCACGATCCCATCCGTGAGCGGTGCTCGCTGGGGCGCCAGCCGATCCATTTCTTGAAGGTGTTGCTAAAGACGAAGGGGTTTTGATAACCAACGGTATTGGCCACGGTCTCGACTTTGAGATTGGTGGTGGCGAGCAATTCGCAGGCTTTCCGCATTCTCAACCAAGTGACGTGGTGCATGGGCGTGCGGCCCAGGGCGCGTCGGCACAAACGGCGCAGGTGCTCGGCGCTGACATGGGCCTGATGAGCGAGTTCATCGAGCGTCCAATCACGACCGACATCAGCGGCGACCATTTCCCAGAGACGCCACAGGCGGTCGTCCTGCTGCCAGGGCTGGGCGAAGCGCTCGACGTAGCTTTGGATCAGCTCAACCCAGTGAAACATGGCGGCGGGCTTGGCCTCATGCGCGGATTCGTCAATGAGGCCATCGATGGCATTCCACAACGACTGTCCGTGAAAGGCGGCCATTTGCGGTGAACTGCTATTGAGGATGGGTTTCTGCTCGGGCTGCTGCTCGTAGCGCACCCAGCAGCAGCGCCAGTCTTTGCCCTTCACGGCCTCAAAGGCATTCACCATGAATGCGGGTAAGGCGACTGCCATGCCCGCGCTACATTTCTGCCAGCGACCATCCACGAGCACCCTGCCCTCTCCACTGAGGCAGGCTAGGAAATACAGGCCGCCCTGATGCATTCGCACGATGCGGTAGGGCGCACGCGCCGTCATCACTCCGGCGTGGCCGATGCGGTGCGTCTTCAGCGTGCCGCACACCGGTGACCCGCGCAGCCACGCGCGCTTGTCCGCCTCACTGGCGCGCACTACACGAAAGTCAGTCTTCTCCCCGTGGGTGTGCGTTTCGGATAGTTCGAGGATGGAAGATGCTGCGTGCATTGAGAGGAAGTTTGCGGTTGTTTGGAGTGGTTGGTGCTTCGCACGTTTGCAGTGGTTTGATAACAACTGCAAACTACAGCCAACCATCGCAAACAACCGCAAACTTCACCACCGCCATGCCAAACATCTGGACCGGAATCGGAAATCCCTACACGAAACAAGAAGTCGTGGATCGTCTCAAAGCCACGCTTGCCAAAGGTGAGCCGATCATCGCTGCGGGTGCGGGCACGGGCATCAGCGCCAAGTTTATCGAGAAGGGCGGCGCGGACCTGATCATCATTTATAATAGCGGACGCTTCCGCATGATGGGACACGGCAGCACCTGCGGCCTGATGGCGTATGGCGATGCCAATGCCATCGCGATGGAGATCGGCGAATACGAAGTGCTTCCCGTGGTTAAAGAGATCCCGGTCATCTGCGGCGTCCATGCCACCGACCCACGCCGCCGCATGTGGCACTGGCTCGGTCGCGTGAAGGAGATGGGTTTCTCCGGCGTGAACAATTTCCCCACTCACACCATCGTCGATGGTCACTTCCGTGGCGTGCTTGAAGAGACGGGCATGGGCGTGCATAAGGAGTTTGAGATGATCGGCCTAGCCACCAAGATGGACCTCTTCAGCATCGTCTATGTGGCCACGCCTGAGGAAGCGATCCAGATGGCCAAGAACGGCGCTGATGCGATCATCGCGCATGTCGGCACGACTGTCGGTGGCAGCATCGGCGTGACGAATGCCGTGATGAGCTGGGATCACACGGTAAAGATCACACAGGACATCATCGATGCCGCACGCAGCGTGAAGAAAGACATCTTCACCCTCACGCATGGCGGCCCGATCAACACGCCGAAGGACGTCGAGTACATCCTCAGCAAGACCAGCGCGGATGGCTTTGTCGGAGCCAGCAGCCTAGAGCGCATGGGCGTAGAGGATTCGCTGACCACGCTGACCCGCGAGTTCAAGAAAGTGCCGAAGCCGTAATGTCACACGGAGCGCGAGTATGGCGCAGCCTACTCGCCTCTTCGATATTTCCTACGCCGCGTTGCGGCTGAAGAATGGCGAGTAGGGCCGCGTTGCGGCACCATACTCGCGCTCCTCTATTCAGCCCATCATTCTCAGATGCTCGGCGTCGGGATGACGGAGCGGGAAGAGATCAATGGGCACGATGTTTCCATCAGGAGTGCGGATAAAGTTACCTGGATGCGTGTCAAAGACGGCGATGTCATCCTGAGCGCGATACCAGTCGCCTGAACGTGTCAGATCAAAACCCTCGGCTCGCATGTAGGTGATGATTTCTTCCGGTGTCGGGTGATCCCCTGTGATGAAGGACTGTGAAGTCACGACGAGCAGTTTTGCATCATCGCTTTCAAGCACGGCCTCGATCCAGACATCATCGCCGAAGAGATCGTTACTGAGATGCAGACGTGTCAGGTATTCGAAGGGCAATCCCGGCGTGTTCCCAAGTCCGCCACTGCCGTAAAACGGCGCACGGCCAAATTCATCTGGGTAAGTAAACTTCACAATCCGTCCACTGGACTTGTCATGCCAGACACGATGCTCGCGTCCTTCCGCAACATCAGCTCTGTCTAGGATTTGAAACCAGATCGAATCAGAGTCGGCAGTGAAAGCCAGCCCGGCATCTCGCGCGGATCGGCCAAATGCCTGCGCCTGAATTCGGCGTAGCGTGCTGCGTTCTGGGGATGATTCCGCTCCATCTGGGAGAGAAACTCCAGATAGGAGAGCTTGCGCTGATTCGAGCGCACTTTGCGGAGAGCATCCGGTCCAGTAACCATGCTGGGCAGTGTGTCGGCTGGCGGGATATTGTCAAGGTAAGCGTCAGCAGTGGAACAGGCACCCTGCCCACGGAGCGCGAGTATGGCGCAGCCTACTCGCCTCTTCGACATTTCCTGCGCCGCGTTGCGGCTGAAGAATCGCGGGTAGGGCCGCGTTGCGGCACCACACTCGCGCTCCGATCACTCCTTCACCAAGGCTGTAGCCTTTTCCGGCAGTTTGATCGTTGGTTCGCCACCGAGATAACCGAGCGAGGTGAGGAACAGGTCCATCTGCTTCGCGGTGACTTGGATCCAGGGCTCTTTGTTGAAGAACCCGTGCGGCATGTCGGCGGCGCTCCACATCTCGGCGCGCAGGCCGAGTGCCTTGGCTTTGGTCACATACTCGTCACCACCAGCCTTGAGTTTGTCAGCAGTACCGAAGAAGAGAATGGCGGGCGGCGTGTCTTTGCTGACGAAGTTGTTCGGCGTGATCGCCTCCGCCATTTCCATGGTCATGGCGCTGTCGCCGGTATCGCGTTGCTTGAAAAGCGTGGCGATGTTCATGGCGGGATTGAAGAGCACCATGGCGTTGGGTTTGGCGGAGATGGATTTGTCATCCGATTCGGCATCGTAGGCAGTGCAAAGAGCCGTGCAGGCCGCGAGATGCCCGCCTGCAGAGCCACCTGCTGCGATGACTTTGTTCGGATCAATGCCGAGTTCTACTGCATGGCCACGCACCCAGCGGATGGCACTCTTGGCATCTTCCACGGCCTTGTCGGGTGTGGTCTTGTGTAGGCTCAGGATACGATAGTCAGCTGAAATAGCGACGATGCCACGCGTGGCCAGATACTCTGCCTGCGGAACGAATTGAAGATACGAGCCGCTCTTCCAGCCACCGCCAAAGAAGAACACGACGCATGGGCGCAGCACCGCCGTTTGCAATTCGCCCGCTGGAGCGAACACATGCAGCTTCAGCTCGCCCTGCGGGGTAGTCTTATAGACGATCTCACTCGTCTTCACGGCCTCAGTCGTGAGCTTGACGGTGCCCTTCTTGCCGCCGCCTTTGGCTTTCTGAGCGTGGAGGATTGGAGCAGTGAGGAGGAGCAAGCAGAGAATGGCTTTCATGGTGAGCCTGAAAACGTGACCGCGCGCGCCACATTGCGCGGGATTGGCGGTTTCTTGAAACAAGCGGCCCTGGAGCAACTTCTTGCGATCAGGCATTCAAGTCTGAATTACGGGATCTCGCTCAATGGCACCTGCGTCTTGCCGAGCACAGTGTGACAGTTGATGCACTGCTGGCGGAGCGATGTGAAAGCGGTGGTTGAGCGATTGGCATCCTTCTTTTGAAGTGCGCTCTTGAGTTCGGTGAAGGGGCCGTTCATCCAGGCAGCAAGCAGCGGATTTAGATCCACGGCGGTTCCGTTGGCGGAGGGTTGCACAGGCCTGCTCGCGACTGATTTTGACACGCTGGAGTGCATGCGCTCGGCCATGGCAAGTGCTTCATCCCATCGGCCAGCTTGCTGAAGATTCCGCGTTTCGAGCATCTTGCGCTGAGCGGCCTTCATGCGGTGGCTATTGATGGTGCTGGCACATGAGGCGAGGGCGATGAGCAATGAGAGAGTGAGGAGTGATTTCATGGGGTGAATTAAGAGGCGCGCTTCCATTTCACGGTCGCTAGTAGTAGCCAGCCGACCATGAGTGAAAGTCCGCCGAGAGGTGTCACGGGACCGAGCCATTTCCAGCCGAAGTAGGATAGCGCATAGATCGAACCGCTGAAGAGCAGCATCCCAAAGAAAAGGCAGCGCCAAGCCCATGCGGCCTGCTTTCCACCAGCGCCGATGAACAGGGCCAGCACATAGAGAAACATGCTGTGCGGCAAGTGATAGCGCACGGCGGTTTCCCAATCGCCGAGCTTGCCAGCGGCGATCAATGCCTCGTGGACGGGGCCATGTGCGCCCATGGCTCCGAGGGCGACGGCTGCGAAGCCGGAAAGAGCTGAGAGGCGGAGGAGTTCACGGTCGGGTTGCATGACATGATGGGGAAGCATCGGCGGCGGTTTGTCAATCAGGCAGCCGATACAGTCTGAAAGCTCACGACTGTTTGAAACGAAATAGGCTGTCATGTTTCGTTTGCTCATCGGTCACGCCATTCTCACCTCAGCCGCCCTGGCAGCGGTGGATTACGAGCAGGCGGTCAAGCCACTGCTGAAGACGCATTGCGTAAAATGCCATGGAGCGACGACGCAAAAATCGAAACTGCGACTGGATACCGGAGCCGCCATGCACAAAGGCGGAAGTCGAGGTGCTGCGGTGATTCCTGGAAAGGCGGAAGATAGTCTGCTAATCAAAGCCGTGCAGGGTAAGCATGGCGACCTGCCGCAGATGCCCTACAAACGCGGGCCGCTGGACTCTGCGCAGATCGAACTGCTCCAGCGCTGGGTGAATGAGGGTGCCAAAGCACCCAAAGATGAGAGACCAAGCGATGATCGCCACTGGGCCTACATCGCGCCGAAGAAACTAGCTACAGGTGGCCTGAGTGTGGACAGCTTTATCGAGGCTCGATTGAAGAAGGCAGGCCTGACTTTCTCACCTGAAGCAGCGCCCGAGACACTGACCCGGCGCTTATGTTTAGATCTCACGGGACTGCCACCACTGGGCGATCAAACGGAGCCTTCGGAGAAGCTGATCACGCAATTGCTCATGTCCCCGCACTATGGTGAGCGCTGGGGCCGCTGGTGGCTGGATCAGGCGCGCTATGCAGACAGCAATGGTTACAGCATCGACGCGCCACGCAGCATCTGGCCGTATCGCGACTGGGTGGTGCAAGCGCTGAATGCTGACATGCCGTTTGATCAATTCAGCATCGAGCAGCTCGCAGGTGACATGCTACCAAAGCCAACACCTGCTCAGCTCATCGCCACCGGATTCCATCGGAATACCCAGATCAATCAAGAAGGCGGAATCGATAAGGAACAGTTCCGCATTGAAAGCGTTTTTGATCGTGTGGCCACGACTGGCACCGTCTGGCTCGGACTCACTGTCGGCTGCGCGCAGTGTCATGATCATAAGTTCGATGCCATCAGCCAGCGCGAGTATTACCAAATGTTCGCCTTCTTGAACAACCAGGATGAACCTACACTGCCCGTCGTAGATCCGCGCAACAATCTCGACCAGCTGAAGGTGCAGCATGGGGAGGTGCTCAAGAAGATCGACGCCCATCTTCAGGAGCATATCAGCGACTTGGTGGAGTGGGAGAAGGAACTCGGTGAAGCATCGAGAAAACTGCTCGCCGCAGATGCGGTCAAAAGTATCGCCAAACTGAAGGCGCAGCGCACGAGTGCGGATCAGCGCATTCTTTTCAAAGCGATGACGGGCACGGCAGATCCTATTTTCAATCCGCTCTATGACCGGCACCTAGAGCTGGAAGCAGCCCTCAAAACTGGTACCACCACACTGGTGATGAAGGAACTGCCGCAGCCGCGCAAAACAACGATCTTCATCAAAGGTGACTTCACCCGCCCCGCCGAAGAGGTGCAGCCTGGCGTGCTCGCGATTTTACCGCCACTGAAGAAGGAGAAGCCGACACGCCTGGACTTTGCCCGCTGGCTTGTCGCGAGGGAGAACCCGCTGACCGCGCGCGTGATCGTGAACCGCGTGTGGCAGCAGTATTTCGGACATGGACTGGTAGAGACAGAGAATGATTTCGGCACCATGGGCAGCCTGCCAAGTAATCCTGAACTGCTGGATTGGCTCGCGGTGGAACTCATGGATAGCGGCTGGAGCTTGAAGCATCTACACCGACTCATCGTCACCAGCCGCACTTACCGCCAAAGCTCCACTGTACAGGTGGCAGCAGCGAAAGTGGACCCAAATAACGTGTTGCTCTGGCGGCAAAATCGTCTGCGGCTAGATGCTGAGATCGTCCGCGATGTGTGCCTGACTGCCAGCGGAATGCTTTCCCCTAAAATGGGTGGACCACCGGTCTATCCGCCGATCCCAGAAGGTGTCATGGGCCTCGGGCAGGTAAAACGCGCCTGGCCACTGAGCAAAGGTGATGACCGCTATCGGCGCGGGCTTTACACCTTCATCTTCCGGGCGACTCCACCACCTGGATTGAGTGTTTTTGACGCGCCGGACGGCTTCAGTACCTGCACCCGGCGACTGCGTAGCAACACACCGCTTCAGGCGCTGACGCTGCTCAATGACAGCGCTTCGGTGGAGTTTGCCCAGTCGCTAGCCCGCATCATCGAGAGGGAGGGACTGGAAGCTGGCTTTCGCCGCTGCACGGCGCGGGTGCCCACCATCCAGGAAAAACAGGCGCTAGCTGGATTGGCGTATATGGAGATCGCTCGGGTGCTGCTGAACCTGGACGAAACGATCACGCGAGAATAAGAAGTTTTTTCTCGCTAATTGGGCCGGTGGTTTGTCTAATGACGATGGGTGACGGAATATTCTTCTGGCACCCAAACATACATCATAACCAAACCAATAAACGCACTACTATGAAACGAGCACTCCAAAGAGGTTTTACCCTCATTGAACTCCTGGTGGTGATCACCATTATCGCGATTCTCGCGAGCTTGGCGGTCCCTACTTTTGGCGTCATCCAAGACATGGCCAACCAAACCTCCACATCGAATAACTGCCGACAGATCATCATGGCCATGAAGATCTTCGCGCAGGAAAACAACTCCATCTATCCAGACTCCTATCAGAACCCGAACACAGGCGGTCAGGCCGTCACGGCCAACGACGCATTCCGCGTGCTACTGCAGGAAGAAGTCATTCAGGACGAGCGCATTTTCGGCGCGAAGGCCTCCATGTACATTCCTGACGGCAACATCGGTACCGCTCCGGGCTATGATCAGGCATTGCAGGCAGGTGAAAACCACTGGGCAATGACCCAGGGGCAGACAACTTCCAGCAATGGCATCATGCCTCTGGTGTTCGAAAACCCGCTCGCCCCAAGTTGGCCGCCGAACTGGAATTGCGACGCTGCTGGTCAGCTCAAGCCAGGCCGCACATGGCGCGGTGGTAAGGTCATCATCGGTCGCAATGACAACTCCGTGAACGTCGAACAGCTCGCTTCTAAAAGAGGCGGTTCTGTCGGCCCAAAGGCGATGGCAGGTGGCTATGACATCTTCACCATGGCCAGTCAGAATCAGCCCCAGCAGGTGCTGAACATCTTGGCTGGTGGCGGACAGAGTCAACAGATGATGGGCGATCCAAGTGGCCAGCTCCCTGGTGCTCCTGGTGGTCTTCCTGCGCTTCCTGGTGCCCCTGGTGGTCTGCCGCCAGCTCCTGGTGGTCTGCCCCCACTTCCAGGCGCAGCTCCTGGTGGTCTGCCAGCACTTCCTGGTGCACCTCCCGGTCAGTAATCTGAACTGATTTAGTCATACACACAGCGCCGTCGGGAGTCTCTCTCGGCGGCGTTTTCTTTTGCCCATCACGCGAACGCACGCCAATCATCCTACCATGTCTGTCTACCCCGTTCTGGCCCTTAGCTCTACCGCGAGTGTTCTCTCGGTGCTGGCCATCTTGCTAAGTTTGGCGGCACTTTTTCATCTACTCACGCGGCACCGTGATCCACGCACGGCGGCGTTTTGGGTGGCGCTCGTCGTTCTCTCGCCTGTGGCAGGTGCCTGCATGTATGCCCTATTTGGCATCAATTTCGTCCGTCGTCGTGGCAGAACCTACCGTGGCAGCATCGGCCCGGCGTATCGTGACCCCGCTCCCACATGCCCACTCTTTGTGCATGAGTCGCCCAGCCTCGCCGAGCGTGACTGCGCACTCGCGGTGACGCTCGACCGCATCTCACGATTTCATTTTACGTCTGGCAATGAACTCACGCCGCTAATCAATGGTGATGAGGCCATGCCTGCCATGTTGGAGGCGATCCGCTCGGCTCAAAGTAGTGTCGCATTTTCCAGCTACATCTTCGAGGCACATCACATCGGTGCAGAGTTTGTTAGCGCACTCGCCGCCGCTCATGAACGCGGCGTGCAGGTGCGCGTGATAGTGGATGATGCGGGCACGCGCTACTCGTGGCCGCCCGTCACACGTGAACTCGCCCGCCAGGGTGTGCCCGTGCGCCGCTTCATGCCGAATCGTTTTATCATGCGTCTGATCACGATGAATCTGCGCAATCACAAAAAACTACTCATCGTCGATGGTCGCTTAGCGTTCACTGGCGGCATGAACATCCGCGAAGGCAACATGATCAGTCGCCAGCCGCGCCACCCAGTCCGCGATCTGCACTTCCAAGTCACAGGCCCCGTCGTCGCTCAACTCCAGCGCGTGTTTGCAGAGGATTGGAGCTTTTGTGACGGGGAGGTTTTAGATGAGAAGCTCTGGTTCCCAGACATCCCAACCACGGGTTCAACTCATGCGCTAGGCATCGTCGATGGTCCTGATGAAGATATGGAAGTCATGCCCACGGCGCTCTTCGCTGCACTCAATGCAGCGCGGCAGCGCGTGTGCATTTTGACTCCGTATTTCCTCCCGCCGCCGATCCTCATCGCAGCACTCCAGCTCTGCGCGACTCGCGGCGTCGAGGTCTCGATCGTGACACCTGCTCAGAATAATATTCCATTCGTTGCCTGGGCCGCGCGCACCTTGTATCCCGAGTTGTTGCATGCAGGCTGTCGTATCTTTGAGTCGCCGCAGCCTTTCGATCACTCGAAAGTCTTGCTCATCGATGATGCCTGGTCCTGCGTCGGCTCCACGAACTGGGACCCACGCAGCTTACGCCTGAACTTCGAGTTCAATCTCGTCTGCCACGACCCCGCTTTCGCCTCACGACTGCACAGCATCTTTGAGGAAAAGAAAACGCAAAGCATCGAAGTCACCGAGGCCACATTAGGCGAGGCAACGCTGCCCGAACGACTGCGCAACGGCCTTGCTCGACTATTCATTCCCATTCTCTAAAGAAGAGCGAGCCACGGTCCTTTGCTGCTATGTCTCGCCGTCTTTACGCTGGAAAAGCCCACCAGATTCGACGATGAACACATCCATATGATCAGCCTCCAGCGAACGTTCTCTTTCCCGCCACTATTGGCGTGCCTGTCCGCTAGCCTGCTGATCACGCTGAGCGCACAGACCGCAGCACTCACAGATGCACGCGCGCTGGAAGCTCGACTACCGACACCAAAGTTGTCGCCGAAATTCTCCTTTGATCTCAGTCCGCAGCGCCAGGAGCGACTGCAAAAGCTCCTGCCAGACACCCTCCGCCAGCTTTCTCAGCGTGAGACTCTGCACCTACTCGTACTCGGCGGTGCCGATGCACTAGAGATATGGAACGGGGCAGATAAAACGCAGCCTTTGCAAACCTACCCGGCCGTCTTCGCCCGTGATCTAGCCGCTCAGTTTTTTTACACAGGCGGTGTCCGTGAAGCTGGAGAGCCAGCGCTTGATTCGCTGCTTAGTCCCAGCATCACGATTCGCACATTGAACCGCGCCGGCGGCAGTGTGCTGGAGGCTGCGGCCATCCTAGATTCGACCGCACGTCAGTCGCCAGTGGATCTAGTGATGCTCTGCTATGGGCAGGCTGAGGCTCAGGCGGGCATGTCGCCCGTGACCTTCCTGCGCGGTATCCGTCAGGCAATTGAGGCGGCCCATAAAATCGACGCTGAAGTGATCCTCTGCGCGCCCTGGTTGCCGATGAGTGTGCAGGCTGAACTTGCTCTAGGCTCAGCGCGACCGCTCGCTGATACGCTCCAAGAGTTCGCCGACGATGAAAGCGTCATCTTGGTCGATCTAGGTGATCTCGCGCGCCTGCTGGAACTGCCGATGAATGATGCCAAAGATGAAGGCTTAGTCTTTGAGCGCGTAGCCACGGTCTATCGCGGTTTTTTTCATGAGACCGCCGAAGGTCGCTTTCAACCGCGCGCATCCCTGCATCAGCAGTTAGGAAGTCTTCTCTTCAAAGAAATGCTCGATGGCCCAAAGAAGCTCGCGTGGTCGCTGGCAGACAGCTCTGCCGTGTGGCAGAAAGATGGAGCTGGGCTGGAGCTGCGCTGCACGGTGAACAATGACACTAAGCAGCGGCTTGATCTCACAATGCTCCCACTCATTGGCTCTGGCTGGAAGCCTGTGAAAGCCCAGCCGCAAATGTCTCTGCCCGCTGGCGCACGCCAGACGGTAACGCTCCAGTATGCGCGTCAGAACAGCGATGCCGCCCCTATTCAGGAGAGTGTGGTCAGGCTTCCCGTCTTGGTCATTGCAGGTAGTCAGGCACGAGTCGAAACACTGCGCGCTGCGGTGCAACCTCTGGCCGTTGTTTGGGAGCTTGAGACCCTTTTCAATCAAGAAAAGCGCTACACCGTTGGCTGCCAAATCGTGAACACCAGCAGCACCGACACACGCGGCATCTGGGAGGCAGATTTTCTTGGGCAGACCGTGCAGGGGAAGTTTGATCTCAAGCCCGGTGCAACGCAGCCATTGGATCTGTCTTTTGATCTGAAAGCTGAGATGCCGCCCGTTCAAACGGCGCCACTCAAGCTCGTGCTGAAAGGCGACGGCCTAACACTCACCAGCACACGTCAAGTCACTCTCACGCGAAACCTCGGTCTTAACTCTCCCGTGTCGTTGAGCGCTGAGGCTGACACCCAAGGCGATGTCACTTTGCGTGCTCAAGCAGATGCCACACGACTCAATCTCACCTGCGAACTCCAAGGCTCCGCGGTGCTGCTCGATGCCAATTCTCCCGGCACTGCGGCCTGGCAGATCGAAGCGAATGTGGATGCACGCAGCTATGGCAAACGTCTTGAATCTGGCTGCACTGCGCCCATCCGCGCCACAGGCAGTGCTGTGGCTGGAAAGGGACATGTGCACGACATTCCTGCATGGGCTTTTGGCACAGGTTACGCCGCTGGCTTTGATGCCAAGGAGATCCAAGCCACGCTCAATGTCTCCGCCGCCAACACTCAGCAGGTCATCTTAAGCCTACCGCGCACCTATCTTTATCTGCATGAATGGGCACTGAGCAATGGCAACAGCCAACTCGGACTCAATGTGCGCCTGACCCTCAACACAGCTCAAGGCTACCGCACCTGGACACTCAGCCCGACCACGAAGCCTGCTGATGACATCGAATCCCTCAGCGTCCTCGAACTCACCGACAAGCCAACCGAGCGTGTGACCGTGGACGTGCATTAAGTTGAATCAGGTTCAACTCAACGGAAGCAGCTCAAAAAAAGCGCGGACCATTTCTGATCCGCGCTCTGTGAGTGGTTGACTTGTAAAAGCGAATTATGCCTGAGGAGCAGCTTCAGCCTGAGCGGCTTCGTCTTTTTCCTTCATGGCGGCCTTACGGCTCATCTTCACTTTGCCCTTGTCGTCGATACCGACGCACTTGGCGGTGACGATATCACCGACCTTGACCACGTCTTCAGTCTTGTTGACGCGGAAGTCGGCAAGTTCGCTGATGTGGATGAGGCCGTCCTTGTTGCCAAAGAGGCGCATGAAGGCACCGAAGTTCGTCGTGCTGACGACCTTGCCGGTGTAGTTCTTGCCGATCTCGACCTCGGCGGAGACGCCGGAGATCATTTCGAGCGCGCGCTCAAGGCCTTCTTTGCGTGTGGCATAAACATAAACGGTGCCGTCGTCTTCGATGCTAATTTCAGCGCCGGACTCAGCCTGGATGCCTTTGATGTTCTTGCCGCCAGGACCGATGAGTTCACCAATCTTGTCAGGGTTGATCTTCACGATCTCGATGCGACGTCTTTTAGACGAGTTTATAGAAAATTGGAAGGCTGGCTGGCAGCAAGGTTTGCCTCTGGCAGACCACCAATCTCCTCCACAGGCTTGATGTCCGCTTGACGGCTGTACATGCCGTCTGTTTGCTCATTAGCTGGGTCACCAAGATGTAGCGAGGAATGCTGCAATGCCTCTGCATAAGGCATGTGGGGGAAGGCTGTAAGTTTGCTTTCCGGATTGCAGTTCCAGACATGATAGCCCGCCTTCAGAAACAGCGGTTGCAGTTCTGTGAACCACTGCTGGAGCTTGGAATAGGTTTCCATATTGCCTTTGATGGCGTGAGGTGTGCGGCCTTCATCAAAGTGGTAGCGCTTGTTGCTGCTCATCTCGAAATCAACACCAAGAAGATAGACATGACGAAAACCAAGCAGGTAAAGAATGCGCAGTGAAGCCAGCAGCACACTTCGTCCTCCACCCCATCTGCCGTGGTTGCCCCAGTTGATCGTTTCCTCGCTCAGCCAGCGCGGAGCATGGAATTTTTCATTTCGACGATAACCAACCACATTAGGGCAGTCACCCGCTTTGATCTTTGACTCTTGCCACCGTTGTTTCCACCCTTGTTCCATTAGCAGAAGACGGTTGTCCCACAGCGGTTTCTCAAAATGGGACATTGGTACGAACTTCATGATGGTCGGATCGAGCCAGATCGACATGCTAAAGCGTGAGGGATCATCCACCGTGCAGTTGGCTCTAGCGCGAAAACTTTTCGCCCCATTGTTCATTGTCATCGTCCAGCGTTGATGCAGTTCCGTCCTGTCGAGACAAGCAAAGGAAGGCCCGTTGGCGATGAGAAATGCATGACCACCGCGATACAGGCCCTCCAGCGGCAGAACGGCACCAGCGCGGGTGTAGAAGAACGGCACCTGCTCCCGCATCCCTCCGATGGGCTTGTCCAGCTCCTCCCGCCAAGCAGGGGAATGAAGAGCGGTCTGATCATATGGGTCACGGGTAAGCGAACGAGGAAGCGTACTGTTCATCAGGGGCGAAAATGGCTAGAGAGTCCGCTGGAGTACTCCTGCGGCAAATGGATGAACCAAGTGTTGTCCTTGTCTGTTTCGATGGTGAATTGGTGTTGGCTTGCGAACTCCTGTACAGCTCGCTTCACCCCTTCCTTCGGCCACTTCGGGCGGTCATAGTCATGGCCACATAGGATGCCCCCCGGTTTCAGTTTGGGATACCAGACCTCAATGTCAGTTTTACAGCCCTCATAGGAATGATCTGCGTCAATAAATGCAAAGTCTAGTGAGGCATCCGGCACTTCATGGGCAGCCTCCACAGATGGTTTTGCCAATACTTTTCGTCTTTCGGTGGCAAATTCGGTCGATGCCAGCGCCTGTTTTTTCGCCTCGTCAAAGAAGCGCTGCGGCTGTTCGTAGAAGGTCGGATCGGCCGGGTCGCCTAGTGCTCTCTGCCAGCGGTCCACCATCGTGAGGTGGAGATTCAAATTACCCAGGAGCAGTTGTGAGGACATCTCACCTTTGAGCACTCCGATCTCCGCACCTGAAATGGAGTGTGCCTGCCCATGACCACGCTGGAGATGCCTGAACACTGCTTGCACTCGGCCAAAACCCCGCGGTAGCTTCGCCATACCACGATAGTAGAATTCAACAGCCGCCACCACATCCGCAGGTTTGATCAGAGACATGCAGCGGGGGATCACCATTCCCTCGCCGATACTTTCAGGGTACTGGCACTGCCCTTCGCCGAAACGGCTCTTCCCACAGCCACCTTTGGCGCAGCAGGAGAGCATGCCAATGGTATTCAGCACCCGGTGCATCGGATACTGGATGAAATGCACATCCTCCCGTCCGCCGCCGATTACCACACAGGGGCGCATGGGAAAAGGACTGCTTTTCGCGACCGGTACCGCTGCCGCCAGATGCATGAGTGAAGTGATTGGACAAAGCACGCCTTCAGCGTGGTGGATGAGGCGGATCAGGTCTCGAAGGGAGGTCTTACCCACTGCGTCCACAACTCCACGCAGAGGCGGATGCCACTCTTTGCTGGAACCGGCCTGCACAAAGAGAACCCGGCCTCGCAGTGCATCCACCACTTCCTGGTACTGTTTCACCCCCCACCCCTTGACTGGCACATTGGTCTTGCACCCGGCGGCAATAACCCAATAGCGTGTGTTCAAGCCCAGCGGGGGCGATGATGCCTCATCTTCAGTCACTGGCACCTCGCCGGCAAATCTGCGCACATGCGGCCTGCCAGTCAGCCCCAGCGCTTCGCGTACGTCCTGCACATACTTCTCCAAATAATGCACCGGCACCTGGCCCATCTGCCGAAAGTGCGGACAGTGATGATGGGGGACCACTAGTGTGCCGGGCGGAAGCTCCGACGGATTGACCGCCTCGACATCTGGATGCCCCCGCCACAGCAGCGGCGCGTTGGTTTTGACCATCAGCCTCCAGCCGGTTTCTTGCTTCATCTCACGCACCACACCAGTGAACACGACCTCGTCACCGAGGAAGTTTGGAGCTTGAAGAAGGATGGTTTTCATGGCTTGAAATTCTAAGCGCTGTGGCGGAATTTTAAAACTGGAGCAGTCCAAAAGACTTCTCTATGCAGGCAAGCACCTTCATTATTATTCCGGCGACTGATAGACACATTGAATAACGGATGAACCATTTGTGAATGACATCGTCAACGGGATGCCGGAAAGTACTGAATCCGAAAGCCGCCTGTACATCTCCGCCAAAGTCCAAACCGGCTGTTTCTCACCGTCCTTTGCAGCCCCCATAGAGAGCAGCAAGTTGCCAACTTTTAATTCATACTTTTTAATGAACTCGGATTCTTTTTTGATAGAGGCAATGCGACATTCATCTTGGATAAATTCGAAGCGAATACCCAAGGCATCCTCCAGCGTCGGCATTCTAGCTATCTTATCCCGACGGGGAATCAGATGCATTAATCCACCTCTCAGATCGATGACAAAGTTATAGTTTCTTAATAAATCCAGCCCGATGACATTTCGAACATTGTCCCCTTCCTGAGAAGCGACATCGACATAAGCAAGATCCACATCCTGGAATGGCTCCATGTGCTTTGTGAGATTGAAGACGGAAGTTCCGTGGAATTTGCCATCTGCTTCCAGCAACGTTTGCGTCGCACGCCTTACGGATAAACAGCCTGAATTTTTCAGCTCGGCCAAGGTTTCAGAATCTACCCTGAAGTTTCCATTGAATCCAGTATCAATCAAGAACGGAACTGGTTTCCCATTGATGATGACATGAACCGCAGGAACCAGCATGTCCTGGAGTAGCTTGATAGACTTTGCCCCTTGCAGGTTGATTGAGTCCGCCGAGTCGCTGACGGTGACTATTCTCTTTGAGTAGTTGAAATCGAAAACTTTACGCTCGAATGCCACCACACCAACAGCTCCCTCAATGTCCGCCCCAAGGTTGCGAGACAGCTCATTGAGATTCATCAATGAAGCCTTTGGATTGTACAACGTCATTTGCCCAATTTTAACATGGGGCTCCAGCTTGGTGACAGCAGCGCCCATATCTTTACCATTCACCAGCAATGGCTCTCCTTGAAGTTGTGGGAACGAGCTTCTGTTCAGCGCAAACGGCTGAGTCATTGCCAAATCGAGAAGAAGACTGCGAGGCTTTTTAAAAATCGACACCTCAAAGATGATGGGCGCAGGCGCATCAATTAGCTCTGCTTTGTAAAAGGCAAATGTCGTCTGGCAAGTGACTGCTGCGAGGACCGCGCAAAGAACTGCGGTCAAGTTATGGAATCGTCTCATAGGATCAAGTCTGTGTTCACCATGAGAATTTCCAACCAAGCGTAAAAGTGGAATTTTCTGCTTCTGCCTTACCTCCGGTAACATCGTAACTTGCTTTGATTTGAAGCCCATTAGCGAGGAAATCGACTGTTTTTGAGCCTGAATCCACACTTAAAATAGATACTTCGACGGAAGCGCCTTGAGAATGGCTCCCCACGCTGCTGAATGCTTCTTTCCAAGCTCCAGTCAGCTGCCAGTCGATACCGCCAACTTCTTTTGTATCATATGTGACTGAGGCACCTAGCGTGTATCCAAGGGAGAAATTGTCAGAGATTGCATCTATGGCAGCTCTCCCTGATGCTTTTATTTCTCCTTCAAAAGGACCAAACTCGATTGCCTGAGTTGCGGTTAAACCGACATTACCAGCGGCACTTGGGTCATCGAAAGCGACACCATTCGCGCTTGTGGTAAACGCCGAATTGACAGTCGCGGATATCTCCCCGCCGAATGTTAACCCTTCGATAAACTGCTTTGCGTCATACTTAACCGTTTTCTTAACGCCAACCGAAGCTGTTGCGTCGGCGATGACCTCTCCTTCTGAGTCTTAAAAGGTGAAGGTAGCATTGCCCATAGACAGGCCGGCAGGTGTTGCACCTGAAACTTTCGCTTTAATTGTTACAGACGTTAGTGTGTTTGCGACAACCTCAACAAAATCACTGGACGTTTCCACTGTAACCACATCCCTGCCTGAATCATTCGTGAAATTTAGGTCTTTACTGTCAAAATCTGATGCATCTGGGTTGTTAAGTTCCGCGTCGGAAGTGAAAGAAATGTCTCCCGAAGAGCTTGAACTCGAGACGTGGCTGCTAGACGATGGATCGTAACTGCTGGACGACGAGACATGACTGCTAGATGAGGTATTGTAGCTACTGGATGACGGGTCGTAACTGCTTGATGAGGAATCGTAGCTGCTCGAAGATTGCGGCGCGCTGCTTGATGAGGGCAGAAAGCTGCTTGATGGAAGCATGCTGCTTGAAGAAGGCGGCAGGCTGCTGGATGAAGGTTCTTCGCTACTCGAAGAAGGAAGGAAACTGGATGAAGATGCCATAACAAGTGGTGTGGGGGTTCGGTGTATGTGTTTTCTGGATTGGTTTCTCTATTCGCTGCTCTCTAGGGTCGGCCCGGAGGGCGCATCACCCACCCACCGCGATGCCGGCCTCGGCGCTCCAGACGCCGACCTGGGCATCTCCGACGCGCCAGATGGCACGGTATTTCCAGGTGGTGAGGGCGGCGGGGAAGGCGTGGGTGTCGGTGTAACCAGGCGTGGTGTCGTAGGCGAGGTCCACCCAGCCTTGGCCGCGATCGACCTGGAGCTGGATCATGTCGAGGAAGGCCCCATTGCCATCCCAGCCCCAGTCGATGAAGACGTGACCGCCGATGATTTTGACTTTGAACACGGGCTGGATGGTCTCGAAGTCTGGCAGGGCGGTTTCGGTGCCGATGGTGCCTAGATCGGTGGCGATGGAATCCACGAACGCGGGTGATTCCTGCATGACCTGGATGAGGCTGAAGATGCGCTTCAGGGCACCGGGCTTCATGGGGACGACGGCGGGGAGATTGTTCGGCGCATCGGCAGGTGGCAGCGGCGGTGCATTGAAGGTGGGCAGGGTCATGACGGCATCTCCCGTGCCGCTCTGCGCCTCACGCATCATGTCGGTGTTTGACTTGCCCCAGGTGCGCTGGGAGGGCAGATAGGAGCCCAGGAGGTAGATGAGCCAGCGCGCATCTGCCACGGCGGCGGCACAGATCAGCGGAGTGATGCCGAGGGTGGCAGCATGGCCGATGAGTTTGTTGAAGAAATTGGTGAGCCAGATGATCTGCTCTGGCACGCTGGTGGGGTAGAACGAGTTGTGTTTCACTGCTTTATGTTTGGTTCGGGGTTGGACTGACAGTTGTGGTGGCGCGACATAGCCCTCATCATTTTCTTCAAGCACGCCATCCCAGGTGACGTTCGGATTGGGTGAGTCCCAGGTGTATTTCTGGCCGGTGAAGGGGTCGATCTCATTGGAGTCCCAAAAAAGAGGTTTCATGGTGAAGCGGCCCGCACAGTCCGCTGTGCGGCAGGGTTGGAGATGAGCCGTGAGCCGCACAGAGGAAGAGTGCTGTGCGGACCACTTGGAGGTGCGCCGCCAGCTCCTGGAGGTGACTGCGGTGCTTTTGGAGGTGACCGCAGTGCTGCGGGAGTCGATTTTTTCGTCCCAAGGGGCGGTCGCGGTGGGACTGGAGGCGCGCCTCCCGAGGCATCCTGGTACACGGAAGGAGCTGGAGGCCGCCCCCAGGAGCGTCACAACACGCTGGAAGAGCGGGAGTCCGCCCCCATAAGCTTCGTGGTGCGCTGGAGAGGCGGGAGGCGCACCTCCCGGAGCCTCGCGGTGCCGTGGCGGTGCGGGGGTCCGCCTCCAAGAACTCAGCGCTGCCCTGAAGGGACGGGAGGAACGCCTCCCAGTACGCGGCGCGGCGCTGAAGGAGCGGGAGGAACGCCTTCGGGAGCCTCGCAATGTGCCGATGGATCCGGGCAAACGCCTCTGGGAATGCCGCCAAGCTCCGAGGGGGCGGAGGGAGCACCCCGAGTCTTTTCCCAGTGCCCGAGAGAGTCATCGCCCGTGCCTCCAGGCCTGCGGGAACTGGAAAAAAGTGAAATTCGACTGTGCCGGAACCGCTACGTTGAGCTGTGAGCTGTGAGCTGTGAGCTGTGAGCTGTGAGCTGTGAGGCTTTTAGATGTGGTTTGTACGAATTAATTTCCATTTAGTGATTTAAGCAGAAGCGGGTCTAGCATGACAAGCTCATAATTTTACGATTAATTTTACGAGAGTCTGCTTCGCGAGTTGTATGCAGTTTGTGATCTGGGTTAACCGCTCATACTAGCGAACTAGCCTGCACGCGAAAAAGGCCGCTGGGGATACCAGCGGCCTTCGTGGATTGAGTGTGATTCAGATCGAAGATCAGGCAGCGGGAGCCTCGGCACTGGCCTGAGCGGCTTCGTCTTTTTCCTTCATGGCGGCCTTGCGGCTCATCTTCACTTTGCCTTTGTCGTCGATACCGACGCACTTGGCGGTGACGATGTCGCCAACCTTGACGACGTCTTCAGTCTTGTTGACGCGGAAGTCGGCGAGTTCGCTGATGTGGATGAGGCCGTCCTTGTTGCCAAAGAGGCGCATGAAGGCACCGAAGTTCGTCGTGCTGACGACCTTGCCGGTGTAGTTCTTGCCGATCTCGACCTCGGCGGAGACGCCGGAGATCATTTCGAGCGCGCGCTCAAGGCCTTCTTTGCGTGTGGCATAAACATAAACGGTGCCGTCGTCTTCGATGCTAATTTCAGCGCCGGACTCAGCCTGGATGCCTTTGATGTTCTTGCCGCCAGGACCGATGAGTTCACCAATCTTGTCAGGGTTGATTTTCACGATCTCGATGCGTGGTGCATACTGGCTCAGCGGCTTGATTTCGCTGATGGCTGCAGCCATGGCGCTGAGGACTTCAGTGCGGCCATTCTTGGCCTTGGCGATGGCTTCCTCAAGGATGCTCAAAGGAAGACCTGGGAGCTTGAGGTCGAGCTGATAGCCAGTGACGCCTTCGCTAGTACCACAGAGCTTGAAGTCCATGTCGCCGAAGTGATCTTCGGAGCCGAGGATGTCCATCATGGTGAGGTAGCGCTTCATGCTTTCACCTTCGAACTCAGTGACGAGACCGACGGAGATGCCAGCGACGGGGCGCTTCAACGGCACGCCTGCGTCCATGAGGGCCATGACGCCAGAGCAAACGGAGGCCATGGAGGTGGAGCCGTTGGAGGCCATGACTTCGCTGCTGATGCGGATGGCATAAGGGAAGACCGACTTCTCTGGGATGACTGGCTCGATGGAGCGCTCGGCGAGAGCACCGTGACCGATCTCACGACGGTTCTGACCACCGAAGCGGCCACACTCACCGACGGAGAATGGAGGGAAGTTGTAGTGCAGAAGGAAACGCTTCGAATCAACGCCACCTGCATAGGTGTCCATTTCCTGAGCTTCGTCAGCCGGAGCCAAAGTAGCGATGGAGAGTGCCTGTGTTTCACCACGAGCAAACAAGGCGGAACCGTGCGTGCGGGGGAGGACGGAGACTTCACCGGAGAGCTGGCGGATCTGGTCGATACCGCGGCCGTCGCAGCGGCTAAGTTTGTCCAGGATAGAGATGCGGAAGGCTTTCTTCTGGAGGTAGTCAAAGGCCTGGCCGATGGAATAACCGGAAGCGTCAGGGAACTTGGCCTTGATGGCGGCTTCCACTTCGTCCTTGAGAGCGCCGATGGCTTTGCCACGGGCGACCTTGCTAGGCTGATAGATAGCACCTTCGATACGATCACCAGCGACTTGGTAGGCCACTTCGAGGAGTTCGTCCTGAACGAGCATGAGAGGCATGACGCGCTTCTCTTTGCCAGCGAGGGCGGCGAGTTCTTCCTGTGCTTTCACGAGACCCTGGATGCTGTCTTGAGCGAAACGGAGAGCGGCGATGAAGTCGGCCTCAGGCATTTCCTTGGCAGCGCCTTCGATCATTATGACTTCGGTCTTGTTGCCGACGTACACGAGATCAAGGTCACTGTCGTCACGCTGGCTGTGGGTCGGGTTCACGACGAACTGACCATTCACACGACCGATGCGCACAGCGCCGATTGGGCCTGCGAAAGGAATGTCGGAAACGCAAAGAGCGGCGGAAGCGCCATTGATGGCGAGGATGTCAGAATCGTTCTGGCCGTCTGCGCTGAGCAAGAGGGCGACGATCTGAGTTTCATAAAGGTAACCCTTTGGGAACAACGGACGCAATGGGCGGTCCGTCATGCGGCAGGTGAGGATTTCCTTCTCGGTCGGGCGGCCTTCGCGCTTGAAGTAACCACCAGGGAACTTGCCAGCTGCAGAGGCTTTTTCTTTGTATTCCACGGAGAGGGGGAAGAAGTCGAGTCCTTCCTTGATCTTGGTGGCGGAGACGGCTGTGACGATGACGATGGTGTCACCAAGGCGAACGGTCACGGCGCCGTCGGCGAGGTGAGCGAGCTTGCCTGTTTCGATTTCGATGATCCCTGAACCGCAGGGAGCTTTGACTGTATGGATTGCCATAGGTTGTATTGTTCTTTGTCTTGTTTTGTTTTGGGGAAAGGATTCGGGGCAACGCAGGTGGACACGAAGGTACACCTGATTAAATGAAGGCAGTTCAGATGAATTCTGAACGGATGCCTTCAGCTTTTTTTGCTCCCGGTCTAACACAACAAGGGGCGATGCATCGTGGCATCACCCCTTGAGGTCGAAAATGGATTAGCGGCGGAGGCCGAGGCTCTTGAGGAGCTTCAGGTAACGCTCAACACCTGTGCGCTTGAGATAGTCGAGCAGCTTGCGGCGGCGGGAAACCATCTTGAGAAGGCCACGACGTGTGCTGTGGTCCTTGCTGTGAACAGCGAGATGCTGTGTGAGTTCGTTGATTCGTGCCGTCAAGATAGCGACTTGCACATCGGCGCTGCCGGTGTCTTTGTCGTGCAATTTGAATTCTTGGGGGCTGGTGGTAGCTTCGCTCATGTTCTTTGGGTAAAACCCGACACCTTGTCAGGCGGGTTGGTATGTTGTTTTGAGGGCCGCGAAGGAACCACGCTTGCCCTCTTTGGCAAGGACTTTTTCACATCGACAATTCATCGCGTCACGCCCCCTGCTGGACCGACCTCCCAGGCCCTGCCAGCGGCTCGGACGGCGACAGCAGCCGCTTTCTCAGGCCAGTCCATCTCATGCCGATCGTGAAAGGCGACCTCCACCGTCTGCCATTTACCTTCGATGAGAGCCTGAATGACCCACCAGCGGCTGTATCCTTCCCAACGCAGATCCGTAAAATTCCAGCGCACACGTTTACCCTCAGCAATCTTTTCCACCAGTGGCGCGGGCAGGACCACGTTGCTGAGCCAGGGGCTGGCCGGGAGGATGGTGTGCAGGTTGTAGGCGCGCTCCAGGGTGAGTGTGCCGACTTTGCCAAGATTTTTATCCAGGGCACCGAAGTTCCAATGAAAATGGCCGGGCGGCATCTGCAACTGCCGAGCACGCAGGACGCTGATCTGCGCCAGGATCTCCCCTGCCCTGCGGTCATTCCCCACATTGCTGGTGTTCATGCCGGGCCAAATGTGGCGACCCAGTGTGTTCTCACCCAGCCACCAGTCGAAGTAGGTGGCAAAGCCAAGCTTCGGGCGGTCGATCGTCCAGTAAAGCTGCGGGGTGAGGTAATCGACCCAGCCCTTTTGCAACCAACCTCGGCTGTCCGCACCGAGGTGCTCATACGGATCGAGTCCGCCACCTGTGCCGACCGGATAATTGGGCCGCCAAAGGCCAAACGGACTGATGCCAAACTTCACGCTACGCTTGATCGCTTTGATGCCCTGATAGGCGGCCTGCACGACTTGATCGACATTCTGTCTGCGCCACGCGGTGAGTTCGAGCGCGCCGCCGCCCGACTTGTAGCGAGAATAGGTATCGGCATCATCAAAAGGGTTCGCTTTGCCATCCTTACCATTCACCGGATAAGGATAAAAATAATCATCCATGTGGATGCCATCCACATCATAGCGGCGGGTCACGTCGAAAATCACATCCAGAGCGCGCTGCCGCACTTCAGGCAGGCCGGGATTCATCCACCAATCGCGGCCATACTTCACGGTCCATTCAGGATGCTGGCGGCGCACATGATTCGCGCTCGGAGCAAAGCGATCTCCAGCCAGAGCACGATAGGGATTAAACCAGGCGTGCAGTTCCATCCCATGCTTATGCGCCTCGTCGATAGCAAAAGTGAGTGGGTCCCACTTCGGCGATGGCGGCAGACTCATCAGGCCACTGAGATAGCAGGACCACGGCTCGATATTTGATTCATAGAGTGCATCGCACGCCGGGCGCACCTGAAAGATGAGACAATTCAGCCCATGATCATGAGCGCTCTGAATCATGCGTTTCAGCTCCACCTGCTGCTGCTCCACCGTCAGTCCGGGACGCGAAGGCCAGTTGATGTTATGCACCGTGGCAATCCACGATCCGCGCAGTTCACGTGCTGGCAGTGGCACAGCGATCTGCGCGGGAGCGACATCGAAATGCGCCAGGATGATCAAGCTGAAAATAAACAGAAATCTGCGCACTTGAGATGCCAGAAATCCTAAACCCAGCCCACAAGAGTTAAGCTCATTCAGGCGTTGATTCAGTCGATGGTTCAGGCTGGGAATCTTCAGGAACATGAGCTTTGGGTTCTGCCACTTTACGCACGAGTCGCGCCGCATAGAAGCCATCGTGACCAGTTTCGGCTGGATTGATTTTCATCTCTTCCTCCAGCGTCCAGTCTGCACCATGAGCTGCGAGGAACTTTTGCACCTGCTCCTCATTCTCACTCGGCAAGATGGAACAGGTGGCATAAACGAGCTTTCCGCCCGGTTTTACCATCGAAGCGTAACGCACCAAGATGTCCTGCTGCTCGACAATGAGTCGGTCGATTTCGATGTTACTCAGCTTCCATTTCGCGTCGGGATTTCGGCGCAGCACGCCGAGACCCGAGCATGGAACATCCAGCAACACACGATCAGCATAGTTCGCCAGACGCTTGATCGACTTGCTGCTTTCAATCAAGCGCGTCTCCGCCACATCGACACCCGCACGACCGCAGCGTTTGCGCAGCTCGTTGAGTTTCCACTGATGCACGTCGAGAGCCAGGATTCGGCCCTTGTTTTGCATCAGTGCGCCGATGTGCAACGTCTTGCCACCACCACCAGCACAGGCGTCGATCACCTTCATACCCGGCTCCACTTGCAGGAATGGCGCGACCTGTTGTGACGACGCATCCTGCACCTCGAATAGGCCTTCTTTGAAAGCGGCCATGCCGAAAACATTGTAGCGCTGCTGCATCTCCAAGGCAGTTGGGATCGGCTTCAGTGCTTCTGTGATGAAACCATCCTGCCCCAGCCGCTCCTTCAAAGTACGACGCTCCGTTTTAAGTGTGTTCACGCGCAGATAGACCTTAGCGGGCACATTCAGCGTGGCGCGAATCGCAGGCCAGGCCGCACCCAGCTCATGACTGAGTCGTTCCTCCATCCAGTCGGGCAGCGACGCACGAACCGCTGGAGAAACCTCCTGCTTCGAGCGCTCAATGATGTCCTGCCTGCGGATGCCCACAAGCTCGTCAAAAGGCGGCAGTTCGCCATCCTGCATGACCTGATAGGCCGCCCAGACACGCCAGAGTTCTTCATCTCCGATACACTCCCGCCGTGCATGATCCCCATCTGGAAGTCCCGCCAAATGCCAGTACCAGCGCCAGTAGCGGACGATTTCATAAATAGCCTCCGCAAACATGCGCCGGTCACGGCTCCCCCACTTCGGGTGATGTTTAAAAGTGAACTCCACCGCCTTGTCGGCATAGCGCCGGTCCACGAAGATGTCATGGAGGGCGCGGATGATTTTAGAGATGACGATGTGCGGAAGTTTCACCCCAAGACGTGCAACCGCTGCCATGAATGCGCAAGGGCTGTCGAACATCCTCACCATCTTGCCAGTCACCACGAGTCCACAAGACTGCCACCTGCCCCTTGACTTATGCCCGCCAGACACGACCCATGGGGCGTCAATACTGATTGGGGGCGTCCTGGTTTCGACGGGTAGTCTGCGGTCGGGGTGGCATGCCGAGGATGATTCGTTGGCCTCGTAAAAAATCGAATCAAAAAAACAACAGCAAACTCTTCTGAGCTAGCTCTCGCGGCCTAAGCCCCGCGACGTCTTCAAAGCAATGTCTGGTAGCTTTGACGACGCAACTACCAGGCTGGCTGGCTGATCGGGCGACCGGGTCGAAAGCGAGATCAAACAGGACGCTGGGAGAAAGGGATTCTGCAGACGGAAGCCCCTCTCCGAGATTAAATCATCTGATAAGCATGTAGAAGCTTCGGCTTATGGCCATTCGGACAGGGGTTCGACTCCCCTCGCCTCCACCACCTTGATTCTCAACGAATTAAGGTGGAGGAATGGGGAAAGTAAGACACAGGGTAAGACAATGACGCCAATAACTTTGGCCGGGGGGAGGGGAAGCGGGACACGAGATGGCGTGGTGCCTTCATATCCATTCTGAGGGGCAAAATTTTTTCGCATTGGGGGGGGGCTGGAAAGGCCGAAGTTGACTCGAGCAGCCAGGCATGATGGAGTCATGCCATGAAGCGCCTTTTGAAGCTCCTTGGGATCGGCTATCTGTGCATAGCATTTTTGTTTGCCACAGGCGATCTTGTGAAAAAATACGGCGTCACGGGAATCATGGCTGGTGGAAATGCGGGTTCGAATGTGGGAGATATCGTTTCGATCTACCGGGGGCTGGCGTGGCCTTTACGCCTTTTCAGCAGCAGCAAACCGGCGGTGCAATGGGGAAAGCAGACTGATGAGGCAATGGAGCGAGTGCAGGCGGCAAGGTTAGCGTTGCATGACATGATCACCTTTAATGGCCGCGTTCAAGAGTCAGCAGAGCGCGGCCTCACAGCACTTGCTGGAATCGACGAAAATGAATTAGCAAAGGTTCACCCTGAATTCCCATCGTGGATTCAGCTCATTAAGGACGTGTGCCACCGCGTGATTGATGCCACGCCAGAGGCACCTGCGGGCAACGTTCTGGAGGATGTGAACGCCTTTGAGGAGTGGTATGGAACCAAGCTCAAGGAACACATTGGCAAACAACTTGGCTTGTGAAACGGGCCGGGGCAGCGGATTCAGAGAAAGGGGAAGCTCTCTTTCTTTCTCTCTGAGTCCTGGCGGGCTGCTTTCTTCTTTCCATGCACTCTCCCAAGAAAAGCGGCTGGATGGAAACCAGAACGGCGGCCATCGGACGAGGCTTCCCCGGCCTTCGCGGAGATCATCGCCGTTCGTCTTTCCATGCCTCCCGCGCCGCGCTGGATAACTCTGATGTTCTCAAATGCCAGCGTCACTGCCTAATTGTGCGCAATGAGCGGGACGATTCAGGATAACCACAAT
Organism: uncultured Prosthecobacter sp.; assembly: GCA_964583255.1. Lineage (GTDB taxonomy): Bacteria > Verrucomicrobiota > Verrucomicrobiia > Verrucomicrobiales > Verrucomicrobiaceae > Prosthecobacter. Next base: position 44,189 of record CAZOVY010000047.1, read on the forward strand.
GCAGCTTGCGCTAGTCTCGGAAAAGCCAACCGTTCGGAATGCCTGAGGACAAGAAGCAAATAGGGCCGATGGGACTTGATCTAGCGTTGGTTAAAACGGGAGAAACTGTTTCACGACTTGCGATTGAGTTGGCGAAGCTCGCCGCCGCCGAAGACAATGAAAGCCCTGATGTGGATGGTGCAGTGCCGGACGCATGGCGATTGTTGAGGCGTGCTTGTCTTGAGATCGAGACAGAAGGAAAAGAGCGAACGATTGAGGACTACAAGCGTTTCAGGATTCGCCCTCCCAAAGAACTCGTGGAGGCGTCCAGGCCCTCGCCGCCGCCTCCATATCGGGAGCTTTTCGAGACTCTGTTCAGCAAAGACCAAGCAACGATCTACCTTCCCTCTAAATCTAAATCCGTCGAGGGGTTGAATGGAACCTTCGAATGGCGACAGCTCACACCGTTGGATGCTGCGAGTCAGCCCGCGAGCGCAGAGCTAAAGACACGCCCCTATCAGATCGCGTGGGCGGTTATTGACTCACGAGTGCGCCAAGGGATTAACAAAATCGTGCGCCATGTCTCTCTTGATGAGATGCTTTGCTTTGGTTTCAACTGGGCGTGGGGCTGGCACAATTTGGATAGCTGGATGGCGAAGAGGCTTGATCAAAATACCGGAAGTTTTGACCCTTGGCTGAATCGTGAAGAATGGGAGTGTCTCGCAAGATGCGCGAATGAACTTCCACGGCCTCACAACAGGTCTGTTGGGCTTGCCGCTTCAGTCTGTCTTACCAACGATTCTGAAAAGTCGAAGCTGCTACTAGACCCTGATTCCGACAGGGGGCTTCCTGGCCCAAATCCGCCAGATGGAACAACCGCTGAAGCACTTTATGAGCAGGCGAAGATATGGGCGGAGGATGTTCTCGAAGCGTGGAAGAAGGAACTCGTTCAGCTACAGTTTGAGGCGTTCTGGGCAGAGGGCAAAGAGCGCGGCTTTCTTTGGGCGGATGTTATGGCAATGGCACTACACACAAAAAAGCACAAAGGTGGGATCAAGTGGCACTCTAGCAACGGCCCAACGATGCCTAGTGGACAGCGTGGGGAGGATGGTGAGGTTCAGGAACGCTATTTGGGGAGAATGTGGACACCTCGCGACTTTAAGCGGGAGGATGTCGGCTGGTAGCCGGGCAGTATGGGAACTTGGCCTTCTAAAATAGTGTGTGTTGGGATTTGATAGTAAAGGTTTGAAGATCGCATGAATTGTCATCGCCGACATGCAAACCCATCGGCGACATCAATCAGCGAATCAGGCCAAGGACGGACCTTTTTCGATCACTACAAGCCGTCCATCAGTGGCAGGAAATCTGCCGCATGGCATGGAACAGCGCTTTGATCCTGCGCCCATTGCCGAAGCTGAGTTCCTCCGCCTGCCATCGGCGAAAGGCCGGTGCCGATTCACTGGCTTGAGCCGTTCTGGCCTTGTCTCTGCGGCGAAGGCGGCGAGTGCCTTCATTTCGGTGAGACTGCCGGGCCGAGTTCGGGGCGCGGTGCTCATCGACAAGACACGGCTTGTCGATTTTTTGAGAGGCCAAGCCGATGCTGGAAAGGGGGGCTGCGAGTGATGAACTGGCAATTTTGGAAAGAAGATAGCAAGGCAGCGGCGGCGCGACGCGAGATCGAGTCCCTGCGCAATGCACACGTTCAGACTCAAGCGCGAATCATTGCGCTGGAACAAGAAAATGCAGAAGCGTGGGAGGTGCTGGCGGTGCTGTGGGATTGCGCGGAAAATCCTGATACCGGATTTTTTGGGCGCTTGAGACTGATGCTTTCGCCACACGCTGAGAAGCTCAAGCAAGCATCAGCAAGAATGCGAAAGGAGAAACGCCCATGAAGCGAGAGCTTTCGATTCAAGAGCTGAAGGCACGGCTGCGGATTGATGAGGCGTGGCGGCTTCTTCATCTTCCCGGAGATCCAACGAAGTGCTGCAAGTCTCCCTTCCGACCTGATGAGCGGCACGCGAGTTTCAGCGTTTACGCAGAGAGCACGCGGGCGAAGGATCACGCGACGGGGGAAACGTTTGACGTGGTGGACGTCATCAAGAAGGCGCTGGACTGTGACACGGCGGGCGCTGTGCGGTGGATGCGAGAGCAGACAGGCGAAGGCCGCGAGCTGCCACCGATGCCGACACGGCGCGAGCCAGAGCGCAAGGCGAAGCCGTGGCCGGTGATGAGGCGCGGGACGGCGGAGGAACTGGAGGCGCTGGCGAGATTGCGGGCGCTGCCGGTGCCTGCGGTGAGGCTGGCGGATGAGCGCGGCTTTCTCGTCTTTGGGGTGCAGTGGGGCCGGGCTTTCTGGTGCATCACAGATGCGGCGCGGCGCTGTGCGGAGATTCGCCGC
>CAZOVY010000048.1:0-44378 GCA_964583255.1 uncultured Prosthecobacter sp.
GATGAGGAGCGTGTGAGTTGGAGTTTGAGTTTGATTGAATGCGTCGGTGATGGCGTTGCGGCGGGCGTTGGCATCGCCGTCTGCGTTTTTGACGATGGCGATGAGTTCGTCGGCGGCACGGCCGCTGCCGAAGACGAGGGAGAGGGTTTGTATTGTAGTCCCGGCTTTAGCCGGTTCTGGGCTCTGGGTGTTCGCGACCTTCGAAGAACCGCCTGAAGGCGGAACTACAGTACTCAGAAACTCATCCCAGCCCTTCGGCTTCTTCGCCGTGCTGAAGCCGTCCAATCCGGCGGCCATGCCGGCGAGGATGTCTTCGCGGACAGCGGCTTCCTTCGTCATCAAGGCTACGAGCGCATCGACGGCGGCGGGCTGCTTCTCGATGTCCTCGGCGATGCGACGGGCGACGAGTCGGCGCACGGTGGGGATCTTGGCGCTGGCGATGAACTCCACGCCCTTCATCGGGTCCGCTGCGACGGCGGGCTCGATGCCATACCAGATCATGAGCGGCTGCTGCCGGTCATTCGCGTCTTCCTCATGCTGCGCCAACGCCGTGGCGATGGGCCAGCGGGCTTCTAAATTTTGCAAACGCAACGAGGATGCCAGGTGGAGTCGGTCCAAACCATCTTCGCTATCTGCATCAACGAGCGACGGCATCGGTTTCCGTGATGGCTTGATTTTGGTGCCTCGCTCACGCTGCTGTTGAATCGCCATGCGACTCCACCAGTTGTTCGGACTGCCCGACAGTGTGTCTATCTCCTCATCCTTCATCGTCGCCACATTGATTGGTTCCGCCTTCTTCGGCTCCCCATACACGATCTTATAAATCCGCCCGCTCGTCCGATGCACGCCGTCGTTGTCGTGGCATTCGCCGGTGTCGGACCAGTCGGCGACGAAGACGTTGCCATCGGGGCCGGTGAGGAGGTCGATGCCGCGGAACCATTTGTCTTTGGCTTTCATGAAATCGGGCGCGTGCTTGCCGGTGTAGCCGCAGCCTTCGCGGACGAGTTTGTCCATGTTGATGCGGTTGCCGTGCAGGTTGCAGGTGAGCATGGCGCCGTGGTATTCCTTGGGCCAGGTGCCTCCCTGATAGATCAACATGCCGACGTGGGCATGACCGCCGCCGAGTTCGAGGGTTTTGTTGCTGATGCCGGTGCGGATGTCGCTCCATTTCTCGGAGCCGGTGTCCCAATGGAAGTGGTCGGCGGTCTGCTCGATGACCTCATACACGTAGGGGTTCAGATGGGTGCCGAACATGCGGCGGTAATACGCGCCCGGGATGACGTGCCAGAGGTGGCCGATGACGGTGTTGATCATGAACAGCTCGCCCTCCGCATTCCAATCATGCCCCCACGAGTTCGTGCCGCCATGGGCGACGGTTTCAAAAACCTTGCCCCTGGGATGGTAGCGCCACATGGCGCAGTTGAGCTTCGTGCGCTTGTCCTGCGGCGTGCCAGGTGCGCCGACGCTGGAGGTATCCGTGATGCCGTGGCGGCCATAGAGCCAGCCATCGGGGCCCCAGCGGAGGCCGTTGACGATGTTGTGGCCGATGGTCTTGGTGTTAAACCCATCGAGCAGGATTTCGGGCTCGCCATCGGGCACGTCGTCGCCGTTTTTATCGGCGATGAAGCTGAGGGTGCCGTTGTTTAAAATCCACGCGCCGCCGTAACCGATCTCGACACTGGTGAGGTAGCTGCCCTGATCCCAGAAGACCTTGCGCCCGTCGTGCTTCCCGTCGCCATCCTTGTCTTCGAGGATGATGATCCGGTCCCGCAGCTTCGTGTCCCAGCGCGCGGGGTTCTCCGCATAGGTGTAGTTTTCAGCCACCCAGAGCCGCCCCTTCGCATCCCAAGCCATGGCGATGGGCTGCTGCACATCCGGCTCCGCCGCGAAGACCTGGCATTTGAACCCCGGAGGAAGCTCCATGGTCCGCGCGACTTCCTCAGCAGGCATGGGTGAGCCTTTTTCGGAATTGAAGGGAGTGGGGAAGTCAGCAGCTAGCAGAGGGCTGAGGGCGGAGAGAAAGAGAAGAGAGCGGAACATGGTCGAGGTGAGAGAACGGAACTCAGAGAGATTTTTCGCGATGAGCTTTCGGTGATAATTCACCGCTTGGGAAGCTCCGAGGTGAGCGGGATCTCTTTTCTCAAGGCGCGGCCCAGGGTGCCGGTGAGCCAGAGGTAGTGATCGGACGGCAACTGAGGCTCGGTGACGAAGCCTTCGACGCCGATGGGTGCGTTGGAGGTAGTTTTGAAGATGGCGGTGCCTTCATCCAGTTCATCAAACATGGCGACATAGAGCATCGAGCTACCGCCGGCGATGCGCTCGCGAGCCTGACTCCAGAGGAACTGTCCGCCGAGTCGCGGGATGGCATTCAGTGGAGCATCGACGCCGCGCATCTTGCTGAGATTGCGCCAACTGAAGCCGGGGAAGACGACGGGCAGGTAGTCCTGATCATGCTCGCGACACCACTTGGCATCGGCTTCATGAACTTTGCTGATCATTTTCGAAGCGTTCTCAGGCGAGTGGTAGCGACCCACGGACCAAGGGCTGATGATGTCGGCGCTTTGCAGCACGTCGTGGAGCTTGGCATCGCGTGTGGCATCGCCTTCCTGAGTGCGCCAATGCCAGGGCACGCCGGCCATGACGGTGAGTTTGCCGAACTCGGGATTGTCATGCAGGAAGCGCAGCAGCGCGTGACTCTCATCAAGTGTGTAGTCGCGCCCATCATTAAAGCCGATGCCCCACACGGCGACGACCGGCTTGCCCGCATGGCGTTGATAGGTCGGATCATCGAGGATGTGCAGCTCGGTGCGCAGGCGCTTCCAATCCTGCATGATCACGGACTCGAGTTCGCCTGACTTCAGGCCGCTGAGATCATACATCACCGACCAAGTGCGGCCCGTCGCCTTCGCGCTGTCGCGCACCTTTTGCAAAACAGTGTCGTGATGCGCACGGAGGCGTTGGATTTTCAGCACAGTGCCGAAGCGCTGGAGGAAGATGCCGTCGATTCCATGTTCCTTCATCCACTCGAAGTGCCGCCGCACGGTCTTCGGATGCGCCGAGCTATAGACCTGCGCCGTTGTGCCATCAGCGAGTTTGAGCGGCGTGTCGAATCGCTCATCGGCATCCAGCTCCGAAACATCCGGCCAGAGGTCGATGTGGCACTGGTCCGGTTTATTGAAGCCGTAATGCACCCAGCCGAGATTTGAGCCATCTGTCGGCGTCGCAAACCAGCCCTGATAACCACACATGACCTTGCCGAAAAGTGTGGTCGAATCGGTGGCGTGGAGGAGGCTGGCGGCGAAGATTGAGGCAAAAAGCAAAGTGCGCATCAGGCTGTCACCTTATGCGCACTTTGAGAGGTTTGTGAAATGAGGATTACACCAGACACTCCGCGATTTGCACCGCATTCAGCGCGGCACCTTTGAGGAGCTGATCACCGACGACCCAGAAGGAGAGTCCATTGTCCAGGGCGCAGTCGAGGCGGAGACGGCCGACGGCGCAGTTGTCGCGACCGGCGATGTCGAGAGCGAGCGGGTACTGCTTGTTAGCTGGATCGTCGATCACATCAAGGCCGGGCGCTTTGCTCAGGATTTCACGGGCAGCAGCGACAGTGACGGGCTTTTCAAATTCAGCGCTGATGCTGATGCTGTGAGCACGGAAGACGGGGATGCGAACGCAGGTCACGGAGGCGCGGAAGTCCGGGTGATGCATGATCTTGCGGCCTTCGTTCTCCATCTTCATCTCTTCTTTCGTATAACCAGATTCGAGGAATGAATCGACATGCGGGATGGCATTGAAGGCGATCTGGTGGGGATAGACGGTCGGCTTCGAGTCGAGCTTAGCAGCATCCCAAGCGCGGTTTTCACTGGCCCATTCGCGGGACTGCTTGGCGAGTTCCTCAATGGCCTGCGCGCCGGTGCCGGAGACGGCTTGATAGCTACTGGCGATGATGCGCTTCACGCCGAAGGCCTGGTGCAGCGGATACAATGCCATTAGCGAGATCGCAGTGGTGCAGTTCGGGTTCGCGATGATGCCCTGGTGGCCTTTCACATCAGCGGCGTTGATCTCAGGCACCACGAGCGGGACGGTGGGGTCCTGACGGAAGTAGGAGGAGTTGTCCACGACCACAGCACCAGCTTTCACAGCGTGCGGCGCGAAGTCGCGCGAGATGCCACCACCGGCACTGAAGAGAGCTATGTCCACACCGGCGAAACTGTCGGCGGTGAGTTCCTTGATGCTCACGTCTTCACCTTTGAATTTCATCGTCTTGCCAGCGCTGCGGGCGCTGGCGAGAAGGGTGAGTTGGCCGACGGGGAATCCGCGCTCTTCGAGGCAGCGCAGCATTTCCACTCCCACCGCTCCGGTGGCACCGACGACGGCGACGTGTTTCAGGTTACTCATGTTGGTGTGTTCTTGGTTTGGGGAAAAAAGGGCGCGCAGAGTAGGAGCATTTGCAGTGAATGCAAGAGGCTGGCCTTCTTTGGGGAAAGAGGGTGAAAGATCAGCGGCTCGCGGACAGTGAAGTTGGCGATGCGAATTCTGAGTCTTCTGTTAGCTGCTTCGAGCGGATTAATTGCCGCCATTCCTGCCTTTCCTGGAGCTGAAGGCGCGGGTGCCATGGCAACAGGGGGGCGTGGTGGATCGGTTTATATTGTCACCAGTCTGAATAAGGACGGGCCGGGATCGCTGACGGAAGCGGTGAGTGAACCGAACCGCATCATCGTCTTTGCTGTGTCGGGTATTATCGACATGGATGGCAAGAAGCTGGAGATCGAGAAGCCGAACATCACCATCGCTGGACAAAGCGCGCATGGAGAAGGCATCTGCATCAAACACGGCACTCTCTGCATCAATGCTAGCAATGTGATTGTGCGTCACTTGCGTGTGCGGTGTGGCTTTATCGAGGAAGGAAATGCGGGCGATGCGGTGGAGATCAATTTCAAAGATCCTGACTATGTGAAGCCGAAGTTCAAAGGTGCTGAGAAGGATAAGACGAACGGCAAAAAGCCTGCGGGTGCTGCTTTCAAGCCGATCACGGACATCGTGCTCGATCAGATATCCGCCTCGTGGGCTACGGATGAAAACTTCACCATGTCAGGCCACATCGACCGCGTTCATGCACAGTATTGCCTGATCGCGGAAGGCCTCGACTATGTGAACCCGAAGCAGACGCCGCAGCAGCATGCGTTTGGTTCTCTATTCGGCGGCGCTGGCTCAAATACGCAGGTGGGCATGCATCACAGCATCTTTGCTCATCATCGCCGCCGCACACCGCAGTGCAGTGCGGGAGATGGCAGCGGTGATCCGCCTGTGGTGGTCGATTTCAGAAACAACATTGTCTATGACAGCATCGAAGCTTTCTCCCACACGGGCGGGCACCCGATCCGGCTGAACTTCATCAATAACTACTACAAGGCCGGTCCGAGCACGCTGCCGGAGATTCGCGGGCATTGGTTCACTTTTCAAAAGAGTGATGAATCACGGCTGCATGCCAGTGGCAACTTCGTGGATGGCAGCCCCGCTGCTTCCGACGATAACTGGAAGGGCATCCTTTATGAAAAGAAGGTGAGCTTCACGCCGAAGCTGGTCATGGAGCGGCCCTATGCTGTCGCGCGCGTGACCACACATTTGGCGGTGGATGCCTACACGGAACTCAGCACCGCCGGTGCTACACTGCCATCGCGTGATACTGTGGACTCTCGCATTGGCGGGCAAATCAGCAGCGGCACGGGTAAGGTCATCGGCAAGGAAACCGAGCTGCCTCAAGCCTGGCCTGACTATCACAGCCTGCCGCCTTTAGCCGATGCTGATTCAGATGGCCTGCCTGACTTCTGGGAGGTGCAGTTCGGGCTCGATCCGGCGGATGGCAAAGACAGCATGAAGCTGGCTGCGGATGGCTATGCGTTCATCGAGCATTATCTGAACAACAGCTCGCCCATTGCGGGAGACAAAAAAACCGTGGTGCAGATTCGAGCCGATATCTCGCGCATCCAGGGCACATCGAAAGGTTACATGCTTCTGGAGAACTCCCAGCGTGCTGACTTCGGCTGCAAATATCGTCTGGCCGGTGATGCCACCCCTGATGACTACCGTGTCATCGAGCCAGAGGGCAGCATGATCATCTTCGAGTCCAAACCCGGTGCCAAAGCGGGCCGCACCATCGTCGTCGAACTACTCCCTGATCCAGCCTACCACATAGGCTGCCCGTCACGAGCCTTGGTGGTGATCGGTGATGGATGACTGCCCACAACTGCAGCAACTGACGCAGGATCATGATTTGAACCGGATCGTCGAAACACCCTTCTTCATCTTGAAGCAAACCAGCGTGGCATCCTTCTCCCGGCACCAGGTGCCGGGCTTCAGTTTGAGCCGTGAATCGACCTCGGTGAGTCCCTCGGGGGCCCCTTGGAGCACTGGCAGGGAAAGCGTGAACTCCTCACACGCGAACGGTGCTTTGAGTGTCACCAGACTCTTCGCAGCATCGAATTCGATCTTGGTCAGCTCCTTCGCGGCCCAGTAGCGGGAGATTTCGCTGAGCTTCATCCAGTGCAGGTGATCGAAAGTGGCGTGCAGGCGTTTCACGACCTCACGGAAGATTTCGAAGCCGATTTCGAGACCGTTCCAGTAAATGCCGGTCCAGTGGCAGACGATGATCGCGGGTTCGCCACGCTGGATGACCTCGACCATGCGGCCGGATTTGCCGTCAGCCGTGATGAAAGCGTCCGCACCGGTCGGCGTGATGCAATTCCAGCCGCCGGTCCAGTCACCCGTGCAGCCAATGATGTGAACGACGCAGCGAGGATCATCGGAATCGAGTCCGCTGACGTTTTGTACGATGGGGGCCACGCTTTGCTCGCCCTTGTCATAGAGATCGCGGAAGTAGTGCGGGATCTCGGCATTGAAAACGCTGCGACATGATTCAAACGAGGCCTGCGCGAGTTGCGGTCGCGCTTTGCTGCCGAAACCACCGGGCGTGGTGATGCCTTCACATGGCAGGCCGATGTTTTTCAAAATGGTGAGCGCATAGCTCATGTAGTCCGAGATTTCGTCGGTGCTACGGCCATTGCACCAGTCCCAGTTTTCCATGAAGCGTGGGCTGATCTCAGGATACGGATGGCCGGTCTTCATGTCGATGATGCGCGTGTGCGTGACCATCTCGGGATGGATGTCCCAATTCGGCATGATGCGTTCGCGCACGAGCTTGATGCTGTCCTGAAGCTCACGCTGGCTCCAGCCAGGGATTTCGCGATCAAGCCGGCCCACGCACGCCGGAAACGGTACGATGCTGTATTTGCCTTTCACGCCGTTTGCATCGGCCCAGTCGGCGAATTTGCGCACGAAGCTGTCGGGGATCTCATCCGGCCAGCTTTTCCACGGATAGTGGTCGTACTTACCCGGCTGTGCTGCCGCAAACTGCGGGATGGCGAACTTGTTCAGGTTCACGAGACAGGTCGAATCGTCGATGATGATGCTCACCGGCACGCGTGCTCGCGGATTGAGAACCTTCACAGTTGCATCCTGTTTAGGGCGGTCTCCAGGGACTTGAGCGAACAAGTGAGAGCCGCAAGCAAGTGCGGAGGCTTCGAGGAATCGACGGCGGGAGGGCTGGAGCAGCATGTCCATTAAACGTCCGATCAGCCCAGTTTTCCTTCTTGAAAACCACCTCTGCTCCCGTAAAGAACACGCCCCCTGCGTCTGGCCGCCTCCTGCGCCTCATTCAAATCATAGATCCCTGCTCCTGCTCATGAATAATGCCCTCCTCGCCCAAGCCGCCAATGAAGCCCGTGGTCTCGCCATGGACGCCGTCCACAAGTGCTCCTCCGGCCATCTCGGTCTGCCGCTAGGCTCCGCTGAAATCGGTGCCGTGCTTTTTGGTGAAAGCCTGCAATGCGATCCTGCCGATCCGACATGGCTGAATCGCGACCGTTTCATTCTGAGTGCAGGGCACGGCTCCATGTTCATCTACTCCTGGCTGCACCTCAGCGGCTATGCCGTGACGATTGATGACGTTTCAAATTTCCGCGTGCTGCATTCCATCACTCCGGGTCACCCCGAGTTCCGTGAAACCCCAGGCGTGGAGTCCACCACCGGCCCACTCGGACAGGGCATCGGCAATGCCGTTGGTTATGCACTCTCTGGAAAAATGGCCGCCGCTAAGTACAACACCGCCGATCACAAGATCATCGACAATCATATCATCGCCCTTGCCGGTGATGGCTGTCTCCAGGAAGGTGTGGCTCGCGAAGCCGTGGCTTTTGCCGCGCACAATCAGCTCGATAATCTGATCGTTATCTATGACTCCAATGATGTGACTTTGGACGCCATGGCAAAGCTCACTCAGAGCGAAGATACTCAGGCGATCTATACGGCCATTGGTTGGAATGCGGTGACCATCGACGGTCATGATCTCGACGCCGTGAGCGCCGCTGTCGCTACCGCTAAGAAGAGCGACAATGGCAAGCCCACGATCATCATCGCGAAAACGATCATCGGCAAAGGCATCCCCGAAGTCGCAGGCACCGCCAAGGGCCACGGTGAAGGCGGCGCTAAGTTTGTTGATGCCGCCAAGAAAGGTCTCGGCATCCCCGAAGGCACGCATTTCTATGTGAGCGATGAAGTGAAAGCCTACTTCGCTGAACTCAAAGCCAAGCGCGCTGCTACTCATGCCGAGTGGAACAAAACCTTCACCGCCTGGAGCACCGCCAATGCCGCTCTCGCTGCTGAACTCGATGCTGCTCGCAACGGCAGCCTCAGTGCCGAAGACCTGCTCAAAGTTATCCCTGAATATCCGTCTGAAGGCAAAGCCGCCACGCGCAACAGCGGTGGCGAGATCCTCAATCATCTGGCGAAAGCCGTGCCAAATCTCATCACCGGCAGCGCCGATCTTTTTGGCTCCACGAAGAACTACATCACCGGTGGTGGTGATTTTAGCGCCAGCAACCGCACAGGCCGCAACATTTGGTTCGGCATCCGCGAGCACGCCATGGGCGCTATTTGCAACGGCATCGCCTATGACGGCCTCTTCCTCGGAAGCTGCGCCACCTTCCTCGTCTTTGCCGACTACTGCCGCCCGAGCATCCGCCTCGCCGCATTGGCTAAGCTGCCCGTGACTTACATCTTCACGCACGACTCTGTCGGCGTCGGTGAAGACGGCCCGACTCATCAGCCTGTCGAAACCGTCAGCGGTCTCCGCGTCATCCCGAACCTCGACGTCATCCGCCCTGGCGATGCCGAAGAAGCCGCAGCCGCCTTTGCCGCCGCTTTCAGCCGTGCTGATGGCCCTACACTCCTCGCCCTCAGTCGTCAGGATCTGCCTCATCAAGGTGGAGCCAGCGCTGCGACCCGTCGTCAAGGCACACTCAAAGGTGGTTATGTTCTCGTGAAGGAAACCGCTCCACTGGAAGCCATCGTCATCGCCACCGGATCTGAAGTTCAATGGGCTGTCGAAGGCGCCAAAGGTAAGCCCGGCGTCCGTGTCGTCAGCCTGCCCTGCTTCGAGCGCTTTGATCGTCAAGACGCTGCCTATCGCGAGTCCGTCCTCCCTGCCGCCTGCACCAAACGCGTCGCCATCGAAGCTGGTGTCTCCGGTCTCTGGTGGAAATACGTCGGCACCCAGGGCCAGATCATCGGCATCGACCGCTTCGGCATCAGCGCCCCCGGCAACACCGTCTTCAAAGAACTCGGCATCACCGCCGACGCTGTCGCGAAAGCGCTGGCATGAGTGCAGGCCGGGTTTTCCAGCCCGGCTTCTACCTCAAACTCCCCAAAGGAGGCTGGCAACAGCCTCCTTTCTTATTTAGCGGGCCTGTTAAAATAAAGAAAATGCCGCTTCTTTATTTTACGAGTTTGCTAAAACAAGAATCATGCACCTTTCATGAGTTCGCCTGCTCGCCGATCTGGGAAACTGGGCCTGCAACGTGAAGTCACCGGCAAGCAGCTGCGGAGGCAGTTCTTCATTGAGAAGCTACTACCAGTTGTTTTTGAAGTGATCCGCATCGTGTCCGGTAATGTTCGACATCGACCTCGCGCAAGACACACCATGAGAGCACTGGTGTGATTATTCTCTTCATCATCCCAAATCTCTCCTGCGAAAACCTTTAAGCTTTTGCCGATCAAACTTCCACCTGTGGATTCACGGAAGATACTTGGTTAAGTTTCTTCGTTGCCCGTGCAATCTGCCAACGAATACCGAGGCCGAAGAGGATAAAGCCGACGCCACACCATGGCAGCATGGCTATATCCCGCTTTTCTGAGGCGATATGGTTTTCAAACTTCAAAAACTCCCAGCGTTTTCCGCGCAGGCCGACCATCCATATCTGCGGTTCGGAGGCCAGCCAAGGTTGCCTCGGGTGTTCAAGGTCATCCTTATGAGCTAGGGCCGTAACTACATCTCCAACTTTCAGCACACGCAGGAGAGCTTCGATGTTCTCTTTGCGGGCTGAGCAGGCTAGAAGAGCTGGTGCCTCTACGACGCGGAGCTTTAATTGCATGCTTCCCTTGCTGCCTGGCTTGCTTTTGATCTCAGTCACTTTGCCCTCGACTTCTCGGTAGTCCTCCCGGCGTGGAAGTTCAGCCTGGGGATACCAAACTAGGACAGAAAGACCAACGGCAACGAATAGCCAGCAGAACACTTTGGCAGGCTTTTGGTTGATCTGGATGGGCTTGCCGGGCACGAGAATCTCTGTCTTCTCAAGTCCGTAAACGGAGCTACCTGAAGCGGATACGGGCGGGTAGGAAGGATGTTCGCAGGGTAACGCGCGCAGGAGTCCAGCAACACCGTTCAACATGATAGAAACACGAACAATACCTTGGCTACGGGTCCGAATACGATACCACTGGCTGACCTCTGAATAGTCGCAGGAAACTACCTCTTGCCAAGAAATGCGGCGACTGCGCCGCCAAGGTGATCGGGTGTAGATTCCTACCTCGTCATATTTGATGCACACGACATAAGCCTCTGCGAGCAGTACGAAACCCAGCAGAGAAAAGAGTCCGAAGCAGGCTGCTAGCTGTATTCTTTCCTCTGGGTCTGCGGTCAGGAGGCACAAGACTGACGCGCCCAAAAAAAACACGACACCTGCCCAACCGATCCAGTTTAAGATACGCCCGTAACGCAACTCTCCGGCCTTCCCTTCGTGATCAGGTGTGCTCACGGCTTCGCGGATGATTCGTCTGAGAATGGCCTGTGTGAGTGCTTGGCTCATGACTGGTCTTTATAAGGAGCAAAAGGACAGGAAATCCAACAGAGATTGGTTGAACTGAAGGCTACGATTCCGTGGACAGAGATTAGAGACCTCGAGACTTCCCGATACATCTGAAAAGCCACCTTGTTTCACCAAAATGCTCTCTTCGACTCACCGCAGACAGCCTCGACATCTTTACCAACATTCAACAGGTAGGCTTTGTTTCAGACGCAAAACTCCCCAAAGGAGGCTGGCAACAGCCTCCTTTTTGTTTTAGCCTCGCTCCATGCCCAGACGAGAACTCCGCCATCCGCATCAGGTGACTGACTGGCTCCATGAGTGGGGAGCCAAGTTGCAAGAACCCGCCTCGATGATTCTCATCGGCTCTGCGGGACTGCTTTGGCACGCGGCCCGAATCGGCCGGGATGACCCATTGCCGGAGAACAGCATGGATGTGGACCCGGTGACGGACAGCGATGCCGTGGCTGAGCTGGCTTATGACGCATTGATCGGCAGCGAGTTTGAGCAGACGCATGGCTGGCATGTGAATCTGATGCCGCCTGACGTGTTGCGTGAGTTTCCTGCTGACTGGGAAGAGCGTGCGCCTTGCCAAATTTACAGCCATCTGACGGTGACCGTACCATCTGCGACGGATCTGATCACCGCGAAAATGAAGCGCGGCGAAGCCCGGGATCTGGCTCACAAGAAGTATGCAGAGGAGTTAGGCCTAGTGTAGGCTCTCGCGCTTCATGACTACCATCCAACATCCGGTCCTTGGCCCTTACACGGCTATTCATGATGTCAGCCGACTGTACTATGGTCGTCTGCTATGGAAGCGCCCGGGCGCCAGGCAGCGGTTGCTCGCGCACTGGGAGGACGAGCGGCATCCACACCGGGAGCGGTTCGCTGAAACCTATCGACCTCATGTGGAGCGTGTTCTAGCCTCACCTGCCACAGAAGACCGTGCGCTTGATGAAGAATTTCGCCGCCAAGGCATGAGCCTGCGGACGGTTGTGCGTGAGATTCCTCCGGTCTTTGGCAGTTTTTATTGAGGAAGCTTTCAGACTATCGTCACCACTTCATGGACGAAATGTGTTTCATGAATGGCTGCTATCCTGCACGATGCGGGGCATTCTTTATCTCTCATGAAACTCAAGATCGAACTCGACGACTTCCGTGTGCCTGATGGCAAACCTTTCCGCATCGCGAAGGCGAAGACGAAGGGGAACAAATTTTACCGCGATGATGCACACTATGAGGAGCTGATCGGTCAATTCAGAATCGAGATCGATGACTTGCAGCAGAAGATGTATGCGCAGGATCGGCAGGGACTGCTGCTGATTTTTCAGGCGATGGATGCGGCAGGGAAGGACAGCACGATCAAGCATGTGATGAGCGGGGTGAATACGCAGGGCGTGGAGTGTTATGCTTTCAAGCGACCCACGGATAATGAACTCGATCATGATTTTCTCTGGCGCACTTCCAGAGTGATGCCGCCGCGCGGACGGATCGGCATTTTCAATCGCAGCTACTATGAGGAAGTGCTGGTCTGCCGGGTGCATCCGGAGATCGTGACGAAGATCCAAAGACTGCCGGCGAAGACGACGAAGAATGTGGATAAGCTTTTTGCAGATCGGCTGAAGGACATCCGCAACTTTGAGGCCTACAGCCACCGCAATGGCATCCGCATCGTGAAGTTCTTTCTCCATGTGTCGAAGGAGGAGCAGAAGAAGCGCTTCCTGGCGCGGATCGACACGCCGAGCAAGAACTGGAAGTTCGAGGAGGGCGATGTGAAGGAGCGTGGTTTCTGGAAAGAATATCAGCACGCCTATGAGGACGCGATCTGCACCACGGGTACAGAAGACTGCCCCTGGTATGTCGTCCCGGCAGACGACAAGAAGAACATGCGGCTCATCGTGAGCGCGGCGATCCTGCATGAGATGCAGAGCATGAAGTTGAAATACCCCGAGCTGCCGGCGGAGCAAAAGGCGGAATTGGAAGCGGCGAAGAAATTCCTCCTGGCGGAGAAGTGACCTGACATTTCTCCCCTTGCCACGACCAAGCCATCTCATAGACTGCACGCCCCATGGAGGACGACATCCCCAAAGACATCCCGGAAGACATCGTGAAGGAGGCCTCAGGCGGCATCCCGACACGCAAGACCTTGATCGAGCGCTTGGACAACTGGTCCGACTGGTCGAGCTGGGATGAATTTTACCGGACCTATTCCGGCTTTGTTTTCCACGTCGCACGCAAATCCGGCCTAAGTGATGACGAGGCGAGTGATGTGGTGCAGGAGACCTTCATCGGCGTGGCGAAGAACCTGCAAAAGAAGAAGTTCGACACGAGCCTGGGCTCTTTTAAATCCTTCCTGCTCAATCAGGCGCGCTGGCGCATCCTGGATCAGTTCCGCCGCCGCAAGAAGCAGCAGAGCCGCGAGGCGAATCTGTATGCGGATGAAACCGACGAACGCCGCACGGCACCGATCGACCGCTGCGCTGATCCGAACGGGATGGCGCTGGAAAAGCTCTGGGATAAGGAATGGCAGGACAAGGTCATGGACATCGCCCTGCGGCGCGTCCGCACGCAGGTATCGCCTCGCCAATTTCAGATTTTTTCTTGCTACGTCCTGAAAGGCTGGTCGCCCGAACGAGTGAAAAAAGAACTCGGCGTGAATGCGGCGCAGGTGTACCTGGCCAAGCATCGTGTAGGACGCATCCTCAAACGTGAGGCTGCGCGATTAGCTGCAGAAGAGCAATGAACGTTATGACTGGAAATGGGCACTAACCAACGCCATTTCTGATCATGTGGTTAGAACTACACTTTCAGGTTGCGCACATTCCTGACACATCCACTATTCACGCTCTTTCGTAACAACAAACCTATGCGCCGCCGATCCAACCCTCTCTCTGAACGTAACATTAAGCGTATCGACACCCGTCCGGATGCGATCAAGCAAACACACGGCTTCCAAGTCTGTATTTCACGCGATGGTTCTCTGCACACCAAGCACTTTTCTGACAGCCTCTTTGGCGGGATCAAAGGTTCACAAAAGAAGGCGCGCGCTTACCGTGACGCGATGCTTGCCGAAATGCCGCCCCTTGAAGCGAGCCGAATCGCTCACACCACGAACGCTAAAAACAAGAGTGGCCATGTCGGTATCTCCTACCGCAAATACAAGACAGCCAAAGGCAAAACCACACGCTTGATCGCCGTGTCTGTTCGCGCTGAAAAAGGTAAGACTGTTTCACGTGTGTATCGCTACACCAAAGAAGACCACGATAAGGTGCTGGCCGAGGCAATCACCTTCCGTGAAGATCTGCTCCTTGAGCGCTTGAAGCGTGAAGGTGGTGTCGCTGGTATCATCAAGGCCAAGGTGCCGCTTGCTGATAAGCCGAAGAAAAAAGCCGGTAAAGCTGTGAAACTTACCCGGATGAAGAAGGCCGATAAAATTGCTGCTTTAGCTAAGAAGGCGGGGAAGAAGGCTGCTCCTGCCAAGAAAGCAGCTCCAGCGAAGAAGGCCAAGGGCCGCAAATAGCCCGCAATTGTTTCGTTTCCAAAAAGCATCCTGCCTGAGTGATCGGGCAGGATGTTTTATTTTCCGGCCTACTTGCTGAAGAGGCCTTTGATTTTACCGCCAGTGCGCTCAAAAAAGTTTGGCTCATCTTTCGGCTGACGACTGCTATTTGAAGAGCGCCCGGAACTACGTGATTCTGAAGGTGGCGACCAAGCGGGATTGTCGATCTCCGTGGAAAGTTGGAGTGCTGCCAGCGTTGGCACATCGAGCATCCCGGTGGCACGCAGGCCACTCTTGGCCTGGAAGACTTGGATGCCCGTGTGGGTGCCTTTGCCCTCTTTGCCATCAATAGTAGAGCTGTAGAGGCCTTTCTCCTTGAGCAAGGTTTGGGTGCGGAAAAGTAAGTAGCGCTTACCCGTGGCTGAGTAGCTGGCAAACGGTGGTGTGGGGAACATTTGATCGACCGTCCAGAACCCTGTGGGCGGATCAGTGACAAGCGGCTGCGTTTTAATTTGGGCGGCGACTTCAGGGGAGAGGACCGTGCCTGCGGGCAGGGGGAAGGTGACGATGTCAGGTGGTGGCATGGCTGCTGCACCGGGTAGCGGCACGAGAGCCGTGCTCGATAGTGGGACGGCGGGAATCGTGGCAGCGCTCGGTGCTGCTGGTATCGGCATGACGACTCCTGATGCCGCAGCCACGACCGTTGGCGGCACGACTGGATTTGGCGCTGGCATGGCCGTGGGGGCAGGAGCAGGAACAGGAACAGGCGCTGCCGCAACGGTCATGGCAGCGGGCTTGGCTGTTTCAGGTTTTGGTACTGCTTTGGCCTCTACCGCTGCCTGTGGGGCGGGGATTTTTTTCGGCGCTGGTTTGGTCGTACCGACTTCAGCTACGGCGGTCTTTGCGATATCTTTGGTTGGCGGTGTTTTCTGATTATTCAGATACCAAGCCGCACCACCGCCGACTACTGCCACGGCTGCGGCAATCGCGAGCCAGGGTGGCGTTTGTTTGGTCGTCTTCGCAGTTGTCGCTGCCGTAAGTGGCACTGTGCGTGCGCTTGATGTGCTTGGCTTCAGTCCAAGCATTTCAGCCAGCTCTCCGGCACAGGATGGGCGCAAATGGGGGTCTTTATTTAGACACGCGGCGATGGCATCTTCCCAGAGTTTAGGCACGATTTCGGTGGCCTTGATTTCCAGTTCCTGGCGATGCTCCATGATGCTTGGGGCGATCTTGGACTGGATTTGCATGGGCAGGTCTCCTCGGTAAAAAGGCGGCTTCCCGGCCAGTAGTTCAAAGAGCGTGGCTCCGAGAGAATAGACATCATCCGTCGGCACTGGGCGCTCTCCCATGGCCTGCTGCGGACTCATGTAAGGTAGCGTGCCGCTGGTCCCCATGTTGGCCGCAGAGAGGCGGCTCATCGTGTCTGATAGACTGCGGGCAATGCCGAAGTCGGCGATCTTGGCCACCATGTCTGTGCCAGCGATCATCATGTTGGCTGGCTTCAAGTCGCGATGGACTAGCTTCCTTTGAAAGTGGGCGTAATCAAGCGCGTCACAGATGCCGAGAAGCCAACGCGAAATGGCCTCAGTGGAGAAGACGCCACTGTCTTCACTCATCCGTATTTCGGAGAGCGTCTTACCATCCACAAACTCCATGGAGATCGCTGCCGCATCCTCATCATCGACGAAGTCGTAGATGCGGACAATGTGCGGGTGGGAAAGCTCCAGCCCGCGCCGCGTCTCGATTTTGAGTTCCTTCACGGCGGCTGGATCGAGTCCGATGAGGCTGGGTAGAAACTTCAGTGCCACAGGACGCTCCAGTTTTAAATCGTCCGCCAGCCACACCACGCCCATGCCGCCGCGGCCCAAGATGCGCTGGAGCTTGTAGCGATTAAAAACCGTCATGCCGGAGCCGGGCACTTTGACCACGATGGTCTGGTCAAAGTCGATGCCGCTGTCCGTGTGCATACCACCCGTCGTTGATGGATTCACTGGCAGCGTGATATTGGTGACCTTTTCGATCGATTTTGGCGGCGAGTTTTCCATGGTGGGGATGAACTTTGTTGGTAGCCAGACTACGCACAAGTGTGACAGTTTCCACCTAACAGAAAACAAATGAGCTGGAGAAATCAGGCCGGCTCACGCTGCGCAAGAGTGTGTGTAAAGGGACTGCTGGCGGCGAGATTGTACTGTCGGATAGCGGTTGCCCAAAAAGCTGCCAGCTCGTGATCACGCGCAGACCAGAGGCGATAATGCAGATCGGTCACCGTTTCCGTATCGTGGATCATGGCCTTGATTTCTTGGGCGTTGAGCGCCTGTGGACCTTGTTGGATGAGACGCTTGGCGATTTCATCAAGGTAAGAGCGTGAGACGTCGATGCTCTTGCGGCGACGCAGCAGACTGACATGCAGACCATTCACATACGGGTCCAGACAGACCTGCAACAGTCCGTGATGTTTTTCGAGTTCGGGAGGAAGGTGGATGCGGCCTTTGATCTCAGTCAGGTTGTCATTCATCATCGCTAGCACACTCGGCGGATCAGTTTCCTCAGGCGTGAGGAAGAGCCCGAAACGCAAGCCTGAGCGCCTGCCGGATACCATGATTGCCACGGGGATAGCTAGCAGAAGCGAGACGAGGATTGGGCAAAACCAAAGGAAGAAACTGTGGGAGACAAACCAGCCGATGGTGCCCCAGATGACAGCGATAATGCTCACGCCCCAAAAGGTGAAAAACACCTCAGCCCAGTCCACGCCACCATCTAGTTTGCGGCGTTGAGTGACCCAGCGCACGCCTTTTCCCAGAACCGTGTACACAACGAACTGGGAGTGAAAAATCATGAGCACCGGTGCCATCAACGTGAAGACCACGGTGTCCGCCATACTGCTGATGAAGGTAAGCAGGCGCAGTTTCAGCGGCTTGAATAAGCGACCAGTAATGATTTCATCCAGCAGGATGGTCAGCTTCGGAAGGAAGATGAGCATGGCCGTGACGCCGAGTAAAATCTGCTCAGCGCGCACCGCTTGTGCATCCACATGCGGCAGCGGCGTAGCGGCTAGGAAGGTCGAGAAAACGAGGAACAAGAACCACAGCAGACTGCTCGCGTAACTGAGGATGCCGTGGGCAAAATTCACCCGACTCATCGGGTGCCAGCCTTTGGCAAAGAGCAGCCAGAAGTGCTGCATGTTTCCCTGACACCAGCGGCGGTCACGCTTGAGCATGTCCACAAGCGTGGGCGGACCTTCTTCATAGCTGCCACGATTGGTATTGAGTAGTCTCACGGCATAACCAGCTTTGCGCATCAGGGCCGCTTCGACAAAGTCATGGCTGAGGATGTGCCCGCCAAAGGGCTCCTTGCCAGGCAGCGGCGGCAGCGCGCAGAATTTGATGAAGGGCTCCAGTCGGACAATCGCATTGTGGCCCCAGAAGTTTGCCTCGCCGCACTGCCAGTAGTCCAGTCCTGCCATGAACGGCGGGCCATAGAGAGCTTGGGCAAATTGCATCACACGGCCGAGCAGTGTCTCCGCGCCGATCTGTTTGGGGAAAGTTTGTAGAATGCCGATGCCGGGATTCTTCTCCATGATACGCGCCATGCTGGTGATCAAATTACCGGACATGAGGCTGTCAGCATCCAGCACGAGCATGTAGCGGTAGCGCTTGCCCCAACGGCGGCAGAAGTCGCTGACGTTGCCGCTCTTGCGGTTGATCGGCTTACGGCGCTTGCGGTAAAAAATGCGGCCAAAGGCATTGAGCTGACGGCAGAGTTCGAGCCAGGCTGTCTCTTCTTCGATCCACTGGCTCGTTTGATTTGAATCACTCAGAATGAAAAAGTCGAAGTTCTTCGAGTGGCCCGTTTGCTCCAGAGAAAGGTAGATCGCACGCAGGCCCTCGAACACACGCGTCACGTCTTCATTGAAGACAGGCATGATGATCGCCGTGCTGGCCGTGATCTCGGCGTCGTGATCTTCAGGCTTCAGCGTGCGCCATAAATTTAGCGCATCAGGCTTGGGCCGATTCATCAGCCACACACCAAAGAGTGCGGTCCAGAAGCCCACATTGAGTTGGTAATAGAGCGGCAGAAACACCGCCAGCAGCGCCCACTCCGACCAGCGCATCCCATGCTCTGAAAGGAAGGCATACATCAGCCAAGTGCCGACGATGGTCCCCAGGCCGACAAAGGAAAAGAACGTGGCACGCCGCATCCGAGCGATCCGCGGTGGCGGCATCCCGGCTGTGGCGTTGATATTTGCCGTCTGTGCTCCGATGACACTCATCTCAGTAATAGGTAAAGATAACCCAGCACCGCGCCGACGATGCTGATGAGGATGGCGTAGCGTAGGATTGGGTGGCGACCCAGTCGGTCAAAAGTGTCCTCAGCCACTTCAGAAACGATGCCCAGATCCATATCACGCGGCGTCATCTTGCTGACCTGCATTCCCGGACCAGAGGCTCGAATGGCGGAGCGCATAGCCTCCATCATTTCTTGGGACAGATTATCTTTATCGAGGAAAAAATTCGGCCAACGTGCAGGCCCACCGCTGAGGTGAAAGCCCAACCTACCAGCCGCTTCGAGCTGCGACTCATTGAGATTCATATCGCTGTAAATAGCGCCCAGCCATTCCTTCAACATGCGCCGCGCCTCTTCGATGCTGTGCGCCGTTGGCGTGCGTTTTGTATCCAGCTTGTGAGCAGCCGCCGCACGGCGCAGCGTTTCGAGAATGAGCTGCGTGCGCCGGATACGGTTGTGCAGTTGGTAGGAACGGAAGTAGTCGGCGAGGCGTGCATACGCCTCATTCCACTCCTCCTCAGTCCCAGTCTCGGGGGCAAATTGAATATTGACGGCTTCCATGAGTACTCCGAGTGGAGCATGTCGGAGAATGCGCGGGAATGACGATTGGGGAAGCGGAAAGATTCACGCTCAAAACATGGCTGCCCAGGTTTCATTTTTTCAAATGGGGCGCCACATCCGATGCCATTGGTTGGCTCGTGGGGTTCATTTATAACGGCTAGGTTCTAAAAACTGGAATCTCGCAATATGAATCACCCGACCCCTGCTATTGTATCGTGGTTACCGCTTTGGGTGCGGAGCAGCGAGGATGACGAGCACTGCGTTTTGCGGCGGGGGCGGGAGCGGGCGGAGCATCTTCACGGCTGGCAACGGTGCGGAGCTGGTGAGCTATGCGAGCCACTGGGGTTGCTCTGTCAATTATCAACTGCTGACCCTGCCACCTCACTTTGCTAGGCAACGTGGTTTACAAGAATGATTCTCTTATTCGATAGCCACAAGATCGTCAAATTATGGGTGCTCGCGGCCCAATCGATTAGACGTTGGATCGACATAGTTGAGGTAGCGTTAACCAGCTCATCTGTGGTCAACTGCTTGCCTTGAAGGGTTGTGATTGGGGCATCCAAGTACTCTACTGGCATTACTGGGGCAGCACCTTTGAACGGGTCATTCAGGTTAGTTGTGGCACTGTCTTGAATTCCACGAATCTCAATGAATACACGCCATTCGAGATGTTCGTCGGTTAGCCGCTTGTTTATGTGTCCTACGACTTGCCGGAGTGTAAGCGACAGCTCCGGTGAAATCATTCCTGGAATGACGTTCAAAGTAGATTCAATTTTCCGCTGCTCTTCTACAGAGATGGTCTTGAACTGTTTCCAGTAACCCATAGGAACCAGCAATAACTCCTCTTTGGACGAGCTCCGGGGATCTTTGTGACAGCAAACGCAAAATAGACAAGCAAAGGCAAGTGCGAAGCACTTATTCCATGGGTTGGCAGCTCGAATGATAACAACAGTAGTCATGGATGTACTTCGTGGGTTCATTTCCCTTGTTCACGCATCGTTTGCCAATCATGTCTTCCAAAAAGTGATCCTGATGGTAGTGGCGCTTAGACCTTAGCAGACTTTGAGAAACAAGTCGGCGACTTAATTGAAGGCGGGACTTTCCAAGACTTTTTCGGTGGTGTCTGATCAAACGACGCTGCGTTTGCACAGACATCTTCATTTCAACGAAGTCCGTGCTTGCCGGGAAGCGCTGTGTGTGGCGAAAGTACCTCTGTGTCCTCACGCCCCGTTTCCCCCACCGATCTCACTCTCACGGCTGCTGATGCAGCGGCCTCGGCTCAACGTTTGCAAATGCTGACAGCGGCGCTTTCGCAGATCATTCTCGGGAAAACACAGGTCGTGAGACTGGCGGTGACATGCCTACTTGCACGTGGACATTTGCTTTTTGAGGATCAGCCGGGCGTGGGTAAGACGCTGCTGTCTCAGGCTCTGGCGCAGGCACTCGGGCTGCAATTTAGGCGCGTTCAGTTCACCAGTGATCTGTTGCCGGCGGACATCTTGGGCGCGTCGATCTATGTGCGTGAAACGGGTGGCTTTAGTTTTCATCCTGGGCCGGTTTTTACTCAGGTGCTGCTGGCAGATGAGATCAATCGTGCGACACCGAAGACTCAATCAGCTCTGCTCGAAGCGATGGAGGAGGGAAAGGTGACATGCGATGGCACGCCGCATGCGTTGCCTGTGCCGTTCTTTGTCATCGCCACTCAGAATCCATCGACGCAAATCGGCACCTTCATGCTGCCGGAGTCACAGCTTGATCGCTTCCTCATGCGCCTGGCTTTGGGCGTGCCTGATCGTGGTTCAGAGCGTCAGATGCTTCAGGGTCAGGACCGGCGTGAAGTGCTGCGAGATATGGCACCCGTGATGTCGTGGGCAGAGCTGGAGCAGATGCAAAAGCAGGCGCGGCTGGTGCATGTGTCCCCAGCGCTGCTCGACTATTTGCAGGACCTGCTGGCAGCCAGCCGAGCGAGTGGACACGGCCTTTCACCTCGCGCTGGGTTGGCCCTGCTGGCCGCAGCGCGCGCATGGGCGCTGATGGATGGCCGCGCGATGGTTTTGCCTGAGGATGTGCAAGCGGTGGGATTGTCTGTGATGGGGCACAGGCTCGCCGGTGATCTGGGCGCGGCGGAGACTTTGCTCGCGGAAACTGTGGTGCCATGAAAATGACGAATGACGAATGACGAATGACGAATGACGAAAAAGAAATGCGGGACTCTTCGGGTCTGAGTCTGTGGGCTCGGGCCATTCGTTATTTGTCATTCGGTTTTCGTCATTTCTCCGCGATCCGCGTGCGGTGGAATCTGCACACGATCTCGCTCATCGGTATCGTGCTGGCGATGGGCTACGCGGGGGCGGTGCAGAATAACGGTGCGGCCTACCTGCTCTGTTTTATCACGGCGGTGCTTGCGGCGATGTCTTGGCTGCGTGCGCGCGAAAATTTACGCGGACTCATCGTGACCGCAGGCCGCATGGCCAGCGCGCAGGCCGGGGCGATGGGGAAGCTGCCACTCGAAATCCGTGCGACGGCGGGTGAAAGTGCGTGCGGGTTGGAGGTGCTCGTCGTCGGTGGTGGTGGCAGATGGAGCTTCGTCGAACAGATCGAAAGTGGCAGCAGCGCGCGGCTTTCCGTGCCGATCCAGATGCCGGAAGCGGGCGTGCAGGAGTCGGTGCATGTGCGGATTCGTAGCAACTATCCGCTGGGGCTTTTTAGTGCTGAGCGTGAGGTGGAAATCGTGGGCGCGCGGCGCATTCACCCGCGTCCGCAGGGAGCGCTGCCGCTGCCTCCACCAGATCTTACTTTGGCAGCAGAAAGCGTCTCCGTGACTCATGCGGGTGGGCGGCCTGGAGGCGAGGGCGATGACTTTGCAGGAATGCGTGAATGGCAGCCGGGTGACTCACTGCGCCATGTGGACTGGCGTGCGGTGGCGCGTGGTCGCCCGTTGCTGGTGAAACAATGGGCGGCGGGTGCAGGCAGTGCGGTGACGCTGGACTGGGATCAGCTCGATCTGCCGGAGTCAGAGCGCGCTGGGCAGATGGCGCGCTGGATCGAGCAATGTGAAGCCACCGGTACGCCCTATGCGCTGCGGCTGCCTGACGTGACGATCAAAGTGAACCTCGGCGCGGCCCATGCTCAGAAGTGTCTGGATGCACTCGCCGAGGGTTCTGCCATCAGCGCGGCGCAGACGCAGGAAACAAAAAAGAAATCAAAGCGTCTGCCGCCCGGCCACGAGCACAGCGCCCATCTGCCACGCGGATCTTTACTCGGCATGTGCGGGATGTTGGCCCTCGTGGCGGTACCGCTCTTGGACTTCGCTTCCGTTTACACGCTCATGTTGTTGGCAGGTTGCATCGCATGGCGGCTACTTTTGCGGCGGCCCTTAGGGCTATGGGTTCCAGTTCTCGTGCTCAGTCTGGGAGCGCTGATGATTCAGCTCATTCAGGGCAGTGTCTTCAGCATGACGGGCGGCATCGCCGTGCTCATCGTGCTTCTCGGAGCCAAGCTTCTGGAGTCGCGCACGCCGCATGATTTCCAGGTGCTCGGCATGGTGGGTTGGTTTCTTTGTCTGTGCGGATTGCTCTCGGAGCAAACACTGAGCCGCTCACTGTGGGCGCTGGGTGTGTTTGCGGGCATCGCCGTCTGCATGGTGCGCTTTCGCCGGGGCAGTCTGGGCTTTCAGCCAGCGCTGAGATTGACCGGCACCATGCTCGCGCAAGCGCTGCCCGTCGCGGTGGCGCTGTTCTTCATTTTTCCGCGCGGCAGCTTGGAGTTCCTCTCACGCTTCGGCACGCATCGTGGGCATAAAACGGGCATCTCAGGGTCGATGGCTCCCGGTCTGATCTCCAGTATCGCCAAGAGTGATGCGGTGGCGTTTCGAGCTGAGTTTCCCGACACTGAGCCGCCGCCAAATGAAAACCGCTACTGGCGCTGTGTGGTGCTGTGGGAATGTGATGGATTGAGCTGGGAGCGCGGTTGGTTGAACGCCGCTGGTGACGCCCGTGAGCGGAAAAAACAACCTGGAGATATGCGACAATTGATCGCTCTGGAGCCGCATGGTCAGCAATGGTTGCCATGCTTGGACGTGCCTGTGAGTGCCAAGGCCGAGGGCCGCTCGATAAGGCCGGAGATGAATGATCTGCTGATGTCGGATGAGCCTGTGAATAGCCTCTACCGGATCGAAGTGATCTCACGTCTGACCCAGGAAAGCAGTGAGATCTCCGACTCTCAGCGCCGCGCCGCACTGCGACTGCCAGAAAATCTTTCCCCGCGAGTGCGTGAGTTGGCGCAGCAATTTAAACAGGGTGCTAAGAACGACGTGCAGATCGCGCAAGCAGCGGTGGACCTTCTGCGGAAGCAGCGTTTTCAATACACGCTAGAGCCTGGCACCTATGAGGGACCGGGCGCGCTCGATGAATTTCTTTTCGAGCGGCGCATTGGTTTCTGTGAGCATTTTAGCGCAGCCTTTGCCACGCTGATGCGTGCCGCCGGTGTTCCCTCTCGAATCGTGATCGGCTACATCGGTGGTGAGTGGACCACTCGCGGTGGCTACATGATCGTGAAGCAATCTGACGCTCATGCTTGGACCGAACTTTGGCTGGAGGGCACCGGCTGGACTCGTGTCGATCCCACCGCCGCACTGGTTCCTGCGCGTATGGATTTAGATCTGCGCACCCTGCTGCTCGGTGGTGAGGAAGAACTGGAGCGCCAGCGTAACAGCCTGTGGTGGCAGAGCGCGCAGTCACTACGCCTGTGGTGGGACAGCGTGGAGTATGACTGGTACAAAACGGTGATCAGCTTTGATGAAGAATCCCAAATCGCCTGGCTGACTTGGCTAGGTCTGGGCCGCGTGCGCGGGCGCGTGCTGCTGCTCGTCAGCTTTGTTTTCCTCGGACTCATGCTGCTGGCGCTGGCCCTGTGGCTGCGGCGACCAGCGCGCCACCGTGATCCTTGGGCGCGTGCTTGGCAGCGGCTGTGTCTAAAACTCGAGCGACTGGGTGCTCCGACCCGTGCCATCAATGAAGGTCCGCTGAGCTACGCCGAGCGTGCGGCGGCGGCTCGGCCTGCGTTGGCAGATGAGATTCGTCGGCTGGCAGGCATCTACGCTTTAGGACGCTACGGCGGCGGTGCAGGAAGGCTCGAATTCGAGCGCTCAATTCGGCGGCTACGCTGATCGGCGGCGAATCCGCCGCTCAATCTCGGCGGTACTAGGAATGATTATTCCCCAGCACCGCCGAGAACTGCGACTGGCGTCCACCAACCCCCCCCGGAGCGATGGAACTTCCAGAAAGTGTTTTAGCAGCGGCCTCGTCCTCGACCATGAGCTGTGAAGCGGCTGGTGGGCGGGCATCCTGCGTCTTCGCTTCTTCAGCCGAATCCTGCATCGTGACGATCATCTTCGACGCCCCAAAGGCAGAGCCAAGGACGAGGATAGAGAAGAAGATGTAGCGCCAATGCATGGTCGGGAGAGCGATTAAATTTGGAATTAAAAAAAGCGTATCAACTTGGCCTCGGAAGATCACCTTACCGTTTGGTAATGATTGGCGTGACAGGTCAATTTTGCTAGATGCAGCATCGCCTCTGCGTTCATGGCGCCTCCTTTTTATCCCACCTCAAATGCGCCGTAGCCTCCTGACTCTCTCCTGCTCCCTGATCTGTCTTTTGACCCGTGCCGCAGACACACCGCCAAACGTCGTCATGATCATCTCCGACGATCATTTATGGAGCGACTACGGCTTCCAGGGCCACCCGCACATCCAGACGCCGAACCTCGACAAGCTGGCCAAAGAAAGCCTCACCTTCACCCGTGGCTATGTGCCCAGCAGCCTCTGCTGCCCCAGCCTCGCCAGCATCATCACCGGTCTGTATCCGCATCAGCATAAAGTCACCAGCAACGACCCCGGCGCACCCGCAGGCATGAAGCCCAGAGAATTTCAGGCCAGCCCACTCTTCGATGCCGGGCGCGAGATCATGAGCAAACATCTCGAAGCCGCCGGCACGCTGCCCTCACGTCTGGCTGCCAAAGGCTACCTCAGCCTGCAAACCGGCAAATGGTGGCTGAAAAGTTACACGCGCGGTGGATTCACCAGCGGCATGACCAAAGGCGGACGTCATGGCGACACCGGGCTCGACATCGGCCGCAAGACCATGCAGCCCATCTATGATTTCATCGGCGAAGCGAAGACCGCCAAGAAGCCCTTCCTCGTCTGGTATGCTCCCATGATGCCTCACGATCCGCACACCCCGCCGAAGCGCCTGCTCGACAAGTACATCGACAAAGCCCCCAGCGAGCACATCGCCAAATACTGGGCCATGGTCGAGTGGTTCGACGAAACCTGCGGTGCTCTGCTAAAACATCTCGATGACCAAGGCCTGCGCGAGAACACCATCGTCGTCTATGTCTCCGACAACGGCTGGATTACCAACCCCAAGACCGGCCGCTATGCCGACAAATCCAAGCAGAGCCAGTACGACGGCGGCCTGCGCTCCCCCATCATGCTCCGCTGGCCCGCCAAAGTGCAGCCCAAAATGTCAGACGCACTCGCTAGCTCACTCGACTTCGCGCCGACCATCCTGAAAGCAGCCGGACTCGAACCCACGAAAGACATGCCCGGCATCAACCTGCTGGACGAAGCCGCCGTCAGCGCCCGCAAGACGATCTATGGCGAATGCTTCACGCATAATTTTGTCGATATAGAAGTCCCCTCCACCAGCCTCAAATGGCGCTGGATGATTGATGGCCACACCAAGCTCATCGTCCCCAACAAAGCTAATCAACCCGACGATTCAGTCGAACTC
Source organism: uncultured Prosthecobacter sp. (assembly GCA_964583255.1). Taxonomy (GTDB): domain Bacteria; phylum Verrucomicrobiota; class Verrucomicrobiia; order Verrucomicrobiales; family Verrucomicrobiaceae; genus Prosthecobacter. The sequence goes on from CAZOVY010000048.1 coordinate 26,338, forward strand.
TACGACCTCAAAGCCGACCCGACCGAGGAGAAGAATCTCGCCAGCGACCAGTCCGCCAAAGTCACTGAGTTGACGGCAAAGTTGGATGCTTGGTGGAAGCCTTGAGTGCGTCTCATGGCAGACTCGTCTCGGCGCCGAGATGACCATTTCGGAAGAGCCATGAGGCGGACTGGTAGAGTGAGATGGTGTCTTCGAGTTGGGGTTTGAGTGCTCCGGTTTTGTCGAGTGCGATGTTGCCGATCTTGAGATCGACTTTGCCGAGCGTGGACTCCTGCTTGGGCTTGAGCATGGCAAAGTTGCCCTGAGTGATGTAGGCGATCTTTTGGTAGTTCGAGACAAAGATGCGCTCGCGTTCTGGTGTGTAGCCGGGAGAGAAGACATCCTGGCCAAAGGATCGCGTGGTGTAGCTCCAGTTCATCAGCCCCAGGAGTGTGGGCACTAGGTCGATCTGACTGCATAGGTGGTCATAGACGCGGGGCTGGATGAGCTGCGGACTCCAGATGATGCAGGGGATGTGATACTTGGTCACGTCCAGCTCCACCTTGCCGGCGCTACCGTGGCAGTGATCGGCCACGATGACGAAGATCGTGTTGGCAAACCAGGGCTTGGTTTTTGCCTGTTCTAAAAAGTCGCCGATGCACCAGTCGGTGTACTTCACGGCGGCATCTCGGTTGCCCTGAGGCAGGTCGATGTGGCCTTCAGGAAAGGTGAAGGGACGGTGATTGGAAACGGTCATCACATGCATGAAGAAAGGTTTGTTAGCCGCGTGATTCGCATCTGCCTCTTGGGTAGCCCAGTGAAAGAGATCTTCGTCCGCCACGCCCCAGGCATTTTGAAACGTAATGTCCTGCTTCGTTTTCGTGCCACGATCCACCACTCGGTAGTTGTTGCGCGTGAAGTAAGTGTTCATGTTATCGAACATGGCATCACCGCCATAAACATAGCTGGTGTCGTAACCACGCTCACGAAAGACTGAGCCGACGGTGAATAGATTCGTATTCTTCGGACGCCAGACGATGGACTGACCCGGTGTCGGGGGCACGCTCAGGGTGAGCGCCTCAAGGCCACGCACCGTGCGTGTGCCTGTGGCGTAAAGATTGGTGAACAAGATGCCTTCATCTGCGAGCCGGTCGAGGTTGGGGGTGATCTTGGATTTGGCTGTAAAGTGGCTCATGAACGCCGCACTCAGACTCTCTACCGAGATGAATACCACGTTACTTTTTTTCTCAGGCCCGGTGTGCTGAATAAGTCGGCGCAGATCGTGCGGATCGGTGCTGGCGGCTGGAGTGTCGGAAAGTGTGAGAAGCTGTTTTGTTCGTGCGAGTGCTATGTCGATGTCCTGCCTGAGGTAAAAGCGTTCGTAGTCGATCTCGCTTTCCCAAAAGGCGGCGCAGAACGCGTATTCACCGTCTTTAGCCAGCTCTCGGTTGAACTCGTCTGCAAAGTGCGGGAGCTGGGATTCAGAGAAGCCATACGAAATGCCCGCCACCGCCACGGCGATGCCGAGTGTGGGTGCCATGCGAAAACGCCAAGCAGCATCGCCCTGGCAGATCCAGCGTATGGCTCCGATCTTCCACACCAGCAAGATCACGCTAGCACCGGCTAGTCCCAGTCCGGTGAAGATCAGCGGCATGGGATAAGACTGCTGAATGTTGTCGATCACTTCCTGAGTGAAGACCAAGTAATCCACGGCGATGAAATTAAACCGCACCTGAAACTCGTCCCAGAAGAACCACTCCGAAACGCCGATGAAGATCAGTGCCACTGCATAGATCAGCAGGATCACGGCAGCGACCCAGCCCGCTGCTCGGCTGCGCCAGAGAGCCGCAGGTAGCAGCAGTGTGAGCAGAAACCATGGCACCACCGCATAGCAGGCAGCCAGCACATCATACCAGAGCCCATAACCAAAAGAACCGATAAGCGACAAATCCCAAGCGATCTGGTGCCGTCCCTGAAAAAGAAGCGCAAGCCGAGTGAGAAGCGTGATGCCGAGAAACAGTGCGGTAATCACCACAGCTCCCCTGGCAAGAACTGAGCGTGGCTGATGTCTGAGGATGAAAGGCTCGCGCTTGGTCGGGGTGTCTTCTGAATGCTGCATGAATGGATGGGGCGGTGATTTTCTCGCCTTCCAGAATGGCCTCCCGCCTCAGCGTTGCCGAATGACAGTGCTGTCATGAAGATGAAAGAGCTGTCATCTTCCCTGCTGAATCTCAGACTAAATGACAGTATCTTCATTTGCAGTCGCAGCCCGTAGCTTCCAGCGACAAAGGCCTCTCATGAACATCCTGATCGTCGAAGATGATAAAAAGACTGCGGCGCTGCTCAGCAGTGCTCTCAGTCATGAGGGATTTCTCGTCAGCCACGCCAGTGATGGTGAAACCGGACTGCAGCAGGCATTGAAAGAACCTTTCGACGCGCTGGTGGTGGACATCATGCTACCGTGCCGTGACGGGCTTAGCCTCGTGCGCACTCTCCGTGCCGCGGGTCATACTACGCCCGTCATCATGCTCTCCGCCCGTGGTGAGGTGGAGCAGCGCGTGGAGGGGCTGGATGCCGGCGCAGACGACTATCTAGCTAAGCCCTTTGCCATGTCCGAGTTGCTGGCGCGACTGCGCTCGCTGGTGCGGCGAACCTCGGTGCAAAAGCCCACCATGCTGACACTTGCCGACCTGACCTTTGATCTCACCACACGCGAGGTCAGGCGTGCTGGTAAGAGGCTTGAACTCTCGAACCGCGAGAACCTGCTGCTGGAGTGCCTGCTGCGTGCTGAGGGACTCGTGGTCAGCCGCCGCGACATCATCAGCGCCGTGTGGGAATACGACTTTGATCCAGGCTCGAATCTCGTCGATGTCTATGTCCGCCGTCTGCGCGAAAAGATCGACCGAGCCTACTCAGTCCCACTCATTCAGACCGTGCGCGGCCTTGGCTACGCGATGAGGATTCAGCCATGACACTCCGCCGCCGCATCCTGCTCTATTACTCGGCCACACTGGGCCTTTCGCTGCTGATCGTGGGTGGCTGGAGTTGGTATGAATTCGAGGAGCAGCGTGATGTCGTGCTGCGCGGCGGAGCTGAGGCCGCTGCGAAGGAAAGCCCACTCGTTGAGAGTTTGGAGATCATTCTATTGGGTGGCCTACCAGCGGTCCTGCTCGGCATCCTCGGTGGCAGCCTGCTCATTCGCCGCGCGTTGCGTCCCATCGAAGAGCTGACCTTGGTGCTGGAGCATACCAACGCGGCCAACCTCGACGAACCCGTCGCCCGAAGCGGCAATGGCGACGAACTCGACCGCATGACTGCCGTGTTCAATGGCATGAAAGCGCGCCTCGGCGTCTCATTCACTCAAGCCCGCGAGTTCACACTCCACGCCTCGCATGAGCTGAAAACTCCGCTCACCATCATGCACAGCACGCTTGAGCAGATGCTCACAGAGGATTCATCGCCCGCCACTCATAAGGAGCGCGTCGCCTCTATGCTCGAAGAGGTGCAGCGGCTCGCCAGCATCGTCGGTCAGCTCGCCTTTCTCGCCAAAGCAGATGCTGGGCTGCTCACCACGCCACATCAGCCCGCGGCATTGCATGAGCTTGTGGCGGATGTCGCGGAGGACACGACCGTTTTGGCAGCGGGAAATGAAATCACAGTCGTGTTGCATGAGTGTCAGCCCGTAACCGTCAGCGGAGATCGCATGAGATTGCGCCAACTGCTGCTCAATCTCGCCGACAACGCCGTGAAGCATAACCAACAAAGCGGCAGCATCACACTAAGCCTTCGCGTGCAGGATCAGCACGCTGTTTTCCAAATCACCAACACTGGCCCCGTGCTGCCTCCTGAGTTGCGCACTCGCGTCTTCGAGCGTTTTTTCCGTGGCGATGCCGCCCATGGCACCACCGTCGAAGGCAGCGGCCTCGGGCTTAGCATCGCCGAATCCATCACGCAGGCACACCACGGCCGCATCGTCATGGATGCCACCGCCGATGGCAGAACGTGCATCACGCTGCGTCTGCCGCTGTTTGAAGCGTAGAATCACCCATCATGGAACGCTGGAAACTCTATGCCCTAGCTGCCGCAGTCTTCGCCGGACTCACCTCCGTCGTCGCCAAGGCCGGGCTCAAAACTCTCGGTGCCGATCTTGGCCTCGCCGTGCGCACCGCCTTTGTCTTCGGCTTCATTATGCTCAACACCTGGCTCTGGACAGGCACCTCAAAAACCGCTGTTGCCTTGCAGGCCGCGAGTTGGCGCTCTATCTCCTTGCTCGCACTTTCCGGCCTTACTACCACGCTGTCCTGGGTCTGTTATTACCGAGCCATGAAGGAAGGCACCGTGACCTATGTCTCCCTCATCGACAAAGGCGGCATCCTCGTCACCCTCGCGCTTTCGGTGCTACTGCTCGGTGAACCCTTCACCTGGCGCATCGCCGGTGGAGCCGCACTCATTCTCGCCGGACTGCTGGTGCTGGCGGCTGGGAAGTAATGACAGTTTTTTCATGGTACTTCTCGCCCTTGTTTGGCTTTAATGCCGAGATTCTCGACCACGACTTTTAATGAATTTTCCCTTCTCAAAGATCAGCCTCCTGCTCGTGCTACTGAACTCCTGCGTGAGTTTTCAATCACGCCCACTCACCGCAGAGCAAAGCAGCGCCGACTTCAATACGCGCACGCTGAGTGATCCCGGCCTGCACAGTTTCCTCGCCGAACAAAAAGCTACAAACGGCTCGTGGACGGTGGATCGTCTCTCACTCGCGGCGGCGTATTATCATCCAGATGTCGCTCTGGCACGGGCGGAGGCCGATGAAGTCGCCGCGAGTATCAAGACGGCGCAGATGCGGCCGAATCCGGTCTTCACCTTCTCGCCGCAGTATGCCAGCTTCCGTGCGCCAGCTCCCACGCCGTGGTTCTTCGGCCCGAGCCTGTCGGTTCCCATTGAGACAGCAGGCAAGAGGTCAAAGCGCACCGAACAAGCGCTCGCCGCTGCTGAAGCCGCACGCTGGCGAGTCTCCGCACGAGCCTGGATTGCTCGCTCACGAGTGCGGGCCGCGATGCTGGAACTGCATGGAGCACGCGAAAACATCCGCCTGCTGGAAACCGAGGAAAAGCTTCACGACGAGGCCATCAAGAAACTCACCGCTCAGATGGAGGCGGGCGATGTGTCGCCCTTTGAGCTGACGCAGGCCCGACTGATGCTGAATCGCACACGTCTCGCCCTTCAGGATGCTCAACGCACCTCGACCACGAGCGAGGCTCGGCTGGCAGCGGCAGTGGGACTGCCTTTGAGTGCGATCAAATCGGCGAAGCTCGATTTCTCCACCTTTCATCGTCTTCCCGAGCCAAACAACAGCCGCAAACGCGCCCTCACTCAGCGGGCGGATTTGATGGCGATGCTGTCGGATTACGCAGCTGCGGAAGCATCGCTGAAACTCGAACTCGCCCGGCAGTATCCCGACGTGAATTTTGTCCCTGGCTACGACTACAACTCCGGACAGAATCGCTGGCAGCTCGGGCTGAATGTCCAACTGCCACTCAATCGCAATCGCGGTCCCATCGCCGAAGCAGAGGCACGTCGAATCACCGCCGAAAAACGTTTCCTCGCTCAGCAAGGCACGATCCAAGGTGAACTCGACATCGCTCTCGCCGCGTATCAGGCATCTCGTGCCAAGGCAGCCACCGCGGCTCAACTCGCCCAGGAAGCGGATGCCGCGTCCGACACCACGAAGAAGATGGTCGAAGCAGGCAATGTCTCCGCACTTGAACTCACCCGCCGCCAGATCGAGGCCAGCGCCGGGAAAGTCGCGCTCATGGCCGCCAACATCGAAGCCCAAACCGCCGCCGGTGCGCTGGAAGACGCGATGCAATCTCCTCTTCGCTGATTTATGAAACGACTCATCCTCTGCACCCTCCTCGCCACGCGGCTCCATGCCGCCGATGCCGGAGGCTCCGCGCCTGCCACCATCACGAAGGAGGGTGATCTTGTCATCCTCACGCTCAAGCCCGAGGCCGAGCAGGCGCTCCGCTTGAAGGTCGTCACCGTCGAGAAGCGCACCATTCCCGCTGTGCGACTCTTCTCCGGCGAAGTCGTCACACCACTCGCTGCTGAGGGCAAGCCCGTCGCTCCCGTGCTCGGCGGCACTTTAGATGAAGTCCTGCGCCTCGCCGATCTCCAAGCCGCCGCCGATGGTCGCATCCTGCAAGCGCAGGTGCAGATGGACGCCGCCAAGATCGCCGTCGAGCGCGCGCAAAAGATGCTCAGCGCCGAAGCCGGTAGCGTGCGCGGTGTCGATGAAGCCAAGGCCACGCTCCAGCTCGCTGAAGCCGCCATGACCACCGCTAAAGCCCAGCGTGATCTCCTCGGCGGCACCCTCGGCCAAAGCCCGCGCCGATGGGCACGAGTCGCCATCTACAGCGGCGAATCCGCTCTCCTCGACGCAAAAGCAGACGCCAGCATCCGCACTCTCGGTTCCGCCAAACCACAAAGCGCCAAACCCGTCGCCGGACCACCCACCGCCAATGCTTTGACCAACACCATCGACTGGTATTACGAACTCCCGTCCGACACTCAACTGCGAGCAGGCGAACGCGTCGCCGTCGAGATTCCCACCACCGATGGCAAGCTCGAAGCCCTTGTCATTCCCTTCAATGCCGTGCTCCACGACATCCACGGCGGCCAGTGGGTTTATGCCCAGACCGCCGAGCACACCTACACGCGCAAACGCATCCAAGTCGCCCGCCTCGCCGGCAGTGACGCTGTCTTGTCGAGCGGCCCACCCGCAGGCACCAAGATCGTCACCGATGGTTCTGCGGAATTGTTTGGCACGGAATTCATGACTGGAAAATGATCACACCTTCAAACATACACCCCGCGATACCGCTCAATGAACGCCTCCGGCGTGATCGGCTGCGGCTTGTAGCCCGCATTCGCCAGCGGCGCGAAGTCGCGATCCGAGGTGATAATGTAATCCGCTCCCGCCGTGATCGCGCAATCGGTGAACGCATTGTCGTCCGGATCTCTGTGTATGACGCGAAACTGAAAAGCTGGACCGATGTAGATCAGGTTTCGATGTCTCCGATGCACGGCTTCCATGAACTGGAGCAGATGATTCCAGCTCGTGTCGCCCGCACGTTTTCGGATGATCTCTTCATACTCAAGCAGAATGCGGGTGGACAAAAGCCACTCAATCCGACCGCTGGCGAATCCATCCAGAAGGGTTCCATAAGGGTGACTCTTTGCACGAGCCTGCAACAGCACATTGGTGTCGATGCAGACGGTCATGACCTGCGGTTTCGTGCGCGATATTCGGCGATGACCTCCGTCAGATTAGCCCACTTGCCCTCTGCCTGTTCGCGTTCGGCATCGTCCGAAATGACCTGCCGAAGCCGCTCAATCTCCTTATCGAGCACAGCATGGTGTACACCGAGTAATTGTTCCTCATTCATGAGGTCCAACGACTCTTTGATCGTGGCTAGCAAGTTCTTTGGTGTGGGTGGTGCGAGTGTCATGAGGTCCGATTCTAATCCCCACGCTCTCATTTTCCAGCCTCTTTTCCTCCCATGCTGAACTCCATCGTCTCTTGGGCGCTGAACATGCGCGTGCTCGTTGTCGCGGCGGCGCTGTCGCTGTTGCTGGTTGGCATCAATGCCACGAAGAACGCACCGCTGGATGTATTCCCCGAGTTCGCGCCGCCGCTCGTCGAGGTGCAGACCGAAGCGCCCGGCCTTTCCACTGAGGAGGTCGATGCGCTTGTCACCGTGCCATTGGAAAACTCTCTCAATGGCCTGCCATTTCTAAAAACCATCCGCTCGAAGTCCGTGCTCGGCCTCTCGTCCGTCGTGATGATCTTCAACACCGGCACTGACATCCTCAAGGCACGCCAGCTCGTGCAAGAGCGGCTGAATCTCGCGCAAAATCGTCTGCCCGCCGTGGTGAAACCGCCGGTGCTCATGGCTCCGTATTCGTCGTTGAGCCGAGTTTTGAAAGTCGGCCTCACCTCGAAGACGCTCGATCAAATGGCGCTCAGCGAACTCGCGCTCTGGACCATGCGCCCGCGTCTCATGTCTGTGCCCGGTGTGGCTAACGTCGCAATCTGGGGCCAGCGTGATAAGCAGTTCCAAGTGCTCGTCGATCCGCAGAAGCTCCGCGCTGCGGGCGTGACGCTGGATGCCATCACGAAGGCCGCAGGCGATGCGGCGGTGATCAGCGCGGGTGGATTTATCGACACGCCGAATCTGCGCCTCAGTGTCACGCAGCTCGCACTCATCACCACGCCGGAGGATCTCGCGCGCACCGTCGTCGAGTTCCGCAATGGAGCACCGATCCGTCTTGGAGATGTCGCGGAAGTGAAGGTCGGCCATCCGCCGCTCATCGGCGATGCGGTCATCAATGATGGCGACGGCATCCTGCTCATCGTCGAAAAACAGCCGTGGGGAAACACGCTCGATGTCACCACCGGAGTCGAGAAAGTGCTGGAAGACATGAAGCCCGCGCTGCCCGGCGTCATCATCGACAGCACCATTTTCCGCCCGGCCACCTTCATCCAGCTCTCGATCGATCACCTCACCGAGGCGCTGTGGCTCGGCTGCCTGCTCGTCGTCGTCGTGCTCGCTCTGTTCCTCGGCGACTGGCGCACCACAATCATCAGCATCACCGCCATCCCGCTGTCACTCGCCATCGCCCTGCTGCTGTTGCGCTGGCGTGGCGAAACGATCAACACCATGATCCTCGCGGGCCTCATCATCGCCCTCGGTGAGGTCGTGGATGATGCCATCATCGATGTGGAAAACATCCTGCGCCGCATGAGGCAAAACGCGCTGCTCGCCAACCCTCTGCTGAAGCTGAAGGTCGTGCTCGATGCCTCACTCGAAGTCCGCAGCGCCGTCGTCTATGCCAGCGTCATCATCGTGCTCGTGTTTGTGCCCGTGTTCTTCCTGCCGGGACTCGCAGGCACCTTCTTCAAGCCGCTTGCACTGTCCTACATTCTCGCCATCACCGCCTCGCTGGCCGTGGCCCTTACCCTCACGCCCGCGCTGAGTTTGATGCTGCTGAAAGTGAAGCCCGGTGTCCAACGCGACGCGCTGCTCGCACGCGGCATGAAGGCCCTCTATCGCGGCATTCTTCCTGTCTTTGCCCGCAGTCCATGGATGGCGCTTTTCATCCTCGCACTCGCCTTTACCGGCACAGGCTGGGTTTGGCACACGCAGCTCAAAGAGGAGTTCCTGCCCAGCTTCAAAGAGCGCGACTTCCTCATGCACTGGCTGGAAAAACCCAACACCAGCGTCGAGGCCAGCAAGCGCATCACCATCGCCGCCGCCACCGATCTCATGAAAGTGCCCGGCGTGCGCAATCAAGGCGCGCACATCGGCCGTGCCGAGGTGGCGGATGAAGTCGTCGGCCCTGACTTCACTGAGCTTTGGATCAGCCTCGATCCCGACGCACCTTACGACGAGACGATTCACAAAGTGCAGGCCGTTGTCGATGGCTACCCCGGCCTCACCCGCGATCTGCTTACCTTCCTGCGTGAGCGTATCAAAGAAGTGCTCACTGGAGCTAGCGCCAGCATCGTCGTGCGCATTTTCGGCCCCGATCTTGATCAACTCCGCACCCACGCCACCGAAGTCGGTGCTGCGCTCAAAGACGTGCCGGGCGTCAGCGCCTTGAAGGTCGAATCCGTGGTGCAGGTGCCGCAGATCACCGTCAAACTCCGACCTGAAAACGCCGCGTTACATGGCCTCACCGCCGGACAAGTCCGCCAAGCCGTCACCACGCTCATCAGCGGGCGCAAGGTCGGCGAAGTGTATCAAGAGCAGCGCGTCCACGATGTCACCGTCTGGAGCGTGCCGAGCGTGCGGGCCGACTTCACCACGCTGCGCGAACTCCTCATCGCCACGCCCAGCGGCGGCCATGTGCGTCTCGCTGATGTCGCTGATCTCGCCATCGTGCCCACGCCAAACGCCATCAAACGCGAAGGAGCCTCCCGCCGTATCGACGTGACGTGCAACGTCGCCGGTCGCGCTCTCGGCGATGTCGCCCGCGAGATTGAAGGGCGCATCGGCAAGCTCACCTTCGCACGCGGTTACCATCCCGAAATCCTCGGCGAATGGGCGGAACGCCAGTCTGCACAAAGCCGCCTCGGCTGGCTCGCGCTCGCTTCTCTCGCAGGCATTCTCGTCCTGCTCTTCGCCGATTTCCAATCCTCGCGCCTCGTGCTGCTGATCGCGCTCACGCTGCCCTTTGCCCTCATCGGCGGAGTCATGGCCGCCTGGTTCGGTGGTGGCGTACTTTCTCTTGGCTCGCTCGTCGGCTTCGTCACCGTGCTCGGCATCGCCGCACGCAACGGCATCCTCCTCGTCAGTCACTACCGCCATCTGCAAACCGAGGAAGCCCAGCCCTTCGGCCTCGCTCTCATCCTGCGCGGCAGCGAGGAGCGCCTCATCCCCATCCTCATGACCGCCGCCACTGCCGCGCTCGCCTTGCTGCCCCTCGTGCTCAAAGGCGATGTCCCCGGCAACGAAATCGAACGACCCATGGCGCTGGTGATTCTCGGCGGATTGGTGACGAGCACGCTGCTCAATCTCTTTTTGCTCCCCGCGCTTTATGGGCGGTTTGGGAGTCAGCGTAGCCGATGATCTGCATTCAAGAGCCGTGGGTGCTGGCAGATAGCCAATAGCGCGTTATGCTGCTAGATCATGTTTCCAACACGCGCCGCCTACTTTTCAGATGCCACCCACTTGCTGCGGTGGACTGCGCTGGCCGTGCCAGTAGCGGCGCTCGCGGGTTCGGCGACGGCGCTCTTTCTTTGGGCGCTGGATGAGGTGACAAAAATTCAGTGGGCGCATCCTCAGTTGCTTTGGTTTTTACCCGTCGGTGGTGTGATGGTAGGACTCTTGTATCACTACTTGGGTAAAGGCTCTGACAAGGGCAACAACCTGTTGATTGATGAGATCCATGAACCCGGCGGTGGCGTGCCGACGCGCATGGCTCCGCTGGTTTTAATCGGCACGCTGGTGACGCATCTCTTCGGCGGGTCCGCTGGACGCGAAGGCACGGCGGTGCAGATGGGCGGCAGTCTGGCTGACATGCTCGTGCGCTTGTTTCGCCTCGGGCGGGAAAGTCGGCGGCTGATGCTGATGTGCGGGATCGCAGCGGGTTTTGGTGCGGTCTTTGGCACGCCGCTGACAGGGGCGATCTTTGCGATGGAGGTGCTGGTGATTGGACGAGTGCAATACGACGCACTGATGCCGGTTCTCATTGCTAGCGTGGTTGGGGATGCGACGTGCTCGGCTTGGGGTATTCAGCACACGGTGTATCATCTGGATGTCGCGCACGTGGCTGGATCACATGCGCCTTTTGAATCACTGCTGCTTGGCAAAGTGGCACTTGCAGGAATTGCTTTTGGGTTGGGCGGGCGGTTATTTTCTGAGATGACACATCGAATGCAAAGCGGCTTCGCGAAGCTGATTCCCTATGCGCCGCTGCGCCCTGCAGTGGGTGCGGTGATCGTGATCGCGCTGGTTCATCTCATGGGCACACGGGAATATCTCGGACTTGGTGTCACGCCACCGCCGGGCGGTCATGTGTCGATTGTGACCTCTTTTGAATCAGGTGGTGCGGCACCGCTAAGTTGGTTATGGAAAACGATCTTCACGGCTGTCACGCTATCCAGCGGATTCAAAGGTGGTGAGGTCACGCCGCTGTTTTTCATCGGCTCCACAATGGGGAATGCGCTGGGCGTGTTGATGCATGAACCGGTGGCGCTGTTTGCCGCGCTGGGCTTCATCGCGGTTTTTGCGGGTGCCGCGAATACGCCGCTGGCTTGCACGGTCATGGGCATCGAGCTATTCGGCGTTCACTACGCGGTCTATTTTGCGGTGGCCTGTTTTGTCTCCTACTTTTTTAGCGGTCACACGGGCATTTATCGGGCGCAGAGATTGGGTGTGCCCAAAAATAATCGGGCCATTCGACCTGCTACTCCTCAGCGTGAGGAGTGATGGATGCGCTGCTTTAGCCGCGCTTACGCTCCAACAAGTTCATCATGAGATAGCCGAGCATGATGGCAGTTTCTTCGCCGTCGGAACTGTCGCCGATTTTTTCGAGTTGGAAGCGGCCTTCAAAGAACGCGGCTTGTTTTGTCAGGCGCATCACTGGCGCGCCGTCGATGCGAGAGGCGAGATACTTCGGGTGAAAGAGGTAGCTGCTGAGGAAGCCGATGATGGGGATCTCGCTGATGAAGCCGTCGAGCAGTTTGGCCATAGGATTCTCTTCGCGGATGGAAAAGACAGGCGTGGTGGAGCCGGGACCGAAGACATCGTAGTGAGCGCTCCAGAGACTGCGCATTCCACGGCGGCCAATCGCGCCAAGCTCGTGGCCTGAGGGATCACGGAAAGTGTATTTGGCGGACCAGTCGATGATCCGATCAGCTTCAATGGTGCAGAGGAGTTGCTGGCGGGTATCGTCAGTGTGGACCTCGACTTTTTCGCGTAGGCGGAAGAGCTTTTGCTTCACATAGCAGACGGTTTTTCCGGCGGCGTCCTCGACATAGATCTGTGGGGAAAGGGCGAGGAGCTTGAAGCGAAAGGAGAGTGGATAGTTCATCATGACGAGGCGGACGATGAACGATTTCCGCGCCATGACACACAAAAATTTCGCCATCTGACGTTAAGCGGGTGTCCACCGACTGTCCTTATGTCCGCCGCCTTCAATTGGAAACAATGCTTTGACCAGATCGCCCCGAATCTGGTGCTGTATGCACGCCAGCTCACGCCGAGTGCGGCGGATGCTGAGGACGTGGTGCAGATGGCCTTTGTGCGCTGGTGGCGGCGCTTCCCGGATGGCGATACGGAAAATGTGCCACTGCTGTATGCGGCGGTGCGCACGATCGCCCTGGACCAGCGGCGCAGTGACACACGAAGGGCGAAGCGCGAACTGGCCTCAGAGATCACACTGATGCATGAGGATGCGCCGATCTTTGATCCATCTCCCGAGACGAAAGAGGCGGCTTCTATTGTGACCGAAGCGCTTTCTAAAATACCTGAAGAGCAGCGAGAGGTGGTGACGCTGAAGCTCTGGGGTGGACTGACTTTTCAAGAGATCGCCACCACCCTGGGCATCTCTATCAACACGGTGGCCGGACGCTACCGCTATGCTTTGAACGCGCTCCAAAAACAACTCGCACCGCTGAAGGATGATCTCGTGGTGGAGACGAGTCGCCCGCCGGTAAATCTACTGAACTTTAACTCCGCCAAGGAGGCACTGCCATGAACGACCACGATATAGAATCCCTGCTGACATCCCTTTCACCCGCACGACCCAGCGCTGCGCTAGTTCAAAGTGTGGACCGTGAACTCGAGCTGGACCTGAGCTGGGCGCACGCGCCGAAACGCAAGATGCCGCGCTGGTTTGGGCCGGTGATGTGGAGCTCGTTAGGTGCGGCTGCGGCAGTCCTGGTCATGAGTGCCATGTCGGCTGATGAGATCAACTCCAGCCCTGTGGCGCTTGCTCAGGCGACTTCCGTGATGCCGGTGAGCACGATCCGTGAGGTGATGGATGCTCTGGACGAGGGCATCCAATACAACGACATTTCTCGCCTGCCTGAGCAGCATGTGAAGCTCGTCTCGCTTGAGCGCCACACTTGGATCGACCCGCGTGACGGCGCGCACATCACGGTGGAGATGCCGCGTGAAGACAGCGTGATCTTGCCCGTCTCTTTTCAATAAACCCCAATCAATACCCAAATGAAAATCCAACTCACAGCTCTGACCCTGATGGCCGGTCTGCTAGCACTGCTGAATGTGCCAGCGTCTGCCCAGGAAAAACCCGAAGCACCTGAAGAGGTGAAGCGCCCGGAATCGCCGCCGACTCCTGAGCGTCCGCGTCCACCGCGTCCGGCAGAAGAAAAGCCGACGGCCTATCTGGGTGTGCTCACCGGCCCCGTGAGTCGTGAGTTGCGCGCGCAGTTTGGTCTAGCGGAAGGCTTTGGCCTACAAGTGGCCGAAGTCATGCCCGAGTCACCGGCGAAAGAAGCGGGCCTCAAGGAGCATGATGTACTGGTGACTTTTGAAGATCAAAAACTGGTGAACATGGAGCAACTCCAGACGCTCGTGCGCGCCAAGAAAAAGGATGATCAGGTCGCTCTGACCGTGATCACAGGTGGCCAGCAAAAGCAGATCACGATCAAGATCGGTGAGCGCATGATGGCCGTGAATCAGGAGCGATCACGCGGCTTCATGCCGGGTTTCCCAGGCATGCACAGCGGTGGTGAATGGGGCAACATGGAGCCGTGGCGTGACGCTGGTGAGGAGTTCCAGCGCCGCACACGTGAGTATCAGGAGCGCGTGCAGGAATGGAATCGCGATGGCCACCGTGGGCCTATGCCACAGCCACCGATGTTTGAAGGTCCAGGCCGCCGTGACGGTGAGGCTCGCGAGGGAGCGCGTGGTCCGCGCGATGGCGAAAACCGCCGATCAGGTCCTTCTGATGCGCCCAAAGGTGATATGCGCAGTTCCTCGCATAGCGAATCCCATCAAAGCGCGAACATCACGCGCAGTGATGACTCCGGCATCTACAGCCTGCGTCGTGACGATGGCCGCCAAGTCTTCACCGTGAAACCCAAAGACGGAGAAGAAAAAACTTGGCCGGTGAATACAGACGAAGAACGCGCCGCTGTGCCAGAACCGTTCCGCAACAAACTGCGCGAAATGGATGAGATCCGCAGCAACATCCGCCGTGATGAAAGCCCTTCACGCGAAAATCAGCGCCGCCCTGAACTGCCACGCGAAGGCAAGGACGCCGCGCCGCCTGCCAAGCGGCCTGATGGCGCTTAGTCGCTGTTTTGAATCCTGAATCGAGAGGCATGAGGCGATGAGTCTCATGCCTCTTTGCTTGTCAGGCTCTGAAGGCTGCTCCATGAAGATCGAGATGAGTTTTAATGATCCAGGATTTCTATTCTCTAACCGCCCAACAGAACGTGAGCGTGATGCTGAAAAGGCCGCTTGGGAGCGGCAGCGCGAGTCGGTGCGAAGCTGCTATAAGTGGGCGACGCGGCTCGTGGTGTTGACGATGCTTTTTGTGGCACTGCCCACAGGTCTTGAAAGGTGGCATTGGCAGGTCGTGATCGGTGCCGCCTGTGTGATCACCATTCTGGGAGCCGTCATGCTGTGGAAACGTGCGCTGTCGAATGGGCTGATCTGCCTCGTTTTCGCCTGGGGTATCTTGCCAGGCTGGATCTATGCGGCACCGACCGTGATCAAAGTGGTGCGTGAGCAGTATCAGGTGATCGCTAAAGAATGGGAGCGGGTGCTATAGCAAATCACGTGCTTGCTGGACCCAGTGATCGCGTCTGGCGCGGTCTTTGAAGGAGAGGAGTTCGCTGAAGGCTTCGACATCGGCGTCGGTCCAGTCGGCGATCTGGCGGAAGGTGCGGATGCCGTAGGCGTGGAGCTGGGTGCTGAGCACGCTTTTAATGCCTTTGATCTTCGTGAGGTCGTCGTCCTGGGTGATGCTGGCGGCTTGCTCTAAGGTATGGTGCAGGGTGTGATTCTGACGTTGCAGGCTTTCCAATCTGGTTTGCGCTTCTGCCACTTGGGCTTCGCTGCGCTGGAGGCTTTTGGTGGCGAGTCCGAGGCCGGCTGGGTCGTTGGCTTTTTCCCGCAGGCGACTGACACGCTTCTGCCAGTCATCGTGCTCCTGGCGCAGGGCGCTGAGGAGTGTCTGCTGCGCGCTGATGTCGGTTTCGAGACGGGTAATGGTGGCCTGTACGTCGGCGGCGGACTTGGGAACTTTGGCGCTCGGTGCGGCGGGCTTGCGGATGCGCTTGGGTTTTTCTGGAGCTGGCTCGGTGGATGTGACGGATGGGACGGAGGGTTGAGGGCGTGGGGCGGCGGTTTCTTTTTGGAGTTGCTCAACCTGTTGCTGGAGGGTGCTGTTTTGACTCAGCGCGGCAGCGAGGTCTTCGGCGCGCTGTTGGGCATCGCGCTTGGCATCTTTTAAATCGTCATGGCCGCGGATGAGTTCGCGCTCGAGATTGCGGCGGTGATCGTTGGCTTCTTGGAGATCGGCTTCGATTTTGAGCTGTGTGGCACGCAGCATTTGGTCGTTCGAGATGGCGGCATCACGCTGATCTTGAAGAGTTCTGTGCTCGGTCGAGTCGGCATCAATGCGGGCGTTGAGCGCCTGGATGTCGCGCGTGGCGTTTTGTCCGCGCCAGCGCCAGCCGAGCAGGAAGAACACGACGGCTGCGGCGAGCAGCAGCAGGGCCATTTGAATTAGGAGCCAGAGGAAGCCTTCCATGTTGGTTTAGGGTGCGTTCTCCTTCTTCGCCCCGGCGTTGAGCGTTTTCCAGTGCTGACGAAGGTGATCGAATCCATCCCAAAAGGTGTCTTCGGCCATGGCGGCAGGGAAGTCTTCGGGGAGGATGCCTGATTTGGCGACGGTTCCAGGCTGGTCGATGCCGACCGTGGCTGGGGTGCTTTTCCAGACGGAGCCTGGTTTTGCAAAGGCAAGTGTGCCGGGGCTGGTGGCTATGGGCAGGGGAGGCAGGCTGCGTAGGGTCTGCTCGATGTCGCTCGATGGCTCGCAGGTGCCGCGGACAAGCAGGGCCTCGGCCATGACGAGTGCCTGGCCGGCATACTTTTGGCGAGCGGCCTCGACGAGTTGGGTATGAAGTGACTCCTCGGCAAGTTGGCCGGCGAGGATGACTTTACCCGGCAGCAAGGTGAGCGTGAGGAAGCTGGGCTGGGCGCGGATGGGTAGGGCGGGAATGCCTGTGGCTTTGCCCTGTAGCCAGTCTGTGACCATGCGGCTATCACTTTGGAGAAGTGCAGGAGGGAGATCGGCGGGCAGGAGTTCCTTCCAAGGTTGGGCATCTCCACCGACCTGCCAGTCCACGGTTTCCCAGGCGGAACTGGAAAGGCCGAGCATGAGGGATTTACCGGCTGTTTTGGGGTCTTCCTGAGTCGGGTCCGGCAGGAGTGCTGCGGTGATAGGGCCGAAATCGGCCACGGCGCGGCGTTGTGGATTCACTCGGATGTCATCGAGGACGCGCCATTCTGGAAAGGCGGCAATGAGGGCATTGAGCAGTTCACGCTTGAGTCCAATATGGGCCATCTCACCACGAGCCAGCATTCTGCGATCTCGTGTGGCGATGAAAACATGGGGCGGCGGCAGTTTGGCCTGGCGTGCGGCCTCGGCTGCTCGGGTGCGCTCATCGGTCTGATAGCGACGCACACTCTGGATGAGGGGTAGAATACTCTTTTCCCAGTCCTGTGGGGTGATGCCGATGCCTGTGATTTGCTCTTTAAGCTTATCATCCTTGGCATCCATCACCAGTCGCTGCCAGCCGCTGCCGATGCGGGCGATCTGAAGCTGGGCACTGTCGCCGCCAGTATCTGCGCGGGGTTTAGGCAGGGTGGCCAGGGTGGCTTTCAGATCGGTCGCCTCATCGTGGACGGAAGGGTCTGGTTGCAGATGGCTTTCGATTCGGCCGCCTTTCTCGCTCCAGCGGTCTTCAAAAAGGGCCGTGAGATCGCGCGCCTCATGGTCCGTGGCTGCAGCGCCGATCAATTGGCCGCTTTGACCATTTCCGGCCAGCACTAGCCAGCCGGGCGGGTAGGGCACGATCTCCAGAGCATCGGTCACTTGCTGCACGGGATTCAGCTTCGCGGCAAAAAGAGGTCCACTGCGGACTCGGCTTTGAATTGTGTTGAGGATTTCGGCCCGCTGACTGTCCTTTCTGACTCGTCCGGTCAAAATGGCGCGCTGGCCGTCGAACTGGATTTTAGGCGGCTCGTAGCCTGTCGGGCTATCGGCCAGCAGACTGAGCGCGCTTGCTGCCAGTTTTTGCTGAATGGCAGGGGCAACGACCACCCCGGCGAGGAGCCAGAATGCGATAAGCCAGAAGCCTGCAATTAACCACCGCGCGCGAGTCATTGTTGGGTAAAGGTGACAGTTAGCAGACCACTCGCATGAGGCAATAGCACAAAATCAGCCTGATCTCGGCCAAGGCTGTCCGTATTGCCTCATCAATAAATCACACCGGAGAGTGGCGTTAGGGTAGGGATCGT
>CAZOVY010000049.1:0-44322 GCA_964583255.1 uncultured Prosthecobacter sp.
CCAGTTTCGAGATGCGAGCTACTGTAGGCGACGACTCGGTCGCTGCTCTGCTCAAGGGGCAGCTTGCCGACGCGACCGATGATGGAGTGATGGGGGACGGTGATAGGCTTACCATTCAGCGCATGCAAATAGGGGTGCTTCGGGGAAAGCGTGCCGACGCTGAGGAAGGCAAAAGCGCCCCAGTCGCGCACTTGCTGATTGAGGGCGTCTGGATTGCCCGTGAGGATCTCTTTGACGAGCAGAAGTGAGTCGAAGGGCAATCGAATGAGTGTGGAGATGCGATACACAATTCCTTTATCCGCATACGCGCTGCCGCGCTGTGGGACAGCGATGAAGATGAGTCGTTTCACGGATGGTTCTTTGGAAAAGATAAGTGACTTCGTGAGGCGATCACGCGCGCCATCTGTGAGGTGCATTTCAGCAGGCTTCTTCTTGAAGTAGGCGTTCCAAAAGTCATCACCCGAGTCGATGGTCTGCATACGACTTAGCAGGCCACCCATGCTGTGACCGACGAGGACCATCTCCTTCATCCCAGGATCATTGTGATCTGGATCGAGCTGAGTTTGCGCTTCTTCCAGCGACTCACGCAGTCGGCGTGCTGTGTTCGGTACAGCCATGCCTGTGGGGTAAAGAAAGTACCAGGGCTGAAAGTTCGCGCGCAGTACAGGATCAGCATACATGGCATTGATGCACTGATACCAGATGTGCGGATCACTGAGTAAGCCATGGACGAAGACGACTGGGATGCGCTTTGGATCATGCAATTCAAGCCGATAGATCTGACTGTCCTTGATGGTCTTTTCTGGGAACAGCGCGTCGATGAGTGAGAAGCTTTTGAGAAACCCATCATCAAGCGCGAGCTTCTTGGCGGCACTGTAGTTAGCGGCGAGGGAGATTTTTCTTTGACCAAGCATCAAGGTGTCCTGCCGCAATGGATTGTACAGATGGAGTCGCGCCACGCGCGGAGCCTTCGAGTCTTTTGGCGCAGGCTCAAACTGTAGCAAGGCTGTGAGTGTGAGATGCCCGCCATTGAGAGGCATGAGGGGATACTTTTTAGCCAGAGTTTCTGAATATGAAATCTCACCGACCACTGGCACACCTATGCCTGATTCGATCACATCATGGTTCCGCCCGACGCGCACATCTTCGGCGAGTCTTAGCCGATCAAACATGAGCGGTGAAACCTCCTGTGGATTGCCTGGAGCAGGCTGGAGATCGACTTGATAGCTATCGCTGCCATTCACGAAAACACTGCCAGTCTGCCAAGTGCGCGGCAACTGGCGCTGGCCCCATTCCTTTAAAATGGCGGACACGGCGCGCTCGTATTTTATCTCGGCTTGATTGCGACGAGTCGGGGATTCAGAGCCGTCTTTCCAAATGTCCCATGCATGAGCAGCGTCCTCCATTTGGCTCGCCATGCGTCTCTCAGTGAACCGATTCCACGACCAGAACGGCTCCCGCACGGTGGGCGCTTTAGGGGCATGTACACAGCTGGCTAGTAGCAGCAGAGAGAGGGAGATGGCGAGGCGAGACAGTATCACAGGGCAAGGAACGGTGGGCTTCTTCGCCGATGCGCCAACCGGTATCAAGCGCACATCATCGGCAGCTTCTTGATGCTGTATGATGGCTGAAGCGAAGAAACCAGAAGCACTGGCCGTATGCTCAGGGCTCATGCCCGCATTACGCCCTTCTCCCCTTTGCTCCGGCCCATTGGATCGGCGTGGCTTCATGAGCATCGGGCTCACCGGCTTCGCGAGCTTGGGCTGGCCGGGATTGCTGAAACTGCGAGCAGAAAATGCCGTGAAACCTGCGCGCGAACGCACGGCCGTCATTCTGGTCTGGCTGCGCGGTGGGTGCTCTCACCTCGACACCTACGATCCGAAGCCGGACATTGGCAGCGAGTATCGCGGCCCGTTCAAGACGATCAGATCCAAGGTGCCGGGTATGCAGCTCACGGAGTTGATTCCTCTTCAGGCAAAGATCGCGGACAAGTTCACGCTGCTGCGTTCGATGACCCACACGGGAGGCGGGCATCCTGCAGGCTCCTTGCAAATGCTCAGCGGTGACACCGATCCGCGCGACAAACCGAAGCCGCTGCTGCCTGACTGGATGACGGTGGCAAACTACCTGCGCTCGAAGAACAAGCGTAACAGCCCGCTGCCCAATTACGTCGGCGTGAATCCGATCATCAATTACGACAGCTTCACCATCGCTGGTCCTGGCTATGTGAATGCCGCCTACTCGCCGCTGTCGATCTCGAATGATCCCAGCCGTCCGGACTTTGCCGTGCCGAACGTGGGTCTGTCCAATCCGGCGCAGGTGGCACGTCTCAATGAGCGCGTGGCACTGCGGCGCAGTCTGGACAGCCTGGAGCGCAGTGTCGATGCTGCCGGTGAGATGGGGGCTATGGATCAGTTTGAAGCACAGGCGATGACGCTGCTCACGAATCCAGAAACGCGACACGCCTTTGATTTGAGCAAGGAAGACAAGCGCACCCGCGAGCGTTACGGCATGCATCGCTGGGGCCAGCAATTGCTCCTGGCGCGCAGGCTCGTCGAGTCTGGCGTGGAAATCATCACGAGCTGTCTCGACGGTCCGCAATGTGGTCGCGTGGGCAACTGGGACGATCACGCGGTCAATCATCACGTCTTCGACGCCTTGCGCTTTCGAGCCGGTGCCTTCGATCAGGCCGTGTCGGCATTGATCGAGGACGTGCATGCTCGTGGTCTGCACAAGCGCGTTCTTGTCGTCGTTAGCGGTGAGTTTGGGCGCACGCCGAAGATCAGTCATGTGGCCAGCTCGGGAGCTGGAGAGGCCAGCGCCGCAGCAGGCGTCGTGCAGCCTGGACGAGATCACTGGCCGCGTGCCTTTACCAATTTATGGGCCGGTGGCGGTCTGCAAGCCGGTGGCGTCATTGGTGCCAGTGACAAGCGTGGTGAAGACGTGGTCGAGAATGCGTGCAGTCCGCATGATTTCCTCGCCACCATCTATCATCATCTCGGCATCGACTCCGGTAAGGAGACGATCAATGATTTCGCCGGACGCCCCACACCCATCGTGCCGAATGGCCGGCCGATTCGTGGATTGATCCGAGTTTAGGACGCCTGCCCTGCGTCACATCCCCTTCGGCATCCACGTCTCAAGTTTGCCGACTTCTGCTTTGGCGGATGAACTCACAGGGATGCCCCAGGCGTCAAATAAGGGGCCAAGGTTCTTGTTAGTGATCTTGGAATAGCGCACGAGAAACTGGTCGCGCTTGGCATCGTCATTGGCGGGTGCAGGGCCGAAGCTAGTGTCGGCGAAGCTGTACAAATACTTGCGCCAGCTTTCCCAGCCAAATTCCTGCACGAGCTGGATGTACGTGGTGAGTGCCAGGAAGGGATCGCTCTTCCATGCCTGCCACTTGTCGGACGCGCGTTTGATCTTCTGGATGTTTTCCTTCCGCGCTTCTTCGCTGATCGCTGGGTGACCGATGAGCCAGTCTTTCTCCAGCGCGGCATGATACACATACATGGCGAGCACATTGTTCGTCACTTCACCTGTGCCATCAAAAGTGAAGTCGCCACGCTGATGGTTATGCCCGACTTCATGATGGTAGCCCCAGCCAGGGAATTTGAGGCGGCCAAAGGTGACCATCTCATCCGCCTCTGGCACATGCAGCATGATGGGGTAGCCGCTGTGCATGAAACCCGCGCTGATCTGCACATCAGCGACCATTCGCTCGGGCCGTTTACGTTCGGCGGTTTGATTGCTGATGTCATCCTGCGCCTCGACCTGCTTCTTCCAGAAGGTCATGACATCGGTCGGATTGTTCACAGCACGCGCGACCTCCGTTGGCACGGAGACGATCATCTTGTCGCAGGCCAGCTCGGCCCAGGGCGCGGGCAACTTCTTGATCTCGCTGTTCCATTTGGCGTCGTCATCTTTGCCTAACACAAAGAGCGGGGCGGCGACGGCTCCGCTGATGATTGCTGTGAATAGCGCGTCATCTTTGGCGCGACCCGGCACCTCGATATAGACCAGCCCACCAAAGGCGCATGCGGCCTTCGTCTGCGCGGCGGTCAGGGAGACACTCTTGGTGATGTCAGGCGCGCGTGACCATGTTTCCAAATGATACAGCGTGTCTGAATGGCAGCCGATGCGCAGCGCATAGCCTTTGTCTGCCATCGCAATCGGAAGACTCACGCTGATGGTTTCACCTGCTGCTGCATACAGTCCGGTACTCGTCCAACCTGGGATCGCTGGTGTGATGGAGACTTCCTTTGTGATGCGTGGTGCGTCCGCCCCTGTCTTGCCGGGAAAACTTTCATGTGCGGGATGCGCCGCCACGGTCTCTGTCGCGGCGAGTCGCAGCACTCGCGTCTCCATGCCGAGGCGGATACGTGCTGAGGCGTTTTGTGCCTGAGTCAGCGGAGCCACCTTCGTCGGGATGGGTCCGCTGCCTCCTGTGTTGCCGAGTGCGGCAGTCACGGCATCACGCAGATTGCTGCGGTCTGGCGGTTGTGCGGCCAGCGCGATCTGGATGGCGTTGGAGCCCTGCTTCACTTCTTCCGCTGCCAGTGCTGCACCACCGCTCGATTGCTTTTTGAGCGCGGTGATCGCCTCAGACGCATTCATCATGCGGGGGAGGGCAGGGCGGGCTTCAAAGGCGCGCAGTTGGTCAAAGGCGCTCATGTCGGTGATCGCCACGCCGGCGGCCATCAGCGCCTGATTCACGCCATGCGCCACAGACAGTTCTTTGCCGCCGCTCGTCTGGCTGAAGGCCCAGCCGGTCATGCCGCCGATGAATCCGCCACCGCCCTTAATCCACTCCGCCAGCGCCGCGCCTTCCTCTGGATCGGTGATGCCCTGTATGTTGGCGATCACCACATCATAATCATTGAGTGTTTTCTTTTCCAGCGCGCCATCAAACTTCTCCGCGCGGAAACCTCGGCCTTCATAAAAGCTCGCTGCATTCACTCCGCGCAGACCGACGCGCGGCTTGTCTTTCGCACCCGCCCACTTCACGCAGTTTTCCATGAGCTGCGCGTGATCGCCACCCAGGCTGCCATCAAGAAAGCTGTTATGACCAAAGAGGATCGCGCGCCCCTTGCCATAACCCGCTGCCGCCGCCACGGCGATCTCCACTCCCTCACGGTCCGGCGCTGACAGAATGGGAAAGGCGATGTTTCCCCAGATGGCGATCGGACCCGGCGCACCGCTCTTCGGCACCGACTTTACACCGGCAAGAATCTTTGTTCGCTCCGCCGTGACCATTTCAGGAGGCATCTGCGCGTTAAGATAGGTCACAAAAAGGATCAGACAGATGATGCGTGGTAGTTTCATGGATTGTTGGGGCGATTAACGATAAATAACGACGAGAAAAACCAGCGCGGTGCCCTTGCCCGTGTTCACGATGGCATGGGCCACATCGGCGCGGTAGGTGCCGGAGTCGCCCTTTGCGATTTCCTCCACATCCTGGTCGGACTCGATGCGCACGCTGCCTTCTTCGACCGTCAAAAATTCGCGAGTGCCTTCAAAGTGCGGCTGGCTGCGCAGCGCGCCACGCGGTCGCAGCGTCACCTCATAAAACTCCACATCCTTCTCCAGGTTCAGTGGCGACAACGTGCGGATCTCACATTGCTTGTCTGAGCGGAAGACCTGCCCGCGATCCACGGCGCGAATCACCTGAATCTTGGAAGCTGATGGCTCAGCACTCTCAATCAACTCCTGTAACGTCATCCCAAATGCCCGAGCAATGCGGAAGGTCACTGTCAGCGTCGGGTTCGCCTTCTCCCGCTCGATCTCACTCAGCATCGACCGGCTCACACCGCTGGCCGTGGCCAGCTCCTCCAGCGACCAGCCGCGGTCCGCTCGCAGCTTCTTTACCCGGCGTCCGACAAATTCACCGATCTCTTCAGGACCGAGTTCTTGATGGCGGGTAGTCTGGCTGGGTTTCTTTCTGGCTGGCATGGTGACATGCGATATAACGGAATGGACTCTTGTAAATTAGAAACATCTTTTGAAGTTATTCATGGGATAAACTTCAATGGAATCGGCACCCCTGACTCAAGAGGTTGTCATTTCACCGCGTAGGTATGACTCGCCACCGTATGAACCTTCCATTGTTGAATCCCACGCGCCTCCTGCAACAAGGTGTGTTCGTGTCGATGGTTCTAAGCACACTCAATGCAGCGCCGGTGGATTATGAAAAGGATATCAAGCCGCTGCTCAAAGAGCGCTGCTACACCTGCCACGGTGCATTGAAGCAAAAGGCTGGGCTGCGACTGGACACAGTGGTCGCGATGAAAACCGGCGGTGATGGAGGCAGTGTTCTGACCGCCGACCACACGCTGCTGTTGGAGCGTGTCACCACCACCGACAAAGACGATCGTATGCCGCCGGAGGGCGAAGGATCATTGCTCACGCCAGAGCAGGTCGCCAAGATCAAGGCCTGGCTTGCCACTGGCGCTCACGGTCCTGCGAACGAGATTCCGGAGCCTGATCCACGCGAACACTGGGCCTACCAAATACCGAAAACATCCAGCAAGTCGATGGACGCGCTGATCGCGGCTCGGCTTCTCACGAAGCAACTCAAGCCACAGCCCGAAGCCACGCCGGAGATCTGGCTGCGTCGCGTGTACCTCGATCTCATCGGCCTGCCGCCGACGGCGGAGCAGATCGCGGCGTTTTTGGACGATTTAAATAAGACCCATGCGTCTCATCAGTCCTATTCCCGCGTCGTTGACCGCCTCCTGAACTCCCCCCAATACGGCGAGCGCTGGGCGCGGCACTTCATGGACATCTGGCGCTACTGCGACTGGTATGGCCTCGGCGCACAGCTACGCCACAGCCAGAAGCACATCTGGCATTGGCGCGACTGGATCGTGGAGTCGGTGAATGCGGACAAAGGCTACGACAAGATGATCGTGCAGATGCTCGCTGCCGATGAACTCGCGCCCGAGGACCGTGACAGCCTCCGCGCAACAGGCTTCCTCGCCCGCAGTTACTACCTCTTCAACCGCACGACCTGGCTTGATGAAACCATCGAGCACACTTGCCGCGCTTTTCTCGGCCTGACGATGCAATGTGTGAAGTGCCACACGCACAAGTACGACCCCATCGAGCACACCGATTACTACCGCATGAGAGCCATCTTTGAGCCGCTGCATGTGCGGCTCGATCCGTGGCAGGGTGAGACGGACTTCGAGAAAAACGGCCTGCCTCGCGTCTATGACCTCCATCTCGATACGCCGACCTTTCGCCATGTGCGTGGCGACGAAAAGAACGAAGACAAATCGAAGCCGATGACGCCGGGCATTCCACAGGTGCTGGAGTTCGCTGCATTCCAGCCTGCGACGATCAAACTACCACCAGCATCCGCCAAGCCTGCGCTGCTGCCCTTTGTTCTCAAAGATCACCTCAGCGCTGCCGATCATGACATCGCAGCAGCTCAAAAAGCTCTCGATCAAGCGCGGCTAACACTCGCCAAAGCGCCTGCGTCAGCCGCGAAAATAGTGACGAATCCCAAGGTCATCTTCAGCGATGATTTCACCTCCGCGAAGCCTGATCAATGGGAGATGCTCAAGGGCGACTGGAGGCATTCATCGACCGGCGTGCGCCAGCATGAGACCGGAGCCGAGCGCCGCTCTCTTCGGCTCAAAACGACCGCGCCAACTGACTTCGAGGCCAGTTTGAGTTTCACCATTCGTGGCGGACAGAAATGGAAATCCGTCGGCATCGTCTTCGACAGCGCGGGCGGCGACGATGTGATGGTTTACATGAGTGCCTACAGCGGCGGATCAAAGATCCAGGTGGCCTTGGCCAACGGTGGGACTACCACTTACTCGACGACTGGTTCTGCACCACGCGCGATCTCACAAGACGTGCGTTACACGCTCGATCTGCGTCTGCGTGGCCAACTCATCAACGCCAGCATCAATGGTGAGCCTGCGCTCGCTTTTCGTCTGCCGCAGAGCCGCCGCCAAGGCAGCGTGGCACTCACCGCCTTCGATGCCGATGTCGAGTTCCACAGCTTCAAGCTTGCCGAACTGGCCACCGATGCCGTCTTGCGTGAACCTGCGGCAGACAAATCAGTGCCACTCGCGGATGCCAAAACCGCCGTGACACTCGCCGAAAAGCAATTCGCTGCCGCCAAGTCCAAACCCGCCATGATTCGTGCCATTTTCGCAGCGGATAAAGCCAAGCAGGACAAAGCACTCGCCCGAGCTGCCGCTGCCGCCGAAGCGAATTTTAAACTGGCGCAGGCGGAGGTCGATCTCACCAAAGCCGAGGCCGATCCGAAAGCCAAGGACGCGCAGAAGAAGATCAAATCCGCTCGCGAAACATTCGAGAAAGCGCAGAAGAAAGCCGCAGCTCCTGGCGAAGTTTACACGTCATTACCTGCGAGTTTAAAAGCCCAGGAAGGTCCCGAAGAAAACAATAACGCCACCGTGCAGACCTTTCCCGACACCAGCACGGGACGCAGACTCGCTTTTGCCAAATGGATCGCTGACAAACGCAATCCGCTCACCGCTCGCGTGCTCGTGAACCAAGTCTGGATGCGGCACTTCGGTGCACCGCTCGTTGCAAACATGGACGACTTCGGCCGCCGCTCACAGGCACCGCTGCACCAAGACATTCTCGACACGCTCACGGTCGATTTCATGAACAATGGCTGGAGCTTGAAGCAACTGCATCGTGCCATGCTGCTGTCAGAGCTGTATCGCCGCAGTTCCTCGAATGCGGAGGTAGATGCAGCCACCGTCGCCGCCGATCCCGACAACGCGAACTACTGGCGCATGAACCCACGCCGCATGGAAGCTCAGGTGGTGCGCGACAGTTTGCTACAGCTTGCCGGTAAACTCGATCTCACGCTGGGTGGCCCGAGTCTCGATCCAGCGTCATTGGAGACGAGTCCGCGTCGCTCGTTGTACTTCACTCAGAATGCTGACGTCGAGCACCGCTTCCTCGCCACTTTTGACAATGCCAATGTCCTCGAGTGCTATCGCCGCAATGAAAGCATCGTGCCGCAGCAAGCTCTGGCTTTGACCAACAGTCGGCTTAGCCGTGAATGCGCCGATGCCTTAGCTGCGAAGCTTGGGAAGCTCGATACAGAAACCTTCATGACCCAGTCCTTCATCACCGTGCTCGGTCGTCCTCCATCAGCAGCAGAGCGCCGCGCAAGCCTCGAAGGCTTTGAGTCGTTGAAGCAAAACCGCAGCCTGTTCTTGCAGGCACTCATCAATCATAACGACTTCGTCACACTGCGATGAATTTCATGCATCAACCGACACCCTTTCTCCGTCGTGACATCCTCGGCGGACTCGGCAGCATCGCGGTCGCGTCCATGCTGAAGGCCGAGGAAGCCTGGCACGCGCCGAGTGGACTTCCAGTGCTGCCGCAAAAAGCAAAGCGCGTGATCTGGCTGTTCATGCGCGGTGGAGTCAGTCACATGGAGAGCTTTGATCCGAAGCCGATGCTGACGAAGTATGTAGGCAAGTCGATCGAAGAGACGCCCTACAAAAGCGTGCTGTCGCCTGACAAGCTCAAGAATGTCCGCGTCGTCGTGGTAAACGATGCGAACGGCAAACAGCGCAATGTCATTTACCCGCTGCAAGTCGGCTACAAACGCTACGGCCAATGTGGCATCGAAATCAGTGACTGGTTCCCGCACATCGGGTCATGCGCGGATCAGATCGCCTTCATCCGCAGCATGTGGACGACGGATAACAATCACGGTGCGCAGGTCCAGTTTGCCAGTGGCCGCCACATGCTGGAGCCGCGCGTGCCGACCATCGGCGCGTGGGTCACTTATGGCCTGGGTTCGATGTCTGATAATCTGCCCGCCTACGTCAATATGGGGCCGCGCTACTTCGATGTGCGTGATGGCCATTATCTCGGCCCTGCTTATGACGCGATCAATTTGAAGGTCGATCCAAAGAACCCGCTCACCTATGCTTCACCCGAGATTGCTGTCGGCAAAGCTGAGCAGGCAGCGCAGTTTGATTTCATCCACAAACTCAACGCGCTCAATGCCGAGCAGTATCCCGGTGACAAAACACTCGCCGCCCGCATGAAGAGCTATCAGCTCGCCTACAACATGCAGACCGCCGTGCCTGAGACCATGAATCTCGATGCGGAGAGCGCCGAGACGAAAGCGCTCTACGGCCTAGACGACAAAGTAACTGAGCCGTTTGCGCGGCAGCTCATCGTGGCTCGCCGTCTAGCCGAGCGAGGCGTACGATTTATTCAGCTCCAGCATGGCGATGGCGCTGCGGGTGCATGGGATTCGCATTCTGGTTTGAAAAAGAATCACTCCATGCTCGCACAGCAGGTGGACAAGCCGATTGCTGGCCTTCTCAAAGACCTCAAGCAACGCGGCATGCTTGATGACACGCTCGTCGTCTTCGCCACCGAGTTTGGTCGCACTCCCGGCTCGCAAGGCAGCGACGGTCGCGACCATCATCCGTATGGCTTCAGCGTCTGGATGGCCGGTGGCGGCACGAAAGGCGGCACCATCCACGGCAGCACCGACGAACTCGGCTTCCACGCCGTCGAGCATCCGCATTACGTCACCGACGTTCATGCCACGATCATGCAGCTTCTCGGGCTCGATCCACACCAGTTGGAAATTCCTGGCCGCAAGCGGTTGGAGCGTGATTTCGGTCAGGTGATTCCTCAAGTGCTGGCATAAACAAAAATTCCGTTTGCCATTTTAATGGATGAGCGTCCAATATACCGCCATCCATGAAAGCACTCGTCAAAGCCAAAGCGGAGCGCGGACTCTGGCTCCAAGATGTCCCGGAGCCGCAGGTCGGCATCAATGATGTCCTCATCAAGGTCCGCAAGACAGGCATCTGCGGCACCGACCTGCACATCTACAAATGGGACGCCTGGGCGCAGAAGACGATTCCCGTGCCAATGGTCGTCGGGCATGAGTTCGTGGGTGAGGTCGTCGCTGTGGGCTCGAACGTGAATGATTTTCATCCCGGCGAAATCGTCAGTGCCGAAGGCCACGTCGTCTGCGGTCGTTGCCGCAACTGTCTCGCTGGACGACGTCAGCTTTGCAAAGACACCGTCGGCATCGGTGTGAACCGCACCGGGGCCTTCGCCGAATACATCAGCGTGCCCATGACGAACGTCTGGCACCATCGCGAAGGCGTGGATGAGGAGGTGGCGAGCATCTTCGATCCTTTCGGCAACGCCGTGCACACCGCGCTGGCCTTTGAATGCATGGGTGAGGACGTGCTCATTACCGGCGCGGGTCCCATCGGCATCATGGCGATTCCTGTAGTTAAGCATGCAGGTGCGCGTCATGTCGTCATCACGGATGTGAACGAGTATCGCCTCGATCTCGCCCGCCAAATGGGTGCGACCGTTGCTTTGAATGTCAAAACCGGCACCATTGCAGATGTGCAGAAGCAGCTGAGCATGAAGGAAGGCTTCGACGTGGGTCTTGAGATGAGCGGCAACGCCGCCGCCTTCCGCGACATGATCGACAACATGTGCCACGGCGGCAAGATCGCCATGCTCGGCATCCCCAGCGAGCAAATCGCCATCGACTGGAACAAGGTCATCTTCAACATGCTCACCATCCATGGCATCTATGGCCGCGAGATGTACGAGACCTGGTATCAGATGAGCGTCATGCTCGAAAGTGGCGTGAACATCGCGCCCGTCATCACCCACCGCTTCCACTACACCGACTTCGAGCAAGGCTTCGCCGCGATGGAAAGCGGCAACTGCGGCAAGGTCGTGCTCGATTGGACCTCGTAGATTCGACTGGCAGTCGAATCCGCTTCGATAGCCAATCGAAGCTACTTCGGACCAACTTACTAACTCATGAAAAACAACCTCCTCGCCCTTCTTTGCCTCGCTTCACTCGCCAATGCCGAACTAAGCGTGCCCGCCTTTACCGCCTACACGGAGCCGGATTTCCGTGGCGTGGAGATTTCTAAAGAACGCGGCATCACGGGTTGGAAGGATAGCAGCCAGCGAGTGCTGTGGTTTGGGGAAATCAAAACGGCAGGCAAACTGAGCGCTCTCATCAAGGTAATAGGCGATGACGGACATGCCTTGCGTCTCACCGTCGCTGATCAAAGTCATGAGACTACGGTAAAGGATGGAGTGGCGTCGTTTGGCGAGTTTGAAATCACGAAGCCGGGCTATGTGCGCTTTGAACTGAAGTCCCGAGGTGGTTCCGACAGCAAGGGCGTGATCGATGCGCTCGTGCTCAATGGGCCGGCGACTCAGGGCGCGCATTTCAATCTCGATCCGCGCCGCAATGCTGCCTCGGTGCATTTGATGTATCCGACGCCGAAGGACGAAAAGATCGCGATGTTTTACAATGAGGTCACGGCGGTGGATGAGCCACTTTACACGTTCTACATGGCCTGCGGCTTCTCGCGCGGCTACTTCGGCATGCAGATCAATTCACCCACAGAGCGCCGCATTATTTTCTCAGTGTGGGATGCTGGGAACGGCCAGAAGGCCGATGACCGCAGCGCTGTCGCTGCTGACGACCAGACGCAGCTCCTCGCGAAAGGTGAAGGGGTCGAGGCGAGCGTCTTTGGCAATGAAGGCACCGGCGGGCACTCGCATCTCGTGTATCCGTGGAAGACCGGTGAGACACAGAAATTCGTCGTCGCAGTGAAGCCGGATGGCTCGCACACGACTTACGGCGGCTACTGGTTTCATCCCGAAGAGAAGACCTGGATGCTCATCGCCAATTTCCGTGCGCCGAAGGATGGTAAGTATCTGCGCGGCCTACATTCGTTCAGCGAGAACTTCGGCGGTCAAAACGGTCATGAGCAGCGCAGGGCGTTCTATGGTCCGCAATGGATCGCCGATGCCGATGGCAAATGGACTGAGCTGACCACCGCCACCTTCAGCCACGATGGCACAGGCAAGGAAAACCGCCTCGACCGCTTCATGGGTGTGGAAAACGGTCGCTTCTTCCTTTCCCACGGCGGCTTCGTCGAAGGATTCACGAAATACGGCGAGCCCTTTCAGCGCGCTACCACGAATGAACCACCAACTTTGAAGCTGCCATGAACTCTGCCTTTCAAACTCATCTCACCACCCAACTCGATGCCATCCGCGCTGCGGGCACCTACAAGCACGAGCGCGTGCTCTCCACTCCACAAGGAACGCTGGTGCGTGCCAATGGCGGGGCGGCGGTGCTGAACATGTGTGCGAACAATTACCTCGGACTCGCGCAGCATCCTCAGGTGCGGCAGGCGGCGCATGAGGCGCTGGAGCATTGGGGTTACGGGTTGGCGAGTGTGCGCTTCATCTGCGGTACGCAGGGCGTGCATAAGGAACTGGAAGCCTCGCTGACGGACTTCCTCGGCACGGAGGACACGATTCTTTATGGATCATGCTTCGATGCCAATGGCGGCCTGTTTGAGACGATCCTCGGACCGGAGGATGCGATCATCAGCGACGAGTTGAATCATGCGTCGATCATCGATGGGGTGCGTTTGTGCAAAGCGCAGCGGTTTCGCTACAAGAACTGCGACATGGCTGATCTGGAAGCCAAACTCATCGAAGCGAAGAACGCCCGCTTCAAGCTCATCGCCACCGACGGTGTTTTTTCGATGGATGGCTTCATCGCGCCGCTGAAGGTGATCTGTGATCTGGCGGACAAATACAACGCGCTCGTGATGGTCGATGACTCCCACGCGGTCGGCTTCATGGGCAGGACTGGTCGCGGCACGCATGAGCATTGCGATGTCATGGGACGTATCGATATTCTCACGGGAACTCTTGGTAAAGCCCTCGGGGGTGCGAGCGGTGGCTACACGAGCGGATGCAAAGAAATCGTCGAACTGCTGCGGCAGAGATCGCGGCCATATTTGTTCTCGAACACGCTTTGTCCATCGATTGCTGGCGCTTCCATCGCCGCGATTGAACTCTTAAAGAACTCCACTGCGCTGCGCGACACGCTGGAGACGAACACGCGCTTCTTCAGAACGGAGATGACCAGCGCAGGCTTCGACATCACGCCCGGCGAGCATCCTATCGTCCCCGTGATGCTCGGTGATGCCGCATTGGCCTCGAAGTTCGCCGACGCGATGCTTGAGCGTGGCGTCTATGTCATCGGCTTCAGTTTTCCAGTCGTCCCGCAGGGGAAGGCCCGCATTCGCACACAGATCAGTGCGGCGCATACACGCGAGGATTTGGAAAGGGCGGTGAAGGCTTTCGTGGAAGTGAAGCGTCTTGTTATGCCATGAAACGCCTCCTGCTTTTCCTCCTCCCCTCTTTTGTTTGTGCTGAACCCGTACGCCTCGTGCATGAGCCTGCGCTTTCGCCAGATGGACAAGTGCTCGCGTTTGGTTGGCAGGGTGACATTTGGACGGTGCCGACGGCAGGTGGTCGGGCCGCGCGGCTGACGACGCATGCTGCGCTGGATTCTGGCGCGGCGTTTTCGCCGGATGGGAAGCAGATCGCTTTCAATAGCGAGCGTGAGGGCTTCAAGATGCTCTACTCGATGCCTGCGAATGGAGGCGAGCCGAAGCAGCTCACGTTTCACACGGACGGCTGCAATCTGCGCGAGTGGACGCCGGATGGCCAGGGTCTGCTGGTGACGCTGGCGCGGGATTTTTCGTGGTTACGCGAGTCTCGCGCGGCACGACATGCGATCATCGACGCAAACGAACGCAAGGCTGAGAGCGTGCTCTTTGATGACTATAGCTTCGACGGCGTGATGTCGCCGGACGGGCAGAAGGTGCTCTTCATGCGCGAGGGTTCGGAGTCGTGGTGGCGGCAGGGATTTAAAGGATCGCGTGCGGGACAGATCTGGCTCTTCAATCGCACGGATGGCAGCTTCAAGCAGGTGATCAGCGATGAAAACGAGAACCGCTGGCCGCTGTGGAAACCGGACGGCAAGGGCCTCTACTTCGTGCGGAATGGGAACCTCTGGCAGCATGACCTAGTGAGCGGGAAGCATTCGGCGATCACGAATTTCAAAGATGATCTCGTCGTGTTTCCAGCGATCTCGCGGGATGGTAAGACGCTGGTCTTCCGCGTGCGCTTCGATCTTTACCGCTGGCATCCCGGCGACAAGGAGCCTGCAAAAATCGCCATCGAAGCGGTCACGGATGCGGCGCCGGAGCTCACGCGAGTGGTGCTGGACAAGGCGACGGACATTCATTTCACACCGGACGGTCTGCAGATGGCTTTTATTTCTGGCGGTGATGTGTGGGTGATGGACACGGAGCTGAAGGAGCCGCGCCGCGTGACGCAAACGGCGGAGGAAGAGCGCGACGTGGTGTTTGCGCCGGATGCGAAGTCGCTCGTGTTTGTGAGCGATGCGGGCGGGCAGACTGATGTATGGAAAGCGGTGCCTGCGAATGCAAAGAAGGCGTGGTTTGAGAGTGAAAGCTTCACGCTAACGAAACTCACGGATGACGCGGAGGCTGAGCACGGACCGCAATTCAGCGCCGATGGCAAAAAGCTCGGCTGGCTGCGTGAGCGCGGGGATTTGATGCTTGCCGATGCGGATGGAAAGAACGCGAAACGACTCGTCGAGTCATGGAATGCACCTGCGTTTGAGCTTTCACCCGATGGGAGCTGGATCGCCTATTCGAAAGAGGATGAGTGGTTCAATGACGACATCTGGCTGATGCCTGTGGATGGCTCGAAGCCGCCGTTCAACGTCTCGCAGCATCCAGATGACGACACGTCTCCGCATTGGTCGCCGGATGGCAAAATGATCGCGTGGACTGGCTCGCGTGAGATCGATGAGCAGGATGTCTTTTATGTGCATCTGCTGGCCGAGGAGGATGAGAAAACGAAGCGCGAGCGTACGCTGGTCAAAGCACGCGAGAAGATCACCAAGGCTAAAAAGCCCGAATCCAAAAAAGGGGTGCCTAGAGTCGAAAAACCTGCTGAGCCGGCCAAAGTTCCCGATGAGCCAAAAAAGGCCGAAGAACCAAAGAAGGAGCAGCCGAAGCCTAAGCATCTCCCGAAGCCGCTGAAGATCGACTTTGAGGGCCTTCATGAACGTGTTCAGCGGGTGAAACTACCAAACGCGATGGAGCACTCACTCGTGTGGTCGCCGGACTCAAAGAAGCTCGCCTTCCAATCTCGCATGGAGGAGCAGAAGAGAACCGTAAGCATCGAGTTTCCTGATGACTTGAAGCCGAAGACACTCAGCAGCGCCGTTTTAACAAATGCCGTGTGGCTGAAGGCAGACGACCAGCTCGCGGGCCTACTGGATGGCAAACCGGCGACGCTTTCCGGCAAAGGCGGCGAGCCAAAGATCCGCGCATTCAAGGCGCAGCACAGCTACTCGCATGCTGAGAAGCAGCGGGCCGTCTTCGACCAGTGCTGGCAGGTCATGCGTGACCGCTTCTACGATGAAAAACTCGGCAATCGCGACTGGAACGCCGTGCGGGCAAAGTATCGCGACATGGCCGCCGAGGCAGCGGACATGAAAGGCGCGGCGGAGTGTGTGTGGCTGATGCTCGGTGAGCTGAATGGCTCGCATCTCGGCTTCACGATCAGCTCCGTGAGCACGACGAGCGGCTGGACTGAGGAGACAGCATATCTCGGTCTGCGCTTTGACCCCACCTTCGCCGGACCTGGCTGGCAGGTGCGGCATGTGATCCCGAAATCGCCAGCGAGCCGCAAAGAGAGCCGCGTGGAGGCTGGCGAGATTGTTTTGAAAGTGGATGGCAAAGACGTGACTCCCGCGATGGATGTAAGCAGCGTGCTCAACGGCCCGATGGAGCGCGATGTGGTGCTCAGCGTCAAAAACGGCGACAAAATTCGCGACGTGATGTTGCGCCCGATCAGCTACACATCCGCGAGAAAGCTACTTTACGACGACTGGATCGCGCAGAGCCGCAGTGAGGTCGAAACGGCCTCCGGCGGCACCTTGGGCTACCTGCACATCAGCGCCATGGACGATGCGAGCTTTCAAAAATTCCAAGAGGAACTCTACCACGCCGGGGCAGGCAAAGACGGGCTCATCATCGACGTGCGTGAGAACGGCGGCGGCTCCACCACCGACCATCTGCTCACCGCGCTGACGCAGCCGCAGCACGCCATCGCCATCCCGCGTGGTAGCCAAGTGCCCGGCTATCCGCAGGACCGCATGATCTACGCGACATGGCCGAAGCCTATCGTCGTGCTGTGCAATCAGAACAGCTACAGCAACGCCGAGGTTTTTAGTCATGCCATCAAGACGCTGAAGCGCGGACAACTCATCGGCGTGCAAACAGCAGGTGGAGTGATCAGCACGGGCTCAGCATCCATCATGGATGTGGGCACGCTCCGCCTGCCATTCCGTGGCTGGTATCTGCTCTCCAACGGCCAGGACATGGAACTCAATGGCGCTAAGCCCGATCACATCGTCTGGCCAAAACCCGGCGACAAGACCGACAGGCAACTCGATAAAGCCGTGGACGTACTGAAGGCAGATGTAGCGACGTGGAAGAAGCGCCCGCAGCCAAGGCTCCTCAAAGCCAGCGAAAGGAAGCCATGAAAGCACTGATCATCATTATGCTGCTCAGTGCTTCAGCTTTCGCGGAGGACTTGTGCAAGCAACCTTCGCCGGAAGAGATGGCGAAAGCCGCAGGCGTCACGTTGCCTCCGTCACCGTGGCATGTGGCGAATGTGTGGTGGGATTTTGAGAAGCCGGTGGAGCATTTCACGTCCCTCGAAATTGATGTGACCATCGACCGGGATGTGCCGAGTGATTACAATCTGTACATCTCGCCCTGTGGCATCGCGAAGATCAACGGGTTGCAATTCTACGGCGGCATCCAGACGAACATCAATGGCTGGGCAAACAAGGAGAGCCGCGAGCGGGTGCATCGCGGCAAAGGCGGCATTTTTTCGCGTTGGTCGAGCGACAAGACGACGCCCATCGGCCTCGATCATGTGCGCACGGCGGCAGAGGACTGCATTGTCGAGAGCGCAGGCTATGAAGGTGAGTTCGCCAGCGTGCGGCGGCCCTATGCTTGGACGAAGGGCACTTACACTTGGAGCATCACGAAAGGGGCGACTGAAGGCGAGAGCACTTGGTTCAGCTGCACAATTCGCGATGCGAAGGGCGCGGTGCATGAGGTGGGCAGTCTGCGTTTCGAAGGCAGTGACTTTACGTTTTGGAAGAAACACTCGGCTTTCGTGGAAGTGTACAGCACGTCAAAGATTCCGAAGTCCGGTATCCCGAAGGTGAACGTGACTTTTGGTTGGCCGCGACTGAATGGCGCGAAGGTGCCGCTCAAGAAAGCTCACGCCTATTATCCCGACAAAGGCGGGCCGGATTCGCCTGATTGCGCGTGGGTGAAGGCGGAGGGCGAAAACTGCGTGGTGGAAGTCGGCCCGATCTTCAAACGCGATGAGGCGAAGCGGCGGCATGAGTTGAAGCTAAGCAGGAACCCCTTGTCGAACTGATCATGGACACGCTTTCTGCCATCCTGCTGCTACTGACCACCATGGACCCACTGGGGAATGTGGCGAACTTTGTGTCTGGCCTGCGTCATGTGCCACAGGAGAAGCGAGTGCGGGTCATCGCAAGGGAGCTGGTGATCGCGTTGGTCATCCTTCTGGTGTTTTTGTTTTGTGGGCGATGGCTGCTCGGATTGCTGCATCTCAAGGAAGAGGCGCTGTTCATCAGTGGTGGCATCGTGCTGTTCCTAATCGCGCTGAAGATGATTTTTCCGCCATCGCGTCGTGACCTTGATGAGCCAGTGATCGAGCCGTTCATCGTGCCGCTGGCGACACCTTTGATCGCGGGACCATCGGTGTTGGCGACGCTGCTCGTGCTTGTGAGTTCACAGCCGGAGAAGATTTTCGACTGGCTCCTCGCGCTCCTTGCAGCGTGGAGCATCACAGCGGCGGTTTTGCTCTTCTCACCCGCGATTGCCCGCGTGCTGAAGGAAAAAGGCTCCATGGCCGTGGAGCGGCTGATGGGCATGCTGTTGGTCATGGTGGCCGTGCAGATGTTCCTCAATGGCATCGAGCATTATTTGAAACACTGACTCATTCCATGCGATCCTTCATCACTCTCATCCTGCTCGGTTTCATCACGCAACTCGCGGCGCATGGTCCTGGCAAAGACGGCGCGTTTAGCGGCAAGCGAGTGCTCTTCATCGGCATTGATGGCTGTCGTGCAGATGCGCTGGTTTCGGCGATGGAGCGTGGACTGGCCCCGCAGATGAAGATGCTCAGCGAGAGCGATGACGGATTGCTGACGCGAAAGTTTTATGCCGGTGGCGAGATGGGAAAACCGACGCATCAGCCCACGGTCAGTGGTCCAGGTTGGACGAGTCTGCTCACAGGCGTGTGGATGGACAAGCATGGCGTGAAGGACAATGGATTCATCGGCGGGCGGTACCAGACCTACGCGCACTTCATGCTCCGCATCAAAGAGGTGAAGCCGGATGCATGGTGCGCCTCCTTCGCCGACTGGCCGCCGATTCACACGAAGATCGCCGATCTGTCGCGGCTGAATGACATGGAGTTCCTCGATGAGAAGTACACCGCCACGCCGGATGCCTCGCGTCACTACATCGACAATCCAGAGAAAGACGTCGAGGTGCGTGATGAAGCGCTGAAGTCACTGCGCAGCCGCAATGCGGATGCGATGTTCGTCTATTTCGGCCAGGTGGATGAGTTCGGTCATGGGGCGACGGATTCACGCGCGAGTTTTTCACCCGATAGCACGCTGTATCTGAATGCGATCAGCCATGTGGACTCGCACATCGGAGAGTTGATCCGTGCGATGCGCGCGCGTGAAAAGTTTGCCGAGGAAGACTGGCTGGTGCTGATCACTACGGATCATGGTGGTCGTGGCAATGGTCACGGCGGCGACAGTGATGAGGAACGCAAGATCTGGCTCATCGCCCATGGCAAAGATTTGCCGCGTGAGAAACTTCTGAATGAACCGACGCTGCAGACGGCCATCGTGCCGATGATCTACAAGCATCTCGGCATCACGCCGAAAGCCGAGTGGAATCCTGAGCCTCAGAAGCCATGAATCAAAACCCTCTCGCCAGTCTGAATCTGCCCGGTTTGCCGCCTGGGCCGCCTGAGAAAGGTGATCCTGGGTCACCGCAGCGACTGTGGAAGATGGGCCGCGTCGTGCTCCAGCGGGAGACCGCTCATCGTGGTGGCAAGACAGTGATCGTGATCAAGGACTTCG
This sequence comes from uncultured Prosthecobacter sp., assembly GCA_964583255.1. Taxonomy (GTDB): domain Bacteria; phylum Verrucomicrobiota; class Verrucomicrobiia; order Verrucomicrobiales; family Verrucomicrobiaceae; genus Prosthecobacter. The sequence continues at coordinate 20,138 of CAZOVY010000049.1, forward strand.
CCACGCATCTGCCTGTTTCAGTGATTGAAAACGTCGCCAAACGGGTGCGCTCGGCCTGTGGCTGTGTTGGCACCGTGCGGGACAAGCGCATCGAGATCCAGGGTGATCAGGTCGCGAAGATCCGCGCCGTGTTGGAGTCCGAGGGCTTCATCGTCGCGGGCGTGAAGTGACGATGACTAGCCTTTTTTTCGATCTCTTTGCCTGCCGATCAATGAGCTAACTTCGGCTTAAACTCGTCTGACATTTTTTTTGCAGCCGCGATCTGTTCTGGTGTCAGGGTCTTCACCAAGTCTGCGCTGAATTCGGCGGCATTCGCATTGCCTTGGCTAGCGGCGAGAGTGTACCATTTCACGGCTTCGACTGCGTCTTTAGCCACGCCTTCACCGTCATCATAGCAGACACCGAGATTGTATTGAGCTTCGACAAAGTTTTGCTCTGCGGCTTTGCGGTACCAGTTCACGGCTTCGCTCGCGTCTTTCGCCACGCCAGCACCTGAAGCGTAGCATAGGCCCAGATTAAACTGAGCATCGGCATAGCCCTGATCAGCGGCTTTGCGGTACCATGCAGCGGCTTCGACGGCATCTTGAGTCACGCCGTTACCTTCATCATAGCAAAGGCCGAGACTGTTCTGCGCCTGAGGGAGGTTTTGCTCCGCGGCTTTGCGATACCATTTAGCCGCTTTGACCGCATCTTTTGTTACGCCTTCACCCTTGGCATAGGCACTACCGAGTTTGTGCTGCGCTTTAGCATCACCTTTCTCAGCTTTGGCCTGGGTCTCGGTGAGCGGGTCCACAAGCGGTGCGGCTGGAGCCGCCATTGGTGTGTCATCTGTGGATGCGGCGGTTGTAGTTGTGGCTTTAGGCTTGCATGATACGATCAAAAACAGGCTCAGGAGCAGTAGCGCAGAGGAAAGGCGGTTGTTCATGCTTTCATTCTTGCATGACAAACACCCTTGGCAAGGGGTGCGTACCCTTTCATTTGAGCGAATGCTCGATTGTGCAGAAGCAAAGGTCTTGTCGGGATGAATGGAGCGTGGCAGAGTCATGACTCTATGAACGCAGAAAAACTCCAAGAGCTGAAGTCAATGGTGGAAGGTGCAGGCAATCTCCCTGAAGAGGCGCGGGCTGAACTACTCACGCTCGTGGCAAAGGCCCAGGAAGAAGCCGCTGCTGAGTCCGGCGAGCCTACTGATTACATGAGCAAGCTGATGTCTTCTGTGGTGGAAATGGAAGCATCGCATCCCGACGCTACTGCCTTCATCAACAAGGTGGCGACGGCACTCGGAAACATGGGGATTTGAGGGGCGGCAGCACATTGTCACTGCATGGCGTAGTCTCGCTTCAGGCGCTCTAGCCGCACTGACTTAAAACAAGTTGCCAGCACCCACGCTACTGCTAACGCTCAAATTCCAACTATGATCATCGCACCCAAGATTCGCGGATTCATCTGCACCACGGCACATCCAGAAGGCTGTGCCAAACATGTCGCTCAGCAGATCGCTGTCGTGAAGAACAGAGGCCTCATAGCCAATGGGCCGAAGAAGGTGCTGGTGATCGGCTCCTCCACTGGCTACGGACTGTCCTCGCGCATCGCTGCTGCCTTTGGATCAAATGCTGCCACGATCGGCGTGTTCTTTGAGCGTCCAGGTGAAGCTGATCGCACCGCGACCGCTGGCTGGTACAATACCGCTGCCTTTGAAAGCGAAGCCAAGGCTGCCGGACTCTACGCGCGCTCATTCAACGGCGACGCCTACTCCGATGCCGTGAAGACGGAAGTCATCGCCGCCATAAAGGCGGACCTCGGACAGGTTGATTGCGTGATCTACAGCCTCGCTTCACCACGCCGCACGCACCCCACATCTGGAGAGGTTTTTAAATCTGTGCTCAAGCCCGTGGGTGAAGTGTTCACAAACAAAAACCTCAATACCGGCACAGGTGCCGTGACTGAAGTTTCCATCGAGCCAGTGCAGGGTGACGACATTGCACAAACAGTGGCCGTCATGGGGGGCGAGGATTGGGAAATGTGGACAGATGCCCTACTTGCCGCAGGAGTGTTGGCAGACGGCGTGCAGACCGTGGCCTATTCCTACATCGGGCCAGAGGTCACCTGGCCGATTTATAAAAACGGTACCATTGGTCGCGCCAAGGAAGATCTGGAGCGTGTACAAAAAGTGCTGGATGGCAAGCTCGCTGCGCTTCATGGCAAAGCTTGGGTTTCCGTGAATAAAGCACTCGTCACACAGGCTAGTTCAGCCATCCCTGTGGTGCCACTTTATATCTCCCTACTCTACAAAGTGATGAAGGAAGAAGGCACACATGAAGACACCATCGAGCAGATGGATCGTCTCTTTCGTGATCGCCTCTACAATGGTCAACCGCAGCCAGATGAAGCCGGGCGCATCCGTGTCGATGACTGGGAAATGACAGCCCATGTGCAGACCCTCGTCGGCCAGCGCTGGGCTGAAGTGAACACAGAAAACTTTGCCCAACTCGGCGACTTCGAAGGCTACCAGTCCAGCTTCCTGCGCCTCTTCGGCTTCGGTCTTGATGGCGTGGACTATGCTGCTGAAACCGATCCTGATGTGAAGATCCCTTCCATCGGATAAAGTTACATGTTCCCTTACATCGCACTCGCTGAAGACCAGCCCTGGCAGCCCGGCCCCTATGAAGGCGTCGAATTAAAAGTACTGCACAAGAACGAAGCCACTGGCGGAGTCGTCGTGCTGCGCAAATTTCATGCGGGTGTGACCATCCCTTCGCACACGCATCCCGTGGCCAATGAATGGGCCTGGATCTTGTCCGGCGAGTGGCAGGAGAGCGATGTCAGTTACACGCCCGGCACACTGTTTTTCGCCCCCAAAGGCAACCAGCACGGCCCTCATGTCGCCAAAACCGAAGTCATCAGCCTAACGATGTTTGACGGACCGTTGACCATTGCTTGAGGCTAGGCTGGATTTGAATGAAGCTGGTAGGAGGATACTGCTTCTTTCAAATGAGGTGTGTACCGGGCCAAGAGCTGACCCCAAGAAGATACGGCTCACCGCAATCAGGCACGTGCCGTCACGGGGGTGCGTTTGCCGTCGTCGCGGAAGAAGGACTCCATGCGCTGGCGGAGATCGGCGTAGAAGGCGGTGGCCATTTCTTCGAGCATTTCGGCTTTGCCGGCGATGCCGTTGACGGTTTGGCGTTCGCGTTCGAGGCGGATCTTTTCTTGGAAGGCTTGTTCGAGCTCCATCAAGTGTTCGAGGAAGGCTTTGGCGGCGCGGCTGCGATCGACGCCTTCAATGAGTGAGCGCTCCAGCGGGCGGTTTTGCGTGATGTGCAGGAAGGGGCTGTCCACGAGCTGCTTCATGTAGCGGTCGAAGCCTTTGAGGAAGGCGAGGCGCTCGCGGGCAAATTTCACTTCTTCGCAGTCGAGCAATGAATCATACGGGCCGGGCTTGGAGAAGAACTTTACGACGAGTGGGATGGTGTCCACGAGCATGAAAAGGAGCGACAATACCATGTAGGCGATCAGGGCGAAGTTTCCGCCCTCGGCGCCCTGATCAAAGAGGTGATGAAGGGCGAGTGTCTGGGTGAGGATGTCACGGCGGGGTTCGTCACGGATCTTGGTAATGCGGGCTTCTTCGTCGGTGCCGAGGCGGGTGATCTCGGTCTGGAGATTGTTGAACTGGACGAGCTGGGCGTCGATCTGCGCCTTCAGGGTTTCGCGGATGGAGTTCTGCTGGCCGACAAATTGATCCGCCTGCTGCTGCTGCACCTGACGACGTAGGCCTTCGATGCGTGTCTGCTCGGCCATGAGCTTGGTGGCATCAGCGGCGGCTTTGGCATCGAGCGCGGCGTTCACGTTATCTTCGGCGGCCTTGATCTCGGCGACGATGGCGACGCGGGTCTTCGTCATGGTATCGAGCACGCCACTGAGGCGGGCGGACTCAGCTCGGCGCCAAGTGAGCTGGTCTTCTTGGATGCTTTTGGCACGGGGTCCAAGGCCGACGATGCCGCTGCGCTGGCCGTTCACTTCACGCTCGAAGTCGGTCTGCCATTGGTTCAGTTCGGTGACGATCTTTTGATTGTCAGCGCTGGTCTTGGCCATCTCTTTATCGAGTGCCTCAAGGCGTAGTTTTCCAGGTGCGACGGATTCAGCAATCTTGGCGTCGCGCTCGGCTTTGGCTTTCTTTTCGTCGTCGGTCAGGGGCTTCTCGATGGGCTTGCCGTTTTCATCAAGGAACTTGGCGGAGAAGGAGGCATTCCAGGCTTCGCGCTGAGTGGCGATCTCGGTCTCCAGTGTTTTAGCGCGGACTTCGACAGCGGCTTTTTGTGTGACGGCGAGTTGGCGGACTTCGTCGATGTCTCCCTGTCGTTCCTGCTCGATAACGGAGGTGATGGTGTCTTTAAAGAGCAGCAACGTGAGTGGATGCGAGATGGTGATGCCCATCAGTGCGGCGACGACAATACGGAGACTGAATTGCGAGAGCTTGCGGAAGATGTTTTGATACGCGCGGTAGGTCGCCAGCAGGGCGCGGTCCACGGTGAGGATGATGAAGGCCCAGACGAGGGAGACGAAGCCGATGATCCACCAATTATCCGTCAGTGTGGAAAGCGCATACGCGCAGGCGATGGTGGCGAATGTGGAGGGGACGAGCACGGTGGCTCCGAAGGCTACATACTTGCGCCGTTCCCATGCGGGGCAGGCGTCTAGATTATCGGCGCTGGCTCCTGCGAGCCAGAAGAAGACGCGTTCGATTCGGTCAGTGATGCTCATGTGGGGGGAGGCGATTTGCCTGAGTCCGAACGTGCTGGTGTGTTTGCTTCTGTCAATGCGGCGAGATGTCTAAACTCGCGCTGCATTTCGGTCTTTTGTGGAGAGTGATCGGGTGCTACAAGCGGGCCATGCATTTTCTGCGCGGCTTCATTTTGGCTCTGGCCACACTCATCTCGGCACATGCCGCACCGGCGGAATGGTTTGCCATCCATGTGGTGGATGAGCAGACGGGGCGCGGTGTGCCGCTGGTCTCGCTGACCACGACGAATGCGATCACGCATGTCACGGACAGTGCGGGTTGGATTGCTTTCAACGAGCCAGGGCTGATGGAGCGTGAAGTCTATTTCAGCGTGAGTGCGCCGGGCTATGCGGTGCCGAAAGATGGCTTTGGCTTCAGTGGTCTACGATTAAAACCGAAGCTCGGAGAGAAGGCGGAAGTGAAGATGATGCGACTAAACATCGCTGAGCGAATGTATCGCGTCACAGGGCAGGGGATCTATCGTGACTCGGAGCTACTGGGCAAATCCTGCCCGCTGCCGAAAGCGAATTTTAATGCCACGATGGGGCAGGACAGTGTGCAGGCGCTGCCATGGCAGGGGCGGTTGTTCTGGCTCTGGGGTGACACGAATCTGGCGCACTATCCATTAGGCAATTTTCACACGACTTGCGCGTGGTCTGATCTGACTGACAAAGGTGGGCTGAGTGCAGCAGAGGGCATCCATTTAGAGTACCTCACGGGTGAAGATGGAAAGGTGCGCCAGATGCTGCCGATGGAGGCTCCGGGTCCGGTGTGGATCTTTGGTCTGCTGGTCGTGGCTGATGCGGCGGGTAAAGAACATCTCATGGGCCACTTTGGACGCTTCAAGGATCTGGCTAAGCGGCTGGAGCACGGCATCGCCGAGTATGATGAGGCGCTGGGGCGATTCACGCCGGTGACGGTGCTGGGTGATGAATTCGACTGGCAGCATCCTGAGGGCAATGCGGTGCGAATGAAGGATGGCGACGGCGATTTTTTCTACTTCACGGACAGCTTTGTCATGACTCGTGTGCCTGCCAAGTATGACGACATCATCAATCCTGGAGCCTATGAGGCGCTGGCGTGGTCGGCGAAAGAGCAGGATTATCTTTGGCAAAAAACCGTCGCTCCAGCAACTCAGTCTGGTGAGGCGAAAGCGATCTCTGAAAAGAAGATGCCCGCAAGCCGCGCGCTGATGCAGCTCAAAGATGCGCTCACTGGCAAGCCTGTGCAAATCCACCGCTCCAGCGTGAATTGGAATGCCTATCGCAAGGCCTGGATCATGATTGGGAATCAGTCCAAGGGAGATGTCTCACAACTCGGTGAAGTCTGGTATGCTGAGGCTCCCACGCCGTCTGGTCCCTGGATCAGGGCGGTGAAGATCGCGAGCCATCCGAGCTACACTTTTTACAATCCTAGGCAGCATGTGTTCTTTGATCAGGATGGCGGTAAGGTGATCTACTTTGAGGGCACTTACGCGAACACGTTTTCGGGCAATCCGGTGGCCACGCCGAGGTATGACTATAACCAACTCATGTATCGCCTCGACCTCAGTGATCCTAGACTGGACGTGGTGAAAAAGAAGAAGTGATGACCCACTGGAAGCGCGAGCATTGGCAAAGTCGGCGTGAAGAACATCTCGCCCGCGTCTCGGCGCAGGCGGACGATTTTGTGAGGCGGCGGAGTCTCGGAGAGATCCATCCGGTGAATGATTTCCTCTTCACCTACTACACCTTTTCGGCGGCAAAGCTGAAGCAATGGCTGCCGCCGCTAGGTGTGAGTATTGAGGTGAGCGAGGCGGATTTGATCGAGATGCCATGGCTGTTTCAGGCACCTGTGATTCATGAGGGCAACCTCTTGTGGCTCGATGAGCGATCCATCCCGCCGCCTCGGCGTGGTTTGGCAGGCTGGGTCGCTTCGTTGTGTGGGAATATTCAAGATCGTGCGCCGCGTTTTCGCTGCTTTGGGCTGCATGAATGGGCGATGGTCTATAAGCAATCACGCGAGCAAATTCGGTATCAGGGTTATGAGCTGCGCCTTTCGCCTGAGGCCTTGGCGGACTTTGTGGCGTCGCAGTCGATTGGCTGTTCGCACTATGATGCTTTTCGGTTTTTCACTCCGGAAGCTAAGCCCTTAAATGCGCTGCAACCGGTGCTCGAAACTCGGCTTGAAATGGAGCAGGGCGCGTGTCTGCATGCGAACATGGATTTGTACAAATGGGCGAGCAAATTGTGGCCTTGGATCGGTTCGGATCTGATCGGTGAATGCTTTGCGCTAGCGTGTGAGGGTCGTGATCTCGACATGCGTGCCAGTCCGTATGATCTGCGCCACCTCGGCTATGAGCCGGTGTGCATCGAGACTGCGGCGGGCCGCGCGCAGTATGAGGCTGAGCAGCGTGTGTTGGCGGACAAAGCCAATCGACTCAGAGAGGCATTGCGTGCCTTCGCGGAGCAACTCATGAGTCCTTTACCACACTCGTCACCTTACCGCGTTGAAGCCGTGTGACGAGCACGTCACCAGCCTTCAATTGAGCGGCATCCTGAAGACTGCGCCCGTCTGCGGTCATGGTGAAAGAGAAGCCGCGAGAGAGGACGGATTGAGGCCCGAGATTGCGCATCAGATCAGCGCGCGCTTTGACTCGGTCTTCGAGCCGAATGAGGCGGTGCTCGATCACTTGATGAATCTTTTCAGCACTGCTTTGCACGCGATGCGCAGCCTCAGAGAGCATGACGCGCGGATGATGCTGCTGAAGGATTTGCTGCTGCGTGGTGATCTGGTCTGCGAGAGTTCGGAGTTGCTCGCGTAGGCTGCTCGTCAGACGTGACTCGGCATCATCCACGCTCTGCTCGGCTTGCTGGAGCTGACGCTCTGGCTCGTGCATCAGTGGGCCTTTCGCCGTGAGATCGAGCACACGCTGGTGATGCTCTAACACGGTCTGCACTCGAGTCTCCAGACTCCGCGCGGTGGATTCAAAGTAGCGCCTCAGCTCGGCTATGTCGGGTGCTAGTAGTTCAGCGGCTGCGCTGGGCGTCGGTGCACGCAGATCGGCGACGAAGTCGGCAATGGTGAAGTCGATCTCATGGCCGACGGCGGAGATGATCGGGATGCGTGAGGTGAAGATGGCGCGCGCGAGTGACTCCTCATTGTAGGCCCACATGTCCTCGATGCTGCCACCACCACGACCGATGACGATGGTGTCGGGTCTAGGCAGGCCAAACTGCTCAGCGGCATTCAGTACTTCGATGGCGCGGATGGTTTCACGCTCGACGCCTTGGCCCTGCACGCGCACGGGAAAAACCAGCACGCGGACCCATGGCGCACGGCGAGTGAGAATGTTCAGCATGTCCTGGATCGCTGCGCCTGTGGGTGAGGTAACGAGCGCGACGATGCGTGGAAATTTGGGGATCGGCTGCTTGTAATCTTGATCGAAGAGGCCTTCGTCAAAGAGCTTCTTTTTCAGCGCCTCAAAGCGTGCCTGAAGACTGCCCTGACCTTTCATCTGCACCTGCTTCACGATCATCTGATACTGACCGCGCTGCTCATAAACGGTGATTTCTCCATGGACCTGGATTTGTGCGCCGTCGGTCAATCTCACGCCGCTGCGTGTGGCCGAGCCACGAAACATGACGCAGGAAAGCTGTGAGCCTGCATCCTTGAGGGTGAAGTATTGATGCCCGCTGGATTGCAGTCGGTGATTGCTGATTTCACCCTCCACCCAAACGGAGCCGATGTGGCCTTCGAGCACCTCACGGATTTCTCTCGTGAGCTGAGTGACGGTTAAAACAGTGTCTGAAGTTTCCATGCGCTGCTGATGGTGGCGACTCCTCACCATCCTGCCAGCAGGAACTCACCAAAATCTGCCGAGCACGAGATCCATGAGCCAACCTGCCATGCCCATCCAGCAGCGACCGACTTCTAGAAAGCCAAGTCCTGGGGCTGGTGAGGCGGCGAGAAAGAGTGCCACGATGAGCGCGATGTTGATCAGAAAAATCAGTGCCATGGAGAAGAACTCGCCGTTCCGCTCAAGATCACTCTGGTGAATGAACACGGTCTTTAAAGTGTAGGTGATGTGGAACCACCAGGTCAGTCCGAGCATGGCGTAGAAGAACCAAACGGGCCGCAGATTCACCACATGCGAGCCGAGTGGCACGCTTTGCATGCTTTGAAGATTCCAAAACATGCCCATGACGCCGAAGATCAGCATGACGACCACGGAATAGAAGGGCATGAGATAAGGGGCCAGTGTGATCCAGGTGTTGGTCTTGTTTGTCTCGACGTAGCCGCCCTGAGCGGTGACTTTCCAACTGATGATCTTTCCCCCAAAGGCACGGGCGACGATGAGATGGCTCAGCTCATGGCCTAGGACATAGAGGTGCATCGGTCGCCAGCCGGTGGCGTAAGTTAGCGCCCAGGCGATGCCACCGAGCGTGAAGAAGAGAAACTGATCTGAGCGCCAGAAATCTAGCCGCGTCAGTGCTCGAAATAGCAATTCACCGAGCGTCATGGCTGTGATCAAACCCAGCGGTAGAAGCAGCACAGCCGCCAGCCAGCCTTTGAAACGCTTGATCTGATGCTGCTGCCGCACGGCAGGGTGTCTCCGCACACCGGCGGTTTTTGATTTCTCCATTTGCTGTGAGGCACGCTCACGACTGTTCAAACGATAGCTATTGGCGGACATGAAATTTCCCGAGTTATTTAACAGATCTTAACATTTTAACAATATTAGATGTTAACATGTTCAATAACCTCTCAATAAGTCGGTCTGTCTCACAGGCGCTCTCGGGGGCCGAGGCGGCGCACTGTCTCGGCGTCGCTACCGCGAGCACGCACGGTGATGAAGGCGCTGGCGCTTAAAATGGCAGCCCCGCAGATGAGGCTGAGAGTTTGAAAGGACATCACCGTGATCGCGGCAAAGGCCAGAGGCGGTGCTAGTAGCCCGCGTACACCGGTGAGAAAGGAATGCACGCTCATGTACTCAGCCACGGCATGTTTCGGGGCAAGCTTGGTGACCCAGAGACCCCAGGTGACATTGCCACCCGCATTCGCCACGCCCCACAGCGCCATGCCGATGCTCCAGGTCGTGACATTATCCCCCATGAAAAAAGTCACGATGGCAGCGGCGAAGATGACATTCAAAATGGAGCGCACTTTGAACAGGCCGACCCGGTCATAGATGAGTCCCCAGGGGTAGGAGCAGAGCATTCGCAGCGCCACGGGCACGACTCCTGTAATCCACGCGACGGTGCGCTCGGGCAGATTGATTCCATGTTTGGGGTTGGCCAGGAATTCTACGAAAAGACAAAACGCCACCAGATTTCCGATGCCCATCATCATCCATGAAATGAGCAGCGTGCGGAAGTCACGATCTTCACGAACCCAGCGCAGGGCTGACCATAAACGTGCATTCGTTGGCTCACCCGCATCCCATTCCGCCGCAGGCAATCCATAGGTCCACCAGCCGGAGAGAAAGCCGCTGGCGGCAAAACACCAGAGCAGCCAAGTGTAGTTTTCGAGGTCTAAGCCGAGCAGCCAACCGCCGAATAAACCAAACGCCACGGCAGAAGCAGCGCGTGTCACTCCTGTGATGGAATACAACCGCCCGCGCTGTGACTCTGGGTAGTTCAGTCGGTAAATTTGTGTCAGTAGCGGGATCTGCATCGAGAAACAAAACAGACCGAGACTGAGACCGATAATGAACGTCCAAGGTGAATGTGGGAAGAGCGCCGAAAGGGCCATGCAGGCTCCACCGATCATCTGAACCATGGCGGCAGTCTGCGCGATGCTGCTGCGCGCTTTCAACAATAGAGGAACGACAAAGAGGCTCGTGATCAGCCCACCGCTTGTGGCACTGAGGAAGATGGATTTTTCCACATGGCCGAGATGAAACACACGCACAGCGATGAGCATCCCAAATGTGGAAGACATGGCATCCAGAACCCCAGATGGCAGAGATCTCCACAGTTCATTGCGGAAGGTCTGTCGGGTGGCTTGTTCTTGTGGCATCGGGCAGAGCCATAGGAACTGACGAATGATAAAAGTCGAATGACGATTGTTTGAGTGTGTCTTTTTCGTCAGCGAGTTTCATGATTTTGATTTTGAACTGACCTTTGTATCTGTCTGTCTCCCGCCTTGCGCTTTGTTTGCCTCTCTTTAATATCGCGCGCTCCAATCCTACTTACTTAGATGAAAAACGCCGACGAAGTCATGCTCATCCCCCACGAAGAGGGTTTCCGTGCATGGCGCATGAAGTCAGGTCAGGCCACTCCAGGTGACTTGGTCAATAAAGGCTGGAGCGGCGCGGGATGGATCGCGCTGCCAGCACGCTGTGTGGTGAGTGTGCCCATGCGTTTGCAGTGTGCAGATGCATTACGGCGTGAGTCTTCTGTGCAGTTAGAATTAGAGGCCGCAGGGCTTGGAACGGAAACTTCTGACACGCACAATTTCGAGCTGCACATGCTCGGTCAGGATGAGCGGGATCAGCGCACGTCCACCTTTGTGCAAGTCTCGCCACTGCCGGCTTCCGTCATCGACAGTGGCAATGATGCGCGCTTCGCCCCATCTGTGGCATTTAAGCGGCTGACTCCGGGTGAGGCTTTGATTTGGCATGAGTCGGGTAATTGGGTGCTCGCCATTCCTCATGATCAGGGTGAACCCATGCACTGTCAGGCTCTGGCGGCGCGCACTCTCGATTCTGATGCCGCTGCGGAAATACGCTGCATCCTCGCCTCGCTCGATCTCGCGGGACTCCAGCCTAACTTACAGTCCATCTGTGTTGCTAGCCCAGATGCAGAGCACGACACGATTCCTGAGGACTTCCAAGAAGGTGTTGATTTGCCCGTGGTCGTGCGCCGTGAATTTCCGCCTCAGGCACCAGCTTCATCGTCACGCATGGTGCCAGCTCCGGTGGTGCGCTTTCGTCATGAGAGACAGCAGCGGCGTATGATGATGATGGGCGCAGCGGCTTTTGCTTTTGTGCTTATCGCAGCGCTTGGGGCCTTCGCCGCTCGTGTGCTCATGCGTGAGCGTAGCATCATCGCTGAAGAGGCACGATTGGATTCCATGGAGCCTGAATTGATCTCCATCCGCGATGCCAAGGCTGCGTGGGATGACATTCTCCCCGCGCTGACTCCAGACACTTATCCCGTCGAAAGCATCTACCAACTAGTGGTCTTGCTGCCACCCGAGGGCATTCGACTCACTCGCTTTGAGATTCGACAAGATGGCATCGTGCTGGATGGTGAAGCTTCATCACTTGGTCATGGCATTGAGTTCCGAGACAAGCTTGTCGCTGCGCCTGCTTTCAAGCGCTGGTCATGGGAATTTCCGCAACCCACCAGCCTGCCTGATGGCCGCGCCACGTTCCGCGCAGAGGCGCGGCCAGTCGAAGTCGCCGCTCCAGAAACCACGGAGGTAGCTCAGCAATGACCGCTAACGAACAACGTCTCGCTCTTGGCCTCGGTGTCGTCCTCATCGGCGGTATGGCCTTCATCGGTCTCACAAAGTTGAAGTCGTGGAAGCAGCGTGTGGACACCCAAGCTATGGGGATGGAAACGCGCCGTGCTGAAGCAGATAATTTACTTTCAAAGCAAGACTTCTGGAACCAGCGCTCCTCGTGGCTCAGCGAAAAGCAGCCTTTGTTTACCAAAGCCGGTGAGGCCTCCAACAACGTGCTCAATTTGGTGGATGAACTCGCCTCTAAGCACAGCGTCAAGATCACGCAGAAGCAGCTCACAGAAGCTATAGAACGTGCAGGCATGACCTCTGCCAACGTCACTCTTGAAGTGCGTGGTGAGATGAAGCCTGTGCTTGCCTGGCTCTATGATTTGCAGCAGCCGACGGGCTTCATCACCATCCCCGCGATGACCATCACGCCGAACGAAGAAGACACGGCTGAAATCATCGTGAACATGAATGTGCAAAAATGGTTCAGACTGCCACCCTCATGAAATACTTCCTTACCATCGCTATCGTAGCACTTGGACTTTCAGTCAGTCGTGCGCAGGAATCAGTGCCTACTGTTGACTCACCGCCTGCCGCAGAAACGCCCGTTGAAGTGAGTGCTGAAGGAACACCCCCTGAAGCGACGCCTGCTGAGGAGGAGGCTGTCATCCCCACCGCTTTCGACATCTCACGCTACCAGAGTACTTGGGACAAGAACCCCTTTTTGCTCAAGACCGTTGCAGTGACTCAGCCCACGGTGAACTGGGCGCAGGATTACTCTTTGGCTGGCATGTTTAATAACAAAGGCAAGATCCGCATCAGCATCCGCAACAAGCAGACCAACGATTTCAAACACATCTCTAGCGACGCAAAGCCTGATGCGGAATTCCGATTGGTGAAAGCTAACTTCAATCGTAATCGCAACGAAGCCTCAGCCGTCATCGCCAAGGGCACCGAAGAGGCAGAGATCAAATATGATGAGGCCGCCGCACCGCAGGCTGTGACGATCAATAACACCATGCGCCCGAATGGTGCGGGCGCTCCCGGCCAGCCTGCTGGTGGTGGCGCTCCAGGCGGAGTGGGTGGCATCAATCGACCAGGACAGCCGCAGCTCAATAAGCCCGGCGTGCCAGTGCCCAATGGTCGTGTTTTCAATGCTCCAGGCCTCCCCGGTGGAGTGTCTGCACAGCCGGGCAATCCACAATACGCCACAGGTGGTGGATTTGTCGGCAACGTGGGCAATGTCAATGTTGCCCAGCCCGGCATCGTACAACCAGGCGTTGTCCCGACTACACCGAATAGCCCTGGCACAACCGCACCCGTCATCTCACGCCGTCGTCAGTTGATCCCAGCACCGGTCATTCCTGCCCAACCTTGATCCAGAGTGTCTTCCTCCTTTTTCGTCATGCATCGCTTCGCACGCCACGTCCTTCTTTTCGCAAACCTGCTGCTCGTCACGGCTCAGGCACAGATTCCGCAACAGCCGACGGCTAATCCAAATACTGCCCCCAAGCCTTTCAACAGGCCCGGTACCGCGCAGCCTCCGCGCCCAGGTGGTGCTCCGCCAAATCCAGCCACGGTTCGCAATGCCCTCGGCAATGCTGCTGGCGATCCTGCTGCCAAGCCCGCGATGAAGCCTGAAGACGCCATTAAGGAAGACGGCGGCGTTGAGCTGCAATTCCCGAATACACCGCTGTCCCAAATCCTGCTCGTTTATGAGGATCTGACCGGACTTAAAATCATCCGCGATGCCAATGCCGAACAGGCGACGGTTTCCATCGAAACCACTGGTGAACTGCCAAAAGAAAAGGCCATCATGTTCATCGAGAAGAGCCTGCTCTTGAATGGCTATTCATTCGTTCCCTCAGGTGAAGGTATGGTCAAACTCCTGGCCTTTGATGCTAAGAAACCGCAGACAGAAGGTGCGCCTCTCATCGAGTCGGCCATGGAGTTGCCCATCACGGATCAGGTCGTCAGCTTCGTCGTCCTGCTCAAGTATCTCAGTGGTGAAGATGCGATCAAAGCCATCGATCAAGTCATCCCTCGTCACAGCTACGGCGTGCTCACAGCCGTGCCGAATGCCAAAGCCCTCGTCATCACTGAAAACAGCAACACCATCCGCTCCATCCTGGGCCTTCTTGAGCGGCTGGATAACAAGCCTGCGCAGACCATTTCTAAAACCTTCCAACTGACTCGCTCCGATGCTGAGGACATCAAAAAAGCACTCGATGAAATTCTCGGCACTGACGACAAAACTACCGGAGCTGGTGGTGGCCGCACACCGAGTATCCCGCAGAATCAGCCAGGCAGTGTCCCTGTCCCAATTCAGCAGCCCATTCCAGTCAATGTGACGGGAAATGCCAGCGGTTCGGGAGTAACAGCAGAAGCCATTGCTCCAAAAATTGTCTCCATCGCACGTCGCAATTGCCTCCTTGTCATCGCCACCCAGGAGTCATTGGATTACATCGGTAAACTGATTGAAGAACTCGATGCAGCTTCCGAGATCCGTAACTTCGCCTCCCGCCCTCTCATTTACCTCGGTGTCGAGTCGGCCATGAGCATCATCAGCGATGCCATTTCTCGAACAGAGGGTGACAGTGAAGGCGGCGGTGGCGCATCAGGCGGCACCAACCCAAACGGCCAAAATCAGAACCAGACCAACAATCAGAACAATCAAAACCGAAATAGTGGCAGTCTTTTCGGGAACAATAACGGCAACAGCAATGGCCTAGGTGGTAGCAGTGGCTTTGGTGGCTCCAGTGGCGGTCTGGGTGGTGGCTCTGGCGGCTTTGGTGGAGGTGGTTCAAATCTCACACCGCTTCGTCAAAACAATGGCCCAACTTCAATGGTGGTTGGTAAAACGCTGCTCATCTCTGATCCAGTGGCTAATACGATTTTTGCTTCCGGCCCGCCAGAGCATCTCCGCATTCTGAATGAGATCCTGGATGAACTCGACCATCGCCCTCAGCAGATCCTCATCTCCGCGGTGATTGGGGATTACCAAATTGGTGATTCCTCCGGCTTTGGAATCGAAACACTCATTCGCGGTCGTGAAACCGCACGGGGTAACACTGCGACTCGCGGCTTGGCTGGTCAACTCGGCACTAGCACCGGGACTCCTCTCGATCCAAGGACGGCTTTGACTTCAGCGGCCGTCGCTGGTGCGGGAACTGGACTCACTTTTTACGGAGGCATCCGCGATGGATTGGATGTCATCGTTCAGGCACTCAACACGAACACTGACTTCAAAGTGATCTCTCGTCCGAGCGTATTCACCATGAACAACTCACCTGCCACCATTAGCAGTGGTCAGTCGTTTCCTATTGCCAGTTCGACTCAAGGTTTGGTTGGTGGTGGCGCCTCCAACGGGTTGCTCTCGAATGTCCAATATCAGGATGTCGTTCTCAGTTTAAATATTATTCCGCTCATCAATTCCAACGACGAATTGACCCTGCAAATCTCGCAGACGAATAGCGAACAGTCCGGTACAACCACCATTTCTGATAATCCCTACCCGATCCTTACCAAACAGGAACTCAACACCACGGTGATGTGCAAAAACAATGGCACGGTGCTGCTCGGCGGACTCATTCGCGAAGATAAAACAAATCGTAAAAGCAATGTGCCATTCCTCTCAAGCATCCCTCTTCTCAAGTATCTGACGGGTTCGCGCTCCGACGTTAATAACCGTCGAGAACTCGTCATCATGATCCAGCCTCGTATCATTGAAGGCATCAATGATCTGCCGCCCAATGCCCAAGATTCCGTTGGTTCCAGCGTCTTTGCCGATGAAACACGCGCCACATTCAGTCAGGAGAAAAAACGTACTTCCGATGGTTTGCTGCCAGTTCAAAAAGTCCGCGCTTCAACTCGTGTGAAGGAAATGCTCAAAAAGCTTTTCCAGTAGGTCACGCAGCCAAAGCTTCAGCCACACCTTTGAAAAGGTAGTAGCCCCAGCCGTGCTCGGCACCGTTCCAATCAGGATCGTAGTGGGTGTTCTTGACGATGAAGCGCTCGGGGTGCGGCATGAGGCCGAAGACACGGCCCGTGTCATCTTGGAGGCCAGCAATCAGTGCCGTCGATCCATTCACATCGGTGCCATAGAGCAGCGCAGCGTGACCGTCTTTGACGTACTTTTCAGCATCGCCCGCCTCACCGACAAAACGACCTTCTGCATGAGCTACTGGCAGTTCAAAATTGTCTGGCAGCGCTTTCAGGAATGGGCTGGTGTTGCCGTTTTTCTTGAGCGGAGTCCAGCGGCAGATGAAGCGGCCAGATGTGTTGTGAATCAGGCTGCCACGAGGCAGTAGATCAAGCTGCGTGAGGATTTGAAAACCATTGCAGATGCCAAGCACATAACCGCCAGCCGCGACAAAGGGCTTCAAGCGATCTCCCAACTTATGCTTGGTGATGAGCTGAGAGATGCGACCACTCATGACGTAGTCGCCATAGCTGAAGCCGCCGGAGAAGACGATCAACTGACCGCGATCAAGCGCTGCTGGCTCTAGGTGAGCGACAGGTAGGACCTCAGACGTGAAGCCAGCGGCTTCGAGTGCGCGTGACGTTTCAGCATCGCAGTTGGTGCCAGGGAATTTGATCAGGAGGGCGTGAGGCATGGCGTCAGAGGAGCGAAGTTGGGTGATGAAGAAGTAGAAAATTTTCAGGTGATATGGCCGGAACAGCACTTGATGTGTAATCTTCAGTGTCGCGCGTAATGATCCAGTCGGCTTTGGCTGAAAGTGCGGCGGCAATTTGCAAGGCGTCTTCAAAATCATTCATGCTCATGGCTTCCGCCTTCAAAGCATCCTCGTGGGTCACAGAAGCCACTTCACACCAAGTCAAAATATCACGCACAAGTTCACGGGCCGTTTGGGTATTAGAGAGCCGCCCTGCGATATAGAAAACATTTGAAAGCGTGTGCCATGCAACGAAACCCTCATGCACACGTCCAAGAAGATTGATCACGGCCTGACTTGCTTCCACTCCTGTGCGTCTCTGTGGGAGATCGAGAAAGATGTTGGTATCTAGCAGTAGGCGCATGGTTTTAGAGGCCGTGTTTTTCCTTCAGCGCTTGCCAGCGGAGTTCATCCAGATCTTGTTCTTTTCCTGATGCCCCAAAGGCCCCCGTCCATTTGGCGATGAACTGATCCACTGCCTGTTGGCGATCTTGGCGCTGCATTGGCTTCCTCCGCAGTTTTTCGACAATGAGATGCCCACGTCTGGCAAAACCGGATATTTCAAAAGCAAAGGGTTCCCCCTCTGCCAGATTAAGGTCTTGCGGTAATTCGAGTACAGCGGTGCTCATGGTGAAAAGGCTACAGATTGAATAGTAGCCAGCAATCAATAATACTGAACTAAACCGCCCTGCCAGATCGGCTTCAGGTCGGCAATGGAGGCGTCGATGAGTGTGGTGCTACGATTCGTCAGGTGCAGCCAGCGCTCGCCGGTGCTTTCGCCGATGACGACGGCTCCAGCGGCTTTCACGTCGGCGACATGCTCTGGGGCGACTTCGATTAAAAGTCGGCCTGGGGTTTCACCGAAGAGTAGCTCGGCTACGGTGCAGTCCTTGGATGCAGGCAGGTTTTCGAGCTCGATTTTCAGACCGGCCTTGCCGCTGAAAGCCATCTCTGCGAGAGCGACGGCGAGCCCACCTTCAGACAAATCATGCGTGGCCAAAATGGCACCTTGCTTGACCAGTTCGTGATATTTTTCGTAGTTCGACCAGGCGGTGGTTTCACTCCAAGTGGGCGCGCCATTCAGACCTGCGCCTTGAGTGTATTTGGCGAAGACGCTACCGCGCAGTCCCGGCGTTGTCTGACCGAGCACGCAGATCTTGCTGCCTACTTTGCGCAAGGATGAACCGATGACGTGTTTGGCATCTTCCACCACGCCGAAGCCGCTGACGAGAAGGGTGACGGGAATCGAGACGGGGCCTTCATCTGTGATGAAGTAATTGTAGAAGCTGTCCTTGCCGGAGACAAAGGGTGCTCCATAAGCGAGGGCTGCTTCGGCGAGACCTTTCGTACATTCCACCAGTGCACCGAGTTCTTTTTCGTTGTCAGGATTTCCGACACAGAAGTTATCGAGAATGGCGATGCGCTTTGGGTTTGCGCCCATGGAGACGAGTTGGCGCACGCATTCATCGACACAGGCTCTGCCCATGGCGTGAGGGTCGGTCTTGCCCCATTCAGGGAGTAGCGCGCAGGCCAGTGCCACGAGTTGATTACTGCCATCCACTTTAATAACGGAGCCATCTTGAGGGGCGTCACCACTGGCACCGGCCAGCGGTTTGAGCACGGTATTTCCCTGCACTTCATGGTCGTATTCGCGAATGATCGGCTCACGTGAGACGATGGAGAAATCACCGAGAAGAGTTTTCAAAACCTGGGTCCAAGACTCAGGCCGCACGGCGATTTTTGGTTGCACGGCTGCTGGCTGACGCCAATGCGCGCGCATCTCACGGCGCGGCGCTCCATGCAGCTTATCGACTGGCAGATCGCAGACGACTTGACCGTAATGCCACACCTTCAGGCGCTTGCTGCCATCGGCCTTTGCCAACACAAACATTTCGGATTGCCAGGTGTCAGCGATCTTTTGCAGGGCAGGGAGGTTGTGCTCCTCAATGGCCATGACCATGCGCTCTTGGGACTCTGAAATAAACACCTGCCAGCTTTCCATCTCGGGCACTTTGAGCGGGCAATTTTCCAGCCAAACTTCACCGCCGACTTCGCTCAGCATCTCACCAGCGGCGCTGGAAAATCCACCTGCTCCGCAATCGGTGATGAACTCGATCAAGCCTGCTTCACGAGCTGCGAGCACAAAGTCAGCGACCTTTTTCTCCTCGATCGGATTGCCGATCTGGACGGCTGTTTGATCCTCTTCATGCGAGTCGGTCGTGAGAGACGCTGAGCTGAAAGTCGCGCCCTTTAATCCATCTTTACCCGTGCGCCCACCCGCCGCGATCAGCAGATGTCCTGGCTTCACTTCCTTGGCGATGTCCTTGATCGGGATCACTCCCGCCGTGCCACAAAAGACGAGGGGATTGTAGATGAAGGTGTCATCAAACTGGATCGCACCATTCACGGTGGGAATGCCCATGCGGTTGCCGTAATCGCGCACGCCACGCACCACGCCGCGCATGACTCCCAGAGGATGGATGACGTCCTTGGCCTTGAGATCTTCCTGCTTCGTGTCTGGTGGGCCAAAGCAAAAGACATCAATTGAAGCCACCGGTTTCGATCCCTTGCCAGCGCCTAGAATGTCGCGAATCACGCCGCCTAATCCAGTGTTAGCACCCGCATAGGGTTCTATGGCACTGGGGTGATTGTGAGTCTCAACCTTCAAGCAGATGGCCTGGTTTTCATCTAGCTTCACAAAGCCCGCGTTATCGACAAAAGCGCTGAGCACGAAGTCAGGCTTATCGAGCATGATCTTCTCGGTCACGCTGCGGATGTAGGTCTTGAAAAGGCTGTCCACCACCTCCTGCTCCCCATTCACCGTGTGGTAGATTTTTGCATTGAAAATGCGGTGCTTGCAATGCTCTGACCATGTTTGAGCGATGACTTCCAACTCGACATCCGTCGGGTCACGGCCCTCATCGAGATAGATCTGCTGCACGGCCAGCATGTCAGCTTTAGAGAGCGAGAGCTTCATCTTCTTCGAGAGATCGAGAAGCGGGTCGGCAGTGAGGTCGCGGATCGGGATGGTGCGAAAGACGGCTTGGGACATGGGGTGCCCTGTTCATGGAGAGTAACACCGAGGCGTCAACCCAGAGCTTGATCGAGGCTCATTCTTTAGCGTCACTTACTTTTTGAGCCTAGCCGACGACTTGTGGCGCGGCTTTTTCGCTGGAGTCGCTGTCGCACAAAGGAGTTCCTTCACGATGCCCTCCAAGACAGCGAGGCCGAAGGATATTTTTTTGAAGAAAGACGGGTTGTGGGGGACGAGGATAAATCGCGGATGCTGGCTCCAGATGGCGCGCAACTGATGATCGAGAGCGACGGCTTGCTTGATCGATTCATTGCGGATGGGATTGCCACCTTCGATGCTCATTCCGCCGACGGCAGCGCTTTCAAAGAAGATGACGGCATCGTAGCGTTTTAGTTCGGTCTCCAAGGTTGTGTTGAGGTCATCAAAGAAGCCCTGTGGGTCGCCCGGCCAGTAGGCAGCACCATCGACGGTACCACGGTCACAAAGTAGAATGCGGTCGGGGTAGAGGGCGGCCTGTACGTCTTCAAGATTTCGCTGCACATGGTAAATGGCTCGCTGGGCGGCATGCACGGCGGAGGGTTCATGAACTCGGGGGAATCCGCCTGAAAAGACCATGGTGGCGGCTTCCGGCACCAGCGCGACACGCTCACCCATCTCGCGCCGGAAGAGATCGGCCGCCGTGGTCTTGCCTCCGCCTGGGCCGCCCGTGAGAACGATCCGGCAATGTCCATTCGTGTTTTTGCGCATGGGGCAATATGCTGGCGCGAGAGGGAAATCGTCAAGCACGGGAAAGGCAGGATCAGAGAGGTGGAGAGCAAGAACGGCGGGGTCTTATCAGGGAAGGTTGTGATAGGTTTGGAGCGATGAAACTACCGACTGCCCCCCTGATGACCGCTGCATTAATTCTCGCAGCATGCGAGTCCCCCAAATCGCATCCGACTCAGGAGCGATACTTCACGGCACATGTAAAACCGGTATTGGAGGCCAACTGCCTGCGTTGTCACAACGGTCCAGCAGCACCTGCGGGTTTGGATCTATCAAACGGCGAGAGGCTTCTTAAACTTGGGAGTCCACGCACAGGGCGGCCCTTCGTGATCCCTGGCGATCCTGATTGCAGTCTTATTGTGGCGGCGATTTCACGCAAAGGCACCCATCCGAAGGTCATGCCGCGCCTAGAGGTTAGTCTCACCGATGATCAAATCGGTGCCCTGAGTGAGTGGATCGAAGATGGTGCCTACTGGCCAGAGGGTAAGGCTGGGCACTTGCATCATGAGTTCAATCAGGAAAATCCATGAGTTAGTTGGGACGCCGCGGCCCAAAGAGTTTGTTTTGCCTCTGATTGCGGTAACGCTCGATGCGATTCTCCATCGTTTCAAAAACGAAGATAAAATGTGAAGAGCGTGTCTTCGAGATTGTCATCGGTGCCTGATGTGATTATCTCATCCTTATGCGCCGCTCATGGATCAAAATTGAAACAAACACACCGGATAAACCCGAGATCTGCATCATCGCAAGTCATCTGCGAATGGATGCAGACGCCGTCATGGGGAAGCTGATTCGTATTTGGTCATGGGCTGAGTTAAATGTCTCGAATCATAACGAATCTAGCGTTACAACTGAGTTCCTCGACAAGGTGGCTGGCAAGAAGGGTTTTTCAGCAGCACTGGAGAAGGCTGGGTGGCTTCAAAGAAAAGAGGGCAGTCTTGTTTTCCCAGGCTTTGATCGCCACAATGGTCAGGCTGCAAAAGGTCGGGCACAGACAGCTTTACGTGTTAGCAAGCATCGTAAGCGCAGAAGTGAAGCAACCATTGAGGGAGTTGATGAGTCTGCTGAAATTGAGTTGTCGAGAGATGAGAAAGAGTTCAGTGTTAAGCCTGATGCTGAGGCTTTAAAACCTGTAAAATGTGATGACAAAGCATTGATTGATAGTGATTTAAAAGTTGAACCAATTTTATTCGATGCTGCTGATTCTGTAACGCCAGTTGAGGTGCTGGGTAACGCTCTTGACGCCAACTTGCCAGACTCTCAGATCGTTACTTCTGAAACGAAAACAGAAGATGTTTCGCAGGCGAGCGGTGCTGACGGGGAGATTGTTATTGAACGATTATCCCGCACGGCAAAGAGGGACAAGCTTGCAGGACAGCCGCTTCTTTTCTGAATTGTCGCCGCTGTTTTGTATCCATTTTAGCGTTACAAGGTCGGATCTTGGCTGGGGTGTTGTGGCCTCTTGGCAGCAATTCCCTCCAAGAGATTTAGCGTTTCCCTGACGTTACATTCAAGATCGAGCGGTATGGAGCTGGGCGGAATGCGGAGGGCTAGACGCTGCCTCCAGAAGTGGATGTTTCGTTCCAGACTCGATAGGTCAGCCGGGTCGTCGATGACGTGGCCATTGATGCCTGATTGGATGAGTTCGCTTGCACCATTGAAGCAACTGGTAATGACGGGTAGTCCACTGGCGAGCGCCTCAATAACCACGTTGGAAGACGGCTCATAGATCGGAAAAAATGTCATGAGGTCTGCTGCCGCGTAGGCGTTCTCGATCTGAGGCATGGTCCCCGCCAGAACGACATTTGGGGGAACTGCTCCAGGCAGACGACCTTTGCCAACGACAAGAAGTTTGACGTGAGGCTCAGTCTGCTGCCAGCGGCGCATTAGCTTTAACAGAAAGTGAAGACCTTTCCTCTCCCAGCCGGAGCCAACAAAGAGGAGAACGTAGTCTTGATCAGAGAAGCCGAACTGGGCGCGAGTTTTGACGCGGTCGCCACGCTGAAAACGGGCTGTATCGACTCCATTGCGTATGAGGTGGATGCGTTCGTAAGGGAAGCTGAAATGGGTTAGGATTTCACGGCGCACCATCTCGGAATTGACGATGATATGGCGAGTATTGGCGGGATCAAAGGTGCGCGCTTCCAAGGCCTTCATGTTGGTATGAAAGGCGCCTAGACCTACAAAGGGACGTCGCCACCAAGGGGAGTAGCGTTTCCGCTGCTCAAGCCAGACTCGGTGAACGCCATCTCCGGCGCGATAGACATCCTGAGTGACTGTTCGCTCCAGACTGAAAACCACATCGTAGTCATTACCGACGAGCATTTGGGCGACTGCCTCGGCGAAAACAATGGGGCGGCGAGCACGACTAGCTTTGACCTGCACTGTATGCAGCAGCACACCAAGATGTGCCCCTTCCCAGTGCTCAGCATAGAGATGCACCTCATGACCTGCTGAAATGAGGCCGCCGAGCAGCCGCTGCAAATACAACTCAGCTCCGCCGACTGCGGCAAATTGACGACGGATGAGGGCTAGTTTCATTCGGCAGGAATAATTTCTGAGACGTGCTGCTTGAGAAGGGAATGGCAAGCTGAATCAATGCCTGCGAAGAATCATGCTGGAACATGATGTTTGTCGCAACTTCGTTGGAAACTCGACGTTCCACGTAGCCCCTCGTTCAAACATGTCATTTGCTGCCGCCACACTTCTCCTTCCTGCTCCAGACACCTCATGGCGCGTTTGGAAGCCTCGAATGACCGGGCTAGGTGAAAAAGTCGAAACGGCCGCCGAAGTACATGCGCAGGGCAAACCTTTGGTGATCGGGTTACCTGCAACGGCCTGTCGAACGATTGGCCTGATTTTGCCCAATGCTGATCATGACGTTCTGGAGCAGATCATCATCACGCAACTTGATCGCAAGGGACTCAAGCTCGAGTCAGGTGTGGCTAGGAATTTTCGATGGCATTTACTGACGCAGTCCGCCTCATCCGCGACGGTAAGCGTGGACGTTCTCGCGGAGCCATTTCCAGAGGATCTGGCGCTGACGCAGGCCTCTGATTACACCGCAGCATTGCGTCTGGTGAATTTGCCCGCTGGACAGCTCGTGATCACAGAGGAGCACGGCTCTCTGGTTCTGGCGGCGGGTTTCCAGGGTAAACTTTTTCACAGCCACATCTTTGCCCCAGCAGCCGTTTCAGCGGCGGAGATCGCATTGGAGGTGATGATCTCTCGGATGTCTCTGGATGCCGATCTTGGTGAGGGATTTGTCACTGGTGTGACTCTGATGGGTTCGTCTTGGGATCTTGCGGTTAGTGAGTCCCTTTCTGCGATGCTGGATATTCCGGTGCGGATCGTCGCGCAATTGCCTCCAAATGTAGAACTCGACACGCGTGCTTGGCCACGCCTGCTGCCGGCGACTGTAAGGCTGGCGCAATCACGTGCTGCCCGCAGTGGTAAGCTGACGCGCTTTGGTATCTTGGGTGCGTTGTTGTTG
>CAZOVY010000050.1:0-43598 GCA_964583255.1 uncultured Prosthecobacter sp.
TGATGCTCATGCAGCAGTTGTGGCGTGATTTTGGGTGCGGAGAGCAGTTGGCAAAGGTTGGTGTAGCCGGTTTGATCCTGCACATAGGCGAGCAGCGGGTTTGGATCGCAGCGCAGCTCGGCACCGATGATGGGCTTGATGCCTGCGGCGGTGGCGGCTTGGAAAAAAGGCACCGCAGCATGCAGATTCGGGTCCATGAGCG
This sequence comes from uncultured Prosthecobacter sp., assembly GCA_964583255.1. Lineage (GTDB taxonomy): Bacteria > Verrucomicrobiota > Verrucomicrobiia > Verrucomicrobiales > Verrucomicrobiaceae > Prosthecobacter. The sequence goes on from CAZOVY010000050.1 coordinate 203, forward strand.
CGACGGCAGGCATGTCATGCGCCACGGCGGCTTCGATGATGGCGGGGATGGTGAGCGTGGAGTCGAGGAAGCTGAAGCAGCTCTTCACATTGAGCGCGGGCACGGCAAGGCGGGCGCTGCGCGTGATGATTTGCGGACCGTCATTGCCGGGGCGTTCACGCAGGACGCGGTTGGTGATCGTGGCACTGGGGTCGGTGACGAGGCGTGGTTTGGGCAGAGTTTGTCGCGGTGCATTCTTTTGCTGGGCAAGCCAGAGATCATGTCCGCGCATGATGCTGCGCTGGGAACTGCGAAGATCGTCGATGACGAGCGAGAGCGTGTGTAGGCGTTCGCGTTTCATGTCGGACTGCTCCAGTGGCAGGATGCTGCTGAAGCCGGTCTCATAAACCTTGGTGAAGCGCAGGCCGATGAGGCGGATGCTGACACGCCGCTCCCAGGCGCGAGTGAGCATGGCTTGCAGCAGCGGATACAGATCGTGTTCGAGATCGGTGGGTTCATCGAGACTTGATGAGCGAGTGACTTCGTCCATGTCGTTGTAGCGCAGGCGTAGGGTGACGGTGCGGATGCTTTTGCCATCCTGCCGCACGCGGCGCATGAGCGTATCGGCCATGGCCCGCAGTCGTGCCACGATAAAGACTGTGTCAGTGGTGTCTTGAGGGAAAGTTTCCTGCTCGCCGTAGCTCTTCGCGGCAGGGGCATCGCAGACGACGGGGCGCAGGTCATTGCCGAGCGCATACTCATGCAGGGTGGACGCGTTGCTGCCGACGAGGAGTGAGAGTTCATCCACGGGCGTGCGCGCGATGTGCTCGACGTGGCGCAGGCCAGCGGTGTTGAGCCTAGCGGCGAGTTGCGGGCCGACCAGCGGCAGCCATTTGTTTTCCAAAGGCCAGAGAAAGCCCTGCTCATGGCCGGGAGCCACTTCGATGAAGCAGTGCGGCTTGCGCAGCTTGCTGGCGATCTGCGACACGAGTTTATTGGCCCCGACCCCGACGGAGACGGACAGCTTCAAACTCTGCGCAATGGCCTTCTGCATCTTCGCCGCAGCATCGCAGGCCTTGGTTTGCCGGGCACCGTGGAGATCGAGATAGCACTCATCAATGGAGGCCAGTTCGACGATGGGCGTGAAGTCGTAGGCATACGAAAACATGAGGTGCGAGAAGCGCTCGTATTTGTCGAAGTCGCACGGCAGCACGATGAGTCCGGGGCAAAGTTTACGCGCCTTGGCCGTCGGCATGGGCGTGTAGATGCCGAGCTTGCGCGCCTCGTAGCTGGCGGAGGCGATGATGCCACGCCGTTCACCGCCGACGGCGATGGGGCGTCCGCGCAGCTTGGGGTCGGCGGCTTGCTCCACGGAGGCGAAGAACGCGTCCGCATCGAAGTGCAGGATCATGGCGCATCACCTTTCCGAGAGTCGCAGTAGCGCGATGAGCACACCCTGGATGACCAGTTCACGCGCCGGGATGAGATCGGGATACTTTGGGTTCGAGGCCCGCAGATAAGGTGTGCCGTTTTGCACGACGAAGCGCTTCAGGGTCGTCTCGCCGTCGATGAGCGCGGCCACGATGTCGCCATGCTTCGCCTCGCGGAACTCCATGATGACGATGTCACCCTCCAGAATGGCCGCATTGCGCATCGAGTCGCCGCGCACCTTCAAAGCGAAGGTGCGCGCATTCTTCGGCAAACGCAGTGTGGCTGGGTCGATGTCGATGCAGCCGTCCATGCGACCCTCTTGAAATTCAGGGCGTCCTGCAATGATGCTGCCGAGCAGAGGCACCTGATGGCGAAGCCAGGAGCGGGCTTCACAAAGCCAGAGAAGCTGAGGGAGAGGGGGATGGCTTAAAGTAATCACAAGCCATCTATAACTGTTCTTTAGAACAGTTTCAAGCCTGGCAATTCATCATCTTGAGCGATACCTGCCTCCACCGGTCCATTCCCCTCCTGGGGAACGGGTGAAGCAATGGGAGCAAAGACAGCCTCCGTTTTGTTCCGCGCCTGATTCGCCAGTGTAGCGACACGATAAGCCTCCAGTTGCGCGCTTTCGTAGGGTTTGAAGAAAGCGCGGAGGTCGTCGCTTCGCCTCCCCGGTTGCAGCCAAGCGAGGGCAGATTCGCCCTCCAGAATGAGAGGGCTGCGGTCGTGGAATTTCCCCATGTAGTGTCCCGGCGGCGTGGTGATGACACTCATGGAGGTCACCACTTGACCACTGGCTTCGTCAGCAGCGTCATGGCTTTCCCACACATCCCAGATCCCTGCGAGCAAGAGAGGAGCATCGTCGGCACGGTGGATGAAATAGGGCGTGGCACGGTCCGGCCACTCATGCCAACCGCGCACCGGGACCAGGCAGCGCTGGCGCAATATGGGGCCGCGGTAGGAGGCCAGTTCGAACACCGATTCACAACGAGCATTGAAGGTGTGGACGAACTTCTTCGAGGCCTCTGCCTTGTTTCCCTTCGCCCAGGATGGCACCAGCCCAAAGCGCATCCGTTCGACTCCGATCTCGCCAGCCGCCATCGTCAGCACATCGGCATAGTCCGTGGGGCAGATATTGTTGACCACCAGCACCTCTGATTTCACATCTTCTCGACTCTTCTTCTGCCGCCTCTCAAGACGCAGTGCCTTCCCGGCAATCGAGAGCGCAGGGAGCTTGGCGAACTGGTTGAGACGACCACACATGATTCCAGCAAAGCGGGCACCAGAGAGCTAGCAAGCGGTAGTGGCACTCTGCTTTTAAGGAATCACCCGTTGGGTTCTGAGCTGGAGAAGCAAGGCGAAGGTGTTGGGACCGCCGGCGCTGGTGAAGCGAGTCAGGCAGGAGTTGGAGGGGATGAAAGAGATTTCCTTGCATGGAACGGAACGCGCCAGCAGTTAAGACCACGCCAATCATAAGCCATCGCTCCAGAAACCAATTCGGAACGAAAGCAGGGACTCGAACGACAAGTCCCTGAATACGGCCAACTCGACACCTTGGCCATGGTGCGAATGTGGCAGGTTTTCAGCGGAGCAACAATTTTGCCGAGCACCGGCAGAGGCGATTTAGGATTCCCTTTTATGCTCCGATTGGCAAACTCAACGCCTGATCGGGTCCTTGGTCTTTTAGAGTCTGCACGCGCGGAAAAGATGCGGTTACTGTGAATACGCGCTCGACAGATTCAGGGGTGGCAGATTTACTCGGGCACCTCTTTCTACCTATGCGCCAATATGACCTTATCGAATATCTCTCCATGGCCATGCAGGCTGGTGCTTCTGATCTTCATCTGTCTCCTGGAGCGGCTCCGATGATGCGTCTGCATGGGCGGATGACGCCGGTGACGGAGGAGGTCTTTGATGCGCTGGATGTGCGTGAGCTGGTGCTCGGCGGTCTGAAGGACACGCAACGTGCGAAACTGGAAGAGGACTGGGAGCTGGACTTTGCCATGGAGGTGGAAAACCTGGGGCGATTCCGTGGCAACGCCTGCTTTGCCATGGGGCGCATCGAGGGGAATTTTCGCTACATCCCGGACACGATCCCTGAACTGACGCAGCTCGGTCATGGTCCGACGGTGGAGAATCTCTGCAAGATGAAGGACGGTCTGATCCTGATCACGGGTGTGAGTAACAGCGGTAAAACCACGACGCTGTGCAGCATGACGCAAACCATCGCGCGTGAGCGCTCATGCAACATCGTGACGATCGAAGACCCGATCGAGTTCGTGTTTCATCATGGTCACGGTCTGATCCGCCAGAGGCAGGTGGGTTTTGACACGCATGACTTTGCCCGAGCGATGAAGAGTGCGCTGAGGCAGGATGTGAATGTGATCACGGTGAGCGAGCTGCGGGATCTGGAGACGATGCGCACGGCGCTGACGGCGGCAGAAACTGGGCATCTGGTGATCAGCACGCTGCATACGATGGATGTGCCGAGCACGATGACGCGCATTTTGGACAGCTACCCGAAAGAGCAGCAGGACTATGTGGCGGCGCAGCTCAGCCACTGCCTGCGTGGGATCATCAGTCAGCATCTGATCCGCCGACCTGACGGTGAGGGCCGTGTGATGGCGACTGAGGTGATGACGATGAACAATGCGATTTCGAGCTGTATCCGCGATGGGCGTTTGCAGCAGCTTCCCAGTCTGATCCAGATCGGTGGGCGTGATGGGATGCACACGATTGATGACAGTCTGCTGCATCTTTTGAACTATGACTTTATTACTCTGGATGATGCCAAGGCGCACTGCCGCGATTACAGTTTCATCCATGCGGGTTATGAAAAGACGATGCGTGAACGGGGGACTGCTAAGAAGCGTTAAACATGAGTGCTGAGACCCATGACTGCATCCATCTGCGCGGCCTGGAACTGCCGACAAGGATCGGTGTGCCTGATGAAGAACGCGCTGCTTGGCAGACGCTCTCGGCGGATGTGACGCTGCGTCTGTCGGGTCGCTTTGAGCAGATGTATGACGAGCTGGCTGGGACGGTGGATTACGCTGCTGTGGCTCTGCGTTTGCGTGCTCTGGCGGCTGAGAGGCCGCGCGCATTGATCGAAACTCTGGCGGCTGAAATGGCTGTCTGTTTGCTGGCTGAGTTTGGCCCTAGTTCAGTCACCATCGAGCTGCGCAAGCGCATCCTCCCTGGCACGGATCATGTGGCGGTGAGCCTGACTCGGCCATGAGCTGCTGACTTCCTTTTTAATCGTGGGCAAAAGAATGTTTCAGGTCCGTTATTAATCCAGGGTTGACGCCAGACAATCAAGGTCGTTTAACTAGCTCGTTCTTTCACTGTGATGCCTTTGCCTATGCTGTCTCTCGTTACTGGCCTGAAATTTGGCCTGGATCATATCACGCCTTTTGCGTGGGTTATGATCGGTTTGTTGGCTCTGCTTTCGACGATGAGCTGGGCCACGCTGCTGATGAAATGGCTGCTGCTAAGTCGCACAGATCGGGCGAATCGGCGCTTCTTGGGGATGTTTCATGAAAGTCCGCACCCGCTGGCTCTCTACCTGACGAAAGAGCAGACGGACTTGTCGCCTCTGTACTTTATTTATCACTCGGCCTCACGGGATTTGGCTTTTCATCTGGTGGGTGAGGAGGAGCCTGGACGCAGTTTTTCAGCACGCTTGCAGGGCGCAGGCCGCATCTCGCCGAGTCAGATGAGCACGGTGCAAAACGCGATGGAGCGCGCGCTGGGCAGTGCGGCTTTGAAGTTGGAGCTGCGGCTAAGCCTCGTCGGCACGGTTATCGCCGTCGCACCACTGATCGGGATTCTAGGCACGGTGGTGGGGTTGCTGGATGTTTTTTCCGCTCTGGATGTGCAGAATAAGGCGGCGCTGGTGCCGGGTGTGAGTTCGGCTTTGATCACCACGATCGTGGCGCTGCTCGTGGTGATCCCGAGTCTGATCGGATACAATATTTTGGTGAACCGCATTCGGACAATCCTGGTGCGCATGGACAATTTTGCTTCGGAACTCAGCGGTGTCTTTGACCGCCAATTTGTGGACCACCGGAAGGTGGAGGAAAGCCTGCCCAGCCTGCATAGTCTGGGTGCTCCAGCGATGCCGATGCCAAGCGCCACCACGGCTTCACGTAATCCTGTTCGCGCATGAAACGTCTTTCCAGTCGTCACATGCCGCGACTCGTGGCTGAGATCAGTGTGACTCCGCTGCTTGATCTGATGTTACTGCTGTTATTGACGGTGATCGTGCTAGTGCCTGTGTTGCAAAGCGACGGTATGCCCCAGGCTGCCTCAGTCGTTAAAAATTCCGTCACTACAGCGCCGAAGAAAATCATCGAGATGAAGGTGAACGCTGACCTCAAGCTCACGCTGGCAGGGAAGGGGATCGAGCCTCGTGAGCTTATTACCGAGTTAAAGAAGCTGGTAGCCACTGAACCCGAATTGGGAGTGGTGGTGGGTGTGCCCTCCGGTCTGACGGCACCCCGGCTCCTGGAAATCATGGATGCGCTACGTGTGGCGGCAGTTCGGCACACGTCTGTGATGGTCAGTCCCGTTGTGAAACCCTGATTCGCCGTGCCTACGCCTGTTCACCCACGACCACAGCTTGAGCCGCTGCTGCCAGCGCTCATCAGTGTTGGTCTGGCGCATGGGCTGCTGGGTTTGCTGATTTGGACTTTTCTGCCGATGCTGGTGCCGAAGAACGCTGGCTCAAATGAGGTGTTGGCAAAGTTGGTTTGGCGCTCTCCGTCAGATTTTGTGATGGCCGCAGTGCCGCCGCCTGCCGAGCCGCCCGCCCCGACTTTGGTGGTGCCTGCTGCTTCATCTGCTAAGCCCACTGCTCCGCCTGTTGGACCGCCTGCTGTGACGACTACTGAAGTGCCAGGAAAGCCCAAGGTGCTGAATTTTTTCTTTGGCGGCAGTCAGGACCAGGCCGCACCCGTGGCGGCGACGATTTCTGAGTCAGAAAATGTGCAGGTGGTTTCGAGCGTGAGTAGCCCGATCACCAGCATGATGTCAGGTAACGTGGCGGTGGCACCGTCTCTGCTGCCCCAAGGACTAACGATCAATTCTTTGGGTTCCGCTCCCCTGATGAGTGCAGCGCCGCTGACGATGACGACGGCTCAAAATACGGTTCCAGAAGTAGCCCCTGCGCCGTCCAATCCATCGCCTGAAAGCGCTGCAAAGCCCGTTGCTTCAATGTCTGTGATGACGGGGCAGGAAAGGGAGTCTAACAAGTACATTACCCTATCGGCCATTTTTTCGGCCAAAGAATCCATCCCGGCACCCCGACCAGGTAAACCAGTGCTTAATTTGTTAGACATCGCGGCGCTGAATGAATCCAAGCGCGCTCAAACAGTCGCGTCGGGTGGGGCAGACATGGCTGGTGTGGAGAATTCGCTTCAGCAGGCGATCTTGCGTGAGTGGAAGCCGCCGCCGATCAAGTCGGTTCCGGTAACTCAGCGGCGTGCGACTTTGGAGATCTCAGTGCTGCGAGATGGTCAGGTGCGTGATGCCACGGTGAAGACACCCTCAGGTTCAGAAGCTCTGGATGCCTCCATCCGCTCGGCTGTGGAGCGCGTATCGAAGATTCCTGAGACTCTCCCTTCAAGTTTCCCCAAAGAGCGCTACGATCTGCGGGTGAACTTTCAGATCGAATAGATGAGTGTGTTGCGCCTTTTAATTTTCTTGAGCCTATCTGCCGCGCTGGTGCCTTGCGCGCAGGCGGTGACTTTGCCGACATGGCTGCGGTTTTTAAAGCCGATGTCCAAAACGGATGTCCCTAAAGTGGCCTTAAAGCGTGTCAGCGTCGCCGACTTTACGGGTGGCACAGGTGAGAGCGCTCAACGTGGTCTTGTGAAAGAACTGACTCAGGCGCGTGAATTCACGCTGACCAGCGAGTCCCCCGATTTCACGATCAGTGGTAGCTCCGTGGGCGGGCGTGTGATCGGTCGTGTCGTGAATCGTGAGGGTAAAGAATTGTTGGATCGAACATATGCGGCCCCGGGCCTGGATGAAAATTTAAAGGCTTTCGCGGATGACCTGATTTTCGCAGTGACTGGAAAGCCTGGACTAGCGACGAGCAAAATCACCTTTGTCAGTGATAAGTCGGGGACCAAGCAGGTCTATCTTTGTGATCCAGATGGCAAGGATCTACAGCAGGTGACTCATCACACCTACGGTTGTGTCTCGCCCTCACTCAATGCCGATGGATCGGCTGTAGCCTACACGAGTTATAAGAGCGGCTTCCCTGTGGTGCAGGTTCTGGATCTCGGGCTGGGCTGGGAGCGCACGGTCACAGACACGCCTGGCAGCAGCTTTGGCGCGGCTTTTTCCCCCGATGGAAATCGACTGGCTGTGGTGATGAGCTTCCTCGGAAATCCAGAGATCTTTGTCACTGACCTCACCACGAACTCTGCCGCCTGCATCAGTGATACGACGGGTGTTCCTGGCAGCCCATCTTGGCACCCCGATGGTAAGCAGGTGATCTTCAGCGATGATCGTGGCGACGGACCGCGCCTCTATGTGACGGAGGTTCCTGAGACCAATGAGGCCGAAGCTAAACTGATCCGCTGGCGCACGGGTTATGGCTTCTGCGCGGACCCTGAATTCTCACCTGAAGCCGATAGTGTGGCATTCACCGCCCGCATAGGTAGTGAGCTGGCGGTGGTGGTTAAAGGCTGGCCAAACGGCTCGTCACGCGTCATCCAATCGGGTGGTGCTGGGCATCCGTCCTGGAGTCCGAATGGCCGCTACCTTTGCTACACGCAGCATGGCACTCTGTATGTTCAAAACCTGCATACCGGTCAAAGGCAGGCGATCCTGAATGGACACGGCCAGATCACCGAACCTCGATGGATGAAATGAAGCAACTCGTGACACAATTTTGCTGGGCAATGGTGATGCTGGGCGCTCTGCCAGCTTGCAAAAGCCTGCCTAGCCTTTCGCGTGAAAAAGAAGCGGAAGTCGTCTTTGCTCTCGGTCCACGGGATGGCTTCACCAGCCCTCTATCTGGCGCGTTAAAGCCCGCTTGTTCAGCTCTCGAATTTGCAGGAGAAAAATTCACTGTCACGGGGGCGCACAAAAAGACGCTGGCTGGACTCGTCGCTGACTGGAGCAAGGATAAGCCGCGCTACCTGATCGCTGGTTATTCGCCGCCGGGATTGCCAGATGACTTTGCGCGTTCCTTGTCTGAGCGCCGTGCACAGGCCGTCCGACAGTATCTGATTGAAAGCGGTATTGAGGCCGCAAACATGCAGACGGTTGGCTATGGTTTTGATAGCTCGCCCAGCTCGCCGACCTCGAGTGTCGTCGTCATCTACCAACAGTAGGACCTGAGTTGATGAGCTGGATTGCGCTAGGCCGCGTCCGTTGAGCTTACTCTCTCCTTGTTTGCGCTTTGAGATGAACTTTTTACCGCATCTCTTGCAAAGAGTCGGCCTCCCGCTACGATCTCTTTGCGATAGCGTCTCAATTGCACAACACCATGCATGCCCAACTCACTTTAGCTCAATTGCCCATCGGCAGTGTGGCCTTTATCCACAGTCTGCCCACTGGCAGGGTGGGACTGACAAGGCTGCGTGAGTTGGGGCTTACACCTGGGGCGCGAGTGACCATGGTCCGCCGTGCGCCTCTGGGTGAACCCATCGAAATCACCGTGCGCGGCTCCCACATTGCCATGCGCGACCATGAGGCACAGCACATCGGCATTACCCATGTGGAGCAGGCATTCAATCCAGCTCAAAGCACCACGACCCAGGCATGAGTGAGACGCCTCTACTGGCCATTGTCGGGAACCCGAATTGTGGGAAAACGACCCTCTTTAACCTGCTCACAGGTCTACGCCAAAAGGTGGCAAACTACCCCGGCGTGACCGTGGAGAAAAAGATCGGTGAATGCTGGTCCCAGCATGGCAAGAAGCTCAGGTTAATCGATCTCCCCGGCGCCTACAGCCTGAATGCGCGCAGTCCTGATGAGGCTGTGCTGCGCGATGTGCTGTTGGGCCGTCGTGAAGACACCCCGCGCCCTGATCGTGTGGTCATCGTCGTCGATGCGGCCAATCTGGAGCGCAACCTTTACCTAGCCAGTCAAGTCCTCGAACTCGGGCTACCGACCGTGATCGCTCTGAACATGGTCGATGTCGCCGAGGAGAAGCAGTGGCGTATCAACGTGCCAAAGCTCGCCGAAGAGCTCGGCGTGCCAGTGGTGTCCATGCAGGCCACGACAGGGAAGGGGCTGCTCGAACTCAAGGCAGCCATGAGTCGTGAAGACCTGCCCAAACCACGCTGGCACTCAGCGCCTCTACCTGAGGTCATCCGCGCTGCATTGCATGGCATACGCGCCGAATTACTGCTCAGCGGCGCCGTGCATGAAAATACATCCCTGCTTGAGCCACTGTATCTGCTTTCCGATCATGATCCGCTGCGTGCTGGCATTCAGGAGGCGCATCTCGGTCAGATTCAACGGGGGCGTCATGCCTTAGAAGCGGCGAATCCAGGCTGGGAGGATCAGCTCGTCAATGATCGTTACACCGCTATCGAAAAACTCTGTCAGAAGGTTTTGAGTCGTCCCGATCAGGAGGTGCCTTCTCTAACCCAAAAGCTCGACCATTGGCTCCTGCATCCTTGGTTGGGCGGGCTGACCGTTCTGGCCATTCTCGTCTTCCTCTTCTACCTCATCTTCAAAGTCGCCGAAGGGCCCATGGGTTGGATCGAGGCTGCCTTTGCCGCGCTCGGCTCCTGGGTCACAGGGGCGATGCCGCCAGGTGATCTCCGCGATCTGATCGTCGATGGCGCGATCAATGGCGTGTCCGGCGTGGTCATCTTCCTGCCGCAGATTTTGATCCTCTTTTTCTTCATCGGCATCATGGAGGACACTGGCTACATGGCGCGGCTGGCTTTCATCATGGACCGCTTGATGAGCATCGTCGGCCTGAATGGCAAAGCCTTCCTGCCCTTCCTCAGCTCCTACGCCTGTGCCATCCCTGGCGTCATGGCCACCCGCACCATCGACAGCCCGAAGGACCGCCTCATCACCATCCTAGTGGCTCCGCTGGCTAGCTGCTCCGCGCGTCTGCCGGTCTATCTGCTGCTCATCAGCGCCTTCATGCCGGACACCGTTTCGATCTGGGCCAAAGCCAGCATCATGGTCGGCCTCTACGCGCTGGGGACATTCGGTGCCTTCTTCTTTGCCTGGCTGTTTAATAAGGGCGTCATGCGCGGAACCAACGCGCCGATGATCCTGGAAATGCCGACTTACAAAATGCCATCGTTGAAGAGCATTTTGCTGCTCGTCTGGCAGCGCGCGAAAGCATTCTTGGTTCGCGCAGGCACCGTCATCTTCGGCATCTCCATCCTGATTTGGGCGGCTGCGAATTATCCAGTCGATGCGGATCTCAAAAAGCAGGAGCGTGCCCTTCAGGAACAAATCACGACACTCGAGCTTGCTGAAAATGCCGTCGCCGATTTGGCAAAAGTTAAAAGCCAACTCGCAGGAATCAAAGCAAGTCACTTGGCCCAGAGCATCGCAGGCAGGGCAGGGCATCTCATCGAGCCCGTCATCGCGCCACTCGGTTATGATTGGAAGATCGGTATCGGACTGATTGGCAGCTTTGCGGCACGGGAAGTGTTCGTGAACACCATGTCGGTTGTTTACGCCGTCGAAGCAGAAGATGAGGACATGACGCCGCTCAGAGATCGGCTGCACCAAGAAACCCGCGCCGATGGTAAGCCAATTTATTCACCTCTCGTCTGCATCAGCCTGCTCGTCTTCTACGTCTTCGCCATGCAATGCGTCAGCACCATGGCCATCGTTAAACGCGAGACCAACTCCTGGGGCTGGATGTGGTTCCAGCTCTTCTACATGACAGGCACCGCCTATGTCCTAGCGCTAGCGATCTTCCAGATCGGTACCGCGCTCGGTTATTGACCAGCTTTGAAGTTTACGGTTGTTGACGATGGCTTCTCAAAATCACAATCAAGCCCGACCTCTGCCAACAACCGTAAACAATCATAAACAATCGTAAACCACCGTAAACATCCCCCAGCCCACCATGTCCCCCGACCTCCAATCCTGGCTCGCCCTAGGCGTCGTCCTGCTCACCGTCGGCATCTTTGCATTCCGAGCCACTCGCGCCAAAAAGACAGGTTGTGGTGGAGCCTGTGGCTGCCCTCAAAAGCCCAACCGGAAGTAAGAAGGTGAAATCCGTCGGAACCCTGTAAAATCAGGGCACGGATGAGCTTGTGAAAAATTTCACAAATAAGTCTTGCCTCTCCCGCAGCCTCCGGCTAGAAAACAGCCCGCCGGATTCGCCAACCAGCCTTTTTTGATATGCTCAACCTGTTTCAAAGCCAACTCCAAGTCCCGTGTCTGCTCGCCAACGTGAGTCCAGGAGCGCTTCCTCTGGTGGGCTTTGTCACCAACTCCATTTTCGTCGGACTCATCGTCATCGGCTTGGTGTTTTGGTTCACTAAGGGCGCGACCAAGAACATGACTTTGGTCCCGCACGCGAAGCAAAATTTTGCAGAAGCCATCATCGAGTTTCTTTACAGTCAGATCGAGACACTGGTCGGCAAAAAAGTCGCACCGACTGTCTTCCCACTTCTTGCCACACTGTTTCTTTTCATTCTTGTGTCGAACTGGTTCGGACTCCTGCCAGGTGTTGGCACGATCGGCTGGGGCGAAGGCTCTGGGTTCCTTTCTCTGACAGAGGTCGATAAGCCTTTGTTCCGTCCTGTAACAGCCGACTTGAACTCGACTCTGGGCATGACACTCATCGTATTTGCGGCCTGGATTTACCTCACGGTTCGTGAGACAGGCGTGTGGGGCTTTCTCGTCCATACCTTTGGTCCTAAAGGTGGACTCAAAGGTGCCATGGGCGTGGTGATGATCTTCATCTTCTTCGCCGTCGGTTTGATCGAAGTCTTCTCCATCCTGCTGCGTAACCTAACTCTCCCGATGCGTCTCTACGGCAACATTTATGCCGGTGAAAACGTCCTGCACACCATGTCGGCGATGGCTGGCAACAGCGTTGTGCTCAAGATTCTCTACCAACTCCCCTTCTATTTCATGGAACTCCTCGTCGGCGCATTGCAGGCGATGGTCTTCACTCTCCTCACCGCTGTTTACATCAAGCTCTCGACTGAACACGACGAGCATGCTGAAGAGCACCATTGACCCTTTCCCTGTGAGACCATGCAATCGCGTGGGCGCAGGTTTTGAAAACAACAACAAACACAGAACACACATCACATGATCACAGAAATCATCACTATGGCACAAGCCGCCGCCGCCCACGCAGACCCAGTCGCCACTGGAGTTACTGGTAGCATCGTCGCTGGTCTCGCCGGTCTCGGCGCTGCTCTCGGCGTGGGCATGATTGGCTCGAAGGCTGCTGAAGCCGTTGGTCGCAATCCTGGCGCATTCGGCAACATCCTGACCATTAGCATCATCGGCATGGCCCTTGCAGAAGGCCTCGGCATCATTGCCTTCTTCGCCGTCAAATAAGCGAGTTCGGCTCCGTCAGTTCCCGGCGGGCCGTGTGATCAAGCACGGTCCGCTCTTTCAAAGAGCAGTGTCACCCTTTTAAGCCCCAGCGATTCAAATGAATGTCTTTCTAGCCGCCCAGTTTGGCCTCTCCGCGCCAAACCTGATTGCCCAAATGTTGATCTTTGGCATCGTCTATCTCATTTTGAAGAAGAAGGCATTTGGTCCAATCCTCGCCATGTTGGAGCAGCGCCGCGCTCGCATCGCCGATGGTGAATCCAAGCTCGACAAGATCTCCAAAGATCTGGCTGAGGCTGAAAAGAATGCTCTCGCCATCATCACCAAGGCGAATGATGACGCCAACCGCCTCATCAAGGAAGCCGGTGACAGCGCCAAGTCCGTGGCTGAGAAACGCCAGCAGGAAGCCATTCATGAGGCCAGTCAGATCCTCGCCAAAGCGCGTGAGGCCTCGACGCTCGAACACGAGCAGCTCATGTCCCAGCTCAAGCGCGAATTCGGTCGCATGGTGTCCGACGCCACCTCCCGCGTGACCGGTAAGGTTCTCAACACCGACGACCAGTCCCGCATCAATCAAGAAACCGCAGCCCAGGTTTCCCTCTAATTTTAAACGGCGAACTCTCAACAGAGAACCGCGAACGTCACCCCATGAAAATCAGCAAGGAAGCCCGCCGCACCTCACGCCAGCTTTTCCGTATCTGCCTCGCAGATGGAAAGCTTGATGAAAGCCGTGTTCGCACGGTGGTTAATGGCGTCGCGACGAGCAAGCCACGTGGCTACCTCGGTATCCTCGACTCATTTTCACGTCTTGTTTCCAATGAAGTTGATCGCCAGCGCGCGGTTGTCGAAAGCGCCACAACGCTCACTCCGACGATGGGAGCCGAACTACAGGCCAGCCTTTCCAAGAAGTACGGTCGCACCCTCAATCTTGAGTTCAATGTGAACCCAGAACTCTTGGGTGGCATCCGCGTAAAAGTCGGTAGCGACGTCTGGGACGGCTCCGTCAAAGCGCGCCTCGAAGCCCTCAAGAACTCCCTTTCCTAATCCATTTTTTAAACGCACGAATCTATGAGTAACATCCTCCAGGAAATCGAATCCCAAATCGCCGGCCTCAAGACCGCTGTGACGAAGTCCAACGTCGGCATCGTCCGTGAAATCGGCGATGGTGCCGCCAAGATCGAAGGTTTGAGCGATGTCATGCTCAACGAAATGATCGAGTTCCCAGGCGGTGTTTATGGCCTCGCTCTCAATCTCGAAGAAACCGAAGTCGGCTGCGTGCTGCTCGGTGACGGTGTTGGCATCAAAGCTGGCGACGAAGTCAAAACCACCGGTCGTCTCCTTTCCGTTCCTGTCGGCAGGAGCCTCCTCGGTCGCGTTGTCAACGCACTCGGTCAGGCCATTGACGGCAAAGGCGACATCAAAGGTGAAGCCCAATATCCGGTCGAAAAACTCGCTCCTGGCATCATCGCCCGTAAGTCCGTTTCCGTCCCCGTGCAGACCGGCATCATGAGCATCGACGCCATGATCCCGATCGGTCGTGGTCAGCGTGAGTTGATCATCGGTGACCGCTCCACTGGCAAGACCACCATTGCGGTGGATACCATCATTTCCCAGGCTCAGCAGAACAAAGCCGCTGAACAGGGCAAGCTCGCAGGTCACAAGCCTCTCTATTGCATCTACGTCGCCATCGGCCAGAAGCAGTCGAACGTCGCCCGCGTCGTCAAGACGCTCGAAGACGCCGGTGCCATGGAATACACCACCATCATCAGCGCCTCCGCCTCTGACAGCGCCGTGAACCAATACCTCGCTCCTTACACCGGATGCGCCATTGGTGAGTGGTTCATGGATCAGGGCCAGGACGCCCTCATCGTCTTTGATGACCTTTCCAAGCAGGCTGTCGCCTATCGTCAGGTGTCCCTCATCTTGAAGCGCCCTTCTGGTCGTGAAGCCTATCCAGGTGACGTCTTCTATCTCCACAGCCGTCTCCTTGAGCGCGCTTGCCGCGTGAATGACAACTACGGCGGTGGTTCCATGACCGCTCTGCCGATCATCGAGACGCAGGCTGGTGACGTGTCCGCCTACATTCCGACGAACGTGATCTCCATCACCGACGGTCAGATCTTCCTCGAAACCGACTTGTTCTATCAAGGTATCCGCCCCGCTATTTCGGTCGGTCTTTCCGTCTCCCGTGTGGGTTCCGCCGCGCAGACAAAGGCCATCAAGAAAGTGTCCGGCACGACCAAGCTCGACCTCGCCCAGTTCCGCGAACTCGCTGCCTTCGCGCAGTTCGGTTCCGACCTCGACGCTGGCACGAAAGCCAAGCTCGATCGCGGTGCTCGCATTGTGGAGCTCTTCAAGCAGCAGCAGTATCAGCCGAAGAGCCTCGCCATCATGGTGTGCTCCTTGTATGCGATGCAGAAGGGTTACTTCGACAACGTCGCCGTGGAGCGCATCAAAGAGTGCCAGGCCAAGCTCGAAGACTACATGACCACTCGCAAAGCGGCCATGCTTGAGAAGCTCGCCAATGAGAAGACACTCGACAACGTCGAAGCCGACTTGAAGACCGCTCTCGAAGACTTCAAGGCGAGCTGGAAGTAAATTGGATCTGAGATCTACATTTTAATTTTCAAACCATGGCAAGCACTCGCGACATCAGACGCCGAATCAAATCGGTCAAAAGCACGGCCCAAATCACCAAGGCCATGCAGCTCGTCGCGGCTGCAAAGATGAAGAAGGCACAGGATCAGGCTGCCAATGGCCGTCCCTATGCCGAGCTGCTGAACAAGGTTCTCGTCAGCCTCAAAGACTGCGTTGAAGAAGGTGTTCACCCTTACTTCTCCGAAGGCAAAGGCGACAAGACTCTCGTCCTCGTCATCGCTGCCGACAAAGGTCTCTGCGGTGCGCTGAACACGAACCTCCTCAAGAAGCTCGTCAGCACGCAGCTCGAAGGCGAAGTTGATTATGTCACCATCGGCAAGAAAGCCGTGCAGGGCATCACTCGTCTGCGCCGCAATTTGATCGCCGACTTCCCGATTAAAGATCCCGCCAAGTTCGCTGAAGTGCGTGTCGTGGGGCGCTTCATTCAGGACAAATTCCGCAGTGGCGAATACAAGAAGGCGCTCGTCGTCTTCAACAACTTCATCAACACCGTCACCGTTATCCCGACCGTCGAGCAGATCCTGCCGGTGAATCCCGTCACCCTCGGTGGCAAGCGCAACTTCGGTCACGCCATCGAAACACCGACCACAGGCGCTGGCAGCGAATACACCTTTGAGCCAGATGCCGCCACGGTCTTTGAATCCGTGCTGCCACAGTATGTGAATGACACCATTTTCCAAATGGTCCTCGAATCCCGCGCTTCTGAGCACTCCAGCCGCATGGTCGCCATGAAAAACGCGACCGATAACGCCAAGCAGATGGTCAAGGATCTCAGCCTCGAATACAACAAGCTGCGTCAGGCTGCCATCACCAACGAACTCCTCGAAATCACCACCGCCAAGATGGCTCTGGAGTAATCCGGCACAATTACGTCTCTGCACTTTTAAAATGAAATTTCATCCCCTCCTTAAAACCTTCACGGCCCTCCTCCTCGCTCTTATTCTTCCGAGTTGTGCCAGCATTGTGAGCAAATCGAATTGGCCCGTAACTGTCAATTCGAACCCTTCGGGCCTCGCTTTCACAATCACAAATCGCTCAGGTAAGGTTATTCATCAGGCGGCTACACCTTCAACGGTTACACTTAAGTCGGGAGCGGGCTTTTTCAAATCCGGCAAATATACAATTACGGCCATTAAAGATGGCAAAACTGTGAGTCAAACCACTCTCACCGCCAAGCTTAACGGCTGGTATTTGGGCAATATCATCTTTGGGGGACTCATTGGTATATTGATTGTCGATCCAGCAACGGGAGCCATGTATGCCCTGCCCGAAGATATCACAATTCCTAACTCCGGAGTCGTTGCTGTCGCATCTAAGTCTCTGAATCTTGTTTCTCTCGAAACATTGACCGCTGAACAAAAGCTTCGTCTTGTTCGCATTTGAACTGCCTCTTATCAAATCAAGCACTCAACATATTTCCTCAAAGTTATGAGCAACATCGGCAAAATCGTTCAAGTCATCGGTCCCGTGGTGGACGTGGATTTCTCTGCCTCCGGCAAACTGCCTGAGATCTACAACGCCCTCCTGATCAATTATGAAATCGGCGGCAAGCAATCTCGCCTCACTTGCGAAGTGCAGAGCCACCTTGGCGATGGCTGGGTCCGCTCCGTGGCCATGATTTCCACCGAAGGTCTCAAGCGCGGTATCGACGTGATCGACACTGGTGCCCCGATCTCCGTGCCTGTTGGTGAAGCCGTCCTCGGTCGTATCTTCAACGTCACCGGCGACGCCTGTGATGACCAGCCCGATCCAATCGTAGAGAAGCGCTATTCCATTCATCGCCCAGCTCCATCGCTCGTCGATCAGAACCCATCTGCTCAGATCTTGGAAACCGGCATCAAGGTCATCGACCTTATTTGCCCCTTCACCAAGGGTGGTAAAGTCGGCGCCTTCGGTGGTGCTGGCGTCGGCAAGACCGTCGTCATCATGGAACTCATCAACAACATCGCCAAAGGCCACGGTGGTTTCTCCGTGTTCGCCGGTGTGGGTGAGCGTACTCGTGAAGGAAACGACCTTTACTGGGAAATGATCGAGTCCGGCGTTATCGCCACCGAGAAGGACGAAAAAGGTCACGTCAAAACCGACGACAAAGGTCGCCCAATCCTCGCCCCAGGTTCTAAGGTTGCTCTTGTGTATGGCCAGATGAATGAGCCTCCAGGTGCTCGTCTCCGCGTCGCCCTCTCCGCCCTCTCCATGGCCGAGTACTTCCGCGATGAAAAGAACCAGGACGTGCTCTTCTTCGTCGATAACGTCTTCCGTTTCTCCCAGGCTGGTTCCGAAGTGTCCGCTCTTCTCGGTCGTACGCCTTCCGCTGTGGGTTACCAGCCGACACTCGCCGCTGAAATGGGTGCCATGCAGGAGCGAATTACCTCCACCAAGTCCGGTTCCATCACCTCCTTCCAAGCCGTTTACGTGCCTGCGGATGACTTAACCGACCCTGCTCCGGCCAACACCTTCGCCCATCTTGACTCCACCGTCGTGCTTGAGCGCTCCCTGGCTGAGCTTGGCATCTATCCTGCCGTCGATCCCCTTTCTTCCGTGTCCAAGGCCCTCGCCCCGGACATCGTCGGTGAAGAGCACTACCGCGTCGCCCGTGGCGTTCAGCGCGTGCTTCAGCGCTACAAAGATCTCCAGGACATCATCGCCATTCTCGGCATGGACGAACTGTCCGACGACGACAAGCTCACCGTGTTCCGCGCCCGTAAGCTCCAGCGCTTCCTCAGCCAGCCCTTCACCGTCGCTGAAATCTTCACCGGCACCAAAGGCGAATACGTTTCCGTCAAAGACACCGTCCGTGGCTTCGCCGAAATTCTCGATGGCAAGCACGACGACGTCCCCGAAGCCAACTTCTACATGAAGGGCAGCATCGACTCCGTGAAGAAAGCCTAGCCTCGCAATGACGAAGGCGGAATGACGAATGACGAAATCTAACCGATCCAGCCACCAGTCTCCTCAGCCACTTCGTCATTCGACATTCGCCATTTAGTTTTTCCCCGACATGCCCCTCAAACTCGAAATCGTCACTCCCGAAGCCCGCATCTTTTCAGATGACGTCGATACCGTCGTGCTTCCAGGTTTCGAAGGTGAGATGGGCGTCCTGCCGTCTCACGCACCGCTCGTTACCACTCTCAAGCCCGGTGAACTGCGCTACACCAAAGGTGGCAAGACCATTGAAATGGCCGTTGGTGAAGGCCTCGTCGAAGTCACCGGCACCACCACCCGCGTGCTGACCGACATGGCCATCCATGCCGATGCCATCGACGAACAAGCTGTCGAAGAAGCCATCGCCCGCGCGCACAAATCTCTCGCCGACCTCAAGCCCGGCGAGCAGCAAGAAGAAGTCGCCGCCGTCATGGCCATGATCCAGCGCAGCACCGCCCAGCTTCACCTCAAGCGCAAGCGCCGCACCGTATAGTGCATCTGAGTTGTTTTGCTTTTCATCCGCAGTTCACATCTGCGCAATGACCTTGTAGGGTGCAGACATGGCTAGTGTGGAGCAGTTATTGGCTATAGATGAGTCAATTGATGACTGAGAAAATCGTAGCAGATAATACTCTCTTTGAACGCTCTCATTTCTAGGCTACCAATCTTCATCGCATCGAAGTTAGCGGCTTGATTGTGTAACTGTGCTCCACGCTGGCATTTTCCATGTCACCTCTCGTCACGCTAGGCACGATGCTTCGCACGTAATCCACCTTGGCTTCCTTTTCGCTGACTGTGACACGCACATGGCCGCTGCTGCCGAGGATGACGCCGGTGTAGCGGTATTCCTCAGCGCTGCGGGTGCCTCCGCTGGGGTGGCCGGGCTGGGGTGGCCGGGCTGGGGGACTTCTTGGTAGATGATGCCGTCGAGCTCTTCTTTGGCGAAGAGATGATCGTGGCCGTGGAAGACGACGCTGACGCCAGTTTTGACAAGGAGCTGATGAATGGGTAACTCCCAGCTGGGGCAATGCTCTTTGAAGCCATCGCTGCCGTCAGCATTCTTGCCACCCCACTCCATGCAGGGCGCTGGCGTCACGCCGCCGCGCACGTCTTTGCCAAGACCGCCGATGAGATGATGCAGGAAGACGAACTTGAAGGGTGCCTTGCTGCTGGTGAGTGTCTTCGTGAGCCAACGATACTGCGTCTCGCCGAGCGTGGCTGCCCAGTTGTCGTCGCCTCGTTTCATGGTGGCCCAAAAGGGATCGAGAGCGACGAACAAAGCATTGCCCCACTCAAAGGCGTAGTAGCTATGCTTGTCGTTGCCATTGGTCGGGTTGGGGAAGAACTTGTGCCGTCTGGCCAGAGACCAGTTTGACATCTCGAGCTGGTCTCCGCGTTCGCCATCGTGATTGCCGAGCACCATGAAAATCGGCACGCTGTGGGCGATGCGGCCCATGTAGTAGCGTTGGCCTAGGTATTGGGATTCGGAACGCGAGTAGAACTTCCCAAACTTGTCCACCATCGTCGTGTCGCCGAGGTCGATCATGAAGTCGGGCTTGTCGGCGAGCATGTTGGCCAGCGTTTGCTGGTAAACACGGACATCGGTGTTGTTATCGAGATGAGAGTCCGCCTGCATCACGAAGCTGAAGCTCGAAGCAACCTTTCGCTGCGTGTGAAAGCTGCGCACGACATCCTGCGTGGCCTCGGCACCGGCACGGCGATAGGTAAGCTGGTAGTTGTAACTCGTGTCTGGCTTCAATCCGCCCATGACGAGGCTTTGCGGCACTCCAGGCTCCAGTTTCACGGCATCGGTCTTCAGACCATCGCCATAGGTGATAAAAGCGTCCATCGGCTCCCACGCGAGCACACTCGCCGTCACCGATTCAGCGCCAGGCCTGCAAAGCCACACATTGAACAGATACGGCGGCACCACCGCTGACTCAACCTGCCCGCCCTGGCCCGCGCCGCCTTTGCCACCGCCTTTCGGTTTTTGCTCCGGTGCGGCGGCGATGACGAGCATCCCGAGCAAAGCGATAACAAGCGAGATGTGAATCGGCTTCATGTCGTTGCGCCGTAATTGCTACTTCAAAGGCGCACCCGTCACGTCCAGATCAGGCTTGGTGTTCCAGCGTTGTTTCCACTCGGGCTTCTCGATCTTGGTGCGGAAGATGACGGTGTTGTCGAGGGCGATATCGTCGGTCCAGATGAACTTGGCGTCCTCGAAGTCGTTGTCGAAGTAGGGCTGCTTGGGATCGACTTCCTCGACGGTGTATTCTTTGGCGTTCTTCCAAGTGCTGTCGTCGAAGTCGGTGGCCCACCATTTTTCCGGCAGGGGTTCTTGTTTGACTTGGGGATTGGTGGTGTCGCCATTCACGGGACCGTGGAAGAAGTTCTTGGCCTTCCAGGTCGCATTGGTCACGGTGCCGTCGGCGAACTTCAGGCAGAAGCCGCCGTCGCCCACATTGGTGCCGTATTCCATGCCGGATTTCGGATCGGCGTTGTCCTTTGCTAGCACGGCAATGGTCATGGGATACTCGGGCAGGAAATCGACACTGACGACGTTGTGCGGCGTGAACTGAATCGGATCCACGGCAACGAGACGACCATTCACATAGAGCATGAACCAGTTATCGGCATAGACGTTGAGCTTCATGGTGTCGGCGATGCTTGGCTTGATGAGTCCGGGTGGGCCCTTCGGCTTGCCTTTTCCTTTGCCCTTGCCTTCACCACCGCCGGGGCCTTTTGGGCGATCCCCTTGCTGACCAGCAAGTGGAGCATCGGACTGTGCTGGCGGTTGAGCATTGATCGAGACAGGGCGTGGCCGCTCCGTTCCTCCTCCACTCGCAGCAGAGCTGCCGCCGCTGGTGTGAACAACACGCAATGATGAACTCGCCAGCACCTTGTCCTTCATCGCAGCAATGAGTTCTTCGCGTCCCGGTGTGCCGCTCACTTGAATCGGACCCGAGAGGGCATACATAGTGAGCACATACGTCTTCGCCCCAGGGCCTTTGGAATGGGGCGGCTCATAACCAACTTGGCCTTTAAAGCCGGTGCCGATTTTGCCAATCTTCTGTGAGTCCTTCGGCAGGCTTGAAGTGCTCGCTTGGATGTCATAAACGGTCCAATACCACTTCTTGTCACCGCCAGGAGCGACGTGATCCATGATCAAGGCGTAGCCCTTTGTGGATGCAGGTGCGCCAATCCATTCCAAGGGTGGGCTGATGCCGTCTCCGTCACCAGTGAACTCGACAGGCAGGCTCTTGAGATCTTCGACCACGGAGCTGCTGAGCATGAACTTGCCATCGCTGCTGCGAGGTTGATCCGGCAGGGCCAGAAAGGCTTCTTGCTTGCCGCTACCACCGCCGCCCTGTCTCATTTCTTCGCGCGCAGGAGGCTCGTCACCTCGCGGCTGACGGGGAGCGCCTTGAGTCGGCGCATTGCCAGCGAGTTCCTCAAGCTCAGGCGTATCGAGGATGCCATCACGATTGTGATCAGCGGCCGTGAACTGTTCCTTCGCTTTCGCCATCGCATCTGCAAGTGAGGCCCCGCCCTTCGTGGCATTGGCCTTGGCATTGTCAGCAAACTCCTGCGCGGTCACTGAGCCATCACCATTCACATCGAGAATGCCCTGCACTGCGGCCTGTGGACGTTGTGGACGACGCTCTTCGTTGGCTTGAGGTGGGTTTCCTTCGGGACGCTTGCCTTTCCCTTTGCCCTTTGGTTCACCGGGACCAGCACCGCCTTCACGACCGCCACCACCACCTTGACCGGCGCGGTAGGTTTCCTCGGTCTTTTTGCCGTCGGAAGTGATGTATTGAAACTTCCACTCGCCTCCACTTTCCATGCCATAACGGATCTCGGCTTTGGCTCCGTTGACCTTGTATTGCAGGACGTAGCTCTTGCCGCCAGCTAGTCGCTCAAAGCCGGTAATCTCGGCTCCGCGCAGGGGTGTTCCAGCCCCACGGAAGCCTCCAGCGCGCGGCTGTGGATCGACTTGGCCACCGACCTCTACGACTTCTCCATGAAAGCCTCCATTCACATACGGATACTTGGTCGATGCATGATAATGGTAGCCTCCACCAGCAACTTCATGACCATTGAACTCGTCCAGCTTGCCCACGGGTGATCCATCTGGCTCGGTCAATCCAAGGATGGGATAGCCATCCAGCGCATAGGCGATTGGCATGCCCTTTCCAGCCTGCGTCTGCAAATGCAGTGGCGCTGAGTGGTAATGATAATCATCTCCACGACCACAGTGACCGCCCCACTGATCAAGCTCACCAATTTCTTGCGCCACTTCGCCGCGATTGTTCTGCGGATTAAAAATGGGAATCCCATTCACCGCGAGAGCGATGGCCCCGCGCAGGAAGCGATCTTTGATGGAGGCTGGCTCTTTGGACACGACAGGATGCAATGGAATGCGCCAGGCATTGTCGCCAAAGTAATCGTGTGGAGTTGGAACCTGCTGCTGCCAGTTGGTGATACCCACCATCATGTTATGCTCGGGCATACCGTTCGAGCCGACATAAAGAAACTCACCATCAGCGCGGAGATCGAGCTTGGTGAATGGGAGAAAGGCCTTCGCCGTTGCTGGCGCATCCGCCGCATTGGCAACAACCGCTGCCGCGAGTTGAATCGCGGACGCAGTCGAGGCGACCTCCACATGGTCACGCTTCCACTCCTGCAGGATATGCTCTCTCATCGCTTCATCAAAGACAGGCTTTTCACCAGTCCTCCAAGTATGGGCCGAAGCGGCACCTGTCATCACTGCCAGCGATAGTAAAACGAGTGTGTTGTGTTTCATAAGAGTCTTCTACTTTTCGATTCTGGCGATCTCGTGTCAGACAATCATCAGGGAAATAGGGGGGATTTGTCAGCAAATCGTCAAGATGGAGCAGGAGGTGAGATTCCATGAATACCTACTAGAGGCGTCGTTTGATCCCGTCTATTTGATCCCATGTCACAGCCCCAACCACAGCCCATCGATCCTGCTGAACTGCCCGCACTCGCACGGGCGACGATGACCAAAGCCAAGTTCCCGATGCTGGCCACGATGGATGGCGATCAGGCCCGCGTGCGGCCTGTGTCTCCGGTGCGAACAGATGGCTTCACGGTGTATGTGGCCAATCTCCGCCGCTATGAGAAGACCGCTCAACTGGCAGCGAATCAGAAAGCGGAGCTGTGCTACACGGATGATGATCACCATCAGGTTCGCATCACCGCTGTGGCTAGCATCGTCACCGACGCGGTACTGTTAAAAGAAATCTGGGACGGTAATCCTCTGCTGCGTGCTTATTTGCGCACACCGGAAAACCCTGAACTCATCATCTACCGCTTTGAGCCAAAGGACGTGCGCTACATGCGTGAATGGGCGCTGGAATATCATGTCGTGCCGTTTAAAAATGATTAGTTACCGTTTCCCCTCTGCCCATGCTGCCCGACCTCACTGAAACCGATCTCGCTCTTTATGAGTGGCAGATGTCAGTGCCGGGTGTCGGTGAAGAGGGACAGCGCAAACTCAAAGCTGCCAGCGTGCTGATCTCCCGCGTTGGCGGTCTCGGTGGACTGGTGGCGCTGGAGCTAGCGGCGGCTGGTGTTGGCAAACTGGTATTGGCTCACGAGGGCGACTTAAAGATGTCAGATCTGAATCGCCAACTTCTCCAAACCCGTGCTCAAGTGGGCAGGCCACGTGTGGAGTCGATTAGCCAGCGCCTGCATGATCTAAATCCCGACTGCGAGGTCGTGGCCATTTCGGAAAATGTGTCTGCTGAGAATGCTGATGCCTTAGTCGCTCAAGCTGACATCGTGGTTGATGCCGCGCCGCTCTTCCAAGAGCGCCTGGCTTTAAACGCCGCCGCCAGGCGTGCTGGTAAGCCAATGATCGAGTGCGCCATGCACACCCTTGAGGCCAGCGTGACCACGTTCATCCCCGGCATGACGGGTTGCCTCGCGTGCTACGTGCCTGCGGTGCCGCCCACATGGACTCGGCAGTTCCCGGTGTTCGGCGCTGTCTCTGGCACGGCAGCCTGCGTGGGGGCGATGGAGGTGATCAAACTCATCACCGGCATCGGTCAACCTTTGGCCGGTGAAATGCTGTGCATGGATCTCGGGCAGATGCTTTTTCGCCGTGTCAAACTACCTCGAAATGAGGGCTGCGCTGTGTGCGGAACTTTCACCGCCCGCTGCGCTGAGTGAAAGGTGAACCTCACATTCATTGCAGGTCGTAATTGACGGAGAATTCACGGTGCGCGAGTGGAAGACATAGCTGTTCCCACCGGATTGTCCGAATTTCCTCCCCCCATCGTTATGAACACCCAGACTGCCAGCGCTAACACTCCCGTCTTTCCCTTTGAACTGATCCGTGCCGATCTGGAAGTGGTCGAGAAAGCGATCCGCGATCAGGCCCGTGCCTTTGATCCTGCGGTGGAGGGCTATGTCTCCTATGTCTGTCAGGCAGCGGGTAAGCGCATTCGCCCTGCGCTCGCGCTCATGGCTGGCGGTGCCACGGGCGGCAAGACGGCGGACCATACTCGCCTTTCCGTCATCCTTGAGATGATCCACATCGCCTCGCTCGTGCATGATGACATCATGGACGGTGCCGCCACTCGCCGTGGTTTGCCGACTGCTGCCGCGAAGTGGGGCAGCGCACTGAGCGTGCTTTTGGGTGATGCCCTCTTCGCTTATGCGCTCGAGTTGGCCACTGAGTTTGAGGACGCCGTCGTTTGCCGCAGCATCGCTAAAGCCTCGCGTGATGTGTGCAGTGGAGAGATTTTTCAAACTCAGCGCCGCTTTGATCTGAATCTCTCCGTGCCCGATTACCTGCGCATGATCGAGATGAAGACCGCCGCCCTCTTCGGTGTCGCCGCAGGCATGGGCGCACGACTCAATGGCGTGCCTGAGAACGTCGAAGCCGCGCTGCACAGCTACGGCATGAAGCTCGGCACCGTCTATCAGATCTACGACGACTGCCTCGATCTCGTCGGTGATGAAAAGAAAGTCGGCAAGACTCTGCGCACTGACTTGGTGAAAGGTAAGCTCACTTTGCCGATCCTGTATCTCCTCATGGATGCCACGGACGCACAGAAGCAGAAGCTCAACAAAATGCTCCTCCAAGGCGAGCCGATGGACACCACCATTTTAGCCAGCATCGCCGACTATGAAGGAGCTATTGAAAAGGCCGTGAACTTCGCCCAATCCATGTTGAAGGACGCCGTCGCTGATCTCATCTGTCTCAGCGACACCCCGTATAAACAGGCCTTTGTAGGCGTAGCCGAATACGTACACGGCCTGTTGGACAATTGCCGTGCGCTGTCCCGCTAGATCACTCCACCGTGGTGGTGACGAAAGACCGCAGATCGAACTCTTCGGACACTTTTTCAGCCTGCCAGCGCCCATCCGCATTCAGGCGGAAACTGCCGAGCCAGCGCTGATGCCAGGACTCGGGTTCGATCATACTGAGGTGGTGCTTACCATCGACATCATAGAGGTGGTACATCTCTCCGATCACAGGTTCAAAGCCAAAGCGCGCTTCGTAGAGGAGCTTGTTCCAATTGAAGGAATCAATGACACGCATGTACCGCTCACGTAGCTCCACGAGTTCCTGCTGCAGCTCACGCTCGACACGCGAGACACCACGGCTTTTAAAATTAGTCAGATCCTGCGGGATGATCTTTGCCGCGAGACGAGAGACAGGGTAGGGGAGGTAATTGCCGCGTGGCTCGGTCTGGGAAAGGTCGCGGTCGATGGGGTCATCCATGGTCATGGTCATAAAGTATGGAGTCATACGCCGCGCAGACAAGTATGGTTGAGATTGATATGGACTACTTCAGCCGCTAGTCTCACGGCCATGAACCTCCGCCCGCTTCTATTTCTCTCGTTGATCGCACTCGTGGGCTGTGAGTCCACCGCACCCACAGCAGAACAAATGGATGCGCTGCAAACGAAGATCAGGGCTGAGCATCGAGAAGAATACGCGGCGCTAGAACAACAGCGCGCCACCGGCCAGATGAGTGCCGAGCAATATGTGATTGAGCGAACATCACTGGACAAGAGTGTGCAGAATAAAGTGGACACGATGCTGTGGAATCGTCATGCGCTGGTGCAGAGTGAGATGCGGGCCAATGGCATCCCCACGCCCGACGCACCCATATCACTGGAGGCGCCAGGTGTGGGTCAGTCGCAGGGTTCCCTCTACACCTCATCTCGCATGAACGGCTTGGGCAATCAAATCCAGGGCGGCTTCATGCGTGATATGGGTGGCTCGAACTTTAATCAGAATCGTGCCGGTAGCGTCTATGACAACCAATAGCTCACGCTGATGGATGCGCGGTATTTGGAAACTGTGGCTCAGTCAGTCATTGAGCAAACCATGCGTCGGTTGCCAGAAAATATTCGATGTGCGACTGAGGCATGTGCTATCGAAATCGCTTTCATCAAAGAGTGCCGCACTTCTGGTGAGGCATTGGAGTCCGATTTGCTCGGCCTTTTTGAGGGGCGCTGTCATTCGGATGCAGAATCAGAATACGTTGATGATCTGCCTCGCGTCCGCCTCTTTTTGGATAACCTCTGGGACTACGCCGAGCATGATCGCACGCTGTTTAGGGATGAGGTGCGTTTAACGCTGCTGCATGAGTTGGGGCACTATCTCGGGCTAAATGAATCACAAGTAGAGGCGCTGGGTCTCGCTTGAAAAAACGTTCTTTCCATTTCTGACCGAGCTGTGCAAAATCAAAACATGACATGGTTTTACAATAACGAAGGTGAGGCAGACGGACCGCATGAGGAATCCGCGATGTTGACCCACGTTAGCGCAGGCCGAGTGCGTGCTCAGACCTTGATCTGGCATAAGGGGCAGGATCTCTGGCTTGAGGCAGGTACACTCAGCCCAGCCTGGTGGCAGCCCGCAGTAGAAAAACCAGTGCTCAAAACCCCAGGCAGCACCACGACAGGCGTCATCTCATCTCATCGCAGTCCGGTGCCATTAGCACCGACAGAAGCTCCAGCGAAAAATAAGGCGGGCCTGCTGAAGCGCCTGTTTGGGCGCAAAGAAAAACCGAGTGAGTGAAGCTCAGCACACCCGCTACTTCCGCCGCTCGAGTACGATGCGGAAGCTGATCGTGGGTCGTTTCGTATCAGGCGGTACAGGCGAGCGGGCAGAAGAGAGAATCTCGTCTGGATTCGCGCTGCGCCAGTTGCCGCCGCGCACCGTGCCGATTGTGCTCTTGGTTTTTGGATCGGTGATCTTGCTGGCTTCAAAGTCTGTGTCCACCCATTCGGATGCATTGCCCGCCAAGCCAATGATGCCGCGCTCATTCGGAGCAAAGGCCGCCACGGGCGCTAACTGCGGAAAGCGGTCCTCGTAGCCAGGAATCACGTTTTCTAAATTAGCTTTCCGACTGGCCGTCATGTTGGCGAGGTTATCAATATTCTCCGGCGGAGGCCAATCAAAGCCCCATGGGTAAATGCCACGGATTCGGCCATTGCGCTCGCTGGGTGTAGCACCGCGCTCCAGTGGCAGCCCCACAGCGCGACTCCATTCTTCATCGGTTGGCAGACGATAGAGATCCTTGGCTCCGATCAGCCCCGCGTTGCGCTCATGCTCGGTGAGCCAGGTACAGAAAGCACGCGCTTCTGTGCGGTCAATCGCGACGACGGGCTGCGTGCCGCCTTTGCCTTCGACGTCCATGTTGCCGGGTTTGCGACCATTGGTGGCCTTCGTAAACTCCATGTAATCACGACGGCGCGTTTCCGTGGCGGCGATCATGATGCCCTCCACCAGCGGCACAAACTTCATGCCCAGTCCATTGGCTTTCCACTCACGACCAAAAGTCACCGCTTGGCGTGTCTGCATGTCGGAGAAAAGCTCCAGCAACTCGCCTGCATGTACGTCACCTTCGAGAACTACATCCGAGAAGCCCTCTTCACGCAGTTCATACTCCACCAGTCCACTGCGGACTCGGGGCAACTCCAGCGGCGTGTAGCCTTGAAATTCATCATGCTGGAAAACGCGGATTTTTTCCGGCGTGCTGCGGATGACCACACTGCCATAGGTCTGCCTCTCCACCCGCAGATGGAAAGCCTGCCAGTCGGAGCTTTCGGAACCCGTCGCGGTTTCAGGCTCACGCTCATCGGGCATGTCATCAGCCGCTGCATTGCCGCTATCCACATAGTAAAAGGGTTCCACAGCATAATGGTGCTCCTGACTCAGGTAGCCCGCGCTACGATCCATGTCTGTTAGCCAGTAGCGGAACGCTTCTGAATCACCCACTGGCACGACGATGAAGTAGGCGCTGTCTTTGCTGGCAGAGGCGCGCACGACTTTGCCTTCAAAGGATCTGTCCGTGGCTTCGAGGAAGCGTTTGAAATGTTTGATCTCGACTGGCTGGACCGTCGAGTGGCCACCCGGAGCTGGCTTGAAAGTCATGCCTAAACTATTCGTCCAGCGCTCACCCGGCTGCGGCAGTTTGGTGGCTTCGAGCGCCAAGTCATACTCAGCAGGCTTCGTGCGACTCGCTGAGTGCTCAATCTCTAGTTGTTTGTGGCCGGGCAGTCGGAG
Source organism: uncultured Prosthecobacter sp. (assembly GCA_964583255.1). GTDB lineage: Bacteria > Verrucomicrobiota > Verrucomicrobiia > Verrucomicrobiales > Verrucomicrobiaceae > Prosthecobacter. Next base: position 29,265 of record CAZOVY010000050.1, read on the forward strand.
TTGGTAAATCACCGGCACTCCTTCTTCGGGATTCAATCTCAGCGGTGTGATCCCCAGGTCATCCTCACCCGCATACACATGGGCTCCCGGTGGCGTCGTGATGATCATCAGCATGGGAGTGCCCTTTTGCACCGCCACCATGCCCATACCAGCCTCTCGTTGCGCCAGCCACATGCCAAATCCCACGGCAAGTCCTAGGGTCACGGTTGCTGCGGCTGCCCATTGCCACACCGCCCGCCGGGATGATGGCAGTGGCTGCCCCTGTAAATCGAGGGCCATCTCATGCGCACTTGTATAACGATCTTTGGCTTTTGGCGCGCATGCGGTGCAGATGACTCGGTGCAGCCGCCGCCAGATGTCGAGATTTTCACCTGTCTCACTGCACGAAGGGATGTCTGGGAAATCGAGCCGATCTTTCCCCGTGCTGGCCTCATAGAGCACCATGCCGAGGGAGAAAATGTCTGACTCTGGCGAGCCGGGCCCCTCAGGTGCCACGAAGCCCTCCGTGCCCACAAAGCTGCGCTGACCAAGAAGCGCGACCAAGCCGATGTCAGCCAACCGACACGCCCCATCAATGAAGATGAGATTGGATGGCTTCACATCGCGATGGATGAGTTTGTTTTCGTGAAGGTAGTGCAGTCCCTCGGCCACGTTGGAGCCAATCTGCAAGCAGCGCTCGGCTTTGATGCGCTTCTCACGGCGCATCTGCAAACCCAGGATGTGCGGCTTATAAGTCTCAGGCACGATGTTACGCCCGAGTTCCAAATCATCCGCCAGCTCCATCACATAATAATAAAAACCCTGCGCATCACTGCGGCCCACTTGAAGCACCGGCACCAAGCCGGGATGGCGGCGTGAGATGGGTTCAAAACGCTTCAATGCCTCAAACTCCCGCTCAAAGGAATCGGCATGATCATAGTCTTCACGCCAGATGACTTTCACCGCGCGCAGAGCGCCAGTCACTGACCGCGCCATCCATACCTCTCCATACGCACCATGGCCGATGAGACGTAGGGTCTCGTGGTCACGAATTTCTGGGGCTGGTCGCGGATTAGACATCAAGAGCGCTCAAACTAGCCGCTCCGTGTCCAAGATGCATAGCTAAAAAGCATCTCAATTTTCCGCACTCTGCCCAGCTTCACGAGTGCCGCTGCCCTTTGGTTGCTTCATCAGACTGTCTCCAAGTTCGGCGCGCATGGCTTCTGCATAGGCTTGTAGTTTGCTGACGATCTCGGGATGATCGGCAGCGACGTTTTTGGACTCGCTGATGTCGGTGTAGAGGTCGTAAAGTTCGGGTGTGGTGATCTCTCCCTGCTTGTACTTTACGGGGATGCCTCCGCTGGCTTTGGGCTGTGTGGTGTCGAGCAGGCGGAATTTGTGGGGCAGTTGCAGCTTCCACTGGCCGTCGCCGGAGGTGATGACTTGGAGCTGATTCTGCTCGTAGTAAGTGGCGTAAAAGTCGTGCGGGTTCTTGGTTTCTGGGCCGCCGATGATCAAAGGCCAGACGTTTTTGCCATCGATGTCATGCTTGGGCAGATCTGCACCAATGGTGGCGGCAATGGTAGGTAGCATGTCGATGGTCATCATCATGGCATCACTGGTCGTGCCTGCTGGGATCTTACCCGGCCAGCGCATGAGTCCGCAGACGCGCGTGCCGCCCTCCCATGAGGTGCCTTTGCCCTCACGCAGCGGTCCGGCAGAGCCTGCGTGGTCGCCATAGCTGAGCCAGGGTCCATTGTCGGAACTGAAGATGACCCAGGTGTTTTCGGTGAGGCCGTTTTTGTCCAGTGTGTCGAGCACTTGGCCCACGGACCAGTCCACTTCCATCATCACATCAGCAAACAAGCCTTTGCCGGACTTGCCTTTGAACTTGTCACTCACAAACAGGGGCACATGCACCATGCTCTGCGCCAGATAGAGCAGGAAGGGCTTGTTCTTGCTGCGCTCGATGAAGCTCACGGCTTTCGCTGTGTAGTCGGTCGTGAGGTGTGTCTGATCTTCGGCGGTGACATCGTCATCCACGACTTTGTCATTCTCCATCATGGGTAGTTTCGGGAAGCCGCTTTTGTTGTTTTTGGGGCGCTCGGGGTGGTAGGGCCACATGTCGTTCGAGTAAGGCAGGCCGTAGTATTCATCGAAGCCATGCTTCGTCGGCAAAAATTGAGGCAGATGGCCCAGATGCCATTTGCCGACGGCTGCGGTGGCGTAGCCCTTTTGCTTCACCACTTCTGCCAGCGTCATTTCATTGGCATTGATTCCGTGTTTTGAGTTAGGCCCGAGGGCACCGTGAATGCCGACTCGGTTCGGGTAGCAGCCCGTGAGCAAGGCTGTGCGTGAGGCCGAGCATACGGCCTGAGCGACATGGAAGTTGGTGAACTTGCGCCCTTCTTTTGCCAGCCGATCAATGTTCGGCGTCTGGTAGCCCTGCGCTCCGAAGCAGCTCACGTCGGAGTAGCCCATGTCATCCATGTAGATGACCACGATGTTGGGCGTTGCGGAAAAAAGGCTGCCCGTGAGCAGCAGGCTGAAGATAGGACTTATGAGACGCATAGGACCTATCGAACGAAGATGGACACGATGTTATGTCAGGAAGTCACGCGACTACTTCTTCACCACCTGATAGCTGTCCTTGCTGTCTTTGATGATCCAGCCTGCAGCTTCCAGCTCCTTGCGTGCGACATCGGCAGCGGGCCAGTCTTTAGCTAGCTTCGCCTGCCAGCGCGCTTCCGCGAGTGCGGCAATCTCGGCGGGCACTGCGGCTTCTTCGGCCTCTGCGGGTAGTTTTAGGCCCACGGCCTCCAGCATGAAATGCAGTCCGCTCCAGGCTTGCTGAGCTTCTTCGGCAGACAGCGTGGCCGCTTTGGTTTTGTTGATCGTGCTAAACAGGGCACCCAACGCGCCGGGCACATTCAGATCGCTGTTGAGAGTTTCCCATGCTTCGACAAATGGGCCTGGAACCAGTGTTTCGTTCTTTGCTTGATCGCCCAGGGCTTTCGCAAACTTCGCCAGCTTTTGCAGAGCTTGGCGGGCGGCATCCAGTGAGTGAAAGGTGAAATTCAGTGGCGCACTGTAGTAGCCGCTGATCAGCACATAGCGGACTTCATCGGGCGAGTAGCCACGCTTTTGTAGATCCTCCAGTGTGTAGAGATTGCCCAGGCTCTTGCTCATCTTGCCGCCATCGACCATCAGATGCGTGACGTGGAACCAGTGATGCGCAAACTTGCCATGCGTGGCGCAGCAGCTCTGGGCGATCTCGTTTTCGTGATGTGGAAAAATCAGGTCCACTCCACCGCTATGGACATCGAAGTCCTCGCCCAAATATTCTAGCGCCATCGCACTGCATTCAAGGTGCCAGCCGGGGCGGCCTTCACCCCATGGACTCGGCCAAAAGTTCTCGCCATCCTCAGGCTTGCGGGCTTTCCAGAGCGCGAAGTCGGCCAGGGAGTCCTTGCTGTATTCATCACTGTCTGTCGCATTCGAGGCGACGGTGGCACCGAGCCTGAGTTCCCGATCTTCCAGATGTGAAAGGCGTCCGTAATCTGCAAACGACGCCACTTTGAAATACACGCTGCCGTCACCGGTCGCATAGGCATGGCCGCGTTTGATCAGTGTCTCGATCATCCTGACCTGATGCGGGATGTGTGTCACCGCGCTCGGCTCCACATGTGGTGGCAGTAGATTTAGCGAGGCGCAGTCGGCGTGAAACTTCTCCGTCCAGTAGCGGGTGAAGTCGGTCAGTGTTTGTCCTGCTTTTTGAGAGTCGCGGATCGTCTTGTCATCCACGTCCGTGAGATTGCGCACATGCAGTGTCGGCGTGCCACCCATCTCCACCACGCGACGAAACACATCCTGCGCCACAAAGGTGCGGAAGTTCCCGATGTGCGCGGGTCCATACACCGTCGGACCGCAGCAGTAGAAGCGCAGCGTCTTGCCATCGAGTGGCGTGAGGGCGCGGGATTCGCGGGTCAGGGTATCGTGGAGAGTCAGTGCCATGGGGGCGCGAAGATGCCGAAGCTGAGGCACTGAGCAAGAGGAGAGCGCGCGATGAAAAACTAGGCGTCTCTCAGTGGCACGACTTTCTTATCCAGATCATGGCTGGCATGAATCCGCCGCACCGTGCCACTGCGTGAGCGCATGAGAATGCTGTGCGTCTCGACTCGATGACCAATGAGCTTCACGCCGGGCATCAGCGGGCTATCGCTGATGCCGGTGGCACAAAACAGGGCGCTATCCCCCTGCACGAGATCGTTGCAACGCCAGACGGCGGTCATCTCCTCCGCGCTCACCTGTGCGGCCACTTCGGCTCGGTGCTCGTCATTATGAAACCACATGCGCACGTCCATGTCACCGCCCAGACATTTGAGCGCTGCGGCAGCCAGCACAGCCTCGGGACTGCCACCCATGCCGACATACATGTCCACGCCGCTTTCCGGCAATGAGGGAGCCACTGCGGCTGCAATATCGCCATCAGTGATCATGCGCAGTGCCGCTCCGGTCGCGCGCACTTGCTGGATGATTTCAGCATGGCGCGGGCGATCCATCGTCACCACCACCACATCACGCACATGCTTATCTAGCGCCTTTGCGATGAAAGCGATCACCTCGCTCAAAGGCATATCAAGCAGACAGCGATCTCCCTCTTTTTCTAAAGCACGCTTCACCGCCGGGCCGTAAGCCAGCTTATGGCAGTAAAAGCTCGGGATGTGTTTCATCGCCGATGGCGAGCCTTCAGGCACCTGCGCCGCTGCCATGACCGAGATGCTGTTGGGCATTCCTTTGGCAATGTTTGACGTGCCATCGATCGGGTCCAAAGCGATGTCAAAACGTGGCGAACCCGGTTTCCATGTGCCGAGATGCTCACCGACAAAAATGCCTGGTGCATTGTCCTTGATGCCTTCACCGATCACGACTTTCCCACACACATCCAGGATGTCGAAGACTCCGTAGATTGCGCTGCACGCGGCGGCATCTGCCAGCTCCTTTTCACCACGGCCGAGCCAGTGGATGGATTGCAGAGCCGCATTTTCCGTGGCACGGACAAATTCAAATTCGAGCAGACGTTCCAGATCGAGAGGACTGCGCAGGGGTGGTAGGCTGGTGGACATGGTTGGATTATTATAAAAGCGCATCTGGTGAGAGAAGGGAAGCGTCGAGAATGCACATCTTCCTATTTCTCTTCATGCAATGGAGAAATGTCGTGCATCCACCCACCGTTTCATCTCATCGTCTGCCAATCATGAAGCCTATCTTATTCGCCCTCACACTCGCCGTTGCTGCCCAAGCCGCTGAACCCATCACCATCAAACTTTGGCCGCAAGGCGCACCCGAGAAGCCCGGCGTGAAGATCGGCCCAGAAGAAGAGCCGCAAAAGGGCGATGGAATCAAGCGTGTGACCAACGTCACCGATCCCACGATCACCATCTACAAGCCCGAAAACGCCAACGGCACTTCCGTCCTCGTTTGCCCTGGCGGTGGTTATGGCATCCTCGCCATCGAGCACGAAGGCACCAAAGTCTGTGACTACCTAAACACCCTCGGCGTCACCGGCGTGCTACTCAAATACCGTGTCCCAAAGCGCGATCCCACGGACCCAAGCCGCGAACCACTTCAAGACGCGCAGCGCGCCATCGGCATCCTGCGCCATCGCGCGGCTGAGTTCGGCCTCAAAGCAGATCGCATCGGCATCCTCGGCTTCTCCGCAGGCGGACATCTCACGGTCATGACCACGCTGCACGCCAATGACCGCACCTACCCGCAGGACGCGGCCTTGGATGTGCCAGATGCCACGCCGAATTTCTCCATCCCAGTCTATCCCGCCTATCTCGTCAGCAAGGATGACACTTTTACTCTTCTGCCTGAAATCAAAGTCACCGAAAAATCACCGCCCATGTGTCTGATCCACGCGCATGATGACAAAGGGGTCACCAGCGCCAGCTCCAGCGCCCTGCTTTATCTCGAATACAAGAAGCTCAACCTGCCAGCCGAACTGCACATCTACGCCAAAGGTGGTCACGGCTTCGGCATGAAAGATAGCGGCCTGCCCACCGCCGCTTGGCACATCCGTGTCGGTGAATGGATGAAGGCTATGGGCTGGCTGGAGTGATTTACTTTTGGTCATGATGTGACCATCAGTGATTACCACCCAGGCGTTGACGAAACTCGATACGTCTCAGGGAGTTCATGGCCAGAACTTCAACCGTGGCACGGCCCACTGAAGTGCAGCCGAAGATTTCAAACCCAATGACGCTGAAATGTGCATCCCATACATCCTGACGAGGATGAAAGAGTCTTGTCATACCGCCTGTCACCGGATCGATACCAGAGAGATTCGGACCTTTGTGCAGATTGCAGTGCTGACAGCACAGGCAGAGGTTTTCCTGCGAGTCTCCGCCCTTGTGCTGACGTGCAACGACATGCTCCACATGAAAACGTGACCAGCCCTCCTCCTGCTGAGTGATGCCGCAGTATTCACAGCAGTCTCCGGCCCGTTCTCTCACCATCCTGCGTAGCTCAGCATTCATGCGGCTGCCAACATGTGACGTGCCTTGGCCTGGAGTCCGCTGATGTACTGACCTACCCAGACAAACATTTCATACTCCGCCCGCTCATCTGGTGTGAGCTTTCCCTCATTACACTTCTCCGCCAATTCATCGATGCGGTTTTGGACTTCGTCACTGGCCTTCAATCCGGCAATACGGATCGCTGACTGCGGCGTGAGACACTCCGCCATCGGAAGTAGCGAATGTTCAAGAAGTGTGAAAGCGGCCTGTGACATGAAACCATTATCTGGCGAATAAGCCTGTGAGCAAGTTTCAAAATTCACGAGCACGTCAGAGTGAGAATCTATGAACCTCGGTAGCTTGATCGAAGTGAGTCACTTCTTGGTCATGATGTACACGCCGTTCCAGCTCTCGGGAGGATTTGTGATCAGCTCGGAACAACGATCTTGGTACTCATGCGTCAGGTAGTCATCAAGGTCTGCTGATGCGGCTTCGGTAAAGGCTGCGCTGGCTTCTTGAAATTTACCTTCACGGTAAAGTGCGACGCCTCTCTCGAATGCTTGCAGTCCGAGTGGGGCGCTTTCGGTAATAGGACCGATGACGGCGAAAACCTCGACGGGCTTGGTCTTGCCTTTCACGGCGACCAAGTCGGCGCTTCGACAGAGAAAGGTCTCAGTTAAATGCCGATGCACGGCGGCACTCACAATCAGATCGACTCCATATTGCTTGGTCGCACTTTCGAGTCGAGAAGCGAGGTTCACAGCATCACCGATGACTGTTAAATCCATTTTTTCATAAGGGGCTTCTGAGCCGATGTTCCCGACGATGGCATCTCCCTGATGGATGCCCATGCCAAATTGCAATTCGGAGATACCCCGCTCGCGCCAGTCAACATTGAGCTCGGCGAGTGCCTGTCGCATGGCTAAGGCCGCGTTGACGGCGTTGATCGCATCCTGTTTGCAGCCTTCTTCACCGGGCTTGAATCGAGTGCTTCCCCAGAGTGCCATGACGGCATCGCCAATGAATTTGTCCACGAGTCCGCGATGCTGAAAGACGCAAGCGACCATGCGGCTGAGGTATTCGTTGAGCTGGCTCACGACCTGGGCTGGGGACATTTTTTCTGACATGCTGGTAAAGCCGCGCACGTCCGAAAAGAACACAGTGACGGTGCGTTCCACACCGCCGAGTGTCGTGTAGAGACCGACGCGATCCGTCATCATCTCATCGACAAACTCAGGCGAGGTGTAGCGCGCGAGAAAGCGCTGAAGCTTGCGCGACTCACGCAGTTGCATGGCAAAATTTCCGGTGATGCCAGCGATGCCGCAGGCTGCCAGAGCTAGAGTGAAAGGCAGTGAGCTGACTTCGAGATCGAAGAGATCAAAACTACGTCTGCCAAACCAATCTCCGGCGATACCCACCAGCACGAGGCTCAAGACGCAAAGCACAGGCATCCGAATAAAACTAACCAACAGCCACGTGATGAGCGCAGCACCCGCAATGCATGCCCAGCGATACCATGCGGGAGCTTGATGGATAAAAGACTTCGAGAGCAGAGCGGTAAGCGCATGTGAATGGACTTGAACCCCTGGAATGCGGCCAATGGGCGTGTTTTGAATGTCCTGCAAATCACTGGCGATGGCACCAATGAGAATTGTCTTTCCTTGGAAAATTTTGCCGTTTGCCAGATTACCCTCCCACATACCTGGAATAAACAATTGGAACAGAGAGATGGGTGGATAAGCATCGGTCTCGCTAAAGCGAATGCGGGAGCTTCTATCGGTGAGGTTAATAGCCTCATGACTGATGTTTCCAGCCAGCACATGACTCACGGCACGCAGCGTCACTTCATCAGGACTTGGAATGGCTGGAGTGTCGAGATGCTTTGCCTCTGCTTCGCTGGCGGTCATCAGCCAGTTCACGACTCGTATGCGGTCATCTATATCGGGCCACAGAGTCAGCAGTCCGGTATTAGCCGTGTCTGGATTGGAGCCTGTTAGTGCCGTCGTCGGCAGCATCAGTTCGGTATTTGTGCCGCCATTGACCAAAGTATCCTCAAACTTCATACCGAGGATCACTTTGCCACGATGCCGCAGAAGAGCTTCACTCAGCAGGCGATCATTTTCTGGGTCCTCGGACGGGCTTTTAAAGGTGATGTCGAGAAACACTTGTTTGGCACCTGCCTCAAACAGGCGGTCTAAAATATGCGCCCAGGCACGCCGTGGCCACGGCCATTGTTTCTGCATGGCTTGCAGGGCAGGGGATGCCTCGATGTCCTCAGGCCATGCGGCATCGAGCTTGAGGCTGGCATCGTCGATCCCAAGCACCAAAATATCCTCTCTCGCAGGCGTCCTCTTTCCAGAGACATGAGCCTCATCCAAGGCTGTGCGTTCTCTGCGCTCTAGCAGAGAACGAGTCACCGGCCATGCATAGAGACAGGTGACCACGAGCGCCGCAAAACTGATCAATGGCACAATGGCGCGCTGAATAGCGCCGACAGGACGCGACCGACTCGCCTTTGAAGGCTTCATCACAGTGGGATTTGAGCGGCTTTCCATCACGATAGGGAATTGTTCATCACAGTCTTACCAGACAAAGGCAAGCTAAAGCAAGGCGACACTAGCTAGACTCAACATCCTCCAAGCAGAATCATTTCAACTCCAAGGCTAGCAAAACGGCCGTCGTAACGGCGGATTTGACAGAGAAAGCTTTGCCTGGAGATGAGTTTCCATCCAGCTCAACTGTGCTATGACTCCCGCCATGCCAGCTCCGACCCAGCCCGAATGTCAGCGTGAAAAGCACGGTTTTGCCCGCGTGGCTGCCGTGTCGCCTGAGCTAAAGCTGGGGGATGTGGCTGCCAATACCGCCATCCTTCGCCAGGAAATGCAGCGCCTAGCGAGCGATGGCGTGCGCCTCATGGTTTTCCCTGAATTGTGTCTGACTGGGTATTCTTGCGCGGATCTTTTTCATCATCCCGTGCTCCAGCAGCAGGCCCTGGTGGCTTTAGGCGAACTGGCAAAAGTGAGTGCTGGCCTAGGCTGCCTCGTCATCCTCGGCCTGCCGCTGTCGGTGGAAAGCCGACTCTACAATGTGGCTGCTGTGGTCGGTGGTGGCCGGGTGCTCGGCTATGTCCCGAAGAGTTTCCTGCCAAACTCGGGTGAGTTTTACGAGCGCCGCTGGTTTTCCCCAGCCGCAACGCTGCGCGCTACTGAAGTGGATGGCGTGCCCATCGGCACCGACCTGCTTTTTGAAGCCGCTGACCTGCCAAGCTTCGTGCTCGGTGTGGAGATCTGTGAGGATCTGTGGACCGTCGTCCCGCCATCCAGCCTCGCCGCGCTCGCTGGAGCTACGATTTTGGCGAACCCTTCCGCCAGCAACGAGGTCCTGGGTAAAGTCCAATACCGTCGCAGCCTCGTCACCCAGCAGTCGGCGCGCTGTCTCGCCGCCTATGTCTATGCCGGTGCCGGGGCAGGGGAGTCTTCCACAGATGTCGTTTATTCGGGCCACGGCCTCGTCGCTGAAAACGGCATGCTACTGGGTGAAACCGAGCGCTTCAGTTTCCAAACTCGTGCCATCGTGGCGGATGTCGATCTCCAACGCCTCGCCCACGAGCGCCTAAAAAGCGCGGCCTTCCGTGATGACGAAACTCGACCCGACTTCCGCAAAGTCCGCGTCACTCTCGGTGAGACTGCCGGATCGAATGGAAGTCTGCATCGTCAAGTTTCCGCACATCCTTTTGTCCCGCCAGCCGGGGCTGATCGCAGGGCGGTGTGTGAGGAGATCTTTGCCATCCAGGCCACCGCGCTAGCCCGTCGCCTGCGCCAAACCAAAAGTAAGACCGCCGTGCTCGGCCTCTCCGGGGGGCTCGACTCCACGCTCGCCTTGCTGGTGATGATCGAAGCTCTAAAGCGCGCAGACATGCCTCTCAGTGCCGCTTTGACCGTGACCATGCCCGGCTTCGGCACCACCGACCGCACGAAGGGCAATGCCGAGGAACTCGCAAAGGCGCTCGGCATCACGCTGCGGACCATCAGCATCAAGGCGGCCGTGGAGCAGCACTTTAGCGACATCGGCCACCCTGCCGGGTTGCACGACATCACCTATGAAAACGCTCAGGCCCGCGAGAGAACGCAGGTGCTCATGGACGTGGCCAATCAACGGGGGGCATCGTCATCGGCACCGGAGATCTGTCTGAGGCCGCGCTCGGCTGGTGTACCTTCAATGGCGACCACATGAGCATGTATCACGTCAATGCGGGCGTGCCGAAGACCCTGGTCAAATACCTCATCGACTGGTGTGCCACCGAACTCTACGCGGACGAAGCTGGTGCCATCCTGCACGACATCATCGCCACGCCCATCTCGCCCGAGTTGCTGCCCATCGGAGCTGATGGACAGATCGAGCAAAAGACTGAGGACACCGTCGGCCCCTACGAGCTGCACGACTTTTTCCTCTTCCACTTCGTCCGCCACGGCTGCTCCGCCGCGAAGATCCGCTACCTCGCCACCATCGCTTTCGCTGGTCAATACGAGAGCGCCGTGATTGATCAATGGTTAGCCGTCTTCCTCCGTCGCTTCGCCCAAAACCAGTTCAAACGCAGTTCCATGCCGGATGGGCCGAAGGTCGGCTCAGTCGCTCTATCACCACGAGGCGACTGGCGGATGCCGAGTGACTGGGCCGGGCCGCTGGGGTGAGGAGTGCGGCATAGTTTCGGAGAAACTCGGAACTTTTATGGCTCCGGTAGCTTGGCGGTTTTGTCGATCTTCTCGTCCTCCCAGATGGCTTCGCCAGTCACTGGCTCATAAGTGAGGATGCGGCTCTTGCTGCCTGGCACGGGAGCCTTGTCCACTTTGGGAAGCCACTTGGCGAGCTCGGCTTTTTTAGCGGAGTAAGCGGGGTCCTTGGCGAGATTGGTCCATTCGTTGAAGTCGGCTTTTTCGTCGTAGAGTTCCTCGCTGCCGTCGGCGTAGTGGATGTAACGCCAGTCTTCGGTGCGGATGGTGTGGTTGCCTTGATTGTGGGTGGTAATAGCGGGCCATTCACGAGCGGCACTCGCATCCTTGAGCTGGGGCACGAGGCTATGGCCTTCGAGATCAGGGCGCGCTTTCATTCCAGTGAGTTCGAGGAGTGTGGGGAAAATATCGAGCAACTCCGCGGGGCTTCCACACACTTGATTAGCCTTGATGCCGGGTCCGGCAAAGGCGAGCGGCACGCGGGTGCTTTCATTCCAAAGGGTGTTCTTGCCCGTCATGAGCTTTTCCCCGAGATGCCACCCGTGATCACTCCAGAGGACGATGATGGTGTTGTCGGCACGGCCTGTTTTCTCCAGCGCGGCGACGACACGGCCGACCTGGGCATCCATGAGACTGGTGGAGGCGAGATAGGCGCGCACGAGCGGACGCCATTCATTCATCGCACGCAGAGTGCTGAGGCGTGGCTCGGGGAGTTTCCAGTGCAGGAAGTCGGCGAACTTCGGCAGATCGGCGCGGTCATCTTCTTTGACGGCTGGCATTTGCAGTTCGGCATCAGGATAAAGATCAAACCAAGCCTGCGGCGCAAAGCAGGGCACATGCGGCAGGCGGAAACCAGCGGTGATGAAGAAGGGTTTGTCGGCTGGCGCGCGCTCTAACGCGCTGATGGCTGACTTGGCGATGTTCCAGTCAGGTGTGTCCTCGTCCTTGTCGGGGAAAGCGCCCCAATCCATCGCCGGGTGGCGGCCTGGACCTGGAAGTTTGGCGATGGGTTCCTTCGGCTTCGGCATCGGGCTAGGCTTGTTCCATTCATTGAACTCGGCCTTCTGATCGCCACCGCGCATGGAGCCGTCGTGATAAATCTTGCCACTGGTCGAGGTGAAGTAACCGGCACTGGTGAAGGTCTGCGGCAGGGTGATGTGCTGCTTGGTTTGCTCCACCTCACGAATGCCTGGAGCGAGTCCATAGATGCCGGTGCTGCTCGGTCGCAAACCGGTGAGCAAGCTGGAGCGCGAGGGATTGCATAGTGGTGCCTGGCAATGCGCGTTGGTGAAGAGCGTGCCGCGCTTAGCGAGGGCATCAATGTTCGGTGTCTTCACCTGCGGATGCCCGCCGAGACAGCCGATCCAGTCATTCTGATCGTCGATGGCGATGAAGAGAACATTCGGCGGAGCCGAAAATGACGAATGCAGAATGACGAATGACGAAAGGAGAGTGACGAGGAGCTTCATGAGTGACGGTGGTTTGAGTGTGGAAGATCACTTCTTCTTGGCCTTGCCCTTGCCTTTGCCCTTGGCGCCGCCTTTGGGCTGATCGGCCATGGTCTTCTTGGCGAGTTCGGAAAAGTCGTCGGTCTGCTTTTGCCAGACTTGCTCCAGTTCCTTGGCCTTTGCGGGCAGCTCAGTGGCGAGGTTGTGCTGCTCAGCGCGGTCATTCTTCAGGTCGTAGAGTTCCCATGCATCACCTTTAGCGGCGACGAGTTTCCAGTCGCCGACACGCACGGCGCGGTTGCCTTCATGCAGCCACCACAGGCTATCACGTGCGATGGTTTCATCTTTGGCAAAGGCGGGCACGAGGCTCCTGCCGGGTGCTTCGGGGATGGGCTCGCCTTTCCATTCCTTTGGTTTCTCGACACCAGCGAGTTCCAGCACCGTGGGCACGATGTCGATCACATGCGCCGGTGTGCGGCGCAGCTCGCTTTTGGCGGTGATTCCTTTGGGCCAATGGGCGATGAGCGGCGTGCTGATGCCGCCTTCATGCACCCAGGTTTTGTGGCGGCGGTGCGGTGTGTTCGCCGCGCTGGAGAAGCCGGGGCCGAGGCAAAGGTAGGTCTCAGCGCTGCCGGGTTCGGCTTTCTGATCATGACCACCATTGCGCACCATGATCTCCGCACTCGCGCCATTGTCGGAGGCAAAGAAGATGAGCGTGTTGTCAAAAGCTCCCATGGTTTTGAGCTGAGCTAGGATGCGACCGATCTCCTGATCCATGCGATCCACCATGGCGGCATGAATGGCCATCTTGGTGGCTTGGAAGCGGCGCTGTTCCTCGGTCAGCTCACTCCAGGGCAGGGGACGATTCACCTCACCTGGGCCGAGTATTTTCATGGCTTCCGGGAAGGCGTAAGGCGGGCCGACCTCACGCTCCAGCGCTGACAGCTCGCCATAGACGATGCCCGCCGCGCGCATGTTGGCAAATCGCGACTCACGCAGCTTGTCCCAGCCTGCGAGATACTTGTCCCGATACTTCGCGATGTCCTGCGGCAGCGCATGAAGCGGGAAGTGCGGAGCGATGAAGGGGATGTAATGGAAGAAGGGTTGGCTCGCATGATTCGCGGCGTGGTCCTTCAGGCAGTCGATGGCATGATCCGCGGTGGCGATGGTCGCATAGTAGCCCTTTTCATCCGCTGGCGGCGTCACCGGCACGTCATCAATCGAGTTGCCCTTTGAGGTGAAGAAGTTGCCCTGGTTCTTCATGTCCAGCGAGCGGTCAAATCCCGCATCGAGCACCTTGCCATCGATGTGCCACTTGCCGCTGTGATAGCTGCGGTAGCCCGCCGGTTTCAGAAACTCCGGCAGCAGCCGAGCCCATTGCGGTCGCACGCCCTGACCGCCACCACCGAGCCCCGGTAATTCGTCACGATGAATCTGCTGGGCGTAGTAGCCGCTCATCAAAGCACCTCGCGTGGGCCAGCAGCGCGCGGTGTTGTAAAACTGCGTGAAGCGCAGGCCGTTCTTGGCCAGGCCATCGAGGTTCGGGGTCTGGATGTCCCCGCCGTAACAGCCGAGGTCGGAGTAACCCAGGTCGTCCGCAAGGATGACCAGGACGTTGGGCTGGCGATCCGCGCCCCCGGCGCCCGAGGCGCACAG
>CAZOVY010000051.1:0-43593 GCA_964583255.1 uncultured Prosthecobacter sp.
CCCGGCGATGAAGCCGCAGCGCCACACGAACACGAGCATCCTGCATGTGATGGGCACGCCGCCCAACGTATGGGATTTCCAGGACGTGCCGCATGGAGCCGTGCATCAGCATACCTATCTCTCGAAAGCACTCGGCAGGCAGCGCGAGGCCTGGGTTTACACGCCACCGGGTTATGAGGCAGATGCCGTTAAAAAATATCCTCTCTTGGTTCTCCAGCATGGCTCCGGCGACCGCCATGAAACCTGGGTGGTGCATGGCAAAGCGCATTGGATTCTGGACAACCTCATCGCTGCGGGAAAAGCGAAACCCATGATCGTGCTCATGATCGATGGCCATCCGCAGGGCCAAATCCCGCGTGAGATGACCGACAAACGCATCTCTTCTCTCGCGGCATTTAAAAAGGAATTACTGCAGGATGCGCTGCCGCTGGCAGAAAGCCGCTACCGCTTGTCCACCGAGCGCGAGCAACGCGCCATCGCTGGACTTAGCATGGGCGGCTGGCAGTCGCTCAGCACAGGCATGACGCATCTGGATCGCTTTGCGTGGATCGGCTCCTTCAGCGGTGCGGTGGATGAAAATGAGATCAAAGCTGCGCTCGATGACGCCTCAGGCACGAATGCGAAACTCAAGCTGCTCTGGATCGCCTGTGGCGAAAAAGATTTCTTGCTCGACCGCAATCAACAGCTCATCACCACACTCAAAGCACGCGGCATTCATCATGAATGGCACCTCACTCCGGGTGATCATTCCTGGCCGATCTGGCGGGACTACTTGGCAGACTTTGCACCGAAACTTTTCCGCTGAGTCCGACAACTCCTCGTCCCTCGTTTGTCTGCTGATGAAACGTTCATGCCTCCTCCTCATCACCCTGATGGCTCAGGTGGTTGGCGCTCATGCTCAGGCACCGAAGGCCAAGCTCTGGGTATCTCCCTGTGAGGATCTTTGTGCGAATCTCATCGCCGCCATTCAGCGGCAACCTGCTGCGCTGGAGATGCGGCTGGAAGATGCTCTGGTCATGCAGGAGTCCTGTGCCGCAGACATTGTTGTTTCTGCCATGTACGCAGTCCAGTCGGAGCCGGATCAGGTCCGTATTATTTTGCAGACAGCGCTGAAAATAGCACCTCAACGCTCCGCTGCCGTTCGCCAAGCCATGGCTAGCTACAAGCCCGCTTCTTTGATGCCAGCGCCTCAAGAAGAAGTCCGCCGCGCTGAGCTGCCCACCGGTGAACCGCGGATCGAAATACGGCGCGCGGTGGTGCCGGACTTTGCTCCGCCGATTGAAGTCCGTCGAGCCGAGCTGCCCGACATTCCGCGAGCAACGAAGCGGCGGAAGCGGTGAGTCGGCGGCTCGTTAAAACTTCAGCTCTTCCTTGAGGATCAAGCGTGCGGCCTGAGCCACGTCTTTGTCGCCGCGACCGGAGAGGTTGACGACGATGACTTGGTCCTTGCCCATCTTCGGTGCGACCTTGGTCACTTCGGCGATGGCGTGGCTGCTTTCTAAAGCTGGGATGATGCCCTCGATCTGCGAGAGGTCCTGGAAGCCAGCCAGTGCTTCGTCGTCAGTAGCGTAATGATACTCGACGCGCTGCATGTCGTGCAGCCAGGCGTGCTCGGGGCCGATGGCGGCGTAGTCGAGTCCAGCGCTGACACTGTGAGTCAGTTCGATCTGGCCATCGTCATTAGCAAGGAGCCAAGTTTTCGTGCCTTGCAGAACACCGAGTCGCCCGCCCTGGAAGCGCGCTGCATGACGCTCGGGGACAATGCCATCACCACCGGCTTCGACGCCGATCATACGCACGTTTGGATCATTGAGGAAGGGATGGAAAAGGCCGATGGAATTGCTGCCACCACCGACACAAGCGACGAGTAGATCAGGCAGTTTCCCCTCACGCTCCAAGATCTGCTGGCGTGCCTCCACACCGATGATGCGGTGGAAGTCGCGCACGATCATCGGAAAGGGATGCGAACCGAGAGCGCTGCCGAGAATGTAGTGGGTGCTGTGGACGTTCGTTACCCAGTCACGCATGGCCTCATTCACGGCTTCCTTTAGAGTCGCCTGACCAGCGGTCACGGCCACGACCTTGGCACCGAGAAATTTCATGCGTGCCACATTCAGCGCCTGGCGCTCCATATCGACCTGACCCATGTAGATGGTGCAGTCCAGGCCGAAACGAGCGCACACAGTCGCCGTCGCCACACCATGCTGACCCGCACCCGTTTCTGCGATGATGCGCTGCTTGCCGAGTCGCAGCGCGAGCAGAGCCTGCCCGAGTGCGTTATTGATTTTGTGGGCACCTGTGTGCAGCAAGTCTTCACGCTTCAGGTAGATGCGTGCGCCGCCGAGCTTCTGAGTCCAGCGCTCAGCAAAATAGAGCGGTGTGGGGCGGCCGACATACTCGTGCAGCAGCCGATTGAGTTCGGTTTGGAAAAGTGGATCTGCCTTGGCTCGCTCATATTCTTCGGCCAGTTCATTGAGTGCCGACATGAGCGTCTCTGGCACGAACATGCCTCCGTAACGGCCAAAGTGGCCGTGTTTGTCGGGCATCACGGGAAGGGGGGCAGCGGTGGCAGTCATGGCAAAAGGGCGTGGAGCGTATAGCATATACGCCGGAAGGCAAATATGAGGCGAACTGAAGTCCAACCGACATGGAGCACAAACGGCTTGCGCCATCTCCGGCGTGCCCTTTTGATAGCGGACAAGCATGGAGTTCCTCGCCCTCAATCTACCGAACGTCAGTGGTGCCCTCGAACAGGCCAAAGGAGCCATGGCTGGTCAGGGCATGGGTGCCTGGGGTCTGGTGGCTGTCGCCTTCCTCGCGGGGTTGGCCGTGGCTCGCGGTGTGGTCTCTCAAGTGATGGGCATGCTGAGTCTCGCGGCGGCAGTTCTGGCCGCCATGTATGTGTTTCGTCATCGCGCCGACATGTTTGGTGCTTCAGCTTCAAACATGAGCACGGACACTTTGCTCATGATCTCTGGCGGCGCTGGCCTGATCACCTTTTTCCTGGCACGCGCTGCCATCAACATGCTCGCTGGTTTTGGACTGCTCTCTTTCCTGGCAAGCATGACGGGCTGGAAGGCGGGCCTGATCAGCCTCCTGCCATCAGGCGCACTGGTCTGGCTTTCAGCCATGGTTCTGCGTCTTGTCGGTAGCGTCTACGGTCTGGAAAATGCCGCTGTCGAGCAAGGTGCCAAAGGCGTGAAGAGTGACCTCGGTGCTTGGGTCGAGCAGTTCGCCCAAAAATTTGATCGCACCTCTATCGGCAAGCTCACCGAGCAGCTCGATCCCTATGACGTGCGTGCCACAGCCAATCTCGCCCGGCTGCTCATCCTTTGGCCTGACAATCGCGTGTGGCAGCAGATCGCCGCGCGTGGTCCTGACTCGGCCAATGCGCTCAACCATCCTGAAATCGCCGCCCTGGGTCGTGATGAAAAAGTGCGTCAAGCCATCGACCGTCAAGACTTCGCTGGACTCATGCAGTTGCCGCAGTTGGAGAAGGCCGCCTCGAATCCACAGCTTGAGCCTTTCCTCAAAGGTCTGGCTCTGGAGGAAGCGATGGACAGCATCGTGTACAAGACGCGCTAGCTGTGAAATGACGAATGACGAATGTTGGGGTCTGGCACGTCTGAGCGCTTCTTAGTTTCGTCATTTTCTCTCATGTCCGATAAACCCACTTCTCTCTCCTCTGCGGCGCGTCGCTTGTTACAGTTTGCTCGTGTGCATTGGCGGATCGCGCTGTTACAGCTCGTGCTGGCCATGTTGGGTACTTCGTTGATCATCGTCTTCCCCGGCGTGGTGCAGTGGTTTGTGGATGACATCATCCCAAACAAAGACATTCCCGGCATCTGGCGTGCAGGCGGACTCGCCATAGGGGTCTTCTTTCTGCGTGAGTTTCTATTCTATGTCCGCACACGCGTGAACAGCGTCTTCGAGCAGCGCATGATCTTTGACCTGCGCGGGAAGCTTCACCGCAAGATCGCACGACTGCCGCTGGCCTGGTTCGACAAACAAAGCACGGGAGACATCCTCACTCGCATGGCCGATGATGTGCCCGCAACTCAGCGCGTCATCTTGGAAAGCATCGAGCAGGGCTTTACCTCCATCCTGCAAATCATCATCGCTGGAGTCGTCATGTTTTACACGAACTCACAGTTCGCACTCATCGTCATGATTCCCACGCCTTTCATCGCTGCTGGCGGCTGGCTGTTTGCACGCTGGGTGGCTCCACGCGCCAAACTGGCGCGTGAGGCTAGTAGCCACATGAACTCGCTGCTGCATGACACCATCACCGGCATACGCCAAGTGAAGAGCTACACGGCTGAAGACACCAAGCAGGACGATTTTAATCAGGCCAGTCACCTGCTCCGCCAAGCTCAGCAAAGGCTCATGACAGCATGGGCCGTTTACAGTCCGCTCATGGGATTCTTCGGCAGCTTTGGCCTCGTGCTGCTGCTCGGCATGGGCGCTTATGGAGCCATCCAGGGCCAGATCACCACGGGCGAGCTTTTTAAATTCATCTTCCTCCTCGGCTTCTTCTTTGAACCCATCGCAAGGCTGCATGGAGTCAATCAAACCATCGTCACTGGCCTAGCGAGCGCTGAGCGTGTCTTCAAAATTCTGGACCAGGAAGGTGAGGAAGATTTGGAGAAAGGCCACACGCTAGAGCAGGCCAAAGGCGCGATCGAATTCCGCGCTGTGACCTTTGGCTACAGCGCTGACAAACCTGTGCTGCATGAGCTAAATCTGCACGTGGAGCCAAGGCAAACCGTGGCCATCGTCGGCGCGACTGGTTCAGGGAAATCCACCCTGTTTCAATTGCTCACCCGTTTCTATGAACCGCAATCAGGCAGCATCACGCTCGATGGCCGACCGCTCTCTGATTACAGCCGCGTCTCTCTGCGTGATGCGCTGGCTTACGTCACTCAGGACGCCTTTCTCTTTGCTGGCACCATTCGTGATAACCTCCGCCTCGGTGATCCTGCGGCTACGGATGAGCAGATGTGGCACGCACTCGATCTCGCCTGTGCAGAAGAGTTTGTTCGGCGTCACCCCGATGGTCTCGAAGCTCAGGTCGGTGAGCGTGGCGTCATGCTCAGTGGCGGCGAGCGGCAGCGCATCGCCATGGCGCGCGCCTTTCTCAAAGATGCACCGATCCTGCTGCTGGATGAAGCGACGAGCGCCGTGGACACCAAGTCCGAGCAACTCATCCAACAAGCACTCGATAAACTGCGCCAAGATCGCACCTGCATGGTCATCGCCCATCGTCTCAGTACCGTCGTCAGTGCGGATGTGATTTATGTCATGCGTCAGGGAGTCGTGCTAGCCCATGGTCGCCATGAGGAGCTGGTGCAAAGCTGCGCTTACTATCGCGAGCTAGCTAGTCTGGCGCTGCTGTGATCAAGGTTAGTCCCACCACTTCAGTAGCTGACCGGCACTGTACAACGATCCAGCGAAAATTATCAAAATTGCCCAAATGGTCTTCTTGGTTTCAGATGGAGTGCCTGAGTCCTTGGCCTTTACTAATCGAAGAATTTGCTCTGCGAGAGCTACTGTCCCCAGCGTGACCACGAGAACGGCCAACCAAAAATATACTGGATGTGAGGTGTCTAGTTTCATGCCTCGCGCGATTCCTTAACGTTGGGTTCTGCCACGGTTGTCTACTTCACTTCCATGCGGTTCAAAGCTCACGCGTGCGCATTCCGGTTTTCTTCGATCACTCCGGCACAGCCAGTGCCAGCGACGGATCTCGGTAACAAATGATTGTGGAGCACCACTGAGAATGCGGAACTTCCCGAGCAGCTCGCCACCCTCCTGCACATTGACTGAGCGCGCAGCCACAGTGCCATTCAGCGTACCACCGGGCAGCAGCGTGACCGTGCCCTCACAAACAAAGTCACCCGTCGCATCACCCGCGATGAAGATTTCCCGCGCTTTCACCTCATGCAGGAAAGTCACCTCAGTGCGTGCGGCCACTTCCACTCGGTTTGCCTGCACATGATCCGCGATCAGGCCTGACTCTTTAAATACACGACTCTCAGGAATCTCAGCACGCGAGATGGACTCCACGCGCGCTAACTTTTGCAGACACACTGGGCATGTCGGCGTCTTGCAATCACCCGCCGTGGCGATGGTGAAAAAGAAGTCACTGCGCTCACTGGGCAGATTTTGCATCACCGCATACAGAGCCGCAGCATCCACCGTCTCGATGCGATGCTCCTGCGCCGCGAGAGATGCCGCTGGAGTGAAGCCGCCAGGGGCAATGAGAATACCGCGCGCTTTATTGGCCGTGAGCACCTCACGCGCAAAGTTCATCACTTGGGTCGGATTCGCGCCCCACTCATTCCACGCAGCGATCTTCACGAGCGCCCGCTGCGGATAGGCCGTGGTCGGATTTTCGATCATGGCAAAAGCCACTGAGCCATCCTCCAGCACCAAGGATCGCGCTAACTCGCAGCCGCTGTGCGCCGCGATGGCCCGCACCAGTTCCGCCACACGCATCCAGTCGAGGCTAGCGATCAGCTCCGGCGTCCAATGGTCCTCACCAGCCGTGATCAACTCTCCCCGCTGGGAAAAGCCAGCTTCGGCGAGAGTGACAAATGGATCGAGCATGGGGCGAGTGTGGAGTGACGCTCCAACCTACGCTGAGACGTGCCACGCAGGAAGAGCGGATTTTGATAAGAGCGACGCGCTCACTCGCTATCATTTCACGTCTTGCTCCAGCTTCACACTTAGGCTACCTCAATCGCCAGCCGCCACGCCGGGCGGCTCTGGCTTCGGCTTCGAGCTGGCGGAGTTGGTTCTCATATTGGCTAGTGCTGCGACCATCTGGAAGCGTCGTTCCGCCGGTATGGATGCGAGCGAAGCCTTCACGAATGAGCTTGGCTGAGAGATCTTCACCATCAGTAAAAAGGATGAAGGCGTAGTGACGTCCGCTGTTGTACACGCTCTGCCATTTGGTGCAGATGGTGAAGGGCTGGGTCGTGAGCAGACGCTGGGTGAAGGCCTGCGCTTGCTGACCAATAGCGACTGTCTCTGACTCGCTCAGGTTGCCGAAATAGCGCCCTTGTTCAGCTAGACGGTCGCCATTGAGATGATGGCGTTTCTTCTCCGGGCAGTCGGCGAAGTAGAGGCGGAACTCGTGGGTTTGGCCGCCATGATCGAGGTGAAAACTGTCGCCATCGTTATCGGGATGCGGATGCAACTGCGCATTGAGGATAACCTCGAAAACTTTGATCGCCTGCTTGGGCGAATTCGCAGGTGCATCATGAAGTTCCCGCCAGACCTGAAAGCCGGCGCCGATGAGTGCGAGCACAATCCAGAGCCATGACTTGCCACGCCGCCGACTCATGCGCTGGTAGATTCGAGCGCGGCGTAGTCGATGGTGCGCAGGCGGGCTTTCTTGGCTCCCATGCGCGGCACGCAGTCGAGCAGGGCCTGAGTGTAGGGATGCTGCGGATTGTTGAGCACTTCTTCTGTCGTGCCAGTCTCGACGATCTGTCCGCGAAACATCACGGCCACTCGGTCAGCGACATCGCGGATGATGCCAAAGTTATGTGTGATGAGGATGAGGCTCATGTCCAGCTCACGGCGCAGTGCGGCGAGCAGTTCCATGATCTGTTTTTGGATGGTGACATCCAGCGCCGTGGTGGGTTCATCGGCGATGAGGAGCTTCGGTTGGCAACACAGAGCCATGGCGATCATGACGCGCTGCTGCATGCCACCGCTGAGTTCATGAGGGTAAGCACGCAGTCTCTTCTCTGGCTCGGTAATGCCGACTTTGTTGAGCCAAGCGAGGATTTCTGCATCACGATTTTTGACCTCGGGGCGGTGCAGCGCCAGGGCTTCGCCGATCTGCGTGCGCACGGTGAGTACGGGATTCAGAGAGGTTGTCGGTTCTTGGAAAACATAGGCGATCTCTTTGCCGCGCACCTTCCGCAGCTCCTTCTCCGTCATCTTTAAAACATGATGTCCGGCGATGGTGAGCTCAGTCGCGGTGATGCTGGCTGGCGGCTCAGGCAGAAGGCGGGCAAGCGAGAGCGCCATGGCACTTTTACCACTGCCGCTTTCTCCGACGATGGCAATGGATTCACCCTGCTTCAGGTCGAGGCTGAGTCCCCTCACGGCTTGAGTGGGCGGTCCGTCATGACGACGAAAGTCGATCTTCAAATCGCGGATGCGCAGGAGCGGCGGCGTGTCAGGCATGGGGTCGTTCAGGGTTCGTTGAAAGTGCTGATGATGTGACCCACGAACCACAAAGACAAGGCGCAAAGCATGGGCTGTAGTCCTGCCCACAGAGCTGATTCTGGTGAGACGAAAGCGGTGTCCGAATTGATGAGCACGAACATCTTGCTGACGTGCATTCCGATGACGTTCGTGGCGAGGGTTAGCATCAACACGCACCAAGCGGCTATTTTAAATAGGGCGGCAAGGCCACTCTGCAAACATGCCACGGTCCATGACCCAGGACCACTGACGATGAGGGTCCAGAGAACGGTGATGCTGGTCAGCATCAGTGTGGCCGTGGCGGCGCTGCTGAAGTCCAGTGCGCGTAGGCTCTCGGCCAGTGCTGCGGCTGAGCCATGAAGGCCGAGTGCGTCTTCGATGCTAATTAGCAGTGCTAAAGCTAGAAGGCCCGTGTTCCAAAGTCCCGGATGAGTCGCCGAGATCGGCTGTGGACGCGTGCTGCCTTTTTCTTTGCGTGAGGGTTTGGAGAGGAGGATGCCCGCGCGCCATTTGATCAAGGAGGGTGTGGGCTGCTTGCCAGCATCACGTTTTGCAGGTGCTAGATGCGGTGTGGCGAGGCTTTGTTCGGCGCTTCCAGGTTCATCTGCGGGAACATCTGAAGCGGGTGATTCACGCAGCATCAGGCTCAGCCATTGGCCAGTTAGCGGCAGGCTGAGCAGAGCCAGCGCAGGCACCCAGGTCCAAATGAAACGGGCTGTCAGCTCATGTGCGGGTAAATTTTCTGCCACGCCTGCCGCTGGCATCAATGTCCAAATAGGGTGGCCGAGCTGACCGATCCAAAGCCCGACAAAGGCCCAGGCTAGGGCGCTCACAGGAAAGAACACTGCCGCCTTGCCCAACCCGAAGCCTGTCTTCATCAGGATCGGTCCACTGGCTCTGAGAAGCGCGGCGAGCAGTCTGGCGCTACTCCAGGAAAACAGCATGCTGATCACCAGCAGACTCAGCGTCGTCCTCATGGAAAGAAGGCTCGTGAGCTGGAATGAATGCCGCCATGAGCCTAACCACACATTTAGATCACCCTTTACTATCCAGAGCGCTAGACCTGAACCGATGAGCAGCACGCAGAGTGCTGTCCAAAAGCGGGCGAGACTATGTGCGCTGGTTTTCATGCGGTCACTTGGGGGCGAGCATTTCCAGTTTCACGGCGGGTAGTGCTCTTGCTCTCGTAGCAGCTAGCAACTCACGCAGCGTGATACCGCGAGCGGGGTCCATTTCCCGCAGGCTGGGGAAATGAGCGAGCCGAACTACCATGTCAGTCTCGTCAGTGAAGAGTGGTGTGGCGGGCTGCAATTCGTTGAGGCGTGACTCCACAGCATCGGCTCGTCTTGGTACCTGGGTGGGATCAAATTCAGACTGAAGTGCCTCTAGCAGCCCATCTAATTTTGGATCCGCGATTTGGCTCACATTCAGGCCACGCCCATCGACTTGAGTCGAATGCCACATAGGCAGCACATCCCAGCCCGCTGCTAGCTCGCTGCCGACTAGCGCGAGATCAAAGCGGCCCTGTTGAAGATCTGACACATAGCTTTCGGCAGGCACTTCGATGATCTTCATGCTGATCCCAAGCCGATCCCACAACTGTGCCAAGGCATTCGCGAGTCGGAGTCTTTCGACATTTCCCACGGGGATGATCAAGCGGGGTTCCAGCGCTAAGCCAGACTTCTTCATGCGGCCTGAGACATCTCTCAGCCAGCCCGCTTCAGCGAGTAGGCTCTCGGCTGTTTTTAAATCAAAGGCAGGCGTCGCTTTGTGACTGGAGAACCAGCGCCCAGGTGGAAAAAAACTGTCATGCAGACGTGCCTGACCGCCAGGCATCTCACGGCGTAGCGCCTGACGATCTAAGGCCAGAGAAAGAGCTGCGCGGACACGCAGGTCACTGATAGCCGTCGTCTGCCACACGAGCATGAGACTGCTGTGTGGCGGTGTGGGCATGATTTGCATATCGCGTGCGTCTTTGAGCGATGACT
This sequence comes from uncultured Prosthecobacter sp., assembly GCA_964583255.1. GTDB lineage: Bacteria > Verrucomicrobiota > Verrucomicrobiia > Verrucomicrobiales > Verrucomicrobiaceae > Prosthecobacter. The sequence continues at coordinate 10,212 of CAZOVY010000051.1, forward strand.
GGTTTTCACCCGTCGGCCAGAGAATATCAAACGAGCTAGTGGCGATGCCGACGCGCGTTTGCAGCGGTGAGGTGGAGGCGAGCACTTGCAGTTTTTCGATCGGCTGTGCTGAGCTCTTTTCCAGCCATAGCCGCCGACTGTCTTGGCGCACGATCTGCCATGCGCCTGCTCCGGGCGGGGCATCACTGCCGAAGCCAGCCTGATGCTGCTTTAACCAAGCCGATGGCAGAATGGGTAAAGTCGTCCACGCTGGCAAAGCCGGACTGTAGCGGCGGCGATAAATCACGCGCACCAGTCCTGGCTCAGGCGATGTGATGTCCTGGATGTGACGAAAGGCATCTCTGCCTGCTAAAGGCCATGCGCGTGGCAGCACGTAGTCGAGCGTGGCTTTCACATCGGCTGAGGTGATGCGTGTGCCATCGGGCCATTGAGCGCTCGGCTTGAGTCGGAAATCCAGCACGGGTTCAAGCAGTGCCGTGACCTCAGCTATCGGTGTGATTTCCGGCACTGGCTGGTGCCTTGTGGAGAGCCAATCCATCAAGCTTTGTTGGGCCTGTACGCTGGTGCGCGCGCTGACGATTTCACAGGTGCCACTGTCATCAAACCATAGCCTCTTTGTCGTTGCTGCGTGTTCGGGTTGCTTGGCAAAGGCTATCAGTGCGAGTCGTGCGCTGGGGGGCGACGCGATGCGCAGAAAGGTCAGTCGCTGAGGCTGCTGGGTTGATAAAACCGCGAGCACTTCATCTGCCACGGTGCTGCCTGGGTGGGCAAAGCGGAGGATGAGTGAGGCACCCTCTTGCGTCACGGTTTCCAGATCCCACGTCGCCCGTTTTTCCACCGGCTGCTCGGCCACGGCCTGCGCTGCTTTTTGAGCCTCAGCAGGTGTGGAAAAATAGCAGGTCATGTTCTGGTGCCAGCTCCATTGCTCGGCCAGCGCGGCACCGAGCCGACCTTCACGATCTAGGCGGATGAGTGGCTCATGGATTAAGTCGAGCAGTTGCCGCTCAGCCTCCGTCTCGGGCAGGAATGGATTCAACGCGGGCAGCGCGCCGGGCAGCAGCATCACCACGCCCTCATGCGCGGTGCTGACTGGCTGACTAGCACGCCACGCACTCCAACCGCCGACGGCCAGCGCCACCAGCGGGAGACAAAGCAATGTCGTGCGTATCCAAGCCATGATCGGACTCTAGGCTCGGACTGCCTGCGGTGCAATCAGTGCGCGGCTACTGCTGTTTAACGACGTCTAGAAGCGACGGCAGACCTTTCAGCATATCAGTGCCTGCGGGCAATCCTGCACTCGTCGGTGGCGCAGAACTGGGTTTCTCAGACGACTTCAAATAGTGCAAAAAGTCACTGTCCGTACTCAGGATGAGATTCGTGTCGGGTGTGATCACGAGCTTGTAGGCCTCCATCGTTTTGGTGAACTCAAAAAGCTCTGCCGCTTCAGGCGTCTGGTTATAGGCCTTGGCGTAGATCTCAGTGGCCTTGGCATCAGCAGCGCCTTCGATCTCTTGCACCTTTCGGTAAGCTTCAGACTCGATGAGCTTCAAGTCACGTTCACGCTCCCCCAAGATTTTGGCACCTTCACCGGCGCCTTCAGATTTGAAGCGCTCAGCGATCTGCGTGCGCTCGCTGACCATGCGCTGGTAGATCGTCTGACTCACGGCGGGTGTGTAGTTGATTCGCTTGAAGCGCAGATCCATCAGCTCGATGCCAAAGCCTTTTACTTTCGGCGCAGCGCTGGCGAAGATTTCTTTTTCCAGCTCGGCCCGCCCGCGTGTGATGGGCGAAAGGATACCGATGCGGGCATCTGCGATGGATGCGGTCGCGCTGACCTCCCGCGCGACCTTGCGATCCTTCGTGGTGCGGATCGCCTCGATGAAATCATGGCGGGCGATCACATTGCGCGTTTCACTTCCCAGCACATCCGTGAGTCGTGACAGTGCGCTGCGTTCATCCCGCAGATTTTCAAAGAACGCGCGCGGCTCAATGATGCGCCAGCGGGCAAAGCTATCGACCACGATGTACACCTTATCCTTCGTGGGCATGTTGGTGGGTGGGCCGTCCCATTCGAGGATGCGTTTATCGAAACGATTCACCGTTTGAATGAACGGCGTCTTGAAGTGCAGACCCGCCTCAGTGACAGGCTCGCCCACGGGCTTACCGAACTGAGTGATGATGACCTGCTCCGTCTCGCCGACGGTGTAGAGACTGGCGCTGGCCAGGATATAAAGCCCGAAGCCAGCGATGAGGATGAGGAGTGAGAGACCAGATTTCATCGGGAAGTGTTCTTGGAGTTGTTGGCAGGAGCCGTTTTGTTTGGCTGCAAGTTCATGAGTGGCAGGAACTGCGGTACTTTGTCATCGATGATGATTTTTCCAGGCACGTTTGGCAGCACCTCACTCAGGGTTTCTAGGTAGATGCGCTTCTTCGTCACGGCAGGAGCTTTCTGGTATTCGGTCAGCAGAGCCTTGAAGCGTGCGGTGTCACCCTCCGCCTCATTGACGCGCTGTGTGGCATAGCCCTCTGCCTGACTGACACTTTGTTCGGCCTTGCCGCGCGCTTCGGGGATGACGCGGTTGTACTCGCCATTGGCTTGGTTAATGGAGGACTCCTTCTGCTGCTGCGCGCGGTTCACTTCATCAAAGCTGTCTTTCACTTCGAGCGGTGGGTTCACATTGCCGAGCTGCACTTGGTCGATGTGGATGCCCATGTTCAGTGTGCTGGCGATCGCTTGCAGCTTTTCGAGCGCCTTCACTTCCATCTCCTGACGGCCCACAGTGAGCACCTCATCGATGGAGCGATCACCCACCACTTCACGCATCACTGACTCAGACAAATCACGCAGCGTCGTCTGCGGTTCGAGGAAGTTAAAAACATACGCGCGTGCTTCAGAGATGTGGAACTGCACTACCCACTCGACCACCGCAGCATTGAGATCACCCGTGACCATATTTTTCTCCAGCTCCATATCCCCGCCATCGCGGTTGTATTGGTAATCGTTCAGCGCACCGCGCGTGCCGTAGCCGAACTCCAGCTTCAATTGCCGCCGCACTTCCACAAAGGTCACCTGATCTAGGCCAAAGGGCAGTTTGAAATGCAGCCCCGGTTCTTTGGTGGTCAGATATTTGCCAAAGCGCTGCACGATGGCCACTGAACTGGCCGGCACTTGGTAAAAGCTGGAAAAGCCGCCGATCACGACGAGCAGAGCAAGCACTGCTAGTAAAACGCGTGCCGGATTCAGCCGAAAGCTCGCTGGGTCAAAAGGGAGCGTATTGGGTTGGTTAATAGCCATGCGTCCATCTTAGCCGCGCTCGTTCCGCATTCCAAGATGTTCCTCCGCCTCAGTTTGTTTTCAGTCGCCGTGTTGCTACTGACTCAGCACGGCCTTTATTGAAGTCATGACCGACTGGGAACAATGCTACATCGAAGGCCACATGCCATGGAACAAGGGAACGCCATCACCGCCTATGCTGGAGTGGGTGATACATCATCAGCCGCAAGGGAGTGCGCTGATGCCCGGCTGTGGCGTCGGTCATGATTTGGCAATGCTCGTCACGCAGGGTGTGGATGCGACAGGACTCGATCTATCTCCGACCGCTATCGAGATGGCCAAGACTACTTACCCCGCTTTGACCGAGCGCTTCGTGGTTGGCGATTTGTTTGCCATGCCTGCGGTCTGGCAGGAGCATTATGATTTCGTTTTTGAGCACACCTGTCTCTGCGCCTTACCGCCGGACTTGCGTGCTGATTATGAAAAAGCTGTGTACAGCGTGCTCAAGCAGGGTGGGTTGCTCGTCGGCATCTGGTTCATCAATCCTGAAATGGACCCCGGTGAAAGCGGTCCGCCGTTTGGCATCCCGACGCAAGAATTGGACACGCTCTTTGCTGCACCACGCTGGGAGGTGGTCGAAGATGTCGTGCCCGAAGTCGGCCACGGCGGACGAGTCGGTCGTGAACGGCTGCGGACAGTTCGGAAGAGGTAGCCAGAAGTTTACGGTTGTTGACCGTGGTTTACAGTTGTTGACGATAGTTTCCATTCCTGCGAATGAGGACTTCGAGCTCCGCAAGGAGCGCTCCTCTGACAACCATCGTAAACAACCGTCAACGGGTCCCGAAATCGGCTCCTCAAAGATACGGCTCGATCGGTAGCTTGCCGTTAGACGCACAAATGAACATCGTGCCCGGCTTCACCGTGCTCGGAGACGTGCTGACTTTACCACCCGCCGCTTCCACGAGCATCACACCAGCGGCGATGTCCCAGAGGCTGATCTGCTCCTCGACATACGCATCGAGGCGGCCACAGGCGATGTAAGCCAGAGCGAGCGCGGCACTGCCGAGCATGCGCGTCTTGCGCACGTCATAGGCGATGCGTTTGTAGCGCTCGAAGCCAGCATCGAGTGCGGATTTACTCTTCGAGAATCCGACGGTGACGACTGCTTCCGCCATCGTCGCGCGTGGGCTGACAGTGATGGGCTTGCCATTCAGCATCGGTGGCCCGCCTTTGATCACGCTCCAGGTTTCATTCATCATCGGATCATGGATCACACCGAGCAGCATCTCCTTGGTATGGCGATTCCGTGCTGCGATGGACACGCAGAAGTGCGGAATATTAAAGTAGTAGTTCACCGTGCCGTCGATGGGATCGACGATCCATTCGACATCGCCATCCCCCCCGATGTCGCCTTCTTCCTCACCGAGGATCGCATGGGTGGGGTCGTTCTTCAGAATGATCTCGGTGATGAGCTTCTGGCTGCGCACATCGAGCTCCAGCTTGATGTCGTGGCGCTGCATCTCATTGACCGTGAGATCGGAGCCGAAGTTGCTTTTGATGAGCAGACCCGCCTGCATGGCGGCGTCGAGAGCGATAGGTAGGAGTGACATGAGTGAAGATGCAGGGGAAGTCGAGGCTGCAATTCATCCTTGTTACATGCCCTCCCTCATGGCAAGCGATGCTTCAAAGCTGGCAGCATTTGTCATCATAGATTTTAAAATATGCCGAAACCCAAGTCTCCATCTTTCACTCGCATCCGTGCGGAGGTCATTCGTCTCCTGGCTCTCATCCCGGCTGGGGAATTCACCACCTATGGTAGCGTCGCACTTCACATGAATGTGGCACCTCGTCATGTGGCGAGCGTGATCAGCCGACTGACTGAGGGCGAATCAGCCACGCTGCCCTGGCACCGCATTGTCAGCGCCGAAGGGCGGATCAGCCAAAACATGCCCGCTGAACTCGCGGCCCTGCAAAGAACCCGACTCGAAGCCGAGGGACTAACCCTCAATGACAAAGGCTATATCAAAAACTCCGACGCCCATTTTCATGTCGTCGGCATTCATCGTGAGATCCGCTGGAGCGACTCAAGTTTGGCATCTTGATCTAACGATCTTTTGGTTCTAATCGAGTGATCTGCGTGATCAGTTCGCTCGCGAGCAGCGTCTTACTTTGCTGCTGCAAGATTTGAGTCCGGCCATCTGAGAAGCAGAGAGTGACGGCGTTTTCCGCACTGTCGAACCCGATACCCGGCTGAGACACGTCGTTGGCGATCACAAGATCGCAGCCTTTGCGCACAAGCTTGTCCTGCGCGTGCTCGACGAGTTTCTCCGTCTCCGCTGCGAAGCCGACGAGACAGCCTTTGAAGCCAAACACACTCCGAGCCGAGCCGAGAATGTCCTCCGTGCGTTCCAGTTCGAGCGTCAGTGTGGCAGAACTCTTCTTGATCTTCTGCTCTGATTTGATGACAGGTCGGTAGTCCGCCACCGCTGCCGCAAAGATGGCTACATCCGCATGGGAGATGTGCTGTTGCACCGCCTCAAACATCTCGCGTGCTGTCTCCACTTTCACCAGCTTGATGCCTGTTGGTGCAGGCAGAAAAACCGGCCCCGAAATCAAAGTTACCTCATGCCTCGCATCCCGCGCCATCTCCGCCAGCGCATAGCCCATGCGCCCCGAGGAACGGTTCGTGAGATACCGCACCGGATCAAGTGGCTCACGAGTTGGGCCAGCAGTGATGAGGAAATGCATGAGTTCATCTTCCGTGGCTTAGCGCGGTGGTCAAACGCCAGCGCATTTCGTAGCAGCGGGCGTCAGTACGCAGAAGAGATCTCACGGACAAACAATCATGCCTGCAACTTTTGCCAGACGCCGCTGCGCTCCATCAAAGCTGATGAAGTGTGTTGCCCCCAGCTCCTGGGCAGAAGCGACATGAACGATGTCCATCGCCCCATAGGTTTCTGGGCCGACGTGATGGAGACTCAGGCGCTGAGCAGCGGGATAAATCCGTCTGTTCGAGATTTCGCGTCGCTCGATCAAGCCTTCGAGCCGTGCTCGTTGTAGTCCAGCCAGAGATTGATCAGCCCTGGCCTTGTCCCAACGACCGTCCCATTCGCCGCACCGAATCGTATTCTCCGCCTCGAAAAGAGCCATCCTCGAAACCAGCAGTGGCACCAAAGATTGCTTCCTCCACCATCGCCAGGCGGTGACGCCGTTTTGATCGCCTACAAAGGCCGACACAAGGAAGCTGGCGTCAGCGAAGATCATGCTTTCAGCGAGATCTCAGGCTGCGGATGTATTGCGCGGCATCCACCTCGCTGCCCGTACCTTTGTGGGCGAATTCACGGTAGAACTTATCGAATACCTCTTTGGTAAGTGGCTTGCGGACGGGCTCTCGCCGTTTGGAAGCTGTGGAAGACTGAGTTTTCACAGCCCAAGGATGCCTCTAACTTTCTGCTTTGGCAAACGAGACATTTTGTCTGGCCTACTCGGACGGCATGCTGACGCCTTCCACTACAATGCATTTGCCCTCATCGAAGCGACCCGCCATCATCGCGGCCACACTTTAACCCATCAGCACCATGTATTTCCTCGGCATCGACAGCGGCACCCAGAGCACGAAGGCCATCGTACTCGACCTCGATAGCGGCAAGATTCTTGCCTCCGGGCAGAGCGCTTATGACTTGATCGAAGGCCTGCCGGCTGGTCATCTGGAGCAGCATCCGCAAAGCTGGATCGACGCAGTGGAAAGCAGCGTGAAGCAGTGCCTGGAGAAGATCGGCGCGGACAAATCGAAGATCGCGGGGATCGGCGTGAGCGGTCAGCAGCACGGACTGGTGGCGCTCGGGTCCGATGACAAACCCGTGCGTCCTGCCAAGCTGTGGTGTGATACTTCGACACAGGCTCAGTGCGCTGAGATCGCTCATGAGTTTGGCGGTCAGCCGGGCGTCATCGCTTTGGCGGGGAATGCCATGCTGCCCGGCTACACGATCCCGAAGCTACTTTGGATCAAACAAAACGAGCCTGAGAACTTCGCCAAGATCACCTCCATCCTGCTACCGCATGATTACATCAACTTCTGGCTCAGCGGTGTGAAGCGCATGGAGTATGGCGATGCCTCGGGCATGGGCATCCTCAATGTGAACACGCGCCAGTGGTGCTACGAGCTTTGCGACTACATCGACCCGCGTGTGCGCTCCATGCTGCCTGAGCTTGGATCAAGTCTCAGCGTGCATGGCCGTCTCCGCTCTGAATTGGCGAAAGCCTGGGGACTCGGCGACAACGTCATCATCTCCGCTGGTGGAGGTGACAACATGATGGGAGCGATCGGCACGGGCAACATCAAGCCTGGTGTCATCACCGCCAGCTTCGGCACTAGTGGCACGCTTTACGGCGTCGCCGGTTCACCTGTGGTCGATGGCCAGGGCGAAGTGGCCGCTTTCTGCGACAGCACCGATCAATGGCTGCCGCTCGTTTGTACCATGAATGTCACCGTCGTCACCGAGCAAGTGCGCGACATGTATGGCTGGGATTTGCGGCAGCTTGAAGACGCCGTGAAGTCGTCGCCTATCGGAGCCGATGGCGTGATGTTCTTGCCTTACCTCAATGGCGAGCGCACGCCGAATCTGCCCAACGGCACAGGCATGCTCCACGGCCTGCGCCCCACCAACATGACGGCGGCAAACATCGCCCGTGCCGCAGTCGAAGGAGCCACGCTTGGCCTCGCGTATGGTTTGAAACGCTTCCGTGATCTCGGCATGAACCCCACCGAGATCCGCCTCACGGGTGGCGGCAGCAAAAGCGCGACCTGGAGACAAATCGCCGCCGATTGCTTCAATGCCGAAGTCGTCACGCTGAGCACCAGCGAAGGGGCTGCCCTCGGCGGAGCCATTCAGGCCGCGTATGCGCAAGCCAACGAGCATGGTGAAACCATCAGCTACGAACAGCTCTGTGCGAAACTCGTCACGCTCGATGAATCCACGCGCTGCAAACCAAACGCAGCAAATGCCAAGCTCTACGCCGAGCAGCTCGAACGCCAAATGGACCTGACGGGGCGGCTTCAGCAGACGGGCTGGCTCTGATTGGTATGTAAACTGATGCACGAAAAATGTCTTGGCTGCGTATGAATGTGCCTGTTTTCTACAGACCCATCTCTATGAACCCAACCAACTCGTCCCGTCGTTCCTTCCTGACCACTGCCGCTGGTGCCGTGGCTGCTCCATTCATCCTTCCTGGCCGCATCTGGTCTGCTGATGCAGCGCCGAGCGGCCGCATCCGCATGGGCTTCATCGGCATGGGCAAGCAGATGGGCGGCCTCATCAGCAAGTTCCTTCAATATCCTGAGATCGAAGTCGTCGCCGTTTGCGACGTGTATGCTTTCCGCCGTGAGATGAACCAAAAGAAGGTGAATGAGCATTACGCGAAAAATGGCGGTACTGGCAAGCCCTGCGCAGCGGTGAATGACTTCCGCGAGATCACCGAGCGCACAGACATCGACGCCGTGTGCATCGCCACGCCGGACCATTGGCACGCCGTCATCACGAACTCTGCACTGAGCCACGGCAAAGACGTGTATTGCGAGAAGCCACTCACGCACAACATCCACGAAGCCACCTCCGTGGTCGAGACCATGAAGAAGCACAACCGTGTGCTCCAGACCGGCTCCATGCAGCGCTCCAGCAAGGAATTCCGTGTCGCCTGCGAGCTCGTCCGCAACGGCGTCATCGGTGACATCAAAACCATCACGATCAGCATTGGCGACCCTGCCGCGCCAAATGCGTATCCTGAAGAGGCGAAACCAGAGGGCCTCGATTGGGATCGCTGGTGTGGTCCAGCCCCGCTCGTGCCATTCAATCACGAACTCTGCCCTGTGGGCGAAAGCAAAACCTTCCCGAACTGGCGCAAGACGCGCGAATTTGGCGGCGGCATGATCACCGACTGGGGTGCGCATCATATCGACATCGCTCAGTGGGGTCTTGGTATGGATGAAAACGGTCCTGTCGAAGTCCGCGCACCTGCCAACTACGAGACCGCCAAGCGTGGTTGCCAGCTCGTCTATGCGAACGGCACCGTGCTTACCCACGCTGAAGGCAGCATGGGCTGCACCTTCCACGGCACAGAAGGTGAAGTGAATGTCGGACGCGGCAAGTTTGCCCTCAGCATGGGAGGCAAAGACAAATTCGCCTTCCGCAGCAAAGAGGAAAGCAAAGGCACCTCCGTCGATCGTGAGGTCGCCCTCGCAGAGCGAGAATTTTTGGCGAATGCCAAGACCAAGCTCTATGTCAGCAAGGATCAGATCGCTGACTTCATCTCCTGCATGAAGAGCCGCCAGCAGCCGATCTGCCACGCTGGTGTCGGAGCCAGCAGCGCCATCGCCTGCCACCTCATGAACTTCGGCTACTGGCATGGAGCCAATGCCAAGTGGAACCCCACTGAGCACAAATTCATCAGCGGTGGTGACGACAAATGGCTCACGCGTGAGTATCGCGGCGAGTGGAAGGTCTGATCTTCAGCCCGTTACTCTTGATTCAATGAAGCGGCTCCAGAAATGGAGCCGCTTTTATTAATCCTGATTCACATGAAGTGAACTGAGGTCCACGCCACATGACCGGCTCACGCCTTCCCCTGCAACAGCATCCGCAGGCCGAAGACGATGAGGATGGTGCCGAAGACACGGCTGAGGGTTTCGTTGCTCATACTCTTCAGCCAGCCGGCACCGAAGTAGGCAAAGATGGAGGCGGAGATCGCGGTGATCGCGGCGACCTTCCAGTTCACGAGATCGTTCCTGGCATTCTGAGCGGTGGCCATGAGAGCTGTGGGGATGATGATGGCCAGACTGGTGGCTACGGCCATCTTTTGGGGCATGGCCAAAAGGAAGACAAAGGCAGGCACCATGACCACCCCACCACCGACGCCACAAAGCGCGGCGACGATGCCGGAGATGATGCCGATGCCGAGACAGATGAGAATGGTAGAGGTGGTCATTGGGGCCAGACTGAATGCAAACAAACAACGAGAAGTGCCTGTGATTCTACTTCTTACTTTTCTTGGCCTTGGTTTGAATCAGGAATTCGGAGAACCGTGACTCGTAGCGTTTGGGCACGACGATGGTGATGTCGGCGACGCCGCGTTCATAGTCTTCACTGAGCACTTTGCCCTGCTCATGGGCAAGCGCGACGAGGTCCATGCGATTGAGCGGGATGCTAAGTTCTAGCCGCACGATGCGGTCGATGAGCATGTCGTGGATGCGATCAAAGAGCACGTCGAGGCCCTGCCCAGTGAGCACTGAGATGTGGACGGCATCAGGGAACTCGCGAGTTAGCTCCATGCGCCGCGTGTCGTCGATGAGATCGACTTTGTTCAGCGCTAGCAGCACGCGCTTGTCACCCGCGCCGAGTTCGGCGAGCACCTTGGTGGTGGTTTGGTAAAACTCGAGCGACTGTGAGGAGCTGGCGTCGATGACATGAATGAGGAAGTCAGCGAGCACAGCCTCCTCGAGCGTGGCGCGGAAACTCTGCACGAGATCATGCGGCAGATTGCGGATGAAGCCGACGGTGTCGGTGAGGAGCATGGAAGTGCCATCGGGAAGCTCCAGGCGTCGCGTCGTGGTATCGAGCGTGGCAAAGAGCTTGTCCTCAGCGAGTACGTCGGAGTTGGCGAGCTTGTTGAGCAGGGAGGATTTTCCGGAGTTTGTATAACCAACGATGGCCGCATGAGGAATGGCGACGCGGCTGCGTTCTTTGCGCATGGTGTCACGCTGCTTTTTGACCTCTTCGAGATCGGCCTTGAGCTTGTCCACGCGCTTGTCCACGAGTCGGCGATCTGTTTCGAGCTGCGTTTCACCTTCACCACGAGCAGCTCCACCGCCGCCACCTGCACCACTGCCGCCGCCTGCGCTACCACCCGATCCACCGCCCTGACGATCAAGATGTGCCCACATACGTGTGAGTCGTGGGATGGAGTAGGCAAGACGGGCCAGCTCGACCTGAAGCCGTGCTTCGCGGGTCTTGGCGCGCATATTAAAAATGTCGAGAATGACCTCATGCCGGTCGATGACACAGAGGTTCGACTCCTTTTCCCAGGCGCGCTGCTGGCCGGGGGAAAGCTCGTTGTCAAAGATGATGCACTCGACTTGGAGTTCCTTCGCTTTAGCCATCAGCTCAGCCGCCTTGCCTTTGCCGATGAGGTGGCGGGCGGTCATCTCACGGGCGAAAACGAGCTCTGCCTCAACCACCTCGATGCCCATCGTCCGCACGAGATCCTTTAGCTCGATGAGTAGCTCGTTGGATTCGTCTTCCTTTCGACGGTTGAAATACGCGCCGATGAGAAAGGCACGCTGAACTTGGCTGGGTTTGTCACGGATATCGAACATCGTTCATCCTTAGCATGGTTCTTTGGCTTTGTGTTTGGCAAAAATGAACTGAACTTTTCGCGACCCACGCAAGTCCAATCCGGCCATGAAACTTCGCACCCTGCTATTCACCCTGCTTTTGGGCACCACGCTGCACGCCGAGCAGTGCCTCGTCATTGGCGATAGCCTTTCCAAAGAATACGAACTCGAATTCCCTGCGCTCTATCCGCGCAACCCAGAGTCCTGGGACTCGCGGAACTGGGCTGAGATCCTGCATGAGAACCGCAAGGGCTGGTTCGATCTCGGCAGGTGGAGCGGCTTTGTCGATCCGCGTCTCGTCGGTCATGAGCACAACTGGGCTTTCCCTGGTGCCACGACATCGCAGATCAAGAGCCAGCTCAGCAGTTGGCGGAATTTTTGGTGGACGATGGAGTTGCAAGGCCAGATCCGCAAGGCCGCCGAACGCGTCGTCATCTTTGCCGGTGGCAATGACGTGGACAGCTACTACCCGGCGATTTACAACGGCGCATCGGCGACTGGCTACATCAATGCCACGCGGGATAATTTGAAGTGGATCGTCGATTATGTGCGCAAGGTGAAGGGTACCATTCCGATCGTGCTCGTGTCCGTGCCTCATGTTGGCTGCTCACCAGACATCCAGCTCGCACACCCGACAGACGCGATCAAAACGAAGCGCGTCACATTGGCGCTCGACTCGTTGAATGCGCAGCTCGCCCTCTTTGCCAAGCAGCGCGGCATCGCCTTCGTGCCAGGTGTTTATGAGATGACGAAGTCGCTGATCACTCAGCCGCTCCAAATCGGCAGCGTGTCATTCATCAGCCAGGCCGATGCCGATGCGCGTCCGCCGTATCTGTTCTCGGGCGATGGCTTCCATCCCAACACCTGCGCCCACGCCAAGATCGCCCAGATGATCATCGACGCCTTCCGCGCTCGCTATCCAGCGAGCAACATCACGCCGCTGGGAGATGCTGAGGCGCTACAGAAAGTGATCAAGTTGGCTCCAGGTTTGTGAAGACAGATGCAGATGCTGTGTGTTTGCGGCATTTCGCGAGACCGATGTTCACGACCTACTTCGGCGCTGGCGCTGCTCTTGCTCCTGCTTTTTTGATGCGACTGCCGATAGGAGCACTTGGCAGTTCGAGATAGTCCGCCTTGCTCAGAAGTTCGACGGCTTCTTGCGGAGTGGCAGCGCGCTTGGCTGCCTCGCGCAGGAGAGGGGCACCGGCTGCGTGACCGAGGACGACGATACCATTGAAGGCGGCGGCTCTGACCTCTGGGTCTGGGTGCGTGAGAAAGGGCTGGATGCGTGGCAGCTCTACAGGGTCATAGGAGATGGAGGCCGTCTGAATGGTTTCAAGAATGGTCTGACGTGCCGCGCTTTCGAGTGTGAGTGGCGCTGCGAATGCCGGAGTGCTGATCGATGCGCGTGGTGCATCAGCGGAGTGCGCCGGCTCAAGTACCTTTGAGCTGGGGGCAGAGACTTCAGGCGCTTTGGCGTTTGGTTTGGCTTCTGGCCCAGCGGCTGTGAAGGCATAGAAAAGCAAGCTGCTGATTACAGCCAGTCCGCTTAGGAGGATGATTTTGTTCTTCATTGAGATTCTTCCGTACGCCAAAGAAAACACCTCCGCGATGACAGCGGAGGTGTTTCGTGATTTCAAACCATTGATGACATCAAAGACTTAGTCGGCTGGCAGATATAAATTCATATCCGTGAGGACAGAGACTGTCGTGCTCATGCTGCCTTCAACCACCCCTGTCGGGCCTTCGGTTGACTCGGATGCACCAATAACTTTATCAAGCTTTAGAGCACCGGTGACATAGACATCGGTTGAAATTTTCTGTCCTAAAATGGTTTCTAGTTTGATGATCGATTTACCTCCGATTTCGGTATAGAACCCGCTGAAGGTAAAGCTCCCAACACGGCCACTTCCAGCTCCCTTGGTAGTAAAGCTGTCGGTGAGAACTCGAGTTACTGTCTGGAGGCTGGTGGTTGGATTCGTGACAGTTGTGACCACATCTTTATAATTTCCCGTGAAGGCTTCAGCTAAAGCTCCTTCATTGATAAGACCAAAGCCGACGCCATACAGCGGAACCATGGTCTTGTCGGTGTGCCTAGCGTATAAAGTCTTGGCTTCGGAGGCATCTGTGACGAGTACAAGGGTCCAGCCTGCAATGAAAGGGGCGGCACCTTTTTGCGGAAGAATCTCTCCAGCAACAAGCTCCTTGAGAAGCTCGACGTTACTATATTTGAAGGTGATGACTTTTGAAACTGCCTCCATGGTTTCGACTTTTCTAATTTCGATGCCCGCAGCGTTGTTGGTGATGACAGAGTAGCTATTTTGAAAAGCTGGACCTCCCCCATTTACTGGGGTGAGAACTCTACCTGTATCATCCTTGAGCACAGTGCCCGGAATGGTGAGGGAGAGCGTGAGCGCAGTGGTCATATTGCTAACTGTCCCCCAAACGCCAGGCACGGCTGGTAAAGGTGGCGGAGATGCAGAGAAAGCTGAACCGCTGAGAGCGAGGGATGTGACGAGTGCTAGCGTGTGTAGTTTCATGGGCATTATTGACGGGAGAATCGAAGGTGGCTGTGCTTTGTCCGGAATAGAACACTGCTACAGGTGCATGCCGGGTAGAGCCGACTGCGTTACAAGCTTTGTAAAATTCGTCTTAACGAAGCAGCTCGGTTCTAAAGATTGTGACCGGCTTCATCACTCAGGGCATGAGCATGGAGATCTGCCATGTCCACCCATTCGGTGGCCGAGGAGTGGGTGGCGGCGAGGCAGACCTTGGGTGCCACACCTGCTTCGAGGGCCTCTTGCCAGCGCTGCACGCAGAGGCACCAGCGGTCGCCGGGTGTCAGGCCGGGGAAGTCGTACTCGGGGCGCGGGGTGATGAGATCATTGCCCATGCGCCGGGAGAATTTGAGGAACTCCTCTGTGACTTCGACACAGACGGTGTGCAGCCCTTTGTCATCGGCCCCCGTGCGGCAGTAGCCATCGCGGTAAAAGCCGGTCATGGGCTGGCGGCAGCAGCAGCGGAGTTCTTGACCGAGGACGTTGGTGGGCATGGAGATGAAGGGAGAATTGACGGTTGGTTGATCTTACTTTCCATCCCAGAGAAAGTGCTCAAGGCGGATCTTGGTAGCGCGCTCTTTGGCTTCGCTAGCGCGGTCACCACGGGAGTCGGCGAGCTTTTCGGAAAGGCGGGCGGCGGCCTCCCACTGCTTCGTCGTTTCCAGCAAGTCGATGCCAAAAAAGCCAGCGCGGTAATACCAACGAAACTCGGATGGGTCGGAGGGGCCACTGAACTTGGTAGCTTGTACGACATCGTAGCAAGCCTCCAAAGCTTCGGTGCTTTTCCCGGCGGTGTTCAGTGCTACGGCCAGGGTGTAGCCTCCGCGCGCACGCCATTGATAAGGCAGGTCATCTTCACGTAGCAATGTGTGCAGAACTTCGATGGCGGTACTGAGCTGGGTCGCATCGGTTTTACCCAGCAGCATGAGGATCTCTGCCTTTTCACTTAGGAGTGAACGCTGCTGCTCTTCAGGGAGTTTTTTCTCAGCTAGCAGGGAGTCGAGAAGCTTGAGTGACTCGGCCTCCTGCCCTGCGCGGCGTTTGGCCAGGGCCTGCTGCTGGCGTGCGGGAATGCTCAGCGGTCCACCACGCTCGGCGAGTTCCTGCCAGATATTGATGGCGGCCTCGCGCCCCTCATCACTCATCATGGAGAGGGCCGACATGCCGGCAAAATAGAGTGCGGTGTCAGCATAGGCCGAGCCTGGATGGTTCTTCGCGACCAGCTCGAACTCGGTGCGCGCAGAAGCGAAGTTTTCGAGCCTGAAGAAAGCATCAGCTACTTTCATTTGGACCATAGGGGCCTGATCTGAAGTGGGCCAATTCTTCAAAAACTCGGTTCCATTCTCGGTGAGGATTTTTAACTGGCCCTGCCGATCCAAACTCCACAAACGTGTGATGGAGATGCGCTGCCGTTGCTTGTCTGTGAGGCTCGGTACAGCCTCAGCGGCCTGAAGGGCACGATCCACGGTGGCGAAGTCTTTTGGCCCGCGCAGGAGTGAAACTTCAGCCAATGCCATGAAGGCCTCAACGAGGCGCGGATGCTGGGGCTGCTTCTGAGTGAAGGTGCGCAATTCCGCCTCAGCCTCTGGCTGGCCTTTGGCCGCGAGATCTAGGGCGCGATCTAGCTCCAGATCAGCAGAGCCATCCTTTGAAGGCACCGGTGCGTCGGCACTTACGACCTGCAATTGCCCCAACAAAGATTGATACAAAGCCAGCTCGCCAGCACTGAGTGCTGAGATGCCAGCGTTGTACAAGGCTGAGCGGCGCTCTGCCAGTGTGGTGGCTAAGTTGGCGGCGACTTGAAAAAGATCCACCGCCTCACGGTAATCACCCCGAGTGAAGGCGGTGCCACCAGTGACAAACTCAACCATGGATGATCCATTGCTACCGAACCGCCGCCGCCACATGTCCGCCAGTGCGGTGATGCGCGTGTTGGCTTTGATCGTGCCGTATGTTTCGAGCGCGAGCTGCATGGCCTCATCACTCTGCGGATGCCCCGCATGGACTTGGATCATCGCCTCTAACAAACCGAGAGCCTCTTGAGTGCGTTTTTGAGCCACTAACCAGCGAGAGAGAAGTAGCATGGCGTGGCCTTGGAAAATGCTTGTCGAAGGTAGGGTGGCCAGTGCTGCACGCTGCACGGTGTTGCCTTCGGTAATCCAGCGCAGCGATGCATCGGGTGGCAGGACGGCTTTGTCTGCCCCCTCTAAGCAGCGCGCCAAAAGATCGAAGGCGCTGCTCCAAAACTCGCTGTCTGTCGTGTTGTCGAGAAACTGCACCAGCACCTCCACCGCCTGCACTCGGCCATCCTGCCGGAGCAACGAGTCAGCGAGCAACACGGAGGCCGCATGGTGCACGCGCTCACCACCACCCGCGCTGCCGAGGATGGCGCGTAGAAGGGCCTGCGCCTCTGGCTGTCGATCTAGGTCCACGAGTCCCTGGGCTTGCAGTATTCGCGCGTTGGCATCCAGCGCATTTTCCGGCGCTGCCAGATCGGCCACGGCGGGGGCTATGTTGCCGCTGCGGAGTTGCAGTTCGTCCCACATCAGCCGGGCTTGTCGTGAGATGGTTATATCGGGCTCAGCTCGCAGTGATTCGAGAATGGACTCAGCCTGAGTCAGGTTTCCAGTCGTCAGGTTTACTTGGGCAAGCAGGAGCCGCTCTTGGCTGGTAGCCTGATTATCGCGCACGCGACTGTTAAGCAATTTCTCTGCGGCGTCGAGATCACCCGTGAGCAACCGAGCCTGAGCCTGCCAAAAAACCGCATTGGGCACGGATTCACGCTCGAGGATTTTTAAGGCAGCCGCGCCATCACGCGCACGCACCCAGGACTCGACGGCCAATCCAGCCAATGATTTCCGCTCGATAGAGCTTAGTTGAGCCGTCTCCATTAACCGCGTGGCCTTCAGTGCTGCCACCGATGGCAGGCCGTCCTGCAAAGCTTGCCGCGCCGCGATATACTCAGGCTGCGTGTCTAAATCCACGCCCAGCACAGAGCACGTCAATGCCAGAGAGAGAGCTGGAAGACGGAGCTGATTTGGACCGAGTAAACGCATGAAGGTCGAAGCTAGGCCGAGAATACGATGTGGCAAGGCTGGGCGAGTGGAGTTGTCAGCATGAGAGTAAAGTTGAAGCAAATTTCAAAGCGCAATCTCAGTGCCACAACGCTGCGCACGTTCCGTCAATGAATCGACAAGCCGCTTGGTGATGTCATGGCGTAGTCCTTGGCTTCTCATTTCCTTGGCCACGCCGCGCGCAGCATCTGGCAGCCGTTCAGAGAACTCTTTGATGCGCTCTCCGATCCATGCTGGATCAATCTTCATCTGCTCGGCGCTCTTCTTCCACTCGCGGGTGCTGATGCGGATGAGGTTGTATTGCTCGCCGACCTTCATCGCCAGCTTGGCCTTCCGCGGGTCCACCTGTCGGGGATAAGGCAGCGCACTCGATAAATCATAAAGTGGAGCCAGTCGCACAGTGCCTTTTTGTGCGATGAGAAAGGAGTAGTTCTTGGCGTGCGCGTCGGTGCCGCAGATCAGCCAATTTAATATAAGAGCCTCGACAAAGCGCGCCGCATCATTCTCGCGCGCTGTTGAGTGACGGCGGATTAGGTCGATGACTTCAAGCGCGGATGGTCCGCCCTGATTTTGATATTTAATTTGCGGCATCCTCATCATTGCTTGGCACATGTCTTCTTGATGAATCCGCTCAACCTTGATGCCTGACCTGCGTCGGTCATAGCGCTCGACGACAATCACTGGCACGTCTCCGAAGTAGCGGATGACTGAGTTCGCCGTGGCCAGATCAAGTTCACGCGCGAGGCTCAGGCAGAAGTGCTCATTTTCAGCATAACCATCAAAGTCACCTGTGGCGGGCTTGAAGATATGAGTGGTAGGCACGATGCCAGAGGGCACGCCCCAGCGATCCGCTTTCGGGTCGTAATGAAACGCAGTCTTTGGCTGCGCTCCTGCCAAGCTGAATTGGCCGCGATCTGCGGTGGTTCTCGAGGCGCTATGATCTTTCACCAGCAGTCGCATCCGCTCTGTGATATCATCCTGCGTCAGCCACTGCACGCGCCCCTTCGCGCTCTTGATTAACCATTCGTCCGCCTGTTCGGGGCGGATAAACTGCACGGCCCCAGCACACTCCTGACCGACATGGCTCAGGAGTTTGAAGGCATTACGCGGAGAGACATGGAAACGATCACCCCAACGTTTGAGCACGCCGTCATTGTCTGGCAGTAGCCCCCACAAAAAGGGCTCCACTGCCGCGTGGTCATGACTTTTGAAAGACAGTCCCATCGAGAGAGAGAGAGGGTGTGTTTCAGGATCTGTGAGCCACTTGTCTTCATAGTGAAAACTGAGTCGGTCACGCTTTCGATCCCAGATGACACGCCCCATCTGGCGTCCTTGAGTCAATGCTAAGAGTTCTTCAGTCATGGCTTTGGCTTCTTAGAACTACGTTGGATGATGTCATCAAGCATGCGGGCGGACTCTTCACGCAGCACCGAGCTTGAGGCGCTTGTATCGACTTCCAGCATGATGCCTAAATCATTGAGTGCTCTGAGCACCATGCCCAGATGAACCGTGGTCTTGCCTTGTTCCAACTGTAGTAGCCAGAGTCGGCTCACGCCAAGTTTCTTGGCCATCAACTCTTGTGTTAGGCCAAGTTTCTTGCGCTTATCCTTCACAAGATGACCAACGTCCATGGGTGTTTTTACATACATGCTGAGAATGCTAGCATGTTTGCGTTCGCACACAATGCCGTATTGTATAAGAACACTTACTTTCCGATAAAGTATGCGCAAGCTTACAATTCGATAACTACTCCCACTGACTGCCCTTGCTGCCGACATAGGCCATACTTAGGCCGATGATGACATGCGCGAGCAGCACAAAAGCAGCGAGTTCAGGCGTGACAAGACTTGTTTCGGTCACTTTCTTCACCGCATCGTAAAAGGCCGTGTCACTCATGCTACGCAGACTACCGGACCATGCCCAAAATGCCGCGATGAAAGGGTTCACCGCTCCCTCGATCCAGTCTGGAAGGCTCAGCACCGCTCCTGAAAGCGGGAGCTGAAAACCGACGAGGTAGATGCTCAGAATCGTCGCTTTTTCAGGAGTGCGGCACATGCCGCTAATGCCGAGGCAGATGCTGGTCATCGCCGCAGAGACGAGCGTGAGCAGGCCAAGCTTCACGAGTAGATCTCCTGGCAGTCCACCAGTGATCATGTCCACGAAAATCCCCATCCAGATGCTCTGCGCCAAAACGAAGACACCGAGAAAGAGCACTTTGCTAATGACATAGGCCATCGTGCTCAGCCCTCCAAGTTTCTCACGTTCTAGGATGAGTCGTTCACCGGCAATTTCACGAGCGGCGTTGTTGGAGGCCATCAAAGTAACGAGCACGACTTGCAGCATGATGAGCCCGCTGACGAGTCCGCCTGCATTCAACTGATCGATCTGATGCTGCGCCTTCTGCTGCATCTCGTACATGATGTCCGAGTCCTGCCTCTGGCTGAGTTGCTTCAGTGGTTTGATGCCATCGAGTGCGAAGATGACGACGAGCAACGGAAAGCCCAGCAGCATAGCTAGATGCAGCCACACTTGACCCTTATCACGACGAAAAATGGTCCAGCGCCGCTGTAGCAACGTGAAAACTTGGCTCATCACGCTAGGCAGCTCTTCTGGCGCGATGGCTTCATGCTCCTCGTGATCTTCTTCGTTGGCCTTGGCTAAAGGTTCCTTTTTTTCCAAAAGCATCTGCTCATAGTAATCGCGCTTCTTCTGCCAAGATTCATGCCAGCTCTGAGCGTCCCGCTGAGTGAGCCGCAGATAAACTTCCTCAGCATGCTCCACCGAGAAGTAATGCATGAGCAACTTGGGTTGACCATGATAGACGAGCCGCCCCTTAAACATCACGAGCACACTGTCAAAGGCCTCCAGGCTAGCGAGGCTGTGAGTGACGTTGATCACGACACGTCGTGGGTTCTCTTGGGAAAGCACACGTAGTAGTTCTGTGATTTCGCGTTCAGATTTTGGATCGAGTCCACTGGTAACCTCATCACATAATAGCAGACACGGATTAGTCACCAACTCCAGCGCTAGGCCGAGTCGGCGCTTCTGGCCACCTGACAGCACTTTGATCCGACGGTCCGCCAGATCGGTGAGGCCGGTGATCTCCAGGATCTTGTCCAGCTTCGGCTCAAAGTCGTCTGTGCCTGGCAACTGCGTGCGTAGGGCCATGCTGTTGGCGATGCTTTCCTCCACCGTCAGCAGATCATGTGCCACGCTGAACTGCGGCACATAGCCCAGCTCGCCGGGATGCAGATCCTCATCCTCTTTCAAATCTCGATTCTCCCACTTCAGTGCCCCATCCGTTTGTTCGGTGATACCAGCGATCACTTTTAGCAGAGTCGTCTTACCACAACCCGATGGTCCCACGATCGCCATCAGGTGCCCTTGTGGAACCTGAAAGTTGACCTCACGCAGAAGATACAAGCTCTCTTCCTCCGATCCAGGATGGGCATCGACTTCAAGACAAATGTTGAGTGCTTCGAGCATGTCAGCATCCTAGGCCAGAAAGGCCTTGGCGTGGCAAGAACAGACTTTTAAAATCCGAATCAAATCTTGCCCAGTTTCTGGCAGCGCTGCATCACCGCTTCAAACATCTCGACGATGTGTCCAGCCATCACATCGAGCATTTGGCGAAACTTGGCGTGCTGGGCTTCAGCACGCATCTCGCTCAATGTCATGCCAGTAAGCTGGCGTAGCGAGTCACGGCATTCGCCATTTGTGAGCTGCATGTTAGCGAGTTCCTCTTCGGCATGGTGTCGGACGTAGCGGCGATTCTCGCTGAGCACCGCACGCATAGTGGAGCCAGCTTCAGGCACCCAGCCATCAGGGAATATTTTGGCAAGATGTCCGCTCGGCTCTGTGCAACGCATATAATGGAGTTGGATTTCCTCCACCAGCGTAGCGGCGAGATCGGTGAAGACCCGCGGCCAGTCCATGCCCAGCTCGGCGATGCCGATGTCGTGGAAAGAGACGAGATCCTGGATCGGACGGTTTTTCGGCGTGTATCGACCATCCAAAAGTTGAAGCTCGATACCGGCTTGCTGACCTTTGATCAGACTGTCGCTCACGACATGCGCGATCCAGCCAAGCGTGTAAGCCAGTGAACCTTCTTCATGACGATCCAAGTCATCAATCACTGCCGCGAAGTAGTCTGGCAGGTGATCCCACGGCACGCGCAGCTCCTTATCCGCAGTGTTCCATCCGAAGACGAGATGAGAGCGGCCATAGAACCGTGCATGTGCCTGCGTTGCAGTGATAGGACCAGTAGGAGTCGTGAGTTTGAACTGCTTCACAAGCCCACCTGTGATCGGGCTACGCTCCAGCGGAACAGTACCAAAACCGACTTCCTTTCCCGTGTCCACACACACGGCCTCAGGCATGACCTGAATGTCGCTGCCGAGATAAGCGCCAGCATGGAAACTAGAGCGATGCTTTTGGATAATCTCGGTAAACGGCAGTCTGCGCCGCGCTACTTCTCGCAGCGTCAGTTCTGCATAGAGCGTATGGCCGATGATGCCACTCATGGCTTCAGAACAGGGGCGGTACGCTCGTGCGTCTTAGCGACCTTCACTGTGCTGCCATCAGACACGGCGGTGATGTTGCCGTGAAAGGCAGTGACGCAGACTTCCGCGCCAAGCTTACCATACACGTCGATGGCGCGATCTCCTGGCGAGCGCGGGTTCGGTGTGCCTGCGTTGCTGGCGTAGTCGGCGAGACAGGAGGCGATGACATGCTTTGGCATGAGCATCTTAGGAAAAGCGTAACCGGGATTGAACCCATGATGAGGAGCCGTGAGCACGGTCGTTTTGAGTTTCTCGGCAGGCACGTTTTGCTTCAGGAAAGTCTCGAACGCACCGCCATACGAATCACCGGGAAAGAGGAAGACATTCTGCCCATGCTGCATGCGTAAGAGGAGTGAGTTTGAGTTCAGCAGGCCGTGCTCGCTCACCTTTGCGGGGTCGCTATCGCGGCTGATGAACTCGGCGGGTGGGGAAAGGATCTCCATCGCCAGTGCAGGATCGAGTTCCAACTTCGCCCCATGAGTTAGCGAGCTGTATTTGGCCCCGCGCTGGGTGGCGAGATCGCGCAGGCGCTTGTAAGCCAATGTCTGGCCACGCCCTTCGTAGCCATTGTCCACATACTCGCGCACGCTCCAGTTTTGCAGCAGCCACTCCGCGCCGCCGTAGTGATCCCCATGCGGATGACTGATGACGATGGCCGCGATCTCCGTGTAGCCGCGTGCTTTGAGAAATGGGGTGATCGTGTCGCGCCCGGCATTGTAGTCCTGATCTTTGTCTTGCTTCGCACCACCTGTGTCGATGAGGAAAGCATGGTGTGAAGGAGTCTCCACGACTGCGGCAAGACCATGCACAGGCATGTCTAACCAAGTGACAGTGAGTTTGTCAGCGCCATGTACTGAAGCGGTAGCAAGCATCGCCAATGCGATCAAAAGTAAGCGTCGAAAACAGCACATGCGCCATCAACGTCTTTGCATGCAGTCTCCTTGCCAGATGCTAGGCGAACGATCCTAATCCAGCCTTCAAACAATGCTGACACTAGACAAAGCGTCATCCTCCGATTAAGAGCGCTGCATGGCCTTAGCACATCTCTGCTCACTACTGCCGCGCTTGATGCGTGGGCTGGTGGTGCTGGCGTTGTGCTTGTCCATCGGGCTGCACTGGGCTGCTTTGCAGTCAGCCGCCTGGGTCGGTATGGCGGTCGCTTATTCTGTAGAAAAAGGTGTGGTCGAGGGACTCAGCGACACGTTTGATGGCGATCATCCCTGCCCGCTTTGTAAAGCAGTGAAACAGGGCCAGGACGCCGAAACGAAGCCCCAGGACGGCCAGACGCCGCCTTCCAAAATCAAGGAGCTGAAGCTGACACTCGCCCTTGTCGCCGTTCCCAAATTTGTTTTTTCTCCGTCCACTCCAAAGAACTGGATCATGACATCCAGTGAACTTAGAACGCGGCGGGAAGAGCCGGTGACACCGCCGCCAGAGCGTCTTGAGCACATTTAATTGGCGTCTCACGCCTCTAAGAACTCAGAATTTCAGCCACCCGAGCAGGGCTGTTGATCGCTTTACCCCCACGGCGTATCGCCCTTAGGCGGCATTGAGTCTTTTGGAAAACGACGCCTCCCAGCTTGCCCACACAACGCTAGCCCCCCGCCTGATGCCATTGCCGCACGGGCAAAACTTTTCTCTGCCAATCCATGCCCCCATGTCCATAAATCCCATTTTTTTATCTTTCATTCTCGTTGCCTTTGTTGGCGCACCTCTCTCTCTGACTGCCCAGCAGTCGCCGCCTGTCTCCACTCTGCCGACGCTTGTGGTGACGGCAAAAAAAGAACCGCTCACCGTCCCCAGTCTCGAAACGAAACGCGAACAGATTGAGGCGGTCACACCTGGTGGAGTTTCCGTCATCGATGCGGAAGACTACAAACGCGGGCGTGCCTCCACACTGAAGGATGCGCTCGACTTCGCACCCGGTGTTTTCATCCAGCCTCGATTCGGCGCGGAAGAGTCACGACTTTCCATCCGCGGGTCCGGCGTGCAGCGCACTTTTCATGGGCGCGGCATCAAGCTCCTGCAGGATGGGTCCCCTTTGAACCTCGCGGACGGCGGATTCGACATGCAAGCCATTGAGCCACTCTCCGCGCGTTACATTGAGGTTTATCGCGGAGCAAATGGTCTTCAATACGGTTCCACGACTCTAGGTGGAGCCATCAACTTCGTATCCATGACCGGCTATGATGCGCCCGCCGCTCAGGCGCGTGTCGAGGTGGGCAGCTTCGATACCCTACGCACTCAGATCAGCTCTGGCGGCGTCAGCGGGGACACGGACTATTACTTCAGCGCCACCTCGAGTTTCAGCGATGGATTCCGTGAATACAGCCAGCAATCTAGCCAGCGCGTGTTTGCAAACATCGGCCACCGTATCAGCGACGCCATCGAGACGCGCTTCTACTTCACCTATGTGAATACAAACTCCGAGCTGCCCGGTGCGCTCACGAAGAACCAGTTTCAAAACAACCCGCAGATGGCCAATCCTGGCAGTGTGGCAGGCAGACAGAAGCGCGACTTCCAGCTCCTCCGTATCGCCAACAAAACGACGATCACCGATGGCGACACGCAGCGGCTCACCGTCAGCAGCTTCTGGTCATGGAAGGATCTAGATCACCCCATTTTTCAGGTCATTGACCAGCTCAGCAACGATCTCGGCATCGACGTCCGCTATGACAATACGGCGCCGCTCTTAGGCCATGAAAATCAGTTCACGCTCGGCCTCGGCGCGCAGTACGGGATTATCCAGGACAACCGGTTCTTCAACATCGGCGGCGCTCGCGGTGCGCGCACGGCTGACAATGAGCAGACGTCCTCCAACGTGGACCTATACTTGCAGGACACCTTCCACCTCACCAGTACTCTCGCACTCGTACTCGGTGCACAGGGCACTTATGCGAGCCGTGACTTTGCGGAGGAGACAATCTTTGGTGCGGACAATAGCGCCTCGCGTGACTACCTGGGCTTCAGTCCCAAGCTCGGCCTGATCTGGGAACCGCAGCCAGAGACGCAGGTCTTTTTTAATGTGAGCCGCAGCTTCGAGCCGCCATCTTTTGGCGAGCTGACAGCCGCCGGTGCCGCGCCCGGCCTTGTGGACCTGAGTGCTCAATGGGGTACCACGGTCGAGCTGGGTACACGTGGCCGCACAGATCGTATGCGCTGGGATCTGGCCTGGTATTATTCTTGGATCGACGACGAGCTGCTATCTCTCGGCATCCCTGGGGTGAGTCCCACGCAAACCGTGAATGCCGGGCGCACCATCCATCACGGCATCGAGGCCGCGCTCGACATCGATGTAGCACGCGGACTCATGACGCCGTGGAGTGAAGAGGCAAAGGGCGACCGCCTCTTGCTGCGTCAGACCTATCTCTACAATGACTTTCGCTTCGATGGCGATCGCGACTTCGGCGACAACGAACTGCCAGGAATTCCCCGGCATTATTACCGAGCCGAACTGCTTTATGAGCATCCCTGCGGCTTCTTCGCCGGGCCAAATGTCGAGTGGACACCCCAGGCCTACTTTGTGGACTTCAGCAACACGCAGCGTTCCGGCAGCTTTGCCCTGCTCGGTTTCAAATTGGGCTTCCGACGGGACAAAGGTCCGTCTTTCTTCATCGAGGCGCGCAACCTGCTAGATCAGGACCACGTCGCCACCACAGGCGTCTTGAAAACCGCCACACCCGCGAGCGCCGTTTATTTTCCCGGTGATGGTCGCGCCTTCTACGCGGGCATCGAATGGAAATGGTAAAATCACAGACCCACACCTTCTCACCACTCATGAATAAACAACTCATCCGCAAAGCCCATCGTTGGTTGGGCCTCTTCTTTAGCCTCAGTATCCTCATGTCTGCTGGCAGCGGTGTCATTCACAACGTGATGACCCGTACCCAGGCGCCGCCACCATCAGCAAGGCCATCTGGCAACGGACTCGAGGTCTCACAAATCAAACTCGGAGTCGCTGAAGCCACCGCCAAACTGCCTGAGTCTGCTGAAGGCACTGTCGCAGTGAACATTCGCAGCATTGGCCATCAGCCCTGGTATCAGATCTACACGAAAACAAACCGCGCGGCGCAGTATGTGAGTGCGGTGGATGGCCGAGTTGATCCTGCCCAAGATGAGGCTTATGCAGCGGAGATAGCCGCCGCCTTTCTCGGTGGTGCGCAGGTCAAGAAGTCGAGCTACCTCACGGCGTTTAACAGTGAGTACATTAACATCTTTCGACTCCTGCCTGTGTATCGCTTCGACTTGGGTGATGCCCTGCATACTCGCGTTTATGTCTCCACCACCACCGGCAGTGTCACTCGTCACACCGATGACCAGCGTCAGTGGGAAGCCAATGTCTTCACCAACTTCCACAAGCTTGGCTTCATTCCGAATAAGGATCTTCGGGACCTGGTGCTTACCACACTCACCGCCGCAACTTGCTTTGTAACCTTGCTCGGCGTGCTGCTGTTTTTCCTGACTAGACCGATACGCAACTGAGGACTCACTGAATCACGCCTCACTGGCGCTTCGAGTGCTGCAGCCAGTCTAGCAACTCTCGGAGCGCGTGCAGTTGATCCACATGATCGGGGGCGGCGTTGCCCGCGAATCCGATCAGGCGGAACGATCCCGAAGCGGCTTCACTGAGCATCTGAGTCTTCATAGGCCCCCATTCTAGAATCGCGCGGCGTGGCACGTTAAGCTCTTGCAGCAGCCAGTCCGCTGTCTCGGTGGTACTGGCAAAGGTGCCAGGAAAAATCTCACTGTGAGTGACCAGCAATCGCTTCTTATCAGCGACGGCCAACTTGGCAAAAGCAAGGAATGGGGAGAGTTTATCAGTAGCGATCTCTGACTCCAGCGGACCGGTCTTGTCGTGAATGTAGCTGGTGTGGACACCATCGATCAGCAGCACCTCGTCCACCACGGCCACAGACTCCGGCGCGCGCAGGATTTCGCGGATGCCGCCACACCCTGCGCTCCAGCCCGCCAGCGTAACATTGCTCCAGCTTAACCCGGCGGCGGTTGATGCCGTCTTGATCATCGTGGCAAAGGTGGACGAGTGAGCAAACATGTCTGCATAAGGAGTCGAGCGCTGAAGAGTCAGCACGGCCATGCCGCGCTGCGTGGCGATGACTTCAGGCAACCAGGCACCGCCATGCAGGAATACGAGCAGTGGTGCCGCCGACTGCCCCTTTAATAAAACTGGGATGAATAGAGTTCCCTCGACGAGCTTTTCCTGACGACCTTTAGGATGCTCCTCCGCCAAACGCGGATGCTCGCGCGTGTGCTCCACCATGGGTGATGGATTCTGTGGCTGCGCTATGACCGTCGCTGTGAACACGCATGCAAGACTGAAGAAAGTGAGAATCGTGGATGCCGTCATGAATGTGATGGATCGACGCATGGACTCACTTTAGTAGAAGGTCTAGCCACGCATAGGCCGCCTTGCGCTCAGACTCTGGGAAATCATGCGGCGCATCGGGAGTGACGAGCTTGAGGTTCTTCTCCGCGTTCAGAAGCGCAAAGACCTCCCCAGCCTTCGCATAGGCCTTTCGCACACCGCCGATGTCGAAGTTGCTGTCTTTCAGCGGTGAATTGGAAAACAAGCCGCGTGGTGCAATGGCGGCGATGACCTCATAGAAGTCGAAGGGGAGCTTATCTGCGCTGTTCTCATACACATCGCGGATGCGCGGCATGTAGCGGTCGCTGGTCCAGCCCGCGACTTTGCCGCCGTAGTAGTCATGGAAGGGCGTGAAGCCGCAGCTCGTCACCACTGCCTTCAGGCGCGGATCAAAGACGGCCGTGAAGAGCGAGTTATGCCCGCCCAGTGAGTGCCCGATGACGCCGATGCGATCCTTGTTCACTTGCGGCAGTGTTTCGAGCAAATCGACGGCACGCATGTTGTTCCAGATCGCCTTCATCGAGCCGCTGGCACGCGCTGCGCCGTGCTTTTTGAAATCATACTCGTATTCGCCGAACGACGGATAATCCGGCACGAGGCACACATAGCCGCGCTCGGCGAGTTCGTGCGCGTAATGCAGCGATGGCAGTCCGCCGAGGCCCGCAGGCTCGTCTTTGCCGATCTTCGTCGTCTGATGCAGGCACAGCATCGCGGGCGCTTTGCCGCTGGCAGGCAGTTCATTCGGGATCAGCAGCCAGGCGGGAACACGGTCGCCGATCTCGGGTGTGAAGTGCACTTTACGACGCAGATACTTCGCAGTTTTCTCCTCGGAGACGACTTCCACATCCAACGGAGCCCAGCGCGAGGTGTCATGCAGCGGTCCCATGACCTGCTGCATGTTCGCTTTGATATGTGCGACACGTTCCGCCCAATCTTCGGCGGTTTTGACTGGACGCTCACCACCATTGGCATCGCGCACGTCGAGAAGGTTTGAATGATCCGGATATGAGATCGCTGCTGGCAAAGTTTCCGATTGAGCCGTCGTCGCGATGAATTGCTTCGGCATCACCGCATGCACCGCGCCGATGATCCGCTCCTCCACATCCGGCGCGAACTTCGTGGGGCGATCATAATAGA
The DNA here is from genome assembly GCA_964583255.1 of uncultured Prosthecobacter sp. Classification (GTDB taxonomy): domain Bacteria; phylum Verrucomicrobiota; class Verrucomicrobiia; order Verrucomicrobiales; family Verrucomicrobiaceae; genus Prosthecobacter. Next base: position 38,586 of record CAZOVY010000051.1, read on the forward strand.
CCATCGCTCCAGCGCCCTCATAGCCGCCTTCATCCAAAACACGACGCGATGGGACATAACACGGCACATCGTTCGAGTAACCGTTTACCCACATGCGCGAGCGGTCGAATTCACGCTTGATGCGCAGCGAGTAATCCACGGTGATCTCACCGGGCAGGAAAACCATCGCCATGTCACCGCCAAAGCTCCAGCGCTGCACAAGGTAAGGCAGTTCCGTCGGGAGCTTCTCGCCACGGTCGATTCGTGCGAGGTTCTTCTTCGCGTGATACGCAATCGCCGGTGTCTTCGATGCGGCGAGCAACTCCCATTCCTCATGTGTCGGCAGTTTGTCATACGCGAGCTGGATCTGTTTCGCTTGGCACTCCAGCGAGCCGTTCACCGGCTTGAGTTCGCTCGTTGCGAGACGTTTGGCTTCAGCGCCGAGGTCTTCGCCATATTTTTTGACGAGTTCCATCGTGCGCCGCGGATTCGGATTCTGATCCGCACCGCAACCGAGTGCGGTGAGCGCAATCGCGCCGGGAAACTCGCGTTGCAGTGCCTCTTGAGCGACTCCCGCCCAATCACCGTGGATTTCATCAATGCCAATCGTGGTGCAATGGCAGGCGTAGCTCGTGAAAATGGCCCGCACCTTGCCATCCGCGCCTGTAGCGCGCAAAACGGGCAGATCGTGATCAATCGGCTTCAAAGGAAACGCTCGCCGATTCGCCGCAAAACCCACTTTGCCCACGCCCCAAGCCAGCGTGGCCGGCCTGCGGTCGGCGAGAGCCGCCAGCGCGGCTTTTTCGATGTTGTCGGTCAGTTCACGCGTGTAGCGCTCGATGGCAGGCAGATGCTCCGCCGGAATGTCCATGCCGAAAAGATTCGGCAGCACGCCAATCAACATCGGTGCGCAGTGCGTGTGGCTGGAGCAGATCGCGAAACGTTCGCCGCTCACCTTGCTCTTCGTCGCGAGGCGACGCAGCACTTCATCGCGCATGGATCCCGGCACGCCGACATTATCCACTGTCACCAGCACCGCCGGACCTTCCTCATCGCTGCCTATTGCCAAAGCTTTGGCAAAGATGTGCTGCGAGACGCCGGTGTTCGGCAATCGGCGGCCCCCATAGCCACTGAGCCGCACCGGATAATCCGGCGTGATGTCCACCGAGGCAGCGCCGACCTGGCGTGTCGTATCGGCAGCGAAACTGGCGAGAGGAATGAGAAGGCAGAGAAAAATGCGTTTCATGCGAGAACTACGGTCGTGAGTGAATGCGTTGTACATCCATCATGAATCGCCGCCACTTCACCACGCTTGCTCTTGCCGCCTCGACTGTCCGCGCCGCCGATGCGCCGAAGAAACTACGCGCCGTCATCATCGGCCATACCGGTCGTGGCGATTACGGCCACGGCATGGACATCGTCTTTGCACACCGGAGTGATGTCGAAGTGCTCGCAGTCGCTGATCCCAATGAAGCAGGCCGCGCGAATGCCATGAAGAGCTCCGGTGCGACACGTGGTTATGCGGACTACCATGAGATGCTGGCGAAAGAGAAGCCGGACATCGTCTCCATCGGCCCGCGCTGGAATGATCAGCACTTTGCGATGACCAAGGCCGCGCTGGAAGCCGGTGCGCATGTTTACAGCGAGAAGCCATTCGTTCGCTGTGCGGCGGATAGTGATGTGTTGCTGGCTTTGGCAAAGCAAAAGGGCCTCAAGATCGGCGTCGCTCATCAGATGCGGTCCACGCCGAACATTTTGCTCCTGAAACAGAAGCTCGATGACAAATCGCTCATCGGCGACCTCTGCGAAATGCGCGGAGTCGGCAAGCAGGACCACCGCGCTGGCGCGGAGGACATGACAGTGCTCGCCTGTCATCTGTATGGCCTCATGCAGTTCTTCGCAGGCGATCCTCAATGGTGCTTTGCGCGCATCGAGACCAAGGAAGGCCGACCCATCACCCTCGCGGACAAGCGTGGCGCCTTGAAGGAGGACATCGGCGGCATGGCGGGTGAGCGCGTGCATGCCACGTTCGGTTTCGCCAACTCGGTCGTCGGCACTTTTATCAGCCGCGCCGAGTTGCGCGATCAAACCGGGCCCTACGGCATGACGCTCGTCGGCAGCAAGGGCATGGTGCGAATCTTGGCGAACATTCAGCCGAAGATCCTTGTGCTTCAGCGCCAAGGCACCAACGACACCTGGGTGAACTGGGCTGATGATCCCAGCGCGCACCTTCTCGATCCCGCGAAGGGCGATCAAGCACACGTTGGCAATCAAATCACCATCGATGACCTGCTGACCTCCATCCGCGAAAATCGCGAGCCCCACAGCAGCGGCGCGAGTGCCGCTATCGGCAATGAAATGGTGCAGGCATGCTTCGCGAGTGCTCTGGCGCAACAAAGGCTCAAGCTACCGCTGGAGAAGCGGACGCATCCGTTTGATGGGTAGCATAGGCTTTCTAGCCTGTCCTCGTGCGGTATTTGGAACACAGGCTAGAAAGCCTATGCTACGCGCCCCGCAACGCTCCGAAGACCGTCGTCATGATGTCCTTCAGCAGGCTGCTGTCGTTGGAGTGGCATATGAAGCGCGCGCCTTGCTTGATGGCGCGGAGTTGCTGCTCGGTTTTGCCGAACCAACTGCCAGCGGGGATGTGGCGCTTGTCGGCAGCATCAATGACCTTCTGCACGTTGGCGATGAAGTCCGGGTGATCGTATTCGTTCGGGATGCCCATGTTGGTCGTCATGTCATTCGGGCCGATGAAGAGAGCGCTCACGCCGGGGATGGCGCAGATCGCATCGAGATTCTCCAATGCGCGCACGGATTCAATCATGGGCACGAAGAGAGTATCGGCGCACTTTTGCTCAATATAATCGCGGGTCTTGTCGCTCGGCCATTTGCCTTCTTTGATCGCGCGTTCGAGCGCCTCGCCTTTGAGCGGGCGATACACGGCTGCAGCGGCGAGACGTTTGATCAGTTCCACGTCTTCGGCATACGGAATGACGACGCCGTCGAAGGAATCGCACACCTTGGCCACGTCATCGGCATCGCGGCTGTGCGTGCGAGCGAGACAAGCGATGCCCTTCGCGGCCAGCGCATAGCGCAGCGGCATGAAGTCGGCGATATCGAGCGCGTTGTGCTCTGCGGTGACGATCACGAAGTCGATGCTGCCATCAGGAATGAAATCAACAATGGCAGGCACGACGGCATGCTGGATCAGTGTGCCAAAGACCGTGTGGCCCTTCATCATTTTCTCTTTGAGGATCCGTGCGGGCTTCGATGCGGTGGGGCTGTAGGGCTGGGTGCTCATGCTGATGACTGATACGGCAGCGGATGGCCTGGTTATCCAGCGAAAGTGCTGCACGCCTCGGTCCGTAGTTCATGAGCGCATGTTCACCTTCCCGAGCAGCATCTCCAGCCACCACCGCCGCAGTTTTCTGAAGGCGGGGGCTCTTGGTGTTGGATCGCTGACGCTGGCGGACTTGCTGCGCGCGGAATCAGCGGCTGGCGTGCGGTCTTCGACGAAGGCGGTAATCAACATTCATCTTGATGGTGGTCCGCCGCAGATGGATCTCATCGATCCAAAGCCAGATGCGCCGAGTGAAATCCGCGGTGAGTTCAAATCGCTGCCAACGAAGATTCCAGGGCTGCATTTGACTGAGTTGCTGCCGCGACTGGCGGCGAACGCAGATAAGTATGTCTTCCTGCGCTCGCTCAGCGGCGCGATGGGCAATCACGATGCGTTTCAGTGCCAGTCAGGCTTTGGTGACAAAGAACTGGCCTTCATCGGTGGACGTCCGGCGATGGGCTGTGTGGTGAGCAAGCTGCTAAGCACCTCGAAGGACTCCGCGCCTGCCTTTGTCGATCTCATGCAAGGCCGCCCGCTCGTGCGCAATAGCGCTAGGCCTGGCTTTCTCGGCACCGCATCTTCAGCGTTTCGCCCGGACATCTCACATCTGTTTGAGCGGCAGTTGGAAAACGGCATGAAGGCCGAATTGGCGCGTCGCGGCTCGGGTCACCGTCAAAGTCTGGCACTAACAAAAGGTCTCACGGTCGGCCGACTCGAAGATCGAGTGTCGCTGCTGCGTGATCTCGACACGATCCGCCGCGACATCGACACCAGCGGCTCCATGCACGCACTGGATGAGTTTAATCAACTCTCGCTCGGCATTTTGACCTCGGGTCGATTCGCAGCCGCGATGGATCTCAGCAAAGAAGACCCCCAAGTGCTCGAACGCTACACGCCGCGCATCATTCGCCCTGCGGATGCCTTTGGCTCGATGGAGAGTCCGAAATGCGCGCAGAAGTTCCTGCTCGCGCGACGCTTGATCGAGGCCGGTGTGCGCTGCGTGAGCATCTCCATCAGCGACTTCGACACGCACTCGCGGAATTTCTCCGCCATGCGCTATCTCGGCCCGCTCATTGACCACGCGCTGCACACGCTGGTCACCGATCTCGACGAGCGCGGCATGTTGCAGGACGTGATGATCGTCGTCTGGGGCGAGTTTGGCCGCACGCCGAAGATCAATGACAAAGCCGGTCGCGATCACTGGCCCAAAGTGGCCATGGGCATCATGGCGGGTGGTCATCTCAAAACCGGCCAAGTCATCGGTGCCACGGACAAACACGCCGCTGAGGCCACTGAGCGTCCTGTGCATTATCAGGACGTCATCGCCACGCTTTACCATCACCTCGGCATCGACGCACGCGGCACCACGCTGACCGACACGACTGGCAGGCCACAGTATCTCGTTGATCTTGGCCAGCCGATTGCGGAGCTCATTTAAAGGGGGCCGCTACGCCGCAGATCTTGCGTGGCGTGCCGTGTGCCGTCTGGAGGTCACTTCGCTTCCGTCTTCGCCGCACGCTCCACTTGGCGATACAGGAACGCATCGCTGGTGAGCAGCGAAGTGATGAGGGCTTTCATGCTGCCGCCGTTGTTGCGGTAGGCTGCGTGGGCGGCTTGGAGGATGGGGGCGTCGTTGAGGGTTTCGTTGCGGCCCATCCAGAAGCGGAAGGCGTGGCGGACGAAGAC
>CAZOVY010000052.1:0-43153 GCA_964583255.1 uncultured Prosthecobacter sp.
GCTGGTCACAATCATGCGGACGAATTGCTTCATGTCCCAGCCTTGCTCGCGGAATGTGACTGCCAGCCAGTCGAGCAACTCGGGATGACTCGGCGGCTCGCCTTGTGATCCGAAGTCGTTCGTGCTCTTCACGAGTCCTGTGCCGAAAAACTGCTGCCAGATGCGATTCACGGCGACGCGCGCGGTGAGCGGATGCTGCGGCGATACGAGCCATTGCGCGAGGTCGAGGCGATTGTAGTCGGCCTTCTTTGGCAGCGGCGGGAACACTTCTGGCGTGCGGCGCTTCACTTTGTCGCCGGGCTTGTCGTACTGGCCGCGCACCATGATGAATGCCTCGCGTTGCTCCGGCAGATCGGCCATGACGAAGGTGGACGGGATCGCCTCGACGAGCGTCTTCTTCTTCGCCTCGACCGCGAGCTTCTCGCCGCGCACGCCATCGACGATCTCGCGAGCGCCCTGATATTCGTTTTCAAACCACCAGTCCTTGAGCCGCTTCGCATCCGCCACAGGCCACTCGGCTGGTTTCTTGCCGCGCACGAGTGTCTGCAAATCGTTCGGCAGCTCGGCGACGCGCTTGCCTTGGTTCTTTTCAGTCCACACCTTCCAAGACCACTGCGGATCCTTGGCGGGATCGACGCGCGATTTGATGCTCATGCGATCCCAATAAACCGTGCCACCGAACTGCGTGAACGCATAGCCGCCGACCTTCATGCCGGGCTTCAAGCCGAGACGGTCCGCTGGGACGGTGAGTTCCACCCACTTGCCGGCTTCGGGCAGCTTACCCATCGTGACCTTCTCGGGCGTGCGGACCTTGCCGAAGGGGATCGCCCCTTCCTCGCCCCACACGGCGCGATGGTTCCAGCCGGCGACGTGATACTGCACCATGACGGCGAGCGGCGGGTCTTTCGGATCGATGTAGCACCACGCGGAGATTTTTCCGTTCGGCGGAATCTCGAACTTTGCGCCGCTCGCGAAGAAATCCTGCGCCACGCCCTTGGCCGTGCGCTTGAGCGCCGCCTTGCCGCTTTGCACCGGGCCTTTGTCCGCCGTGACGAAAGTGGTGGGATCGCCGCCTGATGATTCGACTTTTGCGCCTGCTGGGAACGCATCGTCGAACCACACGACCTCGCTCGTCTGCACAGGTGGCGGAGGAGTGAGCGTGTAGGGATCGGTGTAATTGAGCTTCGCTATGGCATCGCGGATTTTGTTTTGTGATGCGGCGATCTGCTTGTCGTACTCGGTGATCTGTTTTTTCTGCTCGGCGTTCGAGAGCTGAAGGATCGGCGGGGTGAGCAGGATGTTGCCGTCCATCGCCGGATCGGCGGTGCTGTAGAAGAAGGCATACATGGAATAAAAATCCTTCTGCGTGATCGGATCGAATTTGTGGTCGTGGCACACGGCGCAGCCCGCGGTGAGGCCCATCCACACGGCCATCGTCGTGTCCGCGCGATCCACGGCGTAGCGGAAGAGCCATTCGTCGGCGATGGAGCCGCCCTCGCTCGTGGTGACGTTGCAGCGATTGAAGCCGGACGCGATCTGCTGCTCGCGCGTGCTGTTCGGCAAAAGATCGCCCGCGAGCTGCCAGATGGTGAACTGGTCATACGGCAGGTTGTCATTGAATGCCTTCACCACCCAATCGCGATACGGCCACATGCTCCGCTCGTTGTCGAGATGAAGGCCATGCGTGTCCGCATAGCGCGCCGCATCAAGCCAGTATCGCGCCATGTGCTCGCCGTAGCGCGGGCTTTTCAAGAGTCGGTCAACGAGGCGGTCATAGGACTGATGGGAGCCACGGGACGAATGGGACTCCTTGAGGAAGGCGTCGATCTCCGCCGGAGTCGGCGGCAGGCCGGTGAGATCGAGCGTCACGCGGCGGATGAGCTGCTCCGGCGTGGCCTCGGAGGATGGCGAAAGCTTGTGCTCTGCCAGCTCGGCGCGGATGAAGGCGTCGATGGGCGTGACAGTAGGGCGGTAGGACTGTGCGTCGGTGTTTGACTGCCCCACTGTCTCACCGTCCCACTGTCCTACCGGCACACTGGGCTTCACCGGCACCTCAAACGACCAATGCTTCTTGTAGACCGCGCCTTCAGCGATCCACTGGCGTAGCATCTCGATTTGTTTCTTCGTGAGCTTCTTGTGCGAGTCCGGCGGCGGCATGATGTCGTCCTCGTTGGTCGTGAGGACGCGCTTCATCAGCTCGCTCGCGGCGGGATCTCCCGGCTTGATCGGCTGCACCCCGTCCTTCAACACCAGAGCGCCCTCCGGCACATCGAGCCGCAGATCGGCCTTGCGCGTCTTGGCGTCAAAGCCGTGACAGGCAAAACAGTTGTCCGACAAGATTGGCCGGATGTCGCGGTTGAAGTCGAGTTTGCGCGGCGCGGCGACTTCCGCGCTCAGCGCGGACGGCCACGCGAGCAGCGTGGTTACAAAAATGGGGAGACTCAGGCTGGAAATCCTGGCAGACATGGGTGTAAATGGGGGGCAAATGATCCGCGAAACAGGAATCGACGGGGCTTCACATTACGGGAAGCACAACCAATTTCTTGCCCTCGGCACACAATGCGCCGACCCTCGTGGAAGGGGTGGAAGGGGTCAGGTGATTCATATTGCGAGATTCCAGTTTTTAGAGACTTGGGGAGCCACGACACGCAGACGAATGACGAATGACGAATGACGAAGCGGGGAGTGGTCCGCAGCCGACGATCCCACGGAGCGCGTGTATGGCGCAGCCTACTCGCCTGGATTTGGGCTTGGTGGCCTTCGATGCGTTGGGAAAGCTTGGCGAGTAGGATACTCGCGCTCCGTTACCGCCGCAGGGCGGTAATCAACTCATCCAGCTTGTTCACCACCTGCTGCATCTCGGCTTGAGTCGGCGGATCAGTCACCACGAGATTGAGCGTCGCCACGGCATTTGAGTTGGCGCTGGTGCTGCTGATGGCTCCGGCTAGGGCGGCATTGGTCACCTCTCCGGGTGGGCCTTGCTCACCCTGGGGGCCTTCGCCGCCGCTGGCACCATTCTGACCCTGCAACCCCTCATCCCTACGCGGTATTCTGAATGTTAACCTGCAAGTCTTGACAATGCTTATAAACAAGGACTTCCAGCGCCTTCATCTCGGGCAAAATAGGCCTCGTAGGCGCTAGCATCAACTTGCGGTTTCTTCAAAGATTCATCCAGCCCCACTCATGCCGCACAAACAGGCGCGCTCGTCTTCCAGACTGCCTGACAACTCATGAATAAACCCCTTTTGGCCTCAAAAGAAGGCGATCACTCACATAGAGTACGCGATCCTCCACATAGAGTACGCGTTCCTCTACGTCCCGAACGCGATTCTCCACATAGAGTACGGCTTCCTGCACGTCCCGCACACCAGTCCTCCACGTAGAGAAAGCCTTTCTCTACATCCCGAACGCGCTCCTCTACATAGAAAAGGCGACCCTCTACATACTAAACGCGGTCCTCTCCATAGAGGGCTCCACTCCCCCACGTCCAGAAGGCGATCCTCTCCATAGAAAAGGGCCTCCTCTACGTCGAAAACGCATTCCACCACGTCAAAAACGCGGTCTTTCAGCGAGGGAGCGCCCAGCCGCCTGACCAAAACGCACCACTCCATGTCCAGAAGGCATTGCCACACCACCGCCTCGCGCCGCCTCAGGTCTGGATTGTGTTCATGGCCAAGAAATTTTCATCTTGTGTGAAGGAGGGAAGGTGTCAGGACTTTCAAAGTGCGAGATTCCATTCATTAGGACTCGGGAGCCACCCTTGAAGATTCTCCTTCCATCTCAGCCAATCAGGAAAGCCGATCAGGAAAGTCTTGTCCAGATCACGAAAGCTGAGCAAACTGCCAGGATAAATCCTGGAGACGTGCGTCTGAATTTCTAGAATTCCGCCATTTGAATCGCCTGACCCCATTTACATATGGAACATAAGTCAAATGGTGGCGTTTGAACGCTATCAACCCTATGCACTCTGACACAACTATGTATTTACCGACGCCCCCCACCATCCGCAGGCGTCGCATCGGCGCGCTGGTTCTTGCCTCCATCCTGTCACTCGCGGCCAGCTCTAGCGTGAAGGCGGTTTCCACTTGGCGACCGCTGTCCGACACGCGGGCCAACAACGGCGTGTGGATGGCTTCCGCCACGGTCGGCTGGACCGTGGGGGATGTGGGGATGATCAGCCAGACCACGGACGGAGGCACGACTTGGGCCGCGCAGACTTCCGGCGTGTCCGTGAACTTGAATGCGGTCTGGGGCACCGATGCGACCCATGTGTGGGCGGTGGGCAACGGCGGCACGATTTTGCAATGGAATGGCACTGCATGGGCGGCGCAGACATCGAACACGACACAAGACCTCAACGCCATCCACGGTGCCAGTGCCTCGGCCATCTGGGCGGTGGGCAAGACGGCGACGCTGGTGAAGTTCGACGGCACCAACTGGGCGGTGCAAGCCCCCCCAAGCGGTGGTGGACCGAAACCGACGCTGCAAGGCGTGTGGGCGGCGGATGCGACCAACGTATGGGCCGTGGGCACGGGCGGGCGCATCTTCAAAGGCAACGGCACGACCTGGGCAAGCCAGACCTCGGGCACGTCGGAAGATCTCTTCGCCGTCGGGGGCACGAGTGCGACCAACATCCTCGCGGTAGGTGCAGCGGGCACCGTGCGGTTTACCAGCAATGGCACTGCCTGGGCGGCAGGTCCGTCTAGCGGTGTGAGCACGATCCTGCGCGGCATCAGCGGCACGGATGCCAGCAACGTATGGATCGTGGGTGACAGCGGTGTGGTTCGATTCTACAACGGCACCGGGACTTTTGCGGCGCAGACCTCCAACACCACGCGGGCGCTTAACGCCGTGTTTGCCTTTAGCACCACCAACGTGACGGCCGTGGGCGGCGGCAAGACCTTCGATCACTTCGATGGCACCACCTGGACCGCGCAGGCATCGCCGGTGCCGAGTGGCAACTTCACCGGCGTCTGGGCCTCCGATGATGACAACGTGTGGTTCTCTGGCCCTAGCGGCGTGATGATGCGGTGGAACGGCTCCGCGTTCACCTTGACCCCCAGCACCGGCGTGGCAGTGACGCTCAACGATGTATGGGGCTCGGACCCGAGCAACATGTGGGCGGTGGGCGCAGGCGGCACCATCATCAAATGGAACGGCACGGCCTGGAACCCGCAAACCTCTGGCACCGGGCAGAACCTGAACAGCGTCTCCGGCAGCAGCGCGACGGACGTGTGGGCGGTGGGCGCAGGCGGCACCATCCTGCATTTCAACGGCACAGCCTGGAGCGCCACCACGTCCGGCACGGGCCAGGGCCTTAACGGAGTGTGGGCGACCTCGACTACGGCCGCGTGGGCGGTGGGAAATGGCGGTGTGATTCTGAAATGGAATGGCACCGCGTGGGCCGCGCAGACCAGCGGCACCACCCAGACTCTCAACGAGATTCAAGGTGCCAGCCCCACCGCTATATGGGCCGTCGGGGCGGGAGGCACGATCTTGAAATACTCCGGCAGCGCGTGGGCAGCGCAGACCAGCGGCATAGGCACGGCACTGATCGCTCTCACGGTGGTCAACAGCACCACGCTCTGGGCCATGGGCGGCACCGACATTCTCAAAGGCAACGGCACCGCGTGGGCACCCGATGGCAGCACCGGCTTCCCGAATGGCGCACTCGGTGCCTGGGCCACGGGGCCGAACACCGTCTTTCTCTCCACTCAGACGGGTTTGATTTTCACCAACGCACCGGTCAGCACACCCGAGATCAGCGTTGAGCAGCCCGCTGGCACCAAGCTTCTCAACAACAGCGCGGTCAGCTTCGGCAATGTGCTTCTACCCGGCAGCAACAGCAGCACGCTCACCTTCACCATCGCCAGCAGTGGCAACGTGGACCTCACAGGGTTGGCGATCACCAAGGATGGCACCAATGCTGCCGAATTCACCTTCACCGCGCTCTCCACGACCTCGCTCACCACGGGCACAACGACCACCTTCGATGTAACCTTCACCCCCACTGCCGACGGCACCCGCACCGCGACCCTGCACATCGCCAGCAATGACTTGGATGAAGCTCCCTTCAATCTCCTGCTCACCGGGGCGGGGGTGATTCCCATCACCATCACCACCCAGCCTGTGTCCAAGGCGGTGAACCCGAACACTGCCGTGACCTTCACCGTCGCCGCTACCGGCAGCAGTCCCATCACCTACCAGTGGCAGAAGCTCAACGCGGTGACCACGTTGTTTGAAGACATCACGGGCGAGACCAGCACCAGCTACGCCATCGCGTCGGTCGTCGAAGCCAACCAGGGCGACTACCGCGTGATCGTGACCAATGCGGCTGGCAGTGTGCCCAGCAACACCGTCACGCTCAGCGTTAATGATCCGGTGGCCATCGTCGCCCCGTTGATTGCCTCGCAAACGGTGGCCCTGAACAGCACCGTTACCTTCACCGTGACCGCCACGGGCAGCGAGCCGAAGAAGTATCAGTGGCGCAAGAACGGCACCAATCTGGTCAACTCCGCCGTCATCACCGGAGCCACCAGTGCCACGCTCACGATCACCGGCGCGCAGCTCACCCATGCGGGCGACTACTCGGTGGTCATCTCCAACATGGTCCTTCCCGCCAAGACCAGCACCGTCGCCTCGCTTACCGTCGTCGATGCCACGCTGAAGACACTGGTCCTGCCCACGGGCGGCAAAGCCGTCATCACCGCCAGCTATGCGGGCAAGGTGACCGGCTTCGTGTGGAAGAAGGGCAGTGCCGCGCTGCCATTGGACTTCCGTTACACCTTCCTGAAGAATGTGCTCACCATCTCCGTGCTGCAAATCGCCGATGCCGCCGACTACACCTGCGACATCACCGGTACTGATGGCAGTACCATCATCACCACCACCAAGCTGGTCGTTTACAGTTCGCCGCCCGAGATCACCGGCACGCCGCCGCTGACCATGCCCAACGCGATGGTCGGCGATCCCGCTTACAGTTACCAAATCCCCTTTGATCCTGATCCGCTGAAGACGCCCGCCAGCTTCATCGCCAGCGGTCTGCCCACCGGACTCAAATGCAACGCGCTCACCGGTCTCATCACCGGCAAACCAGCGGTCGCGCTCACGGCGGACAAAACGTACGCCGTCACCCTCACCGCCTCGAACTTGAAGAACAAGTCGGTGAAGACAGCAAACCTGCTGCTCAAGGCATTGCCAGCCGCGAGCGTCGGCGTTTTCACCGGTCCCATCGTGCGCCAGAACCCACTGAACAAGAACCTCGGTGGACGGTTTGACCTTACCACCATCAGCACGGGCTCGTTCACCGGCAAGGTTACCCTTGGTGCGCTGGCTTACAGCTTTAGCGGCGCGCTCGTGGCGGACGTCACCGGCACTGCGGTGCCCACCGGCGTTGTGTTGATTAAGCGCACGCTGCCGCTGCTGAACCTGAACCTCACATTCACGATGGATCTCGCGAATCATGCGCTGACCTCCTGCGACGTGAATGATGGCGCCAACCACGCCAGTTTCAGCGCCTGGCGCAAGCGTTGGGGCACCGTGATGCCGCAGGCCGACCTGGATGATTTGAAGACCTATCTCGGCTACTACACCTTTGGTCTTGCTCCCGCAGTGCCCGTGACTGTGCCACCGGTCACCGCTGCGGAAGTGCAGCCGCAAGGATTGGGCTATGGCTCATTCACCGTTGCCAGCACCGGCTTGATCACCGCCGCAGGCAAGCTCCCCGACAGCACTGCATGGACCTGCGCCACTTTCTGCGGCCCGCATGGTGAAGTGCTCGTGTATCAAGTGCTCTATTCCAGTCTTGGCTCCATCGTCGGCAGCCTCGACGTCACCCAGGGCACCGTCGGCAACGTGCCACCGTATGGCGACAGCACGCTGGCAGGCACCGTGAGCTGGAAGCGTCCGGCAACGGCCACCCACGTTTACAAGACTGGCTTTGGTCCGATTGATCTCACCGCCGGTGGCGGGCGCTACGTCAACCCCGCACCCGCCTTGCTCTTCGGCGTCAACGACGATGGCGGCATTAGCACCAACTCGCGCCTCGTCTTCACCGACGGCGGCATCTCCGGCACTTCCACCGATGCCACGGGCACGCAGGTCAGTCCCAACGTCAATGTGCGCGTCAAGGCCGGCGGCCTTGTCTATGTGCCGCCGCACAGCGCCCTCATCATTCCCGATCCGAACCCCCGCAGCACCACGCTCGTGATCACGCAAGGCACCGGTTACTTTACCGGCAAAAGTACACTGGTGGACCCCAATCCCGCCAAGGTCGGCACCAACATCACCCGCACGCCCTCCTACTACGGCATGATTGTTCGCGAGGGCGGTGTGATGCGCGGCTACGGCTTCTTCCTCCTGGCGCGCCGTCCCGATCCCGCCACCACCCAGACAGTGCTGACCACAGACCAACTCTCCGGTCAGGTAGTGCTGGAGAAGTCGCCGTGAGGTAAAACCGTCTCGTGATGTCAGCGCTCCGTGACGGTTTCATCCAGTTTTAGAATCGCGTGCGCCACCATTGTCCAGGCGGCGAGCTGCACGCGGTCCAGAACATGAAAGGGGTCCAGTGAAAGGGGTCAGTCCAGTGAAAGGGGTGATTCAAATTGCAAGATTCCAGTTTTTAGACACTCTGTCATGCACCTGCTGCGTGATGGAAGCCCTAGCCTTGCCCTCTTTCGCACGCCCTCTCTCTGGCGGGGTTGCTGGTGATGGGTGTCCGTCATTCCCAGCACCTTGAACTGAGGTTTGAAGTTGGTGATTGAGCTACGCGGTTACCAGGGCTGACTCGGGTTTGGCTGGCTTCCGGGCGGCTTACTCGGCTGCCCAGGCCCGCTAGGTGAATGCGGACCTCTATTCGGTAGTATCCACCTCACCGCGCCAGGGGCAGATGCCGCGCTTGGAGGGAGCGCTGGCAAAGGCTAGGAGACGTGAGGCAGGCTCGGGCCAGTCACGCTCGCGCGCTGCGGCTAAGGCTTGGGTGTGATTTTTCCCGGAGCAAAACAAGAGGTGGAAGAGATCTTTGATGGAGGCTCGCTGCTCAGCGGTAAAGCCCTGACGGCGCAGGCCGACGATGTTTAGCCCGGTGATGCGATTGGTGCGCATGGCGGAGCTGAAATGGGGGATGTCTTTTCCGAAGCTGCCATTGCCCTGGATGACGCAGGAGTCACCGATGCGGATGAACTGATGAAACACGGCACCACCACCAATGAAGGTGTTGCTACCGAGATGGATGTGGCCAGCCAACATGCAGCAGTTGGCGAGGATGTTTTTGTCACCCATCTGAACATCATGGGCGAGGTGGACGCCGACCATGAGGAAGTTCCCTTCCCCTAGCTTGGTGGCGCTGCCTGCTGCACTGCCTCGATGAATGGTGACGTGCTCGCGAATGACGTTGCGTGGCCCCATGATGACGCTGCTCTCAGTCGCTGGCTTGAAGCCCAAGTCCTGTGGGTCGGTGCCAATCATGGCGGCTCGACCGATGACGCATTGCTCACCGATCTCGACGCGCCCGACGATCTGCGCATGGGACTCGATGCGGCAGCCTGCGGCGATCTGCACGGGTCCGTCGATAATGACATAGGGGCCGATCTCGACCGTGGGATCGATCTGGGCTGAGGGATGAATGATCGCGGTGGGATGGATCATGATCTGACCTCACCACACACGACCGAGTAAGCGCTCAAAGGGGCCTTTGGCTGCCGCAGGTTTGGTGAACTTACGTCCGTCACCTTTTCTGCTCTTGGGGGAGACATACATCGGCCCTTTGTGATCGACGATTTTAATGGTCTTCACTTCAATGCGGGCGATGGGGCAATCATTGCTATCAACGGGCATCTTGGAGATGCGCTCTAGCACCTCAATACCAGAGACGACTTGAGCAAAGACGGTGTACTTGCCATCCAGTGATCCGTAGTTGCCGAGGGCAAAATAAAACTGGTAGCCGTTGGAGCGTTTGGATGGGTTCGAGGAGTCGCTCTTGCGGCCCATGGCGACAGCTCCTTTGCGGTGCGTGCGCTTAATTTCTGCTGGGACGGTCTTGCCTTCACCACCTGTGCCCCAGTTCTCCCGAGCACCTTCATCAGACGTGATCGGATCACCCGTTTGGACAATGAAGCCTTCAATGGCGCGATGGAAAGCGAGTCCGTTGTAAGCTCCCGTTTCGACATTGTCTAGGAAGTTGGAAACAGTCTGCGGGGCATCCTGCGGATACAGTTCAAACATGACCTCTTCAGCCGCACCACCGAAGCTGATCTGCATGACGGCGAGCTTATGCTGAGAGTCTTTGGCCCAGCCGGCTGGATCTTCGAGCTTCGGCGCGCTGAAGGTCTGCTTGCGACCTGTTGTCTTGACACTTGGAGTTGAGGTGGATGGCGCGGTCGCGCGATCTGCCGCGTTGAAGAGTGCCTGCTGCGCATCATTGGCTAGGCGCTCAATGGGTGGAAGCTTTGCGGGCGGCGGCACTGTAGGCGAGAGTTCTTGTGCCTGAAGGGTGCTGAGCGAGAGGACGCTCGTCAAAGCAGCGGATAGGAGAGAGATGCAGAGCTTCACAACCGAGAGAGACTGAGGTTAATAACCAACGAAAGACAATGAGGAGATCAGCGCAGAGTGCTAGGAACCACGACGGGGGCACTCGCCGGAGGCTCTGGATTTAGACTCACGGGTGGTGGAGTGCCACGAACTGTTTCACGAGCAGGTGCGATTGCTGCAGGAGCAGGCTCGGAGGTCGAGGCGGCACCTGAACCGGAAGGCTCGACGAATTGAAAGTTGCGACGCGGACCACCTCGGGATTTACGTGGAGCCAGGCCCCATTTCACATCAAGGGCATCCATCTGAGCGACCGTAGGATTCTCGGCTTCGGTGCGTCCACCTCCGAACTGACATGAAATCAGTGTGAGGAGGATCGCTGCACAGGCGACGGCGGGGAGAATTCGCATAAAAGTCATTGATTCAGCAGGGCAGATATTTTGATAACGTGGCCGATACTAGACACTCCCCCAGCGACAAGCAACACGGAATCCACCGCCGCCGATCCCTGCCTAATGAAACCAAGACCGACAGGGACGCCACTGAGTGGATGCATGGTCACACTCGTGATCACGCCGATGTTCTTCTCACCCAGAAGCAGAGCGGCACCAGGCACGATTGCCAGTTCCCCGCCTTCTGATTCCCATGCGATGAGTTCACGCGGCATCTTGCCTGTGGTCTTGATACGAGAGAGGATCTCTTGTCCGATGTAGCAGCCTTTGGTAAAGCTCATCGCCCGTGACTCCAGACCTGCTTCTTGCGGAAAGGTATCCGCGTTTAGCTCACTCGGATAAGCTGGGATTCTCTGAAGAATGCGGAAGGCCTCCACGTCCTCAGCGGTCAGCGATGGGTGCTGGGTGCTGGCTTCAGATGACGGAGACCAGACATCGTAACCCGGAACACCAAAGCGCTCGGAACGCATCCCGGTCTCGGCGTTTTTTCCCCAGCAGTGCCACAGCCGCCATTCGTCGGTGATGTCCTCCAGCACGGCATCATCAGCGATGATGTAGCGCTCAAGTCGGATGCCAAGACTTTCACGAAGTGCCCCCGGTGCATCGAGGATCAAAGTGTCACCCACGGCATGGATGAAGACATCGCTCTCGATCCTGCCCTTTAAATTGGTCACGCAGGCGTAAAGCGCCGAGTCGGACTTCACCTGACGCATATCATTGGTGACTTGCCCATTAAGGTAGCGAATACGGTCCGCGCCACTGAGACGCCATTTAGCGCGAGAAGACAGATCCGCACTGCCGCCATGAGCGAGTGTGTTTTGGTAGAGTTCAGATTTCATTGGTCTGCATACGGCGAGCCAATGCAGAAGGTCAACTCACGGCTGCATGGGTTTTAGGCCCGTGTTGCCTTTCTGCAAGGGGTGCGGCAATGTCCGCGTCCTTACCACCTGATGAATTTAGCTGAAAGCAAACCAAGCCATGAACTGATGCCTGATAGTGCATCAGGTTCTTGGGGTGATTCCAGGCAGGTTCTCCAGGTCGTGATGTTTACAGACATCGTGGGTTCAGTAGCCCTCCAGCAGGCCGTGGGGACGGAGCGTTATGCAGCGCTGCTTCATCGTCATGATACGATCTTTATGGCAGCACTGGAGCAGTGCGGCTCGGGGCGGATCGTTAAACACACGGGTGATGGCTTTTTAGCCCTGTTTGATCGAGCGAGCGATGCTGTGCGTGCGGCTCTATTTTTTCAATCTCAGCTCAGAACTCAAAAATGGCCAAGTGACTGCGTGATCACTGCCCGAGTGGGTATTCACAGCGGCGAGTTACTCAATAGACACAGTCGTTGATCTCTCGGTGAACATGCGACTTACTGTCGAACTTACCATGAATCCACAACCCCAGCCTGGCAGAAAAGCACCTGACTTCAGCTCTTCCGTCATTGGTGGTGATTATCCGTCACCCAGCACCGTCAAGCTGGCTGATCTGAAGGGGCAAAATGTGGTGCTGTATTTCTACCCCAAAGACGACACACCCGGCTGCACAAAACAAGCCTGTGCGCTGCGCGATGGCTGGGCGGAAATCTCCACCAAGGCCAAAATCTTTGGCGTCAGCATGGACTCCATCAAGAGCCATGAAAAGTTCGTCAAGAAGCACGCACTGCCCTTTGCAATTATTAGTGACGAGGATCGTAAAATCATCACAGACTACGGAGTCTGGGTGGAGAAGAGCCTGTATGGCAAGACCTACATGGGCATCGAGCGCACCACCTTTCTCATTGGTCCCGATGGCCGCATCAAAGCCGTCTTCCCCAGAGTAAAGCCCGACGACCATTTCGCTCAGTTACTCGCCGCTCTGTAGCGTGCTTGCTCCATTGGCCTCTGTGATCTCTTATCAGGCAGATGTCGAAACCGAATCGCCAGGAACTCTTGCTCACCGCCCCACCCCTGGGCTGGCTAGTAGTGTTCTTTGCGCTGCCCTGCCTGCTGACGCTGACACTAGCCTTCCATCTGAGTGATCTGCGCGGTGGCGTGGCCGCTGGCTGGACTTGGGATACGGTCAATTCATTGGCTGACCCGGTTTATCTGCCAGTGGTTTGGCGCACGCTGTGGATCAGCACCGTGACGACCATTCTTTGCCTCGCCCTCGCTTTACCGATGTGCTGGTGCCTGGCACGCCTGACGCCACACTGGCGAAATGCCATGCTGCTACTCGTGGTGCTGCCTTTTCTCACCAACTTTCTGATCCGCATCTTTGCCTGGAGATCGCTTCTGCACCCCGAAGGCCCAGTGAAGCAACTGCTCGTCTGGCTTCATCTCGTGGGCGACGACGTGCTGCTGCTGAACAACGCCGGAGCCGTGCTCATCGTGATGATCTACACGCAGCTCCCATTTGCCATCCTGCCGCTGTATGCTGCTGCGGAGAAATTTGATTTCACCTTGATCCATGCCGCGCGTGATCTCGGCGCGAGTGGTTGTCAGGCATTTCGCCGCGTGTTTTTGCCCGGCGTGCGACAAGGCATCATCTCGGCAGCGATCATCGTTTTTGTCTCCTCACTCGGCCAATATGTGATCCCGCAATTCATCGGCGGCACGGGTGATGAAATGATCGGCAACAAGATCGTCCAGCGCGCCTTCACGGATCGGAATCTACCACTCGCCTGCGCTTTGGCTGGGGCCTTGCTGCTCTGCGTTCTGGTGCCGGTTTTAATCATGGCATGGAGAGAAAGAAAGGTATGAAGCGCTCCCCGCTCCCACTCATCATCACCGCACTCGTGCTGATTTTTCTTCACGCACCGCTGGTCGTGTTAATGGTGAATTCCTTCAATGCCTCACGCTTCGGTGGTGAGTGGGAAGGCTTCACGCTCAAGTGGTATGAGAAGCTGTGGCAAGCCGATGAAGTGTGGGGGTCGATGCTCGTCACGCTAAAGATCGCCACGAGTGCGACACTGGCCTCCATGATCCTCGGCACGCTCGCCGCGCTAGCGCTGCATCGCTTTCGGTCTTGGCTGCAAACAGCGCATCACACGCTGATCACACTGCCCCTGGCACTGCCAGATATTTTGATGGGCATGTCCCTGCTCGCCATGTTTGTCGCGCTCGGTGTCGAGACAGGAATGCTGACGCTGTGGATCGCCCACACGACCTTTTGCCTGAGCTACGTGACCATGGTCGTGCTGGCACGGTTGCAGGACTTTGACTTCACTTTGCTCGATGCCGCACGCGACCTCGGCGCGACACGCTGGCAGGCCACACGCCGCGTGCTGCTGCCGCTGCTGCTACCCGGCATCCTAGCGGGTGGGTTGCTAGCTTTCACGCTCTCCATCGACGACTATGTCATCACCTTCTTTGTCTCCGGCCCCGGCACCACCACCCTGCCGCTGCGTGTGGCCAGCATGATGAAAACCAGTCGCGCCCTGCCCATGATCAATGCGCTGAGCACGCTCATGATCGCCTGCACCTTCATCCTCGCAGCGGTGAGTTTCCGTTTGCAGAGGCGGAATCGGGCGGCATGACGTAGCTCATCCATGACCGATCCAGAAATCCAATCCGCCATCTTCGAAATGGGCCGCAAAGCCAGGGCGGCATCGCGTGAACTCGTGAAGCTCACGACAGCGCAGAAGAACACGATCCTGCTCGCCATGGCCGATGAGATCGAAGCCCGTGAAGCGACCATTCTCGAAGCCAATGCCAAGGATCTCGTCCGTGCCACCGAGAATGGTTTATCAAAAGCCATGATCGACCGCCTCACGCTCGATCCAAAGCGTCTCAAAGCGGTGGCGGATGCCGTGCGTGAAGTCGCATCGCTGCCAGATCCCGTGGGCGAAGTGCTCACCGACTGGAGTCGTCCGAATGGACTTCACATCACGAAGAAGCGCGTGCCCATTGGCGTCATTGGCATCATCTTTGAATCCCGGCCCAACGTGACCACCGATGCGGCAAGCCTGTGCTTCAAGACCGGTAACGCCACACTCCTGCGCGGCGGCAGTGAGGCCATCGACTCCAACGTCGCCCTAGCCGCTGCACTGCAAGCCGGTGGCGCGCGCGCAGGACTGCCCGCCGATAGCGTGCAGCTCATTCCTTTCACCGACCGCGCCAGTGTGGAGCACATGGCACGGATGGATCAGTACCTCGACCTCATCATTCCTCGTGGCGGCAAAGGCCTGATCGAAAAAGTCGTCGCCACAGCTCGCATGCCCGTGATCAAGCACTACGACGGCGTCTGCCACATCTATGTCGGTGCAGATGCCGATCAGGAGATGGCCGCGCAGATCATCGTCAATTCCAAGACGCAGAAGCCCGGCGTCTGCAATGCGCTCGAAACGATCCTCGTGCATCGCGACATCGCCGCCAGCTTCTATCCACTGATCGGCCGCCGCTTGGCCGCCGCCAGCGTGCAGATTCATGCCGACTCAGAGGCCCAGCAGCAGCTCGGCGTCACTTCCATTCCAGCCACCGAGCAGGACTGGAGCACCGAGTGGCTGGACTTGATCCTCTCAGCCAAAACCGTGTCAGGGCTCGATGAAGCCATCACACACATCAATCACTACGGCTCGCATCACACCGACAGCATCATTACTCATGACCGCGCCGCCGCCGAGCGCTTCCAGCATGAGGTGGACAGCGCCGTCGTCATGCACAATGCCAGCACCCGCTTCAACGATGGCGGTGAGTTCGGCTTCGGAGCCGAGATCGGCATCAGCACGGATAAACTCCACGCGCGCGGTCCCATGGGACTCGCCGAACTTTGCAGCTACAAATACCTCGTCGATGGCTCCGGCCAGATTCGCTAAGCGCTATGAACCTCGACTGGATCAACGATTTCCTGCCCACCATGCGCTGCCCCGACACGCATCAATCTCTCCGCTGGGCCACTACCGAGGACTTGATTCGGCATAGCTACCCGGCAGATAGCAAAGCCCTGTCTCGTGAGGATGGCACACGCCTCTTCCCGATTGATCACGGCATCCCGATCCTATTGCCAGAGGCGTGACCTCTCTCGTCTGATTATCGAAGCCAACGCTTCCACCCGCATCAGGCGCATTGCAGTGTGTCTAAAACTGGAGTCTCGCAATTTGGACCCCTGCCGCCACCTACCTCCCCATGCCGCCCTCAGCCACTCCCGAGACCATCACCGCCTTCATCACCCGTTGGGAAACCTCCGGCGCAGCCGAGCGGGCGAACTACCAGATGTTCCTCTCCGAACTTTGCGACATCATCGGCGTCCCCCCGCCCGGACCTCACCGCTGCTGAAACCACGCGGAACATTTGCTGCCTCCGCCCACGAATCACAGGCTCGTCGGCTCCGCCATACACGCGCTCCCTGGGCACTGCGGATCGGAGACGGGGCTTGCAGGGCTTCGGGATCACCTGCAAAGACGTTGTCCACCGCCCCCTGCCCTTTTGATCTGCTACCCACCCGACCTTCCCATCACTTCACGCCGTGAGGACATCCTGGCGGCGATTCGCGGACATCCGGCGGTGATTCTGGCGGGGGAGACGGGGTCAGGCAAAACGACGCAGCTACCGAAGATGTGCCTGGAGGTGCTGGGCGAGGGACGCGGGATGATCGGCTGCACGCAACCTCGACGGGTGGCGGCGATGAGTGTGTCCCACCGTGTGGCGGAGGAACTGGATGTGCGCTGGGGCGGCATGGTGGGCTGCAAGATGCGCTTCAGCGATGACACGAGCCGCGACACGAAGATCAAGTTCATGACGGACGGCATCCTGCTGGCGGAGATCCAGAGTGATCCGATGCTGCGGGCCTACTCGATGATCATTCTCGATGAGGCGCATGAGCGCTCGCTGAACATCGACTTCCTGCTCGGCTACCTGAAGACACTGCTGCCGAAGCGGCCTGATTTAAAACTCATCGTCACGTCGGCGACGATCGACACGGAGGCCTTTAGCGCGCACTTTGACGGCGCGCCGATCATTGAAGTGTCGGGTCGGTTGTATCCGGTGGACATCCGCTATCAGGCGGTGGGTAGCAGTGATGAAGATCCTTCGCACATCGATGCGGCGGTCAGCGCGGTGGAGGATGTGCTGATCGAAACGAATGACGGCGATGTGCTGGTCTTCATGCCGACCGAGCGCGACATCCGCGAGACGCATGACATTCTGGATGGTCGTCTGGGGCGCGGCATCGACGTGCTGGCGCTGTTTGGCCGCATGGCATCGCATGAGCAGCAGCGGGTGTTCGCACCCGGACCCAAGCGGCGCGTGATCATCGCCACGAATGTGGCGGAGACCTCCATCACACTGCCGCGAATCCGCTATGTGGTGGACACGGGTCTGGCGCGCATGAGCCACTACAATCCACGCACGCGGACGAAGCGCCTGCCGGTGGAGGCGATCTCTCAGAGCAGTGCGAATCAACGCGCGGGACGTGCCGGACGTTTGCAGGATGGCGTGTGCATCCGCCTTTACGAGGAGGAGGATTTTAACAAGCGCTCACGCTTCACCCAGCCGGAGATCCAGCGCAGCAACCTGGCGGAAGTCATCTTGCGGATGAAAGCCTATAAGTTAGGCGAGATCGAGACGTTTCCGTTTCTCAATCCGCCAGTCAGCGCCTCCATCCGCGCGGGCTATGACCTGCTGCATGAACTGGGTGCGCTGAGTGAGACGCAGGAGATGACAGAGCGCGGACGTGAACTGGCCGCGCTGCCGCTGGACCCGACACTGGGCCGGATGCTGCTGCAAGCGCGTGAGGAAGGCTGCCTGGATGACATGCTCATCCTGGCCGCCGGACTGAGCATCCCTGATCCGCGTGAGCGACCTGAGGAGCGGAAGGAGATGGCAAATGCGGCGCACAAGGCCTTTGCTTCACCGGACTCGGACTTCATGACGCTGCTGAAAATCTGGAAGGCAGTGCCGGATCAAGAACGCGGCGGCAAGAACGCGCTACGCAAGTTTTGCCGTGGCAACTTCATGTCCTTCACCCGCATGACGGAGTGGCGAGATGTGTGGATGCAGTTGCGCGATACTTTTCGTGAATCAAAGCGACCTGCGGCTCCAGCCGAGCCGGAGATGGCGCTGCATCGCTGCATTCTCGCGGGGCATCTGAGCCACATCGCCATGAGGCAGGAGCGGAATCAGTACAAATCATCAGGCAATCGTGAGGTGATGATTTTCCCCGGCAGCAATCTTTATGAGCGGCGCGAAAAGAATGCCAAGCCCGGCCAGGAGAAGACCAAGCAGCCGCTGTGGATCGTGGCAGGAGAGATCGTGCAGACCTCGCAGCTCTTCGCGCGCACTGTAGCCCGCATTGATCCGCAGTGGGCGGCAGAGCTCGGCGCGCATCTGCTGGAGCGCCGCTACAGCGAGCCGCACTGGAGCGCCAAGACGGGTCGTGTGCTCGTCACCGAGCGTTTGCTTTTGCATGGGCTGGAGGTGAAGCGGCAGCCGATTGATTTTGGCAAGATCGACGCGGTGGGTGCCACGCAGCTTTTCATCCGTGGGGCGCTGCTGGATGGCACGACGCTGATCCCGCACCGCTTCTTTGCGTATAATCAAAAGCTTCGTGATCGCCTGGAAGCGGCGCTGACGCGCGTGCGCAGCAGTCGTGTCTATGCGATTGAAGAGCATTTGTTTGAGTTTTATCGGGCGCGCATTCATGGCGTGTCATCCATTCACGATCTGAACAAGCTGGTGAACGAGCGTGTCCGCTCCGAGCCTGACTTCCTCTGCGTGGCGGAGGATGATCTCACGGGCGGTGATGATCTCTCCAGCGACCTAGAGCAGTTCCCCGATCAGGCGTCTGTGGGCAATAACGTGCTGCCCATCACCTATGCTTACAAGCCGGGACAGGAAGATGATGGCGTGACGGTGCAGGTTCCCCTGCCCCTCGCTGAAACTCTGACCAGTGGGCAGTTGCAGTGGATGGTGCCAGGGCTGCGTGAGGAGCTGATCGAAACTCTGCTGCGTGCTTTGCCCAAGCCGATGCGACGCTCGCTCATGCCCATCGAAGCCACAGCGAAGAAGATCGCGCGTGAGTTCAATCCAGGCCGTGCGGAGTTCCTCGAAGCTCTGGCCAAGCATTTGCGACAGGTTCATTCGACCCCCGTCAGCGCGACCGACTGGCCTGCCGACAGTGTGCCCGCGCATCTGAGACCACGAGTCGAAGTCATGGCGCAGGGCAACAAATCTGTGATCACCAGTCGCGATCTCGATAGCATCCGCGCAAGCGTGCAGAAGCAGGAGCGCAAATCCGATGCCTGGGAGCGCACGGTGCCGCGCTTTGAAAAATACGCGCTGCCCGGCTGGACCTTTGGTGATCTGCCGGAGTCCATCGTGATCGAGGAAATCAATGGCGTGCCGGTGCTCGGCTATCCCGGTCTCAGCCTGCGCGAGGGTGAGGTGGACATACGACTCTTCCGCAAAGCAGACGAGGCTGCTGCGGCCACACCTGCTGCTATGCGAAAGCTCGCCGAGATGGCGCTGGGGAAAGACATCGCGTGGCTGCAAAAAGAGCTGCGTGCTTTTGATGATGCGACGAAGCCTGCGCCGAAAGCGCAAGGCTTTCAGGACTTGGCGCAGCTCAGCAGCAAGGCGTCTGCCCAAGCGGCACCGGCGGCTGTTTCAGCGCAGGCCCAGGAGCACATCCTAGCTCATGCTTTGCGGCTTGAGCCGCTGCTTCCGCTGACGGAGAAACGCTTTCAAACTCTGTGCGAGACCGTGCGTCGTGATCTGCCTGTACTGACTCAGCGTGTGCGTGATCTTTTGAAGCAGTGCGATGACTGGCGGCAGAAGATCATGGCCTACCCGAAGCGCTACCCAGGCATGGAGCAGGATCTCGTGCGGCTGCTGCCGATGAATGTGCTTGCTGTTACACCACACGCACAGCTTCAACACCTGCCGCGCTATTTAAAGGCCATCCACATCCGGGCTGAGCGCGCCGCGAACAACCCGGCCAAGGACATTGACAAAGCGCTGGTCATTCGCGATTTCCAAGGCTGGGAAAATGAAGTGCGCCCAAGCAATCACGAACCCTTCCGCTGGATGTTTGAGGAATACCGCGTCTCCATCTTCGCCCAAGAACTCGGCACCGCCCAGCCGGTGAGTCTGAAACGGCTGGAGGCATTACTGGGATAACAAGATGTCACTTCTCTACCCCACATTCACGCTACGCCAGTTTGGCTGGATGATGGTCTTTGGACTGGTCGGTTCCTTGATCGCTGGAAGCTACGGCATCGTAGATGATCAGATCACTTTCACGCTTGGCTACGAGTACTTCACTGAGTTCAAGTTTCACCAGTTTCACTACCTGGACAAAAGCCAGCCCGAGCGCCTCGTCGTGGCTGAGATCGGTTTTCTAGCGACGTGGTGGGTGGGGTTCTTTGCAGGTTGGTTCATGGGCCGCCTGACGATTCCACATCTGCCACTGGGCATCGCTGCGCGGAGAAGTTTGAAGGGAGTGCTCGTGATGCTGATCACCGCTGTAGTCTTTGCCAGCGTCGCTTATGCCATTGCTCCCAAGGTCGCCGAAGATCCGCGCATGGCTCATTGGGAATCACTGCTGACGCATGGTGATGTCATTGATGCAGTGGCCTTTGTCCGAGTCGCCTACATCCACAACGCGAGCTATCTCGGCGGCTTGATCGGATTGATCGTGGCGCTGGTATGGCTGCGGCTGGGGCGCACTAACATTATTATTAACGGCGGCGGCGCATCAAAGTCAGGCCCGTGAGCGCCAACAATAATAACGCGGAAGGTTCAGGCACCGCAGCGAAGTTGTTGTTTAAAACAAAGGTCGCAATTTGATCACCTGAGACTGCGGCATCTGTGCCTGCCTGCGGCATGTAAGTGCCGCCATAGACGCCACTCATGATCGCCTGATCGCGGGCTTGGCTGAGGCTGCTAAAATTTGTGGTGATGTCGATAATACCATCGCCGTTCGTGTCACTACCGAGTGAGAAAGCAAAGCCACTGCCAGCAAAGGATTGCAGGATGCCTGCAGCGGCAGCGGCGAGAGCGGCCTGCTCGGCGAAGTAGGCGGGGTAGTTTGGCGTGTCGAGCAGTGGAATCCAGTTGGAGTCCTGAATAGTTGCGGCATTGCCATCGGCTGAGCCATTGGTGATGGCAGTCACGGGACTCCATAAATCGACATCAAACTTGGTCTTCCAAGTGACGATGGCCGTATCCGCCATGGCGATATTTAAGGCGGCGTAGAGCCGCGCGGCATCGGCGAGATTCAGGCCTTCATTCGCGACCACCGACTTGGCCACGCCGTTCCATAGACCTGCATTGGTGATCGTGCCGGCAGCGCCATTCCAGAAAAATGCGGTATCTGTTTGCGCGGCACTGCGAACGTTCAGCGGAGCGTTGGCGGAGCCGAGAGTTTTGACGGTGTTGTAGTCCGTGGCATAGGCATTCGTGGTCAGGTAGTCAGGATTCGACATACCGAGACTGCCTGTGTAGCCAGCCGTGCCAGCGATGGCAAAGGTCCCGACGTTTCCCCATCCGGGTAGCGCGGCGGCTTGATTGAGAGGATCAATCGTGGCCCAATATCCGGCACTCCCGACAGGCGTGTAAAGGGCGGGATTCGAGGCTCCATCCGTGTTGCGCCAGTTTAGGATATCGTTAGCCACCAAGATGCCAAAGTTGATGCCATCTAGCTTTGCCTGATCATCGGCCAGCGAGCTCAATTGGCTCGAATAGAGATCGCCAAAAGATCCAGACGGATTGGAATAGAGTCCCTGTAAAATCGTGTAAGCAGCGGAAGCCGCAGCCGCCTGCATCGATGCCCCAGACGAAGCGGTGCCCGAGGGGCCCGCGTAGCCTGCATGACTGTAAATCTGATGCTGCCCGGAGATACCTTCCACGGCATTGTAGATCGCTGCATGCATCATGGCCATTGACCGTGAGATTTCGGGCGAGAGATCATTTTGACTGCGACCTGCCGTCAGTGCCTCGGAGTTCCAATCGTTGAAGAGCGCGTCGCTAAAAACATCTGCCCTGACCGACACAGACCACCCTAGCAGCAGGAGTCCTGCGGCCACTCGGCGAGTGAGTCTGTGGGCGATCTTGAAGAGCATGAGCTAGCCAAAAGTTCACGCCTTCAACTAAATTATCAAGCTTTATTATAATTTCCAGACACTTAACCCAAGACCAAATGGGGCGGTATGAGATGCTTTTCTCAGGTTAAGTAAGGGCACGCTGCACTTCCAAGGCAGCTCGATAGTAGGCCCCGCCTTCGCCGAGAGTGTCCACGACACTGGCCAAGTCAGCCTCCAAAGCCTGACGGCGAGCGTCATCGGTCAACAGGCTGACCATCTCAGCCGCGAGGCTGTCGCTCGTCAGGTCGCCTTGCACGAGTTCCCTCACCACGTCACGCTGAGCGAGCACGTTGATGATGCCGATCTTCTTGATCTTCACGACCATCTTCGCGACCGCAAAGGTGACGGCATTCACTTTATAAACCAGAGCGTATGGCAGGCCAAAACAGGCCGCCTCAAGTGTAGCCGTTCCACTTGCCACGGCGCCGACTTGGCAGCGCTGCATGAGATCATAGACCGTGCCAGTCTCCACCCAGCTTTTAGCTTCGGGCACACCCGCTGCATCGGCCATGTGGCGCATCTCGTTGGCCAGGGTTTCATTGGCCGCCGACACACAAAATCGCACCTGCGGCACCTGCATCCGAATCGCATAGGCCGCTTGCAGCATGACGGGAAAGAGTCGGTTCACTTCATTCAGGCGACTGCCAGGGAACCAGCCGACAAGCCAACGCTCACGCGGCCAATCACGCTTCAGGGTGATCACCCGATCCACCATGGGATGCCCGCTGAACTCAGTGCGCAGACCGCTCTTCTCATAGAAATCCTTTTCAAATGGAAAGATGCAGATCATGAGATCCAGCACCTTGGCCATGGTCTTCACGCGGCCCTTCTTCCAGGCCCAAACCTGCGGGCTGATGTAATAGAGCAGCTTGCCGGTGTAACCTCGTGAGCGCAGTTTTTTTGCCACACGCAGATTGAAGCCAGGATAGTCCACCAAGATCACCGCAGCGGGCTGCTCAGTCAGCACTTGGGCGACTGTGGCCTCCAGTTTCTTTTTGAAATAGGAGTACATTTTCAACACCTCCCACAAACCGACAACCCCTGCCGTCTCCACCCAATCAGTGATCCCCTGCCCGGCTGCCTGCCTCATGCGCGGCCCACCGAGTCCGGTGAAGCGCATGGACGAATCAAGTGCCTGCAATTCACGGATCAAGCCCGAGGCATGAGTGTCCCCACTGACTTCACCGGCGATGATGTGGAGATGCATGAGGGGGGAGTTTACAGTCGTTGACGGTTGTTTGCGATGATTGGCAGTCGTTGGAAAAACAATGGCAAACAACTGCCAACCATCGCCAACAACTACAACCTTCTTCCTTAGCCTGCCAGAGCGGCGTTTTTCTCGATTTGATCGGTGATTTCTAATGCAATGCGTACCGCCTCCGCACCTTCTTGGCCACTCACGACGGGGCGCTTGCCCTGACGGGCGCATTCGACAAAGGCGGTGATCTCCAGCTTCAGTGGCTCGTCTTTCTCCACCTCGACTTCCTCGCGCACGATCGCCATGCCGTCCTTCCGATAGATCCAGCCGCTCTGCTCCTGGTAGTCCAGGCTCAGGTAGCAGTCAGACTGAAACACACGGATCTTCCGCATCTTTTCCGGGCTAATGCGGCTGGCCGTGAGATTGGCGATGCAGCCGTTGGCGAATTTCATGCGCGCATTCGCGATGTCTTCACGCTTCGTCAGCACCGGGATGCCCACCGCATCCACCTGGATGAGCGGCGACTTCACCAAATGCAGTACGATCTCGATGTCGTGAATCATCACGTCCAGCACCACACCGATGTCCATGCTCCGGTTCGGGAAAGGCGAAAGCCGATGCGACTCGATGAAGCGCGGCTGGTTCATCCGCTCCTCAAGCTGACGCAGCACCGGATTGAAGCGCTCGATGTGTCCGACTTGCAGGATCACATTCTTTGCCTGCGCCATGGCGATCAGTGCCTGCGCCTCGCTGTAGCTCTCCGAGATCGGCTTCTCCACCAGCACATGAATGCCACGCTCCATCAGCGGCTCAGCCACGGGGCGATGATAAATCGTCGGCACAGCCACGGTGGCCGCATCGACACGCGTCGCGAAGTCCGCCAGATCACTCGCCGCCTGCGTACCATACTGCGCCGCGAACTCCACCGCCCGAGCTGGATCAGCATCATACACGGCGGCAAAGACGATGGCTCCACCGCTATTTGCCGCGATCTCGGCCATAATGCGCGCGTGATTTTTGCCGATGGCACCCACACCGGCGACGCCGATGCGGAAAGGTTGCTTGGTTAGTTCCATGTCAATTCAGGTTTAAAGAAGGCCGCGCCTAGTAGCAAAGGGAAACTGCACAACCGTGGTATTCATTCTGGCTCAAGCCCGTCCGCCACGCTTCTTCACCACAAGCACGTCTCAGGTGAGTTCATTTTCGTCTGGCGGTGCAATTTGGGGCGCTTCCAAGTCGAAGTAATGCAGCGCGGACGTGCCGTGTAGTTTCGCCGATTGTCTCAGAGCACGACGCGGCAACTCGATGTGCGGGTGAATGGACTCCATCTCCGACTTCATCTGATGCTGACCCTCATAGCGCATCCGCTTCACGGCATGTTCGGCACTCTTCAAAAGTGTCTTCAGGCCACCGACCTCTTGGCTGCGCGCTCCTGCCACCAGAAGCCCAGGCAGATGAGCATGAAGATGCCTTTGATGCTGTAACCGGAATTCAATGCCATGGAGATGCCGGCGGTGAAGCCGTAGCTGTGCAGGCCAATGCTGAGCTGATTCACCCCGAACCAACTGAAGAGTGTGACGGCACCAAGCATGAGTGATAGCGCGTGCAGACCGATCTCGCGGATATAACCACCCAGACGGGCGTGGAGGATGATGAGACCCATGAGCACGATCATGAGAGCACCATTTTCTTTGGGGTCCCAACCCCAGAAACGTCCCCAACTATCATTGGCCCAAATACCGCCAAGCACGGTGCCGACGAGGGCAAATAAGACGCCAAAGCAGACGATGCCATAGACAATGCGGGTGAGTAGACGGCGAAACTCGATGACCTGAGGACCACGCACGAACAGTCGATAGATGACATACACCATAGAGGTGATGGAACCGAGCATGGCACCCGCGTAACCAATGTTAATGCAGGTCACATGGGTGGCCAGCCAGAAGTTGGTGATCAAGACTGCCTCCAGGGTGGGCATCGTGTCCCGAGCATCGAGCGCCATGAAGCGATTGGCGGCAAACATGCCGAGTGCTCCGACGAAGCCCGCGACGACAAGTCCGATGCTTTGACGGGTGAAGCGCTCGATAAAGAGACCCACAATGGCAACAACGCCGGTGATGAATAGGAGCGTCTCATAGAGCGTGGCAATCGGTGGGCGCTCATTGATGATGCAGCGCTGAGTGATGCCATAGACATTGTAGCCGATCGCCAGCAGCAAACTCACCCACGCGATACGAGCAGACCATTTGGCGAGGCTGGTCTGCGGGGCGACGAGGCTGATGAAGGCCACGAGGAAACCGAGGAGATACCAGACGAGTGCATAGGTGAAGAAGTCGTTTTTGTGATAGCTCACTTCGCGATCCACATGCTTCAATTCACCACGCTTCTCAGCAACAGCACGCACGTCTGCGACGAAGGCTTTCACGGCGGGAGCAAAGGTTTCGGTCTTCAGGCTCGCGGCATAAAGAGAGTCCTTGGCTTTCGAAATGCGCAGCTCACTTTCGGGTAGCTTGCCTTCCTTCATCAAGGTGGTGACGGTTTGCTCAACTTGCAGCCAAGTGTCGTTCTTGGCGTCGTCTGGTGGGATGAATGAAAGCGTTTTTCCAGGGCGTAGCGTGGTGTTGATGAAGAGTTCCAAGAGCTTGCTACGTGGAGCCTCTCCGAGTGCGCTCATCTTCTCGGGGTTGCGGATGAGTTCGCCAAGCTTCACAGCCAGATCCCAGACGCCGTTTGAGCCAGCCATATCTTTGGCGACTTCGGGTGGCAAGATGGCGCTTACTTCTTTTGGCCAATCGGTGCGTGCCGCCGACATGAAGTCGCTGACGGCATCGTAGTCGAAGAAGTTGCGCGCTAGATCGATAACGTTTCGCTGCACTCCGGTGAGCTGGTCGCTTTCGAGTTCGCTATAGGCCTGAGCACGTTTGATGAGTTCTTCTTTGCCCTTCACGATCTCATTCCACGAATACCGATCACGTAGTCCTTTGGGATCGACACCGATCTCTCCGACAGCTTGCGAGTTATCGACCACGAACAGCGGCAGATCGCGTGCGATGTCGGGCCGGAACCAGGATAGCAGCAGCCACTGAATCGCCGTCAATTTTGTGACCTCTGGTAACTGCGGATGCTCGACACTCATGCTTTGTTTTCCGTGCAGACGCAGCAGCAGGAAGCGGGCATAGGTATCGAGCGGCTTGATGCGACCGCCTTCCTGGACAGGCAGGGATTGAAAGGTAGCGACGATCTCTTTGTCACGCAAAAGAGCGGGATCAGGAAGCTGAGCTTGAACCAGTGTTGTCAGGAATAAACAGGCGAGTAAAAAAGTCTTCATGGTGGCAACGAAAATTAAATAACTGCCTTTGTCTTCAATGACCGACTGAGGAAGCGGATGAGGTGCTGGAGAAAAGTGATGATGAGGCCGACGGCGACGGCGATGCAGCTCCAGAGCGGCCACTGATCTGATGGATTGGTGACGACAGTGAAGACGGATTGCTCGCCGTTGGAGCCTTCGCTGAAACTGGCCTGATAGACGACATACCCCTGGTCACGAACAGGGACATTCATGGTCACGACTTTCGGTTCTTCTTTGCCATCGACGATCTTGGTCACATGGCTGGTGAACTTCTTGGCCTTCATGGTGCCGGGGTGCAGCTCGCGGACAAAGTCGTTCAGGCGGATAGCGAAGGGCAGCTTCCACTTCATGCGGCTGATGGAGATGACATAGGAAACATCACCGACTTTGACGGTGTAGGGTTCAAACTGGCGCTCCCAAAGGATGGCTTTTTGCTCGGGGCCGGTCTTGGGTTTCACGGTGATCTCGACGGCTGAGACGTTGGCTTCGTCTTCTTTGGCGTTCTTCACTTGTTGAACGCGGTAGCCATCGATGCCTGTTTTGTCGTCTTCCTGAGCCTGCGCGACATTGGCGTTGCGCTGGTAGCCGGTGACTTGGATTTCAAATGGCAGATCTTTGGCAAAGAAGGTGCGAGCTTTACCGGGATCGAGATCGGCGAAGTGTTTCATCGGGATCACTAGGGCTTTTTCGTCACCCTTACCACTGGCGTCGAATTTTTGGATTTCGATGATGCGGTCGTGGTAGCTTTGATACTGGTCACTGGACTGCCCTTCATAGAGCGGCATGGCTCCTTCGGTTTTATAGAGGAAACTCACGAAGCCAGCGGCGAGCATGAACATGATGGCGAGATGCGAGATCAAATTTCCGACAGTCCGCCAGCCTTTGCGCATACGGATCACCGCCCCGCAGAGCATGTTAAAAAACAGCACAAGCATGAGCAATCCACCACCAGGGAGTGGCAGTGGGATGAGAGTGCCGCCGATGTTTAGATCATGTATGAGCCACCAAGAATCAAAGTAGGTGCGCTGGCTGTCCAGTAGGCCGATGTCTTTTTGCGACAGGGTGCCGAGAAAGGTGATGAGCAGCAAGAAACTGAGAACGGTGATCGCCAGTCCATAAGAGGACAGGACGGCGAAGACTTGGCTGGGGAAGGACTTGGACTTGGCGGACATGGGAGGTGATTTTGAGGCCATCATTGTTTCGGCGTCCGCAGGCTGAGGGAGGCGACGAATTGGTCAAAGGCGGCGGTGTTGGCTTCGACCAACGCTTTGGGACCGACCATTTTCACGAACAGCCCGGCCTCACCGAGCGAGGCGACAATGCCTAACATACGATGGTCAGGTTTGGCCTCTGAGGCTCCGACATTGGTGTAGGCTCCATCGACGGTGACATAGACTCCTTGGATGCCCATGAGTGCCTTTTGCGGCAGCTTGGTGAGATCTTCCTCCGTGAGTTCTGGCTGGCCCATCTGCTTGCGCCAGCGATTCACATTGGCCAATACGCCACCAGCGCCACCGGGCAGCATAGCCAGGTAGCACTCGCCTTCTTTATTGGGTCCAAAGGTGAGGTTCACGGGGCGCATTTGACTGCGCTCTGCTTGTGCCCAGCCGGTCGGCGTTTCCCAGCGCAGGCGCTCGTCACCAAAGCGTTCCTGGGGGTAAGCATTGAGCTTGGGCTTGGCCTCGTAAGTGGAGATGTCTCGCGTCTCAGTGATCTCCATTCGCTCTGACACGCGGCCACAGCTCGGGATGATGAATGACAGAAGGCATGCAACCTTGAGTCGTGGGGAAAATGAAATCATGTCGGTGTAAGGAAACGAACGAACGCCGTCCGCCTTTGGTTGGCTGTGAACGGCGTTCTGGATATGAAACACGGAGCGCGGGTGTGCCAGCGCCAATTAGTTGGCTTTGGGCGCGGGTGCCACTGGCTTTACTTCAGCAGCAGGCTTTGCGGGAACTGGAGGCGTTGCTGCTGCGGCGGCAGGCTTTACCGGCTTTACCGTAGGGGCAGGCACGGCTGGCTTCGCATCCGCTGGTTTCACCGCAGCTTTAGCGGCGGCCTTCTTTGGCTCTTCCTTCTTGGCTGGAGCAGGTGGCGGCGCTGGTGGTGGTGTGGTGAGTTTAGCGATCTCAGCTTCGCTCAGTCCGACGTTTACCTTGAGACCTGGCACCTGACCTTCAAGAGCTGTGGCTCCAGCTTTGGTGACACCCGTCTGCCAGACAAAAAGTTTCTTCAACCCCTTGGCCGTGGCGAGTTTAGCAATGCCGCCATCCGTGGTCTTGGTGCCGTAGAGGTTAAGATATTCCAAGTTCTTCAAGCCACCAAGTTTGGCGACACCTGCATCCGTCATCTTGGTATTCTCAAGATGCAGGCGCTCAAGGTTGACCATTTTGAGTAACGTGGCAGAGGCTGCATCCGTGACGAGACTGCGGGCGAGATCGACCCACACGATTTGCTGAGCGATAGGCTCAAGCAGGGCGAGTTCTTTGTTTCCAAACTTGTCAGCGGCATTGATCACACTGAGGCGGAGTTGCTCGGTATCCTGTGCCAATGGCATGAGCGAAGCATTCAGTGCCTGCATCTTGGCGGAGATTTCTGCGATCTGCTTTTTCTCGGCATCGGTCAAAGCTTTTGGCTTTGGCTTCACGACTCTAGCCGTGGTCGCATCTGCTTTCGGCAAACCTTTACCCAACAGGACAGTCAAGATGCCCTCTGTGGCGGCATCTGGTTTGGCAGCGGCGACTGTCTGCGTGTCAGAGGCACCGGACTCGATCCACCATTTCAAGACGGCCACTTCTTCTTTGCTCAATTGCGGCTCATCGCTCGGTGGCATGTGGTCATCGTCGTCTTTGGGCAAATTAGCTCGGACGAGCATGAGGCTTTCCTTGATGTTCTTGGGGATGACTGTGGTTGCTCCCTCACCGCCGCCTTTCATGATTGCTGCAAAGGTGTGGAGTTGCAGTTTACCTTTCTTCTTTTCTTCACCATGACAGGCCACGCACTTGGCCTTCATGATCGGGGCGATCACGTCCCGATAAACCACAGCCTTCGCGGCGATTGCGGCATCCAATTTACCACCAGCAACTGGCGCGGCGGCGGGTGCTGCTGCTGCGCCTGGCGCAGCGGTGGCTGGCTTAGCAGCAGCAGGAGCGGCGACAATCGCTACAGGCTTGGCATCATCTTCAGCCGTCCAACCCATGTTGATATGAGCTCCTTTAAGCTTGGCTTTAAGCTGGGCCACACCTGCTTTAGTCACACCCGTCTGCCACAAGTACAGCGACTTCAGTTTGATCAGCCCGACAAGCTTTGGCACGCCTGCATCAGTGACTTTGGTGTTGTAAAGATTCAGGTATTCCAGTGAGGAAAGCCCCTTCAAATGATCCAACCCAGCATCCGTGATGCCTGTGCCTTCCAGATGCAGTTCCGTGAGGTTTTTGAAACCAGAGATCGCTTTCAATCCAGCGTCCGTGACCTTGGTGCGGGCTAGGTCGAGCGAGACAATCTTTTCCGCCATCGGTGCAAGCGGGGCAAGACCTGCGTCATTGAACTCTTTAGCGACATTCAGCGCGGTGAAACGGTAGGTTTTGCCATCGGCGGCGATGGGCATCAGCGAGGCACCCGTGGCGTTGACTTTATCCAGGGTCGCTTTGATGGCGGGATCAGCCGCTGGCTTGTCAGCGGCGTGCAGACTCAGGCTGAGTAGGTAGAGGAGGAGGGCAGATTTCATGAGTGGGGAGTATTTCGTTTCAAAAGGAGAGACTGCAAGCTTGGCGCTTTGGACTTAAAACCAATCACTGATTTCAAGGGCATAGGAGTTCGTCACTTCGGCAGAGCTTCTTTCGCCTCAGGCGGGAATTGGGCATCGCTCATCTTTTGCGTGGCGCTGGCTCCTGCCTGCACCCAGTAGCGGATCGCGGCAATCTCGGCAGGTGTCAGTTGGTCTTTTCCCTCGGGTGGCATGTGGGCATCGTCATCCACTGGCAAAGTGATGGACTGGATAGTCAGGCTATCATCGGGTTTTCTGGGAACGATGTTGTTCTTCTTTTCAGCGCCGTTTTCGCCACCCAGCATGACGACCTCAAAGGTGTCCATTCGCAGATCACCCTTCTGTTTTTCGGCTCCGTGACACTTGTTGCATTTAGCTTCAAAGATCGGCAGGACAACGTTTTGGAAGACGAGCTTGTCATTGCTTGTTGGAGCGACGGGGACCGTGGCTGTTGGCGTGATGGGTGCAGTCACAGCCGGAGTCGGAACAGGATCGGGAGTCGTGGGTGGTGCAGGAGTCTCTACCTTAACCTTCGGTTTTTCGACAAAGCTGAGCATCCATTTTTCCATGCCAATCATCTGGCTCTTCATTGGCTCTGGCGCGTGCTCTGTGAGGAACTTGCTTCCGTGGCTCATGTTACCACCAAAGTGCGCTCCCAAGCCCATGACTGCGAAGCTGCCAAAGAAAACCGCACGGTAAACATGCATCAGTTCGCGATTCCCCTGCCCCATGGCGTAAATGCGGATCACAAGAGCGAGTAACACGCCTGAGGTGCCGATCAGCGCCAACGTTTGATGCAGGGTGAAATTACCACCTTCATACCCGCCCTCACGAGACAGCATGATGCCTGCGAGCACGGCCAGTACAGAACCGGCAGCACCTACCCAAAGCGTCAGCAATGCCGCTGCTCCGAGTTTGTACTCACCGCTCCGGGTCAGGCAGGCCAGCTCCATGATGCACAGCAGGGCAAGTGCGCCGACGGGCAAATGCAGGAAAATCGGGTGAAAGCGACCGATGAAGATAACCCCGCTAGCAGCGTCGCCTTTCGGTGCCTCGTAGAGTGGCGGAAAAACTAGCAAGCCGATCACAAAGGCGATGATGAGTACGAGTGTGGCTGCCCAAGTGGCCGTGTAGGACTTGGGTGCGTCGAATTCTTGGGAGGGATAAGACATGGCGGGTAGGGATGGTTGCGGTGGCTTGTCATATCAACGCCGATGTGCAGCGCAATCGTTCATGCAGACCATGCCGGATCACGCTGAATCCATGTCTGATCAGCGCCCAAACAGACTCAGCACAAGATCATCATGAACGCAGACAATTGAGGCGCACTGTTTGCCCACGCAGATGAAGTGAGTTGGCACGGCAACAGCTAGACTCGGCCTTATGAGCGCAATTGAATCCTCTCTCTATGATCGACTTGGTGGTGCAGCCGCAATTGATGGCCTTATCGAGGCCTTTTACGTCCGCGTCTTGGCAGATCCGAAGCTGGCCCCGTTCTTCAAGGACACGCCCATGGAGCGACTCCGCGCCATGCAGACCCAGTTCTTTAGCATGGCTCTCGGTGGTCCTGTGGAATACACGGGACGCAGCATGAGTCAGGTGCATCACGGGCGTGGCATCACGGGCGTGGCATCACCAAAGTTCACTTTGCTCATTTCGTCGAGCACCTCATTGAGACGCTCAAAGACATCGGCGTAAATGAAGCGGATACCGACTCGGTCATTGAGAACATCAACACCTTCACGAACGAGATCACGGGCACGTCTTATTGACGTCCCAGGCGCACATCCATCCACACGGCAGCCAGCAGCACGCTGCCGCGCACCACGAGTTTGTATTCGGGGGAGACGGCCATCAGCGTCATGCCATTGAGTAGCGTCGCCATGATCAGCGCGCCAGCCAGCACACCGAGCACCGTCCCTCTGCCACCGCGCAAACTGACACCGCCGATCACACAGGCAGCCACGGCATCCAACTCCATCCATTCACCGAGATCGGTGGTCGAGTTCCCTGTGTAGGAGGTCAGCATAAAACCCGTCACCGCCACGATCGCCCCCATAATGGCAAAGGCTCCAATCACCACACGGCTGACCGGCACGCCAGACACCAGCGCCGCCTCCGCATTGCCGCCAATGGCATAAAGATAGCGACCAAAAGGCGTGTGCTGTGTGAGCACATAGACCATCAGCGCCACGGCGGCAAAAATCAGCGCTGGAAGAGGGATGCCGCGAAATTGATTCGTCACGATCACGAACAACAGCACCGCCTGTGCAGCGATGAACACGCGCAAGAAAGCAGCCTCTTTCGACTCCACCTCAAAGCCATTCGACAACCGCTGCTGACGCCCCTTGATCGTCGCCACGACGAGCGCGGCAATCACCGCAGCAGCCAAAGCATAGCCAGCCAGTGGCGGTAGATACCAAGTACTGATCAAGGAATATAAATTCGTCTGACCACCAGCCACAACGGGCACGGTTTGATTCTGGATCACCAGCCAGAACAGTCCGCGAAAGACCAACAGGCCGGCCAATGTCACTATGAAAGCAGGGATGCGTTCCTTCACGATCAACACGCCTTTGCCATACCAGATGATGAGGCCGGCCAGTAGCCCGATACTCAAAGACAGCGGTGCAGGAAGGCCGGCCTTCGTTGTCAGCACCGTGGCGATCCCACTCAGCAAAGCCAGTCCACTGCCGACGGATAAATCAATGTGCCCAGGCAAGATGATGAGCAACATGCCCATCGCCAGCGTCGCCGTGATCGAGAGTTCGGTCATCAGCAGCGACAGATTTCGAGAATCTAAAAACTTCGGCTCCACGACCCCAAAGAACACACAGATCCCCAGCAGCGCGAAAGCGATGGAGTAGTCACGGAGAGAAAACGAGCGGGACATGGGCAGAGACAAGGCTTAGCAAAAGACACGCCTCCTTGTCACGGGGAAAGATGCGGGAAGCCGCAATGAGTTTTAATCCTGCCTCAGCACCTGCATCCATTGATCGAGCTGGGCCCTGAGTTCATCTGGACCCGACTCAGGGAAGTGCTCGATGATCCACTGCACGTCTGCTCGGGCTGCCACTTTGTCACCGAGACGCTGATTCATCTGTGCGCGAGTGAGTCTCTCCACAGATGACTCAGGCTCGACGGCGACGACGAGATCCAGATATGGCAATGATTCTTTCACCGCTGTCTCCTGATCCATCGTGCTGCTCAGCAGATTGCGGAGCATTCGCAGGATGATGCTGCGCTTCGTCGCAGGTTCGAGGTATTCCTTGTCCAGTTCACCACGCCCCGTGAGTTCCATGGCCGCTTGCTCGATCGTGAGCTTTTTAGCTTTATTAAATACATCCAGCAGCACCAGTTCACCCTCGGGTCCATCTTTGTAGCCAACCATGAATCGACCCGGCAAAGGCACACCATACACCTGAGGAACGTTTAAACGCGCAGCCAGTTCGAGGTAAAGCACCGAAAGCGTGATGGGCAGACCTTCGCGATCATCTAGCAGCTCACTGATGTAGCTATTTGCCTTGCTCTCGTAATCATGTCGGCTGCCATGATAGCCGCCTTCATCAAAGAGGTAGCGGTTCAGGCGCTTCACGGCAGATGCGGTGCCTTTCGCGATCTCGGGGTCAGACTTCAGTTCATCCACCATGCGGGTGAATTGCTGCAAGTACTGTGGCACATCGACCTCAGGATTGTCATGCCGAGCCAGCAGTAGTGCCGCTCGCATGAGGTCGATCTTGTCCTCGGGTTTCGCCAGCTCAGTCAATAAATCGCGCGTGATGCTTCGGCGGTGCAGATCCTTTTCCAGATCCTTCAGAGCTGCGCTTTGACGCTCCAATTCACGGCGACGATCAGCCAATACACGACGTGATGCTGACGGATCATCCAGCAATGTGTCCAGCGTCGGCTCGCGAGCACCCCTGCTGGCAGAAAACTGATCCAGAGCTTTTTCAATCGTGCCCGCCAGCGCCTCAGGCACTGGCTTCTCAGCAAGATCAGCGCCCAATCGAAAACCACGATACTCAGCCATCGGCGCACGGAAGCGACACAACCCCACACGGCCACCACGCAGCGCCGTATCTTCATGCACCAGCACACGCTGCGCATTCACCCAGGCCGTTATTTTTCCAGGTTCCACACGCACACGAAGATGATTCCACTGACCGGAACGATAGGCCTCTGAAGCAAATTCCGAGAGCACCGTCCACGAGTACACATCAGGCCCCTCAAAGCGCGTGAAACGCAGCTTACCGTTGGAAGGATAGAAGCCATAGTAATGATCGTCATCCTGCGCGCTAAAGACCAGACCGGCAGCACCCGACTCGTCGTCGAGCCTCACATTCACCGCTACTTCGTACGTTTCCTCAGGCAATGCAGCCTTTGACAAACACAGCGTTCTCCCGCCGAAACCCGAACCCATCGTGTTACTCTGGATGATGCCCGAATGTTGTGTCCAGCGCGCACCAAGTGATGGCTGCCAAAGCTGTGGATTGAGCACGCCGATGGTTAGCCAGCGCGCCATCGGCACAGGATTCGGCTTCTCGATCAGACGCTTCAGTTCATTCACCGGCATGGCAAAACCGAGGTTCGCCGTGACAGCCGATTTCATGGTCAAGAGGCCCAGAACACGTCCCTGGCGATCCAGCAATGGCCCGCCGCTATTACCTCGTTCGATTGGCATCGCCAGACGGATCATCGGCACCTCATTGACGATGTCTGGGAACTCTGAAACCACTCCATCCACAATGCTAAAACCAAGTCCTTCAGGATTGCCCATCGCCACCACTGACTGGCCCTGCTTCACCTCATCACTATCTGCTAGGATCAAAGGTTTCAGCTCAGCGCTCGCCACCCGCAGCAGCGCCAGATCCCAGTGTGAGTCGGTGGCACTGATCTCTATCACCTCATGCTTCGTGCCATCACTCATCTCCACTTCCAGTCGCCGAGCCTCACCAATGACATGCAGATTCGTCGCGATCAGGCCATCCTTGCTCACGACAAAGCCCGTGCCCAAACCATCAAGCCCATCGCGCCCCACCTGCAAGATCTTCACCACGGAAGGCTTCACCTCCACAGCGATCTGCTCCACCGACTTCAGCGCCGGGCTGGACTTCGTAGTCTTGCCAGAAACCAGTGAGCCTGACATAACGAAGACCGTGAGAGTTATATAATAAAGCGCGCGCATGATCAGAGGATGGTGCGCATGATACGTACCTGAAAGAAAAAATGCAGTTTCAATCATCGAATGAGTCGAGACTTTATCGTAAA
This sequence comes from uncultured Prosthecobacter sp., assembly GCA_964583255.1. Classification (GTDB taxonomy): domain Bacteria; phylum Verrucomicrobiota; class Verrucomicrobiia; order Verrucomicrobiales; family Verrucomicrobiaceae; genus Prosthecobacter. The sequence continues at coordinate 35,611 of CAZOVY010000052.1, forward strand.
TCATCTTGCCCAGAGCTAAGAAAGTGGTTACAACTCTCGTTGTGGAAAAGCTGACATCGTTGTCAGCCGGAACTTCAGGCTATCAAGCCAAAGATTTCCACACCGCGATTTTTTCTTAGCATGACTTTATTTTTCTCTTCTCACACCAACCCGCATGATCGGGAAAGGGATGAGTCGTCTATGCTAACGCGAGTCCGCACGGTCTGATATGCCTGACTGTCCTGTGCCATACGCGAGTCCGATTTTCGAGAGGTCAATCATGACCTTCTTCCGAAGCCCAAACCACCTGGAGGTCCCCCATAAGCAATCCATTCAATAATCTGAGTAGCGGCCAATTCCCTGGTCGTCCAAATCAAGGCAGCACTCCGCCACCTTCACAGCCTGCGCCTGCCGCAGGTGGGGCTGGCGGATCACCGCCTACTCAGCGCCCAGCCGGTGCCAATGGCGCGGCTAACACCCCACGGCCAGCGGGCACTCAGGGAGCCTACCGACCACCCATGGGTGGCAGCCGACCGCCGATGGGCGGACAGGGCAATCGTAGGCCGCCCAATGGCCGCTACGTGGACCAGACACGCATCAATGACCGAATCCGTTCGCCGAAAGTACGTGTGGTCGATGGCATCACTCATCAGCAATACGGCGTGCTCGTCACCTCCGTAGCTCTGCGCATGGCTCGCGAGCGCGGCCTGGACTTAGTTGAAGTCGCCGCCACGGCTGACCCACCGGTTTGCAAAATCATTGATTACGGCAAGTACAAGTACTCGCTGGAAAAGCAGAAGAAGGAAGCCCACAAGCATCAAAAGGGCGGCAAGGTGAAGGAAATGAAGTTCCGTATCGGCATCGACCCGCACGACTACAAAATCAAAATCACCCACGCTGAAGACTTCCTCGCTGAAGGCCACAAAGTGCGCCTCCAGCTCCAGTTCCGTGGTCGCCAAATGGCGCATCAAGAGCTTGGTCATGCCTTGGCAGCTCGGATCAAAGCCGACTTGCTGACCATGGGTCATCCTGATCAAGAACCCAAGATGGCTGGCCGAAACATCAATATGCAGATCAGCCCGCTCCCCGAGCGCCAGCGCCATCGCAAGTTCCGCACCCATCTCAAAGGCGTCACCGATCAGAAAGATATTCTGCATGCAGAAGGTCATGACCCTCGTGAGAACCTTCACTCCGAAGAAGATCATCACGACGACGACCATCATGAGCCAGCCGTCTCACCCGATGCTGCGGTCGCTCCAGTGGCTGAGCCTACTCAAACTCCAGAAGCTACCGAATCATCGCCGCTAGCGGTAGATGAATCCACGCCACCAGCAGCCGAGTCGGTTTAAGTTTAAAATTCCGCACCGCAAACGAAAGGCAGCCCCGATCAGGGCTGCCTTTCTTGTTCACGGAACTGAGTCGGCGTGAGCTTCGTCATCTTTTTGAAATCCTTGCTGAAGAAAAACTGATCGCTGTAGCCGACCTGCCGCGCGACCTCCTTAATAGCGTCTTCAGACTCGATGAGACGATGCTTAGCCTGATTGATTCGCTCACGCCGAAGCCAATCAATTGGGCTAGTGCCGATGGCCGTTTTGAATTGGCGACTAAAATGACTCTCACTCATGCCTGCGAGCTGGGCGAGTTCGATCACACGAATCGGGGTGTGAAAGTAGAGTCGCATCTTCTCCAACGCCTTCTGCACTGGCATCGGCAACTCTGGGCGGATCATGTCGGGATCAGAAAGACGTGCCTCAAAAGCCAGGGCAATGAGCGCCGTCACAGCAGCATTCACCAGCGCGGCATCACTTGGACGGTTTCCTGTCATGTACCGGAATACTCGTTCAAATTCCTGCGTGGCCTGACGCGCATCAAAGCTCCGAATCACTGGCTGCGAACGTATCTCCAATAACTTGGCGACCTTCTCCAGAGGTCTGCCTTCAACACGAATCCAATAAAGCTCCCAAGGCTCATTGGTGATCGCACCATAGGCGTGGGGATGATGGCAGTTCACCCACACCAACTCATCTCCGACAACCTCATGACGCTTACCATTGACCTGAACCCAGCCGCGTCCGCTGATGCAGAGAATCAGCTCATGACCTGGATAAGTCTCACGCTGAATTCGGTGCTCGAAGCCCGCACGCAGATGCCCGCCTCTGACGACCGAATAAAACAAGTCCCGCTGCCAGTCCGCTGGTGTGGCGTATAGATTCGAGAGAAAAGTAGTTTCCTGGAACAAAGTTTTCATGACTGGATACGACATGTCACCACAAAGCATGACCGATGTCGAACGCAGAATGATGATTCAATTTTTCTGTGCCTTCCGCGTATTCAGTGGTTCCTCATCTCTGAATTTAGGCTAATGGCGGTGCTCCAAACACCATGCCCCGACTTTTACTCTTCGATATTGATGGAACCCTGCTCGACACAGGCGGTGCTGGTGGTGCCTCTTTGCTCGATGCGGCTGAGGAAATATTCGGCGTGGCCAGACATGAACTGCCGCCTCTCGATCTCGCTGGTGCCACCGATGGCGGCGTACTGCGTCGTTTGTTCGGCCAGGTCGGGCACGCTTATGAATCAGCGGCGATCACCGCCTATCTGAGCTGCTACCTCGGGCACCTGCACCGCCGACTGCATGACGAATCTTTTATCGGCGAGACCCTGCCAGGCATTGGGTCGCTTTTGACCCTGCTGGAGTCCGCAGGCGGCGCAGACATCGGACTGCTCACTGGCAATGTGCGGCGTGGCGCGGAGATGAAGCTTGCGCGCTTTGATCTCGGTTCACGCTTTGTGGACGGAGCCTTTGGGGATGATGCCGAGGATCGAAATCTTCTCGGCCCTGTTGCCATGCAGCGCATGACCGCAGCCACCGGTCGCAGCTACACCGTGGCAGATGTCATCGTCATCGGCGACACGCCAAAGGACATCTCCTGCGCCCATGCCATCGGCGCACGCTGCCTCGCGGTTGGCACAGGCCATTTCCAGGCCGACGCTCTGCGCATTCACCAGCCCTGGCAGTGCTTGGAGAGCCTAGCAGAAACTGAGCGCGTGTGTGAACTGCTACTGTCATGAACTCCGCATCCGCCAGCGCCTCGTCAGCGATGCGACTCTCTTTGATCACGGGCTTTGTCATGCTCGTGCTCAAGATGGGCGCGTATCTGCTCACCGGCTCAGCGGCGATTCTTGGCGATGCCGCAGAGTCCGTCGTTCACGTCGCCGCCGTCATCTTTGCCACTTACAGCCTTTGGTTGGCCGGGCAGCCAGCCGATGAAGATCACCGCTATGGCCACAGCAAGATTTCCTTTTTCTCAGCCGGTGTTGAAGGCGGACTCATCGTGCTCGCCGCGGTCTTCATCATCTATGAATCCGTGCGCCGCTGGATCGGCGGGGCGGAGGTCGCCAATCTCAGTGCGGGTGTCTGGATCACCGCCCTCACCATCATCATCAATGGCGGACTCGGCTGGTATCTCCTGCGCATTGGTCGCGGACAAAACTCCCTCATCCTCGTCTCCAATGGCAAGCATGTGCTCACCGATTGCTGGACCAGCCTCGGTGCTCTCGTGGGACTCGGTCTCATGCATCTCACAGGTCAGCCCTGGTGGGACCCCATCTGCGGTTTGCTCATGGCCGCAAACATCCTCGTCTCAGGTTATGACCTGCTTCGCCAAAGCGTCATCGGACTCATGGATCACGCTGATCCGGCGCTGACGCGTGTGCTGGATGAATCCCTGGCCCGAGAGACCGCCAAACATGGCGTCACCTTCCACGCGCTGCGCCATCGCAATGCCGGGCATGTACATTATGTCGATGTACATTTCCTCTTCCCCGATGACATCTCCCTGCGTGACGCACATCGCATCGCCACTCAGATCGAGAGCGCCGTGCAGCACAGTGTTGATCATCAGGTGCATCTCACCACGCATTTGGAGTGCGTCGGCGACCACGAAGAACTGCACCCTGGCGATCAATTGCCATGAGCCGACTCGATGCCAGCGCCCTGAATGCAGCCTGCCAGGCCGAAGCCCTGCCCTGGCGCGTGCAGGTCGCCGACGAGATCGGCTCCACCAGTGATGCCGTGCGTGAGGCCGCCATGGCGGGTGAGCCAGCAGGCCTCGTCCTCTTCACCGAATCACAGACCGCCGGGCGCGGTCGCCGCGACAACCGCTGGGTCACGCCAAAGGGTAAGGATCTCATGCTCTCACTACTGCTGCGGCCTGACGCGCCCACCGCATTGTGGCCTCGTCTCACCACCCTCGCTGCCTTGGCCATCTGCCGTGCCATTGAAGATGAGCTGCCTTTAAAGCCCATGATCAAGTGGCCGAACGACGTGTATCTGCATGATCGCAAAGTCAGCGGCCTACTCGCCGAAGCCGTGACACCACCGCAGGGCATGGCCATCGTCCTCGGCATCGGACTCAATGTGAACACAGGCGACTTCCCACCTGAGCTTGCAAACTCAGCCACCTCCCTGCTCACAGCCCTCCAGCGACCCATCATCCGCGAGCTAGATCGCCAGCAGCTCGCTCTGGTCCTGCTGCGTCAGCTTCATCACCAGTTTCAGCGCCTTGATCACGGCTTCCATGAATCCGTCGCCGAAGTGCGCGACCGCAGTTGGCTCATCGGTCGCCAGATTCGCGCCACCGTCGAAGGCCGCGAACTCTTCGGTCACGCCATGGACCTGAACAGCGAAGGCCACCTCATCCTCTCCCTCCCCGACGGCACACTCACCACGCTCAGCAGCGCTGAAGGTGTCCGTCAGGTCGTGTGAGAGAAGCCCTTGCGAGCACGGCTAGCGTGTTCTTTTCTGCGCCTCCACCATGTCCAGCACAGCAACCAAGCGCATCGTCCTCAAATTCGGCACCGGCATCCTCACCAAGCTCAACAGCCCAGAGCCTGATCCCGTGCAGTTGCGCAAGCTTGTCGAAGCCGTGGCCTTGATGAAAGCCGCCGGGCACAGTGTCGTCGTCGTCAGCAGTGGCGCGGTGGCCTCAGGCTTGAAGCCACTGGAGTTGAATGAGCGCCCCACCGACATGACCACCCTTCAGGCCTTGGCAGCCGTCGGCCAGACCCATCTCATGCATGCCTATGAAAATCTGCTGCGTGATCACGGACTCCATGTCGCCCAGCTTCTCGTCACGCATGAAGATCTGGCCCAGACCGACCGCGCCAGCCGAGTCAAAGCCACGCTGGAGCGACTGCTCGACTTCCCCCAAGTCGTGCCCGTCATCAATGAGAACGACAGCGTCGCCATCGAGGAACTGCGCTTTGGTGACAACGATAAACTCTCCTCCCGCATCGCCTGCCTTTGGGGAGCCGACCTGCTCATCCTACTCACCAGCGCCCCCGGCCTGCTGCGTGACATGACCAAGCCAGAAGAAGGCCCCATCCCCGTCGTCGCAGATGTCGATCTCGTCATCCATCACGCCCAGGAAGAAAAGACCAAGCTAGGCACCGGCGGCATGATTTCAAAACTGCGCGCCGTCCAGGAAGCCGTGCGTGGCGGCGTCGAGTGCATCATCGCCAGTGGTCGTCAGGCCGAGCAGCTCCCCACCGTCGTCGCCGGTGGCGGCATCTGCACACGCTTCCCCAAGCAATCATGAAGTCGCTCCTGCTACTCGCGCTCGCCGTCCTGCCGCTACAGGCCGCCGAGACCCTGCACCTCTTCACCTGGGCAGACTACATCAGCCCAGAGGCGGTGGAGAAGTTCGAGGCCGATCATGCCTGCCGCATCGTCATCGACACCTTCGATTCCAATGAGGCCATGTATGCCAAGCTCAAAGCTGGAGCCACCGGCTACGACGTGATCGTCCCCACCAGCTACATGATCCAGGTCATGGCTCAGGAAGGCCTGCTCAGTGAGCTCGACCACGCCAAACTGCCTAACCTCAAGCACGTGGACCCCGCCGTGCTCGACAAGGTCTCCGACAAGACCATGCTCCATAGCGTGCCTTACACCCTGGGTTATGCCGTCATCGCCTATCGGCAGGACAAAGTGAAAGCCCCCCTGCCCTCCTGGTCCATGTTTGAGCGCCCGGAGCTGGCCCAGCGCATCACCCTCTTCGATGACATGCGCGAGACCATCGGCGCAGCCTTAAAATCTCTCGGCCACAGCATCAACACGCGCGATGACGCCCAGCTCGCCGCCGCTCAGGCAGTCCTGCTGCGTTGGAAAAACAACGCCGCCAAGTTTGACAACGAAGGCTACAAAGCCGGACTCGATTCAGGCGAGTTCCTGCTCGTGCATGGCTACAGTGGCGACCTCTTTCAGCTCACCCAGGAGAACCCCAAAGTCGGCATCCTCATCCCGCAGGAAGGCGTCACCATGAGCTGTGACGAAATGGTCATCCCCAAGTCCGCCCCGCAAAAAGAGCTGGCCCACACCTTCATTAATTTCCTGCTCGACCCCACCGCCGCCGCCCAGAACATGCAGTGGATGGGCTACCTCTGCCCGAACACCGAAGCCCTGAAAAAGGTCAGCCCCGAATTCCTCAAGAACCCCGCCGTCATCATCACCGACGAAGTCCGCGCCAAGAGTGAAATCATCCAGGACCTCGGCCCCGATCTAGCCAAGTACACCAAGGTCTGGGATGCCGTGAAGCGATAGGCCGAAGTTCAGATCCTTCGTCATTCGTCATTCGTCATTCGTCATTCGTCATTCTGATTTCGCCCATCGTCATTCTGAGTTCAAACAACGGGAATCTTGCCATAGGAATCAGCTGCCCCCTGCCAATCACGCCACGTCCTGATACAGATACTTTTGGAAGCCCGCGAACGATTGGCCCACGTCATTGCCGAGATCGGCCACGGCGTCTTGGATGGAGTCGTGATACTTGAGCTTCAGTAGCGGCGTGAGCTTATCTTGATCGAGTTCCTCCACACCGACACTAACATAGTGTGACAACACGAAGTCGAGGAAGACCTGCTGCTTGCTGTTGAAGTGCGTGCTGATTTCCACCTTGGCCTTCTCTGCCCGCTGCTCCCGTGTGAGTGTCGGTAGCGAGTAGGCCACATAAGCCAGGACATCGAAAAGATCACTGCTCTCCGCGTCGATGATCGACTGCATCTCGGTCAGCACCTCCTTTTTGAAACCTTTCTCCGCCAAGCCTTCGAGCAGCTTCTTGCGGGTCAGTGGCTCACTCCACAGGGCGCGCAGTTCGTCTTCGCTCTGGAAGAACTCGGGCAGCTTGCCAAAGAGCATCTCCATGAACTGCTTGGACGACATCGGCGTGCCGTCCGGGTGCCAGAAGCTTGTCATCATCATGTGCTGGATGCTGCGCTCTTTGCCGTCGGCCAGCTTCACCTTCACTTGGTTCCGCTTCTTGCAGACACACTTGGTCTGTCCACAGACTTCGCACGGTTCATCCGGGCATTCGCATGGTGACTTTCCGCATTTGGAGCAAGGCTTCGGTGGCGTCTTCACGCACACGCATGGATTCACACCGCACTTTTCGCATGGTTCTTCAGCGGCAGGCTCGCCATCCCATTCTGGATCCAGAAAATTGAGATGCGCTTTCACGAAGTCATAGATCGTGAAGTAATCCTTCCCGTCGAAAAGCCGCGTGCC
>CAZOVY010000053.1:0-42846 GCA_964583255.1 uncultured Prosthecobacter sp.
CCGGCGGCGCGTGGTAGATCCACACCCATCGCCCTTTCACGTTTGCGGCTTCCCGTCCTTCATTACAGCGGTGAAGTGGCCGCCGCCTTTGAAGCCGGTGTCTCAGCGAGCCTCTTGAGCCAATCGGCTGAGAGCGATTACATCCAGCCGGTCCTTCTCGCGCACAGACGATGACTTGAGTCGGATGAGGGATGCTTTGGATGCGTAGCGAATGGTGCGCCCGCTGAGATCGAGCGTTCCGGCATCTGAAAGCAGGTCGTGATAATACAAGCCAGTCATTCGGGTGAAGATGTCGATCTGGCAGAACTCGGACTCTTCGACGATGCGGATGGCTCCTTCGTCATCGGTGAAGTCGTCGGAAGTCAGTTCGCGGGCAAAGCCTTCACCGTAGTCTGCCAAGGCCTCCAGAAGGCGTGTCACGTTTTAGCGGCTGGCTTCGACGAGCACATCCACATTCTCCGTGGTGCGCAGGTAGCCCTGAAGCGCTACTGCGACGCCTCCGACGACGATGAACTGCACGCCGTGATCAGCGAGCCGCACCAACAGTTTTTCGAGCGGGATGCCGATCGAGTTCGGAAATCCGACCTGAGCAAGCACGCAGCCATTTCGCATTCAGTCGGAGCATTTCCAGGCGCTTCAGTGGTGGCAGTCGGGAGAGACTGCCGCCCACCTTCCGGCGAATAGGTTCCTGGAGGTCATCGGTCATGTGGGACAATAACGGAGACCGCGAGGAGCACAAGGCGAGGGATGAGCCTCACATCTTCTCAAACACCGGCTTCCCGCCTTTCATCACCGCCGTGATGTGATCGCCGTCTTTGAAGCCGCCTTCGAGGACCGCCAAGCTCAGCGGATCGAGGAGGTGTTTTTGGATGGCGCGTTTCAGGGGACGTGCGCCATAGACGGGATCGAAGCCGGCGTCGGCGAGGTAGCGGGTGGTGTCGTCGGTGACGGCGAGGTGGATGTTCTGCTTGGCGAGGCGATCGATGACGCGCTGGAGCTGGATCTTGACGATCTGGTCGAGCTGCGCGGCGTCGAGGCGATCGAAGATGACGATCTCGTCGATGCGGTTGAGGAACTCGGGGCGGAAGAATTGCTTCAGGCTGTCGCGCACCAAGGCGTCGCGCTGTTCGGCGTTGGACACGTCCTGGATGACGTTGCTGCCGATGTTGCTGGTCATGATGAGGACCGTGTTCTTGAAATCCACCGTGCGGCCCTGACCATCGGTGATGCGACCGTCGTCGAGCACTTGCAGCAGCGTGTTGAAGACATCTGGGTGCGCTTTTTCCACCTCGTCAAACAAGACAACGCTGTAAGGCCGACGACGCACGGCCTCGCTGAGCTGGCCACCTTCTTCATAACCGACGTAGCCGGGAGGCGCACCGATCAGGCGACTGACGCTGTGCTTCTCCATGTATTCGCTCATGTCGATGCGCGTCATCGCGCTGTCGTCATCGAAGAGGAACTCGGCGAGGGCTTTGCAAAGTTCCGTCTTGCCGACGCCGGTGGGGCCGAGGAAGAGGAAGCTCCCAATCGGCCGGTTTTCATCCTGAATGCCTGCACGCGCACGGCGCACGGCATTGCTGACGGCGGTGATGGCGTCCTTTTGACCGATGACGCGTTTGCCGAGGCGTTCTTCCATTTTCACGAGCTTCGAGCGCTCGCCCTCTTGCAGGCGTGAGACGGGAATGCCGGTCCAGTTCGCCACGACGCGGGCGATGTCTTCTTCAGTGACTTCCTCGCGCAGCAAGGTGTGTGCGGCGCGGGGTTCTTTGTTTTCCGTGGACGTGGCGGCCAGCTTCTTTTCGAGATCAGGGATGAGGCCGTATTGAATCTCACCCGCACGGCCGAAGTCGCCACGGCGCTGCGCCTGCTCCTGCTCGGTGCGGAGGCGTTCGAGTTCCTCCTTCATCTTTCGACCGACCTGCACGGATTCCTTTTCCTTCATCCACTGCGCTTTCAGTGCCGAGGAGCTTTCTTTGAGGTCAGCGATCTCTTTGTCGAGCTTTTCGATTCGGGTTTTGGAAGCCGCGTCCTTCTCTTTTTTCAAGGCCTGACGCTCCATCTCGCCCATCATGACTTGGCGCTCGATGACGTCGATCTCCGTGGGCATGGAGTCGAGTTCGATCTTGATGCGGCTGGCGGCTTCATCGACGAGGTCGATGGCTTTGTCGGGCAGGAAGCGGTCAGTGATGTAGCGATTGCTCAGCGTGGCGGCAGCAATGATGGCGTTGTCTTGAATGCGCACGCCGTGGTGGACCTCGTAGCGTTCTTTGAGTCCGCGCAGGATGGCGATGGTGTCTTCCACACTCGGCTCACCGACTTTCACCGGCTGGAAGCGACGCTCCAGCGCGGGATCTTTTTCGATATGCTTGCGATACTCATCCAGCGTGGTCGCGCCGATGCAGCGCAACTCACCGCGAGCAAGCTGCGGCTTCAAAAGATTGCCCGCATCCATCGCGCCCTCGCCTTTGCCTGCGCCGACGATGGTGTGCAGCTCGTCGATGAAGAGAATGATCTCGCCATCGCTCGAAGTGACCTCTTTGAGGAAGGCTTTGAGCCGCTCCTCGAACTCGCCACGAAACTTCGCGCCCGCCATCATACCGCCGAGATCCATGCTGATGAGCTTCTTCCCTTTGAGCGAATCCGGCACGTCACCAGCGACGATGCGGCGTGCGAGACCTTCCGCGATGGCCGTCTTGCCGACGCCTGGCTCACCGATAAGCACGGGGTTGTTCTTCGTGCGGCGGCTGAGCACCTGCATCACGCGGCGGATTTCCTCATCGCGACCGATCACGGGATCGATCTTCCCGGCCTTCGCTCGGGCGGTCAAATCGGTGCCGTATTTCTCCAGCGTCTGATATTTGCCCTCAGGGTCCTGATCGACCACCCGCTGCGAGCCACGCACGGCAGTGAGACCTTTGGAAACGGTATCGTAGGTCAGCCCGGCCTGCTTCAGCACCTCGGACAGTTCCGTCTTCGTTTTGAAGAGAGCCAGGATAATGTGCTCCACACTGAGGAAGTCGTCCTTGAGCTTCTTCTGCTCGTCCTCGGCCTTCGTAATGAGTTCGCGGAACTCATTCGAGAGATGCAGCCCGCTAGAGCCTCCGCTGACCTTCGGCTGCTTTGCGAGCACTGCTTCGACTCCAGCCTTTAAGCCTTGGGCTGCGGCTGGATTCACGGCCGCCTTCTCAAACAAAGGCGTGGCAATTCCCCCTTCTTGTTCGAGGAGCGCAAGAAAGAGATGAGCAGGCTTTAATTCCTGATGTCCGTGCCGTGTGGCGATGGACTGCGAGGCATTGAAAGCTTCCTGGAGTTTGACGGTGAATTTTTCGGGGCTCATGGTGGTTGGCTGGTTGGTGACCTGTCTTTACGCTGCCAATGTGCCACGATGACAGAACAACGCATCATGCCTTATTTGGCAAGGCTTGGCACGTATTGGTGTCAGAAAACTCGACTCACACTTGGCGCAAGACTGTCACGGATGAGGCGAGCAACTGTGCCTGATCGACACAATGAATTCAGATAGGCCAAGGCAGGCGCAACATGAGCGACAACCGGTGGAAATAAAAAGCGCAAGAGTGCTAGCCACTCAACCGAGCACTGAAGCAGATTTCAATGCCATCCTAATATTACTCTAGCTGCTCCGGTTCATGGTGCACTTCCGGTTGATTGATAATGTTCGTTCGGGTGTTGTTGCTGAGGCCAATGCTCAGACCCATTTCGGGAATATCGAAGGTTCCGTTCACTAGATCGCCATCCTTAATCAGACGTTCCTGTACCTCCATTGCATCAGTGATCTGTCTTTGGTTAGGCTGAGTGGGGTCATTAAGACTGATTAGTTTTGAAGATTTGAGCAGCTTGGCGAGATCGACATCCTGTGGTGGTGGAATCGAGGAATCCCCATCCTTCATGGTAATTATCTGCCCAGCCTTAACGATCTGCGAGATGCCCGTTTTCTTATTTAAAAACAGGGCGGACTCTCCCTCGATGACGATGAATTTGATAATCCCACCTGGGTGAAACTCGATCAGGACGGTGGTTCCAGTCAGAGCAGCGGTGACTCCGGCGGTGCGCACTTTGGCTCCACCCTGATTTTTGGGAACTTGCAGCATCATGGTGCCTTCATTGAGATCGAGCGTACGTGACTGCCCCTTCAAAGTGAAGCGTGAATTGGCACCCAGACGAGTGAGCGTTTTGTCAGGGAAACGCAACTCCGCGCGCGCATCAGGACCCGTGGCGATGGTGCTTACTGGATCGAGCTTTAGGCCGACCGCCGCCGCCTTGGGCGCAGCATTGGCCTTCAGCACTTTTACATCATTAGATACACGGGTGATTTCTGCCTGCAAAAATTCTGCGGCAATAGTAGAGGCTGGCAGCGTGGTCAGTAGGCAGGCCGTGGTCAGCAGCGCTTGGGATAGTTTCGTCTTCATAAAAAGGAAAATAGAATTAATAACAAAGGGGACTTCAGAACTTGAGCTTTGCTGCCACGCTGATGCCACCAAGCTGCGTCTGGTAATCGAAGAAGGCATTGCTGCTTTGATTGATGGCATAGTAGTAGCCAGCACTCATTTCAAAATTCACACATGGCCGGTAGGTGACTGCGGCTCCCAAGTTCTGATAGACGTCCTCACGCCCCTGCATATTGAAGTAGTCGAAGTAGGCTAAACGGTAACTCAGTGATAGCACCACTTGGCTCGAAACCTTGTACTTGTAGCCCAACTGCAAGGCATGCTCATGACGCTGCAAAAGCTCGGGTGATGTGCCAACACCGTATGAACTGGTAAGCCCGATGTTGAGACTGTTGGCTGCGTTGATTTGAATGGCCTTTTGAAGCCCCACACGGATTTGGTGAGCATCATAGATGGAGCTGTCCGTGATGTCTTGAGTGATACGCTGGTAGTAGTAGTGGAGGTGAAAGATCGAGTCCTTCAGCTCAGGCAGTGCGGCCAGCAGGCCAAAGCTGACCTCACCGTTATCGTAGTCCAACTGGCGCATCGAATCATAGCGATACCAATGCTGTCCCAAATAGGCGTCCGCATAATAGCGGTCTCCGAGTTTGTAGCGCCACGCTGCATTCACGCCACCTGCATAAAAGTAGTCTTGCGTTTCACCCGTGCTGACATTGGCCGCGTTATCCGTCCAGAAGCCGCTGCTATCAACCCAGACAGAAAAGGGGTGTGCATTCTCGTTACGCTTTAAAAGGACCTGAATACCTAGGTCCGAGTCACCCGTGGACTCCTCAGCAACGGTGCTGCCGCCCACTGAAGACTCGTCATCATTTGAAAGAGATGTTGAAGTGTCCTGGGCGGTGCGTGACGGATCAATCAGGGTCTGAGCTTGTGTGCTCGTAGGCGCAAAAACAAGTGCGCCCATCAGGAAGCAGGAAAGATAGATGTGGTTTAGATTCATCAGAAATTGGATTCAAGCAGAGTAATTGGAGCTTGGACAAGCACTTTTAATTCTAAGCAAGATCCACCCCATGACGACTACAGGACTCTATGCCATCCAAATATTTCATGCGCAGCACGTCTTGCTTTAGCATGTTTAGTCTTGCTAGGTGGATTATAAATACTATAATTTGAGACTCCTGATATGTTCCCACGCCTCGTCACATGGTCCATTCTAGCTTTAGTCAGCCTCGTCGGCGGACTCGTGGCGCACCAGAAGGGCTATGTAACCGCGGTGAAAGAGAAGGCGCATGAATGGTACAGTGGCGAAAACCAAAGCTACTCGAGCGTGCGCTTCCGCGTGGATCTCGTGGATCGTCTAAATTACGCCCGAATCGCAGCGCGTCAGCCCATGCTGCGGGTCGATCCAGAACTCGACACCTGGGTCGAAAAGCAGTTTCCGAACATGGTGCTCGATGACATGAGCGCAGTGACCAAAATGGTGCAAGACGCTCTGCCCCGTTACTATCGCGTGTCCATTTGCACCGCCAACGGACCGACCCTGAAGACGCTGCTGGATGAATTTCAGAGCTTTACCGAAAAGACACCTCTGGAAATGACCCACTTGGGCTGTGCCGTCAGATCCTCGGCAGGCGGACTCAATCAGCAGGCTCTCATCATCTTGGGGCATAGGCTCATCGACTTCAGTCCCGAATCCCTAGCCGACAGAAAAGAAGACGCATTTTTCAGCAAATGCACCCACTGCAAGCATCCGCATGTCGTGCGTATTTCGCGCCAGCAAAGCAGCCTCGGGCTGGAGTGCCCGAGCTGCCGCCGCACCTATGCCGTGGTGGCTGCGGATATGTCTGGGAAGTTCCGCTACGTGAATGAGTTCCTCACCGGCTACGCACCACCAGCGGTCTTTACCAAAGATATATCGAGAGTGTATGAGCTATTCACCATCTGCTCAGCCGTCCATGGGAACTGCATTTATACCCGTGATCCTGGATTGAAAAAAGAGGCCACTGACGCTTGGCAAACCAGTCTGGAGACTCAGCGCCTGGGCCAGGGAGACTGTGAAGACTCCGCCATTTATCTCTGTGACTGGCTACTCACTCGCGGCTTCCAGGCACGCGTGGCTCTGGGCCGCTATGGAGATCTCGGCGGTCATGCGTGGGTCGTGGTGAAACTCAATGATCGCGAATACTTGCTCGAATCCACCGAATCCAGCCCCGATCCAAGCAACCCGCCACTCGTCTCGATGGTCGGTAGCCGCTATGTCCCAGAAATCCTATTTGATCGCTTTGCCATCTATGTCCGGTCAACACCGGGGCAAACCTGGAAGAACGAATACTGGTCCACCAAAGTCTGGACACGAGTCGAGCCACGCTCTTTGACACCCGGCAGTGAACCCCTGCCCCCAGGCATCTCAGCAGCAGATTCAACTCCGACAGATCCTTCGCAAGTAGCGCGCACAAGTCATCTCAATCCCGCCGCTGCCCCATTCATGGAACTCGAAGAAATCCCGCGAGATGCCGCCGTGTGGAAGATGCCGCTACCGATGAGTGCTGGCGGGAAGTGAGCGCCTTGCGTCATCCTGAGCCATCGCTATCGTCGAACCATGCGCCGCGCCATTTATCCAGGAAGCTTTGATCCCATCACCAATGGTCACCTCGACGTGCTCCAGCGCGCCTCGGGTCTTTTCGATGAGCTGATCGTCGCTGTCGCCAAGGATAACTCGAAGCAGAGTCTCTTCACCGTCGAAGAGCGCGTGGACATGCTGCAAGCCGCCACTGAGCATCTGCCAAACCTGAGCGTCATGCCTTTTGAAGGACTGCTAGTCGATTTCGCCCGCCAGCAAAAAGCCATGGCACTGGTGCGCGGTCTGCGTGCCGTCAGCGACTTTGAATTTGAGTTCCAGCTAGCCCTCATGAACCGCAAGTTAGAGCCCAATTTGGAAACCATGTTTCTCATGCCACGCGAAGAACTGACCTACATCAGCAGTCGGCTGGTGAAGGAGATCGCCCGACTCGGAGGGAACGTGAATCAGTTCGTGCCGCCGCATGTCGTCGCCGCGCTCAAGGCGAAACAGGTCAAGGCCTGACGCACTTACGGCCCCGTCACGCGCAGCCGAACAAAGAGCTTGTCCTTCCCGACCGTCGAGATCACCGCACGCTTGAGTTCTGTCTGTGTGTCGAGATTTTGCTGGGTGCTGATTGAGGTCATGTCTTGCCAAGCATTCAGATCCTCTGACCATTCAGGAATGATCTGCGTGCCACTCAGCATGACCCGACTGCGGTAATCAAAACGGAGTTCATTGCCCGCACGATTCGCCACCGGCATCTGCGCGTTGCTCTCAGCTTCAGGGTTCGTATTCAGGGCAAATTCCACCAGGTTTTTTAGGCCATCTGCATCGGGATCATCCAACGCCAACTTGCTCGCGCTCGGCACCCAGGCGCGAGCAGCGACCCACATCGCATACGTCGTCGGTTGTGGACTCAGGCTGATGCCGACGAGGATCGGATCATGATCGCTGCTGCGGAAAGGCGTGCCCACATTGAGCAGCAGATGCGCAGCGCTCTTGTTCTCGGTGTTGTAGTCGTAGAAAGCAGGTTCATCAGCGTTGATGTGCCAGTGACCGACTTGGGTGATCTGAGTGGTCATGGTCGGCGCAGCAAAGGCGTGATCGAGCCTGCCGCGAAGCTCGGCGAAGCGATAGCTGTAATCATTGCTGTCGAAGCGTGCGCTTTGATCTGCATAGCCACTGGCGCGCAGCACATCGAGCGGATCTTCTTCACCAAGTGAATTCAAATCACCCACGATCAAAACATCATTCTCACCGACATCAGACGAGATGCCTTGAAGCCAAGTGTGCAGCCGAGCCGCCTGCTGACGGCGAAGATCAGTCCAGGCACCTTGGCCATCACCAAGATCTAAATTGGTACCAGTGGCACCACTTGAGGACTTTGACTTCCAGTGATTGAGGCAGCCGATGAAGCGCTCTCCTGTGGTGTTCTCCATAAACACTTGAGCCAAAGGTTGCCGCAGCGGATTAGGCGTGTTCCAAACAATGTCATTGTCTGAATAGCAGGGGGCGAAAAGCCCGACCTTCGACGAGCGATACAGCCACACGCAGCGGATGTAGTCGCCTCCGGGGCCATTCGCGGGATCAGCTACTAGCGAGTATGCCCCATTGGTCACGGCAGCGTTTAATGCAGTAAGCAGATCATTGATCGCAGGGGTTGTGTTTTGGATTTCAATGAGGCCCAGCACATCTGCATCTAGCCCGATGAGTGCTGAAATCACTTTGTCCTTTTGCCGCTGAAATTCAGTGGCGTTGCCTGCGCCTCGATCATTGGCTCCGCCGAATGTAGTGAAGTAATTCAGCACATTCATCGCAGCCACTTTGATTCGTCCGCCGAGAATCGGTGGTGTCACGGGACGTGGATTTGAATCTACGAAAGTCACGCTCCCTGTTGGCTGAACGCGGTAGCGGCCGCCACTGTAGGAAAGGATGCCGGAGAGGCCCGCCACTGTGTCGCCACAGCGGCGCGTGCCTTGAGCATTCAGGTAAGGAGTCGGATCGGGATAGTTCGTGTTGCTTGCATCATCCAGCACCACCGTTCGCAATGAATTTGCTGCAGTCTGAGTCGTGATCGCCGTAACATTAGTGATTCCAGTGGTCGTCGTTCCTGATGCAGGATCATCGTTTGGGTCGATCACTTCCGTCGGCTCAACGAGTGGCCCATCGGCAGCCAAGAGCAGCTCACCATTGGCGGCGTAACTGCCAGAAAAGCCAGCAAACGCACCCGTCGAAGTCACATGCAGCGTTTGAGGAAATCGGACCCTCATGGACTCCACGGACTCCAAGCCAGAGCTGGTGATCACGGGCAGCGCAGCATCCGTCAGTGCAGGCAGTGCTGTGCTGCCGCTGATCGTCAATGCGGTCAGATTTGAAACCTGTGTCTGCGAGCCAAACTCTGCGGCGGCACCAGTGAGAGTCACGACATCACCGACAGCCACTGAAGCGGTGCCTTCAGACGCAAAGTCATAAACAAACAGTCCTTCAGAAGTTGCCGAATCGACATCCACATCTGCGGGTAGAGACTGAATAAAAAAACCGCCGAGCGCCGGTGGTGGCCCTTGGAAATCTGCCGTGACTACACCCGTCACTGTCACGACTTGACCGCTGAGTGGCGTCGTTGTTCCGGTGCCCTGCACCGCGCTGATGAACTGCGGGTTCACGCTCGCCGCTTGAGCCGTGAAAGGAATGATCACGTTTGCAGCCATCGGCGTCCCGCCTGAATTCGTCACCTGCGAACCAACAACCGTGAGCGTGTAGTTCACCCCGGGCTGTAGCCGCGCTGTCGGTGTGATTTCAAAACGCATCGGCCCACCGGCAATACTGGTTGAAACAGGCGACGAATTTGAATCCACGAGCTGTGCCCAATTACCAGCTACTGTTACCGGCTGATTAAATAGCACCGACATGCGTGAAGCCACCGTCACGTCGTTGGCAGCAGCCGCTGGTATCGTGTTCAAAACCAGCGGTGTTACTGGAGTGGCCGGAGTTGCATGAAAGGCCACGTCATCAATCGCCAGGGCATCATCAACACCCGTCGAGTCGCTGTCTCGCCATGAAACCATCAGTATCTGCCCAGCAGGCCAACTCACATTCACCACGGCTGACACGAGAGCGCGATTCGCAGTGAGATTGCCATTCAGCGCCGCGCCTTGTGCATAGTTGGTTGGCGAGTTGAAATTCAGTGCGGTAATGGCCGTGTAGCCACTGCCATTGTCGATATCGAAAGCGGCCGACTGAATCTGGTATCCGAATGCCAGCGTGTTTGCATTCAGCGTGCCGCCGCTGCGCCACTCCTCACCTGCAAAGGAAAGTGTGAACTGCGTAATCGTGCTGCCGGTGCTATTCAAAAACCTCAGGCCAGCGCGAGAGGTGCGTGTGCTATTGGCAAGAAAACCCAAGGCCCGCTCCTGACTGCCATTCGTACCATAGGAGTAAACGGAGGGCGTCGTGCTACCGCCTGCATCGACAGCGAAGAACAAGGGCGTGCCCACATTTGCATAGAGACTCCAGCCTGCGGCTGCCAGTGCATTGATCGGTGCTTGGTCGAGTGCTTGCGGCCCCTTGCTGGTGAAGGAAAAAGTACCGCTGCTTGGCAGTGAATTAAAATCCTGAAACACCACCCCGCCGGTATAGCTGAGCTGCGCCTGCACCAGACTGGTGAAGGCGAGACTGATCAGGAGATGGCTCAGGCGGTGCATCAGCCCTGTCTTAACAGATGACTCACAGGAATGAAAAGCAGAAAGAAGACTCCCGCTCGCCCCATGCGCACGGTTCCTTTACTTGCGGTCGAAGAAGGACTCTTCCTCACGATCACCGACTTTTAGATAGCGATAAAAGACCTCAAGCTGGAGGGTGCAGAGGCATTGGCGATAGATCGGATCGGCAGCATCAGCGATGGGCATGTTGGGCCGTGCTTTCTTAAAGCTGCCATCTGGATTCTGCGCAGCGAGGATCTGCGGGAGGAACTGCGCGTTGTAGAATTTCCAGTCCTCACCACCGGTTTGGAAGAAGGCTTGAGTGTAATAGTACCAACTGTACAAGTTGCAGTTTTTGTTCCAGTCCAGTGGCTCTGCCGTGATGAATTTACGCAGAAACTCAATACCCTTCTTGATCGAAACGGTGCGGCCTTTACCCAGCGTCTGCAAGCCGAGCGCGCCAGTGCCGGTGAGGCTCCACTGATTGTAAGCTTGGTCACGATTCTGACCACCGAAGCCACCGTCCTTTGACTGCATGCGCTCGATGTAGTCACAGGTCTTGTCGATGGCTGTGTGCAACCCCTCAATCTTCAGGCCGGTGAACTTGGCTGCCTTCAGCGCCTGATACTGCCAGCCCGCAACGGAGAGGTCATCACGCTTCGAGGTGGGGCTGCCTTCAGAAATGTTTTTGGTGTAGTAATCCCACGAGCCCTCAGCCTTACCCGCATCTGCTTTGTTCTGACATTTGATGACGAGCTCCACGCCTTTGACAAAGGCGTCCTTCATGCCTGGGAGTTCCTTGCTGCCCATTCGAGCCAGCGTGTACATTTCACCGAGCGCATAGGTCGCGATGCCGTGCTCATAGGCTCCTGCGTTGCCTTTAAAGTCTTCCGTGATGGCTCCGAACTCGTTCCTCTTGGATAGCTCGATCAGATACATGATGCCCTTCATCACGGCGTCACCATAGAAGGGTGAATCGGGCGTCTCACAGCGGCCTAGATAGCAGAGCAGGGCCAATCCGGTCATGGCCGCTTTGTTTGAGCCACCCCAGGAACCGTTGGGATTTTGTTTGGACTTCAGCCACTCCAGCGAGTTTGAAACGGCACGCTCACACTCGGGGCTGCCACCATTTTGAGAGAGCTTCTGCAAGCGCTCCTGTGGCGCACAACGTTGCTTCATGGATGGCGGCAAACTCACGAATCCCTGCATGGCACCCATGCCCATGCCAGTGCCAAATCCACCGCCGCTGCCAGCTTTTCCAAATCCGCCACCACCGAGCGAGCCACCGCCCATCATGGAACTCACGTCTGGCACATCGAGCAGATCAGGCGGTGCATCAGGGAGTGAGATCGCTGAGTTCTGGCTCGTGCTCACGATCTTCTTCATCGGCACGGACTTGTTAATCGAAGTGCGCTTTTTCTGCTGCACTTTATGCTTCATGTCTGCCGAGGCCTGCTGACCTGCGGCAGTGCCGCCACCGGGCAGGAAATCGACCTGCTTCTGGATGAGCTGCGAGCTGACCACGATGGCTCCGCCGATGAGGATGATACCCGCATGAATGGCCAGACTGAGTGTCAGCGAACCACCGCCCACTTTGCGCCAAAACTTCACCAGAGCATTGGCAGGCTTGGCGGCTTCGATATGCGTCAGCACAGGTGGATGATAAACTTCACCCTCATGATGCTCGAACACGGGCACGGCCTCAGCATTATCCGTGGGCGCGGCAGGGATCGCAGTGACTGGAGTCGGCAAAATCGGCGCAGGTGCAGAAACAGGCGCTGGAGGTGCCACAGCAGGTGCAGGCGGCATCACGCCCGGCTGCATCGGATAGCCCATGGGAGGTTGACCCGGATAACCCATCGGCTGCTGCGGGTAGCCTTGTTGAGGATAACCCTGCGGCATCGGGTAACCCTGCGGATAGCCTGGCGGCGCCATGCCGGGCTGCATCGGATAACCCGGCGGGTAGCCCATCTGTGGCTGACCTGGATAACCCATCGGCTGCTGCGGGTAACCTTGTTGAGGATAGCCCTGCGGCATCGGGTAACCCTGCGGATAGCCTGGCGGCATCATGCCGGGTTGCATCGGGTAGCCTGGCGGATACGCCATCGGCTGAGTCACGTCGCCTTGCGGCGGGACGGGTGCATCCGAAGGAGTCGGTGGGACAGGAGAGTCAGACATGGTGCGGCAAAAAGTACAAGTTCCAAAGTCCTACGCTTCAGCTTCGACTATCTTGGGGTGCTGATAAAAAATATTTCAAGCACCGCAGCCCACAGCACAGGCAGGAGCCAGCTCACGGACTTCATCCGCCAGCGGTGCCTGCATATTGGGGTTCGGCTGTTGGGCACTAAGCCCCAGCTCGCGGAGCAAAATCAGATCTTCATTGGCGCGTGGATTGGCGGTGGTCAGCAGCTTGTCTCCGTAGAAGATCGAGTTCGCTCCGGCAAAGAACGCGAGCGCTTGAGCCTCGCGAGTCAGATTCGTGCGGCCAGCACTAAGGCGCACTTTGGCGCGTGGGATGGCGATGCGGGTCACCGCGATCATGCGGATCAAAGAGAAGCTGTCCACCTGCACATTCTCACCCAGCGGCGTGCCTTTGATCGGCATCAGCGCATTGATCGGCACACTCTCGGGATGCGGATTGAAATTGCTCAAAACCTCCAACATGCGGAGCCGATCCTCGATCGTCTCACCGAGTCCGAGAATGCCACCGCAGCAGACCGACATCCCGGCATCCTGCGCATGACGGATTGTGCTCAGGCGATCATCAAAGGTGTGCGTGCTGACGATGTTCGGGTAATGCTCAGGCGATGTGTCGATGTTGTGATTGTAGGCCGTGACACCTGCTTCCTTGAGCTGGCGGGCTTCCTCACCACCGAGTTCACCTAGAGTGACGCAGACTTCCATGCCGAGCTTTGAAACGTCACGCACGATGTCGAGTACCTGATCAAACTTCTGCGTGCCAGTGCGCACGCCTTTCCATGCGGCACCCATGCAAAAACGGGTCGAGCCGCTGGCACGCGCCTCAAGCGCACGCTCCATCACTTCATCACGGCCCATGAGTTTCTCAGCCTGCACCGTTGTCGTGTAGCGGGCGCTCTGTGCGCAGTAGCCACAGTCCTCACTGCAGCCGCCGGTCTTGATGCTCAGCAGGGTGCAAAGTTGCACTTCATTGCTCGTCCAGTGTTCTTCATGGATGGCGCGTGCTTGCTTGATGAGATCAAAGAAAGGCTGATGGTAGATGCGGGTCAGGTCGGCGTAGTTCATGCGTGAGTCGCGTCATCTGCCACGAAACAACTCACCCGGCAAGGCCGAAGGCTGTCTTACATCACCACTCATCGCACCCCTGCGGCTTCACCGAAAGACGAGTTGCGCGCCCAGAGGCCGTTCATCAAAACAAGTCGGGATGCGAACCGCACGCTGAAGCATCTCCATGTACTCCACGCAGGGAATTTCGTGACCACCAAACATCGCCAAATGCGGCGTGGTCCACTGCGTGTCATGGAGGATAAAACCACGCTCTTTGAGCCGCCATTGCAGATGTGTCAGAGCTACCTTCGAGGCCTGAGTCTCACGACTAAACATGCTTTCCCCAAAGAACGCGCCGCCGATGGACACGCCATAGACACCGCCGACGAGTCGCCCCGCGCGCCAGACCTCTGCGCTGTGTGCGTAGCCGAGTCGGTGTAGCTCCTGATAGCTATCGAGAATGGCATCTGTGATCCACGTTTCCTCGCGATCAGCACAGCCGCGCATCACATCCCCAAAGGCCGTGTTCCAGCGCACTTCAAATGGGTGACCACCTTTCATGTAGCGCTCAAAGCGGGCCGGCAGGTGAAAGTCCACGACCGGCAAGATGCCGCGAAACGGCGGGCGGAACCATGAGATCGTGCCGTCATCATCTCCCATGGGAAAAGCCCCGTCGCAGTAAGCGCTCAGGAGGTGGAGAGGATCGAGCATCAGGGAAGAAGAATGACGAAATCCGAATGACGAATGACGAAGTAGTTCAAGCGGAGTGTCGTGCGTTTATGGCGCGCTTCCGCGCCAGCCAGCCTTTGAAGAGATAGGTGCCGAGAATCCACGCCTTACGCGGTTTGGAAAGGCGGCAGCGCTCGGCAAAGACAGGGTAATCCGTGCGCTTCAGCTTCTCCAATATCTCCGAGTAAATCTGCCCCATCATTTCTGATGCCAGCAAATTATCGCGATCCTCATCAGGCAGCAGACGCGCCGCCGAAGTGTAAAAGCTGCGAGCGCGGCGGTATTGATAATCCATGAGCTGAACGAAGCGCTGATTGTGCCGCCCACTCATGATCTCCTGCTCTGTGACGCCGAAATTTTTCAAATCCTCCAACGGTAGATAAATGCGGCCTGTCTCACGCGCATCTTCACCGACATCGCGGATAATGTTGGTTAGCTGGAGAGCGTAACCGAGCTGGATTGCATACTCAGCAGCGCGCGGGTTTTTGTGACCGAAGATGTAGATGCTGACCAGCCCGACGACCGACGCGACCTTGTAGCAGTAGGTCTGGAGCTGCTCAAAAGTCTCGTAGCGCGTGTGGACAATATCACTCGCCACGCCGTCGATAATCTCCGCCAGCCAAGCACGCGGGAAGCCGTATTTACCGGGCAGCTCGATCACCTCATCTAACACAGAATGTCCCGGCGCTTCACAGGCCAGCACACACTTCTTCCAGTGAGCGAGCTGCGTTTCCTTCTCCTCCTCACTGAGTGATCCCGAGTCTGCGATGTCATCCGCCACGCGACAAAACGCATAAAAGGAGATCATGTCCCGGCGCCGCTCCGGCGGCAGACAGGCCAGAGCGAGAGCTAGATTCGACTTCGCACGCTGGGCGATCTCGGCAGAGGAAAGGGAGCTACCAGGAGTCATGTCACATCAAGCAGTTCGTCCAGAAGTGGACGGTTTGAAACCATGTCGGAGAAGGGTAAGCACAGTGGCTAGAAACACCCAGTTGCGGACCGTCGCAAGCACCAATGCATGAACCGGCATCAGCACCACCGTGCGCCAGTCATCCGGCCCCGTGAGTCCCATGATCAGAGCACTTGCATAGCGCACCAGAGACAGCACCACCACCGCCGTGATGGTGATGCCGATCAGCGGCAGCAGCGCACGAAACAGCATCTGCATCGCCGCCGCACCCTGAGACAGCGGCGATCCCGGCACCCGCGCCACCGCCAGCGGCACAGCCACAAAGAGAAACATCGCCTCCAGCAGCAGCCAGCGGGAGACACCCGTCGGCGAGCCATCCGCAGGCAGAAGTAGAATCCAAAGCAGATCCAGCACCGCCAACGCCACCAGACTGCGCCAGCGCGCAAAAGTATGCTCCAGAGCCAGTCCTAGATCCTTTTGATCATCTGGCTGCTCCGGCTCCTCCCACGCGATCACCAGCCGGATCAGCATCACTTGGCTCAGCGCCATCGTCACCGCGAGAAAGATGGATCGCAGCCCCAGACGGATCGTTTCCTGCCACTCCGCCAGACCGCGTGTCGCGTGGACGATTTCCAGAATCACCCACATCCAGGAGACCACCATCCCCGCCAGTAAAAGCCAGCGCTCCACAGGCTGCTGACGCCGTGGCCCATAGCGATACGGAAACCGCAGCACCCGCCAGCTCAGCAGCGCCAGCGCCACTGGCAGGATCAGCGCCAGAGGCCAGACCGGCAGCAGCCCGTGCAGCATCCGCCCCTGCTCCATCAGCGCCTCCAGCGCCAGCGGAGCCGCCACTTCACGCCAGACCAGAAGATCATTCAGCGACCCCAGCGGCCGCACCCAGCGCTCACCACTCACCTCCGCCATCAGCATCAGCGCCGCCCCCAGCACCGTCAGCCAAGGCATCCCCGTCATGATGTCCCAAGCATCCGAAAGCTGCCGCCGCAGCGGATGCCATTTCAGATGCAGCATCACCCCCACCACCGCCCCAGCCAGAGCCAGGCCGGTTTGAATCCAAAGAGAAGAGGGAGTCACATCCATGCGCGGCCCATCTGTGAAGCAGAGGTGAGGTGATGCCAAGAGGGAGTATTGCCTGCAACGCGGCAGCGTCTTAGAGTGCGATGGCAAAAGGGCAAGGCGCAGACTTGCCCCGACGACACCGCTTTCGACGGCACGCCAAGCGAACGAACCTCCACCGGCCCCCGAAACCGGCGTCACAGCCGCCGTACTCCAAGGCGCTCCGCGTCCTTTTGATCACCCGCCGCCTCTAAGCCTGTCGTCCTCGACGCTTGACCTCCAGCCCCCCTTGTGGCTTGAATCGGATCATTCAAACAAAGCCATTCGTTTGGTCGCTACACACATCATGCCCAAACATATGTTCATTGGAGGGTTGGTTGCTGCCGGTTTCGATTTTACAGGAGCTTACCTGCTGACCGTTTCACATTCGGGTCGCGGAGTCTTTTCGATGGGTTCTTGGGAGCGCGTTGCTCGTGACACCCAGCTTGCTTATCCCAAGAATGGTGTAGCTCATGGTATCGGGCCGATCGAAGGCGTGTCTGTGCCTGTGCAAGAGATAGACTACGATACGGGGCAGTTACGATTCTCCAGTCCAGATGGCAGGTTCAACTTTGAGTATGAGGATGGCACTCTTACCATCACCAGCGTAGCAGAGCACTAAAAGGTGCATGGCTGCGAGGAACGAGACAGCCAATACCCCTGGGGTTAGATAAGCCGCCCGGCATTAACGGCTTTCTGGTTTGGGCCGGTCTTGATCTCTTGCGCCAAAGGAGAGAACCAAGTCTACCCCAAACCTGCGGGGAGACTTCGCGGGTCTGTCCGGAAAACGACCTGCTGCGGGTTCGGAGGCCCGCTTTCCTGTGTTGGATCTTTGGGATCGTTTTGATCCTGCTCTTGCCGCGCGGGCAAATCGCCCTTTACTGCGCGCCTCCCGAAACTCAACACTCCTGACATGCCCATCGCTCGCGCTCTTCTTTCTGTCTCTGATAAATCCGGTCTGGTCGACTTCGCCAAAGGACTGGCGGAACTGGGGGTGGAACTGCTCTCGACGGGTGGCACATCGAAGCATCTGAAGGACGGCGGGCTGACGGTGATTGATGTCTCAGAGCACACGGGCTTCCCGGAAATGTTCGACGGTCGCGTGAAGACCCTCCACCCCAAGGTCCACGGCGGGCTGCTCCAGCGCCGTGACAATGAAGAAGATAAAAAGAACGCCAAGAAGCACGACATCCCGGTGATCGATCTTGTCATCGTGAATCTGTATCCCTTTGAGCAAACAGTGGCGAAGAAGGACGTGACGCTGGAAGAGGCCATCGAGAACATCGACATCGGTGGCCCGTCCATGCTGCGCAGTGCGGCAAAAAATCATCGCTGGGTGACCGTGATCTCCGACCCGGCTGACTATGCGGGCGTGCTGGCTGAGATGAAGGAGAACAAGGGCGACACGACGCTGGCGACGCGCGAGCGGCTGGCCTGCAAGGTCTTCCAGCGCACGTCGAGCTATGATTCAGCCATCGCTAGCTTCCTGAATAACGAACAGACGACGCAGAAGACCTACTCCCTGACCCTGCCGCTGCACAGCGAGCTGCGTTATGGCGACAACCCGCACCAGAAGGCGGCGCTTTATGGCCACTTCGGCGGCTACTTTAATCAGCTCCACGGCAAAGACCTGAGCTACACGAACGTGCTCGACATCCAGTCCGCTGCGGCGCTGATCCAGGAGTTCCGCCGCCCTTGCGTGTCCATTTTAAAGCACACGAATCCCTGCGGTGTCGGCTGTGCGGATGAAGATCTGCGCGAGGCGTGGACGAAGGCCTTTGAGACCGACAAGCAGGCACCCTTTGGCGGCGTGATCGTGATCAATCGCAGCATGACGCTGGGCCTGGCGCGCATCATCTCAGAGATCTTCACAGATGTCATCATCGCCCCGGACTACGATGCGGATGCGCGGGCGCTATTGCAGAAAAAGAAGAACCTGCGTCTGATCCAGATGCTGCCCAGCGTGACTGAAGCGCTGCGTGAGCCGACGATTCGTAATGCCCCCGGCGGCTTCATGGTGATGGACAGCGACCCGCGCGCGCTCGGCATGGAGGATCTGGAATCCAAAGTGAAGACCAAGCGCCCACCGACCCGCGAGGAAATCGAGGCGATGCGCTTTGCCTGGCGCGTGGTGAAGCATGTGAAATCAAACGCCATTGTGTTCGCCAGCCATGACCGCACGCTCGGTATCGGTGCCGGCCAGATGAGCCGTGTGGACTCCTGCCGGATCGCCATTTGGAAAGCTAAAGAAGCGGGCCTTTCACTCGCTGGCAGCGTCGTCGCCAGCGATGCGATGTTCCCCTTTGCCGACGGCCTGATCGCCTGTGGTGAAGCTGGTGCCACCGCTGCCATTCAGCCCGGTGGCTCGATGCGTGATGAAGAAGTCATCGCTGCTGCGGATGAGCGCAAGATGGCCATGATCTTCACCGGCTACCGTCACTTCCTGCATTGATATGAAAATCGCGTTGGATGTCATGGGCGGCGACCACGCCCCACGGAACCCGATGGGCGGCGTCAAGCTTGCCCTGGAGGAACTGCCACAGATCGAAAAGATCTACCTCGTCGGCGTGCCTGAGGTGATCGAGCGCGAGATGCAGCATCAGGGCATCCCGCAGAGTCCACGGCTGGAAATCTGGCCAGCCTATCAGGTCGTGGATATGCATGACAGCGGTCTGGATGCCGTGCGCAAAAAGAAGGACAGCTCCATCTCCCGCGCTGTTGATCTGGTCAAAGACCGACTTGCAGATGCTGTGGTGAGCGCGGGGCACACGGGAGCCGCCGTGACCGCGAGCCTGATCAAGCTGCGCACGCTGCCGCACATCGAGCGGCCAGCCATCGCTGCGATCATGCCGTCCATGACGCATCACTGGGTGCTCATCGACGCTGGGGCGAACCCGGACAGCTTGCCTGAGCACCTCGTCCAAAACGCCCTCATGGGCAGCGCCTATGCCCGCCATGTGCTGGGCCGCGAGAATCCACGGATCGGACTCATGTCCAACGGCACCGAGGAAGACAAAGGCAACGCCTTGTGCAAAGAAACCAGCAAGCTACTGCGCACCACACCGGGTATTAACTTCGTCGGCAATGTCGAAGGCCACGACCTGTGGGATTCACCGCCTGACGTGGTGGTTTGCGACGGCTTCACGGGCAACATCATCCTCAAAACATCCGAGGCACTGGCTCACGCCATGTTTGGTATGATCAAGTCCGAGATCATGAGCAGCGCCCGCACTAAGCTCGGTGGGATGCTCGCCAAGCCCGCCTTCAAACGAGTCCACAAACGCACCAGCGCCGACGAGTCAGGCGGCATGCCTTTACTCGGACTCAACGGCATCACCATCATCGCTCATGGCGGAGCCAACGCTTACGCCATGAAGAACGCCATCCGCATGGCCTGCGAAACCATTTCACATCAGGTGAACCCTCACATCGAGGCCGCCATCTCCCAACACCTTCTCAACCATGCTCACGCCTAACCCTCCGCCCACTTGCGTCTCCAGCATCATCGGCACTGGCAGCTACATGCCGGATAAGATCCTAACTAACGATGACCTCTCCAAGTTTGTCGAGACGTCCGACGAATGGATCACCTCACGCACCGGTATCCGCGAGCGCCGCATCGCCGCTGATGATCAGGCTACGAGTGACCTAGCCGCAGAGGCCGCCCGCCGTGCCATGACCGCCGCTGGCGTGCAGCCTGAAGAGATCGACCTCATCGTCATCGCCACCGTCACGCCGGACATGCTCTTCCCCTCCACGGCCTGCTTTGTACAAAAGAAGATCGGTGCCACCAATGCCGTCTGCTTTGACATCAGCGCCGCGTGCTCCGGCTTCCTGTATGCGCTGCAAATCGCGCGTCACTTTCTGAATGCTGGCACGCGCACCACCGCGCTAGTCATCGGCGCAGAGAAGCTCAGCACGCTGATCAATTGGCAGGACCGCAACACCTGCGTACTCTTTGGCGATGGCGCAGGCGCGGTCGTTATCCGCGCAGTCGAGCCGGGCGTTGATGCTCCTGGTCGCGTGCTTTCCACCGTCATGGGCAGCGACGGAACCCTGACTGATGTGCTCAAAGTCCCCGGCGGCGGCAGTGCTTGCCCGATCACATCAGACAACGTCGCCAGCCGTCCAAACACGATCCACATGGAAGGGCGAGAGACCTTTAAACACGCTGTCACCCGCATGTGCCAGGCCAGTGAACAAGCGCTCGAAGCCGCAGGCTTGACCAAAGCCGACATCGACATGGTGATCCCTCATCAGGCCAATGCGCGCATCATCAGTGCCATCGCCGACCGACTCGGCCTGCCGATGGAGAAGACCTTCATGAACCTGGACAAGTACGGCAACACCAGCGCCGCCACTATTCCCGTCGCACTCGATGAGGCGCACCGCCAAGGCAAGATCAAGCGCGGTGACGTGGTGCTCCTCGTCGCCTTCGGTGGCGGCTTCACCTGGGCCAGCTCCGTCGTCCGCTGGTGATCCCCTGCCCCCATGGCTAAGATCCCGGAAGAAACCCTGCAACAAGTGCTCGCCTCCACGGACATCGTGGACCTCATCGGGCGCTCGGTGAAGCTGCGCCGGGCAGGCACGAACTGGGTCGGGCTCTGTCCCTTTCACAATGAGAAGTCGCCGTCCTTCAACGTGCGGCCCTCCACCAACTCCTATCACTGCTTCGGCTGCGGCGCGGGCGGCAATGCCTTCCGCTTCGTCATGGAGCACGACGGTCTGACCTTCATGGAAGCCGTGAAACGGCTCGCCGAAGCTGCCAACATCCGCATTGAAGAAGAAGTCTGGGACGCCAATGCCGAGAAGGAAGCCAAGATCCGCAGCCTCATGATCCGCGCCCATCAGGAGCTGGCCGCGTGGTACCACCAGCTTCTCATGAAAAGCCCCGTGGCTGAAGAAGCGCGCGCTTATCTCACCGGACGCGGCATCACCTCAGCCGTGGCTAAAAGTTGGATGATTGGTTACGCGCCACCCGACAGCGCCTCTCTCCGCCATTGGGCTGAGAAGCATAAGTTCGGTCAGCAATTCCTGCTTGATGCAGGCATCATCAAATTCAGCGAGGAGCGTGGCGATACTTATCCCGGCTTCCGTCACCGGCTCATGTTTCCGATCCGCAATGACAACGGCGAAGTCATCGCCTTCAGCGGACGTGCTCTCGATAAAACCGCGAAGGCCAAGTACCTGAATTCGCCCGAGACGCCCATCTTCAACAAGAGCAAGGTGCTCTTTGGTTTCGACAAATCCAAGCGCCCCATCTCCAAGGCCGGACAAGCCATCGTCTGCGAAGGTCAGATCGACACGATCATGATCTTCGAAGCCGGATTCCAAAACGTCGTCGCCGGACAAGGCACCGCGTTCACTGAGTTTCATGCCAAGGCGCTCAAGCGTCAGGCCGATGAAATCCTGCTCTGCTACGACTCCGACAACGCCGGCTTCGGCGCTGCCGAGAAGGCCTTCAAAATCCTCGCACCCACCGGTCTCATCGTCAAAGTTGCTGCTCTGCCAGCAGGTGAAGATCCCGACTCACTGATCCGCAAGCAGGGACCGGAAGCCTTTGCCGCGCTGCTCAAAGGCGCGCGTGATTTCATCGACTACCAAGTCGAAGTCGTCGGCTCACGCCGCAACATGGACGAGATGCGCGAGCGCGTGAAGTTTGCCGAAGAGATGGCGCAAAACATCCGCCTACTCGAAAGCCCCGTCGCACGCGAAACCGCCATCCAGCGTGTCGCCGTCCGTCTCGGCATTCCCGAGGACACCATCCGCAAGCTCATCGCCCGAGCCCAACCCAAAGCAGGCAAAGACAAAACGGAAAAGACCGCCAGCGAACATCCCGGCAAGCAGCTCCTCGCCAGTCAGGACCGCAATGCCCTGCTGCTTTGCCAGCTCGCCTTAGCCGATGCCCAGGTGCTAGAATGGCTGCGCCATCAACCGCATGACGACGTGCTGCGCGACCTCCCCGGCACCGAACTGCTCGCCTTGATTTGGCGTGGCAGCTTTGATCCGCTGGACCCGGTCGGCGTGAATGTCTTTCTCACCGGACTCGATCACGAAGAAGAAGCCGCGCTCACTCAGATCCTGCATCAATCCTCCGCCGCCGGAGGTGGACTCGAGGCCGCCCAGCACGCCATGAGCGCGCTGGAGATCGCTCGCCTGCAAATGCAGAAGCAGCGCCTGCAAACCCAGCTCAAGCACCCCAGCCTCAACCCCGAGGACGCCGCCGAAATCCAGCGTGAGATCATGGCCCTGCACAAGCAACTCCAAGAGGCCCAGCAGCAGATCTTGAAGCCGCAGTGACGAGTTCGTTGTTCACGCTTTAGCGTGTGATTGGGATTCAAAGAAACACGCTAAAGCGTGAACAACGTACAACATCGTCAGTGCGTTTCCCGTTTGTTGTTCACGCTTGCGCGTGCTCAGTTGAGGCACCCAGAACACGCTAAAGCGTGAACAACGAACTCAAACCTCACGCTCAAGCGTGAACAACGCACACAATCAACAAACCCATCACCCATGTACCGCTGGCGAAAGCTCTCTCAGGGGGATCAGGCGGCGTTGCTCCAGACGCGGCAGGTGATGCAGCGGCCCTGGCACAGCCCACCGCATTTTGTGGTTGGCCCGGCGCTGTTTCACCTCACAGTAGCCTGTTTTGAGCACGCCAGCATCGTCGGCCGCAGTGTGGAGCGGATGCGTGCCTTCAGTGGCGCTTTGCTCGACACGTTGGCGCAAGCGGGGGCCACCACGCACTCTTGGTGTCTGCTGCCGAATCACTATCACCTGCTGGTGAAGGTGCCGGATCTGAAACCCGTGCTGGCCGCCCTGGGCCGCCTGCATGGCCGCAGCTCTTTTGAATGGAATGGTGATGACGCTGCACGCGGACGTAAGGTGTGGTGCGCCCCGGCGGACCGGGCCATCCGCAATGACGCGCACTTCTGGGCCACACTCAATTACATTCATCACAACCCGGTGCGGCATGGCTATGTTGACCACTGGCAGGACTGGCCCTTCAGCAGTGCGGTGGATTACCTGGCCGCCGTCGGCCGTGAGGAGGCGGTGCGTGTCTGGAAAGCCTATCCCATCCTCGATTACGGTGCTGGCTGGGATGATTGAGGGAAAATACGTTGCTCACGGTTTAGTTCGTTGTTCACGCTTTAGCGTGATTATTTGGATTCAAAGATGCACGCTCAAGCGTGAACTACGTACGAACTCCCGCAGTGCCACCTGCCAGTCACGCGGTGCCTCCCCGAGCAGTAAGGCAAGCCGTGCATTCGACATCGTCGTGTAGCGCGGCCGTTTCGCGATGAAGTTGGGAAAGTCCTCCAAGCTCTGAGGCTTCACGGTTGGCACGGCTTTGAGCAAGCCGAACTCATGTGCAATGGCCAGCGCCGCCTCGGCATAGCTGTGCCAAGTGGCCTCACCACTATTGCAAACATGCAGGATGCCAGTGGTCTCTGGATGCTGAGTGAAGACATGCTCCAGCCATGTGGCGACATTGTCCACACTCGTCGGCACACTCCATTTATCAGCGATGGCCGACACTTCTTTACCCGCGATCGCCTGAGCTAGCGCCTGATCAGGAAAGCTCGGCGCGACGGCCCCGAACAACCACGACACTCGTGCCACGAGCGCTTTCGAACTGGCCGCCAGCACCGCCTGCTCACCGGCCAGCTTTGATCGGCCGTAAGCATTGATTGGCTGCGCCGGTGAGTCCTCGCTGAGCGCGCTATCCCCTTCCCCGCCGAAAACATAATCCGTGCTGATATGAATCATCCGCGCGCCACGTCGCTGGCACTCGGCAGCTATGGCAGCGGGTGATTCCGCATTCACGCGCAGCGCCCCCAGCGGGTCACGCTCACATTCATCCGGGTTGATCATACCGGCACAGTTGATGAGTAAATCGAAGTCCATGCCGCGCACGATCTCAGCAACCTCGTCAGGCTTTGAGAGATCCAACTCAGCGCGCGTCGGAGCCAGCACTTCATGACGTGTCGCGTAGTGCCGCTTCAAAGCGCCACCAAGTCGGCCTGTGGCTCCGGTGATAAAAATCTTCATTCGTTTGATCATGAACTGATTGGCTGGCATCCGTCCAGCTTGCAATCAAGTTTCAGACGTCCATCATCCGAGGTTTCCGTTCCCTCATGAGTTCCAAACAGCCCACCATTGTCATCGTCGGAGCAGGCCTTTCAGGTCTTGCTTGCGCACGGCTGCTGACACGGGCCGGCTTGGCCTATCAAATCCACGAAGCGGCTGACGCCGTGGGCGGGCGTGTACGCTCGGATCGTGTGGATGGCTTCACGCTGGATCGCGGCTTCCAAGTCCTGCTCCCGGCCTATCCAGAGGCCAAACGTGTACTGGATTACGACGGGCTTGATCTCTGCCCGCTGTATCGGGGTGCCGAGGTGCATTTTAAAAATCGCCCGCATCGCTTCGCCGACCCTTTGCATCATCCGCTTGATGCTATCAAAAACATCGGCGACGACTTCATGACGTGGCGCGACAAATGGTACTCGCTTGTCTTGTGGAAGGAAGTAGGCGGCATACTCGGCATCGAGCGTGGCATCCCCGAGATGGAGACCGAAGACTACCTCCGCTCCTTTGGCTTCAGTGAAGCGATGATCGATCGCTTCTTCCGGTCCTTCTTCGGCGGTGTGTTTTTGGAAAAAGATCTCCGCACTTCCGCGCGGATGTTTCTTTTCCTCTACTCCATGTTTCTGCGCTCAGGAGCCGCGCTGCCCGCGCACGGTATGCAGGCCATGCCTGATCAGCTCGCCATCGCATTGCCGCCAGGAACCCTGCATCTGAACTCCGCCGTCGCCGCCGTGCGTGCCGGTGAGATCACCTTCACTAATGGTCAGGTCATCCATGCAGATCACATCATTTTAGCCACCAGTGAAGAAGTGGCGCACCGTCTCCTACCTGACACGGGCGCTGAAAAACTCATTCCAGGTCGCAGCACCACCTGTCTCTATTTCAGTACCGATCAGCCGCTGCCAAAAGAAGCCATCCTGCATCTCGATGGCGATGGCCGAGGCCCCGTGAACAACGCCTGCGTCGTCTCGAACGCCTCGCCACACCTCGCCCCGCCCGGTCAGCGTCTCATCTCCACCAGCATCATCGGTGCCCCCTCCAGCGCCGAGCTTGAAGACGTCGTGCGTGAGCAAATGACGAGCTGGTTTGGTCCCAGCGCCCGCCAATGGAAACACCTGCGCACCTACCAGATCCGCAACGCCCAGCCTGAAGCCCGACAGCTCAAGCTCGGCTCCGCCTCCCTTCCCAACGTCCTCGCCCCTGGCCTCTATCGCTGCGGAGATTACGTCGAAGATGTCTCCATCAACGGCGCGCTACTCAGTGGTCGCCACGCCGCTGAGGCCGTGCTGGCGAGCCTAGCCTGATCAAGCCACAAGGCCTATAGTGCGCAGTGCTGTGCCCATCTTGGGATGATGCCGATGAACGTCGCGCAAAAGTTTAAGTGGCCTGGCTGCTGCTTGAGCTAGATAAACAGGATTTTTTTAGACCTGCTAATCCTGCTTATCTTGTTAATCCTGTAGGATTGGCCTCTTCTGTTTTTGATGCGTAAGCCCTGCTATCTGTCCCCTGTCTCTGACAGCGCCGTTGGATAAAAAAAGCCGCATCTGTTTCCAGATGCGGCTTGGGATTCTGAACCGGTGGTTTTCACCTCCAGTTCAAAAGTAAATTAGGCGGCCTTCTTTTTCTTTGGAGCAGCGGTGAACTCTTCTTTGGAAATTTTGCCATCCTTGTCCTTGTCGCGCTTGCCGAAGGACTCTTCAGCCTTGGCTGCGTCTTTCTTGGCCTGTGGGGTGGCCATGTATTCTTCCTTGCTGACGGAGCCGTCGCTGTTGGCGTCCATCTTGGCGAAGGCCTTGGCTGGGTCCATCTTTGGCTTTTCTTTCTTGGCGTCGCCTTCAGCGGCGTTGACGATGCTGGCCAGGGCCAGGACGGAGAGGATCGTGGTGATCGCTTTCATGATAGTGTCGGGTGTTATCTTGTTTGGTTTAAGCTTGGGGCATTGGCAGAAAACCAATTCCTTGTGCGGCCTCTGAAACGCAGGGCCCTTCACAGAGTTTCAAAAAAGTTTATCTTCTTTCAAAGCACGCCTCGGCACATTCTAGTCAGTCGATTCCTTTCTGATAAATCAGCGAACACCCCAAGGCCCCGCCTTGTCTCCCGTCCTGCCTTTTGATCCACCCCACCTCGCGGCTATGAAACACCTCCTTTGGCTCCCCGCCCTCCTCTTCGCCCTTATGCCTGCCGCCGCTCAGGCCCAAGCTGCTACTGAATCTCTGGCGAAGGTGCAAGAGTTGATCAAGCAGGGCAACCACCGCGAAGCGGCGGATCTCGGAAAGGCCGCTCTTGCGAAGGCAGATGCGACGGGGAAAATGCTTGAATCCACGCTGCAAGCACTGCGGAACCTCAATGCCGCAATGGAGCAGGAAGAAGTGATCGAATCAGCGGTCAATACACACCCAAAAAAGTGGGACTTGCTCCTGGAGGCCGGCAAAGCTTATCCGCAACTCGAGCACGGCGGCATAGTGATCGATGGGAAGTATCAGCGCGGGCAGCATCAGGGGCAGGGAAAAGAGGTCCAATCACAACTGAGGGATCGTGTGCGGGCGTTGCAACTTCTGGAAGCAGCGAGAAAGACGCTGCCAGCTGATGCTGGGATGATGAATGCCGAGCATGTGCAGGCAACTTTAGCTGATACTCTGGTTAGCAATCAGTACGGCTCGACCAATGCATGGTCGTTGCTGCATCTGACAGATCTCAGCCAGCTACCTGACTTCGATGACCAGTCCGGCCTCGACGCGCGAGCTTCGGGATACCCTGTCAATGCCAATGGTCAGCCGATCTTCTTCAAGCAGCCTGAGTCGTGGGAGATCTCTGCTAATGACGGCGAAAGACTGATGCATCTCACATGGCTCATTGGCGAACTCGGCTCTGATCGTGCCTTGAAGCAGCAATTGGGCCGCGCAGCTTTGGCAAAGTCCTGGTTCTCTGTTCGTACGCTGGCTCAATACGGCTTCCGATTCGATGCTGGCGAGGACGAAGGCAGTAAGAAGGGCGGCATCGCCACGCTGCATACTTTGAAGGATGACGAAACTGTCGCCAAGCTCGCCACGGGGCCAAAGCGATTTGCTTTGCCTGCAGAGTGGAACTTTCTTCAGCTCTGGAAAGAGATCGCCGAAGACGCTGAGGTGCCGCCATACACCCGATCCATGGCTTGGCATGAGATCGCCGATGAGTTGCGGGATCGCAGACAGTTTACTCGTGCGGCGGAGACGCTTAGGAAGGCTTTGAACATACTACTAAAGCCTGCTCAGCAGAAGGCTTCAGACAATAAAGACAAGAATCCGAACCCATTATTGCCTCCGACAAGTGACAACGATGCATTGGAAGAAAGAGCCCAGAGGCTCCAAGCCCAGCTCGATCAAATCACCGGCAACTGGGGCCGCTTTGAGCCGCAGGCGGCCATGCCTGCGGGGAAGGAAGTCAAACTCCAACTCGTCTTCCGCAATGCGAAGAAGATCAGCCTCAGTGCCCGCAAGGTGGATGTGGTGAAGCTGCTCGCTGACACGGAGGCTTATCTGCGCAGTGAACCGCAGGAGCCGGACTGGTCGCAGCTGAATATCAGCTCCATCGGCCAGCGACTTTTGGAAAAGGATGGCGACAAATACCTCGGCAAGCCCGCCGCCGAGTGGTCGCAGGAACTCGAACCGCGGGCGAATCACTGGGACAAGCGAGTGGATGTGCCGACACCGCTGAAGAACGTGGGTGCCTATTTCGTCGAAGGAACCTTTGAAGGCGGGAACAAGACTCGCGCGCTGTTCTGGCTGGAGGGCTTGGTGATCGTGAAGACGATGCAGGCGAATGCCGCGCATTACTTCGTGGCGGATGCGGTGACGGGAACACCTGTCGCCGGAGCCATGGTGAAGTTTTTTGGCCACCAGCAGAACTGGGGCCACCCCGGTCTGCTGAATCGCGAGAAAAAGCTCTACAAGTTCAAAGACATCCAGGCCACCACCGACGAGCACGGGCAGGTCAAAGTCACGGACAGCAAGGTGAACGAATACCAGTGGCTCATCCGCGCCAGCGCTGCCGATGGACGGCTGGCCTTCCTGGGGTTCGAGGGGCTGAATTTCAATGACAGCCGCGAGCACTTCAGCGAGCAGTCACGCCTCTACTCCATCACGGATCGCCCGGTGTATCGCCCAAATCAGGAAGTGAAGTGGAAGGCTTGGGCAAGGCTGGTCGGCTACGATCCGAAGCTGAACACGAACAAGTTCGCGGGCAGTTCTATCCAGGTCACGATTCATGATCCGCGTGGCGAGGAGTTGGTGAAGAAAACCTACAAGGCGGATGACTCGGGTGCGATTAATGACTCGATCACGCTCGGCGATGAAGCGACGCTCGGGCTATACAGCATTCAGTTCGTCACGAAGCGGACCTTGAAGGACGACGGGTATCTCGGGCAGCACGAGTTCCGGGTCGAAGAATACAAGAAGCCCGAGTTTGAAGTGAAGGTGGAGGCTCCTGACAAGCCGGTGGCTCTTGGCGATACCTTCGAGGTGAAGGTGAAGGCGGATTACTACTTCGGTGGGCCGGTGAAGCAGGGGAAGGTGAAGTATAAAGTGCAGCGCAGTGCGCACACGGAGCGCTGGTTCCCGATGGGGCGCTGGGACTGGCTCTTCGGCAGCGGCTATGGCTGGCGCGCGAGCTATTACGACTGGTATCCCGGCGCGCGGAACTGGTGCTTCTGCATCCCGCGTTATCCGTGGATGCGCTGGCACAGTGATCCGCCTGAACTCGTGGCCGAGGACGAGGCCGCGCTCAAAGAAGACGGCACCTTCAGCGTGAAGATCGACACCACGCTCGCGAAGGAACTGCACGGCAATGAAGACCACCGCTACGAGATCGAGGCGGAGGTCACGGATGCCTCACGCCGCACGATCTTTGGCAAAGGCAGCGTGCTCGCGGCACGTCGGCCTTTTGAAGTCTATGTCTCGCTGGATCGCGGCTACTACAATGCGGGGGATAGCGGTAGTGTGAGCATCCATGCTCGCACTCTGGATGGTCGTGAGGTCAAAGCCTCCGGTGAGCTGGTGCTCTATCGTGTGACTTATGGAAAGGATGGGACGCCTGCCGAAGAAGCTGTTTTCAACGAGAAGATCACGCTGGGTGGCGACGATGACCGCACAGGGACTGTGCGGACCACTTTCAGCAAAGGCGGTCAGTATCGTGTGTCCGCAAAGCTCAAAGACGAAGCCGGGCACGAGATTGAGGGCATCAGCTTTGTCACCGTGCGTGGTGAGGGCTTCGATGAGGGGAAAGGGTTCCGCTTTGATGATCTCGAACTCATCACCGAGAAGGACGAATACGCCCCCGGCGAGGACGTGGAGATCACCATCAACACCAACCGCCTCGGCAGCACGGTGGCGCTGTTTTTGCGCACGCAGAACGGCACCTACCCCGAGCCGATCTGGCTGAAGCTGGAAGGCAAGAGCACCACGCATCGCTTCAAGCTCACGGAGGCGGATCAGCCGAATGTGTTCATCGACGCTTACACAGTCAGCAACGCGAAGGTGCATCAGGTCACGCGCCAAATCGTGGTGCCGCCGAAGAAGCGCATCGCCACGGTGGAACTAATGCCGGACGCATTGACTTATCTGCCGGGTCAGGGGTCAAAGGTCAAGGTGCGGGTCAAGGATGCAGATGGTAAACCCTTCACCGGTCAGGTCGTGCTCACCGCCTATGACAAGGCGCTGGAATACATCTTCGGCGGCAGCAATCAGCAGGCCATCCGGCCTTTCTTCTGGGGCTGGAATCGGAGTCATTATCCACAGGTGACGGACTCGCTGAGGGAGGTGGAGATTGGAATGCAACGAGAGGGCGAGATGATGATGAATGTGATCGGGGCTTTTTGGGGGACACTCGCGGATGATTCTTCAGGCAAAAGCGTCGGGGTGGATGCAATGTCTTCATATCCGTTCGGAGCAGACCCGTTTGGAGCTGCTCCACGAAATGGTCGTCCTGGACTTGAACTCAGAAAGTCTGCCATGCCCATGGCCGCACCTTCACCCATGGCAGCGATGAAAGAAGATGCCGTGGCATATGCTTCTTCATCAGGTAGAGATTTGGATATTTCAGCAGGTGGTGGCGGCAGTCCGATGTCAGTAGTCCAGCCCATGATTCGCACGAACCTCGCCGACAGCGCGGTGTGGGTGGCGGACTTCGTCACGGATGCGAAGGGCGAGGGCGAACTGAATTTCAATCTGCCGGAGAACCTCACCACCTGGAAGCTGCGCTCATGGGTGATGGGCCCGCAGACACAGGTCGGCGAGGCGGCGGTGGAAGTGATCACTCGGAAGAACCTCATGGTCCGCCTGCAAGCCCCGCGCTTCTTTGTGGAGAAGGACGAGGTGGTCATCTCCGCGAACGTCCACAACGAGATGGACGTGGCGCAGGAGGTGAAGGCGGAGATCGAGTTCCCAAGGAGTGACGCCATCCTGGCGTCAGTCAGTGATGGCAAGATGCCATCACTCCTTGCCACGATTCCAGCCCACTCCGAGCATCGCTTCGACTGGCGTGTGAAAGTCATCGGCGAAGGCGAGGCCAAAATCCGCGTGAAGGCCCTCGCGCAAAAAGACAGTGACGCCATGGAAATGACCTTCCCGGCCTACACGCACGGGATGCTCAAGACGGACTCTTGGAGCCTCGCTCTGCGGCCTGATCAGGCGAGCGGCAAGATCACGGTAAACGTGCCCGCCGAGAGGAAGCCGGAGCAGTCGCGGCTGGAAGTGCGCTACTCACCGACCCTGGCGATGGCGCTCGTGGATGCCCTGCCCTACCTCGTCGATTACCCGTATGGCTGCACCGAGCAGACGCTGAACAAGTTCGTGCCGACGGTGATCACGCTGAACGTACTCAAGGACCTCGGCGTGGACCTCAAAGCCGTGCGCGACAAGCGCACGAACCTCAACGCCCAGGAGATCGGCGATGCCGACAAACGCGCGAAGCGTTGGCAGGGCAAAGACGGCAAGGGCAAGCCGAAGGAGCCAGTCTTTGATGAAGATGAAGTGCAGAAGATGGCGAAGACCGGGCTCAAGAGACTCGAAGCCATGCGCGGAAGCGACGGCGGCTGGGGTTGGTTCCCCGGCGGGCGGGAGTCATCGCCCCACATCACGGCGCTGGTAGTGGCAGCGCTAAAACCTGCACTTACCGCCGGATTCTCTTCTGAAAAAGGTGTCCCTCAAGTCCTGCGTCGAGCGATTGTTTTTTTACAAGAGCATGAGCAAATGCAGATGAAGAATCTGCAACTTCCAAAGACTCACAAAGATCACAAATCTTCTCCAGACAACCTTGATGCGATGATCCACTCGGCCTTGTCAGCTCACGGAGCAGGAGACAAATGGATGCGCGTTCAACTCTATGAAAAGCGGAGCAACCTCTCACGCTACAACCTCTGCCTGCTCGGGCTGGCCTGCCATGCGGTGGGTGAAAAAGAGCAGCGCGATATGTGCCTGCGGAACGTGAGGCAGTTCCTGAAGCAGGATGACGAAAACCAAACCGCCTGGCTGGAGCTACCGCAGGGTGGTTGGTGGTATTGGTGGGATGATGCCATCGAGACTCAGGCGGCGTTCCTGCGCTTGCTCGTGACCGCTGAGCCGAAGGGCGAGACAGCGGCGCGACTCGCCAAATACCTGCTCAACAACCGCCGCAACGGCACCTACTGGAACAGCACGAAGGACACCGCTGCGGTGATCGAGTCGCTGGCGGAATTCATGAAGGCGAGCGGCGAATCGAAGCCGCAGCAGACGGTGGAATTACTCGTCGATGGCAAGTCGCAGACGAAGGTGGAGATCACGAAGGAGAACCTATTCACCTTCAACGGCACCTTCGTCCTCGAAGCCGATGCTTTGACCACTGGCGAGCACACGATCGAGCTGCGCAAGCTGGGCGAATCGCCGCTCTATGCGAATGCCTACCTCACCGTGTTTTCCCAAGAGGACATGATCCCCGCCGCCGGGCTGGAGGTGAAAGCGCGAAGGAAGTTCTACAAGCTCATCGAAGAGAAGCCCGACCAGCAAGTGGCAGGCTCGCGCGGTCAGGTGGTCACTCAGCGCGGGCTGAAATACCGCCGGGAAGAGATCGCCACCGATGCGCCGATCAAGAGCGGCGATCTGATCGAGGTGGAGCTGAGCGTCGAGAGCAAAAACGACTACGAGTATGTGCTGATCGAAGACATGAAGCCCGCTGGATTTGAACCCGTGGAGGTGCAGAGCGGTTGGAGTTACGAGGGCTTGGCGAGCTACAAAGAATTCCGCGACGAGAAGGTGGCCTTCTTTGCCGAACGCCTGCCCCGAGGCACCCACAACCTAAGCTATCGCGTCAAAGCCGAGATCCCCGGCCGCTTCAGCGCCCTGCCGACCAAGGTGGAGGCAATGTATGCGCCAGAACTCAAGGGTAATTCAGACGAATGGAAGGCTAGGATCACGGAGTGAGCCAACACGCAAAAACTGCTGGCTACCGCCCTCGTCCCGCCTAGCCTCGCCGTCGAAACATGCCCAGTGAATTTGACATCCAGTACGCCGTGGAGAACACGCAGGTAATCCACGAGCCGGATCGCCGCATCGACACCTTTGGCAGCACCCAATTTGAGTTTCAGCTCGTGACCGAGTTGATGGACGAGATCAACACCACCCGTGTCCGCGTGGGTCAGATCACCGCTGAAAAGCCGATGATTCTGCGCCCAGACCCGGAAGCCGTCGCGGACTTTGATTTCGACGGTTTTGGACCTCAGGGACATGCTTTCGGTGAGTTTCTGCGCCAAAATATGCACAAGCTGGCCATCCTAAAATATGGTTTCCGATTTAAGGTCGGAGACATGCAGGAAGAAATCATCCATGAACCTATCGAACAAGTCTGCGACAAACTTCTGGAGGCTATACGCATCTCAGGTAATCCAATGCGTGCGGTGATCACAGGCGTGGATGAAACCTGGGAAATCAGCCTGCTGAAATTCACGGTCGAGATGATCGAGAAGTCGCAGAAGATTAACCTATTCGATTTCAAGAGACGCGGGCTACTCGGCTAAAGCCGAAATGACGAAATCCGAATGACGAATTCAATCCATCATCGCCGCTCGCACGCACGTCACGTCATGTCATCCATTCGTCATTCGTCATTCGTCATTCGTCATTTCTGAAATGGCCAAGACCCAACTCAAACTCCTGCTCTTCCTGATTGTCCTGGGCATCACGCTCGGATGCATGGCGACGGCCTACTACATCTACGACAAAGTGTTGAAGCCTGAGAAGATGATTCAGGCAGAGATGGCTGGACTGAAGAAGACCAACATGCCGCGCATTGATCCTGGAGCGAAACGCTTCGACCTAGCTGTCGCGCAGATCCAAGAAAACAAGGTCAGTGAAGGCCGCGAAATGCTCTACAAGATGCTTTTGCAGTTTCCTGATTCAGCCACCTGTGCGGAGGCCAAGCGGATCATCGGTGAGATCAATCTCGATGAACTTTACTCACTCAAAAACAAAGCCGGTAAGAGGGACTACAT
Source organism: uncultured Prosthecobacter sp. (assembly GCA_964583255.1). Taxonomy (GTDB): domain Bacteria; phylum Verrucomicrobiota; class Verrucomicrobiia; order Verrucomicrobiales; family Verrucomicrobiaceae; genus Prosthecobacter. The sequence goes on from CAZOVY010000053.1 coordinate 34,253, forward strand.
CGTGCAGCCGGGAGATTCGCTGGCACTGATCGCCTCAAAGCAGGGCACGAATATGGATATGATCGTGCGCTTAAACGGTCTCATGGGCATCACGCTCCAGCCGGGTGATCACCTCACGCTTCAGCCGCTTGATTTTTCCATCGTCGTGGACATCTCAGACAAGACCGTCACGCTGCGGCGAAAAGTCGGGGAAAAGGAGTACTTCTTTAAAGAGTACCTCGCTACTGACATCCGCGTGCCTTCAGGCATGAAAGCTCCGGTTGAAATGGAGATTAAAGGCAAGTCAGCGGTGGCTGATGGCAAGTCAGTGCTCTCCACCGATCCACGCTATGTCGATGCAGAGAAATGGCTGCCAGCTAGCCGCACGGGTATCGTTCTGCGCACGCCACCTGCTGCAAAAGCCATCCCTGTGCCTGATCCTGCGGCGACGCCCCCACCTACCGGTGCTTTGGTGGAGACTGCGGTGCACGAGTCCGGTGTATTTTTAGATCGCTCAGACCTTGAAGAACTATTTGCGCTCGTGCGCAATGGCTCAAAACTCTACTTTGTCCGCTAGCCTCAACCGCTCACCCTTTTTAAGTTATGAAACAAGTCTTGGAATTCGAGAAACCCGTCGTCAAACTGCGTGAAGAGATCGAGGAGGCGAAAAAGAAACTGGCTAGCAAGCCCAGTGACAAGCTCGCCAATCAGATCACCGAGTTAGAAAAGAAGGCAGACACATTACTGCGGGACATCCACACCAATCTCAACCCCTGGCAGCGCGTGCAAATCTCCCGCCACATCAACCGGCCATTCATGCTGGATTACGTGAAGCACTGCTGTGACGAATTCATCGAGGTCCACGGTGATCGCCACATCGGCGACGATCACGCCATGCCAGCCGGCTTTGCCATGTGGGGTGGAAAGAAGGTCGTCGTCATCGGTCACCAGAAGGGCCGTGATACGAAAGAAAATCTGCTGCGTAACTTTGGAAGTGCTCACCCTGAAGGCTATCGCAAAGCACTGCGCGTCATGCGCATGGCGGAGAAATTTGGCCTACCGATCGTGACCTTGATTGATACACCTGGAGCGTTCCCAGGCATCGGCGCAGAGGAAAGAAACATCGCCGAAGCCATCGCCTTCAATCTGCGTGAAATGATGACGCTGCGCACTCCTGTCGTGGCGATTGTCATCGGAGAAGGCGGATCAGGCGGAGCACTTGGCATTGGCATCGCCGACCGCGTTCTCATGATGGAGAACGCCTATTATAGCGTCATCAGCCCAGAAGGCTGCGCCGCCATCTTGTGGAAACATCGTGAACACGCTCCTGAGGCAGCCGCAGCGCTGAAACTGAGTGCGCAGGATCTGAGCAAACTCGGCATCATCGACGGCATTGTCCCAGAGCCTTTTGGCGGAGCGCACAATGACCATGAGGTCGCTGCAACTTCCCTGAAAGATGCAGTGCTCAATGCCATCAGTGAATTGGAGAAGCTACCAACCGCGCAGCTCCTGGAGCAGCGCTATCAAAAATTCCGCGCGCTCGGCAAGTACACTGAGAACTGAGTGCAGTCATGGCGACCACACGACATCATCATTCAAAAGCTGAGGTCACTGGTTTGCCATCGAACTCGGCAGGCAATGGGACATCAAGCAACCAGAGCGCGGTGGCAGTGCTGTCATAGGTCGTCACGGGTGCGGTGATGACTGAGTTTTTCTTCACTCCCCTGCCCCAAGCAATCCAAGGAATGTTCATGTCGTCGGGGATGTCGAGTCCGTGAGTTTTCTCATGGCCACCGTGATCTGCGCTAATGATCATGACGCTCGTGTCAGCAATGCCCGCCTCTTTGATGGCCTGCCAAACCAGCCAGAGGGCCTGATCAGTGACTTTGAAGGCTTCCTTCTGTTCGGGAGAACCCCAGCCGCTCGCGTGGCCTGCGCTGTCAGGATCAGTAAAATGGATAAAGGCTAGGCGCGGCTTGGTTTCCTTGATCCAAGCAGCGGCGTTTTTAGCGACCATTTGCGAGGGCTTTTTATCCTTCTCGATCTCGGGCGTGCCAGCCACTGGGGTTGCCGTCTGAGGTCCGCCAAAGTCGAAAACATCAAGTGAGTCGGTGAGCCAGAGATGACGGAATTTCACCTTGCCGACAAACATGCCGGTGATGGCTTTTGGCTCAGCGGAACGTAGCAGAGAGAATACCGTCGGCACTTTAACGAGGCCTTTGATGGGTGAGAAATCATTCCACAGCACATGATGCTTATCTGGTCCCACTCCGGTGAGCATGGATGTGTGAGAGGGGAGTGTTTTTGGCGGAACAATGGTATTGGCCTGCCAAGTCACAGCACCTTCAGCCGCGATTTTTTTCAGCGTGGGCATCTCACTCTCAGCGATGACTGCGGGCTTACCGCCATCAATGCTGAAGATGAAAACATGCTCGGCGCGTGGCGCGGCGATGCTGAGTATCGGACACAGGAGAAGTAGAGAGAGAAAACGATGCATTGGATGGCCCAATGAAACGCAAACGAGCGCGCTGATCTCGCACGATGCGTGTGCTTACTTCCACTCAGGCTGCTGGCGACTTAGACAGTCGCTGAGCCAGCCGATCATGTTCGAGACAGTGTCGTATTTCTTTCTGAGAGTGGAGAGTGCGGACCAGTCGAGACGCTGACGTGGCGCAGCAATGGTGAGGCGCTGAGGACGGAGCTTTTCCTGCACTTTTTCAAACTGATCGTCACTCATGGCGAGGATCTCGCGGGATGAGGGGAAGTCGTCGAGCTGCGTGACGCTGATACCGAGGCTGGTGATGCCGATGCCGAACTGATGCCCCAGGCTGCGCAGGGCATCGACAAGGGCTTCGTCATTGAGAGGCTCAGCGATGACGAGTTCACTCTGCAAGGTCCAGCGTGTGGCACTGACGGCTTGGAAAAACTCAGCGGCGTAATTTTCCAGCGTGAGTCCGAGTTTGAGCTGCACGCCTGTGAGGCTGGTTTCGGGACCACCGAGATGACGACGGAGATCAAGCATGGCGGAGTCAAAGCGTGTGACATCTTCGACTGAAGTATCGAGATCCCACTCAGCGGTAACGAGGTCCGGGATGTCCCACTGGCCTTTGATATCGAGCAATGAATCACCACCACCATTGAGCTGAAAGGGATACTGGGAGCGCAGCACACTCATGCGCTCATAGATGGCGAGCAGACGCTGGAAGCGCATCTGCATGACATCCTCGTCCACTTCACTGCCACCGAAGAGTAGCCTACCAGACCCACCGCTGTTACTTGCCCTTTTCAGACGTTGATAGTAGCCCTGCCCCTGATCCACTTTGGCGATGGCTGATGTGGAATCGTAAGAGAGGATGGAGAAATGATAGCGCAGCGTCGCGTCGCTGTAGTCATCCCCAAGACGCAAGCGAACCAGTCGGATGAGTTCGGTGCCTTTAATGGCTTCCTCTGGGTCCTGCGGCAGGATCGTGGGCAGGATGTTTCGGAGTTGTTCGCGCAGGTTCATTCCAGGAGCAGTAACGTGTGTCGGTGGCAAGATGCAGAAGATGGGGCAGCGTGGTCAAGACTGAAACGTGAGGTTCATGATTTGATACGATAGGTGCGGCGACGGTTGTTTAGCCAACGAACACCGAACATGTCCATGGTGGCGCGCAGAGCACGATTTCCAAACCCATACTTGCTGACACCATGAATGCGTGGGCGATGATTGACCGGCATTTCTGTGACGCGCCAGCCCATGCCTCCGATGAGTGCTGGAATGAAACGATGCATGCCGTGGAAGAGCAGTAAGGCCTCACGGCACTCACGACGCATAACTTTGAGCGTGCAGCCAGTGTCGCGCACATTGTCGCCGACGAAGCGTGAGCGCACTCCATTGGCGATGCGGCTTTGGATGCGCTTAAAGGCGCTGTCCTTTCGTTGCGCGCGGTAGCCGCAGACGAGGTCGTAGCCTTCATGCAGCTTTGCGATCATCGCCGGGATGTCGTCGGGATCGTTTTGCATGTCGCCATCGAGCGTGACGATGATGTCTCCGCCTGATTGATTGATGCCTGCGTGCATGGCAGCGCTTTGACCGGCATTTTTTTCAAACTCCAACAACCGCACGCGATCCCCACGCTGCACGCGGCTCACGGTGGCATCGGTGCTGCCGTCATCGACGAGCACCATTTCATAATCCATGCCAGACAAAGCTGTAGCGATTTGAGCTTGGAGTTCGGCGATGTTGTCCTCCTCATTATAGAGTGGCACGACAACGGAGATGGCGGGAGAAGATGGCATGGTCAGGAGCGGCTCATCCATCCAGCGCATGAATGCCGAGGCAAGCAGGAATTACGGTGCCTGCCCCACCGAGATGATCTGCGGCGCACGCCTGCGGACGCCGATGTAAACGGGCGAGCGCTGCGGCTCTAGCCAACGATGCTTGAAATTCAAGCGCGTGTTCAAAGCGGTGAAATGCCAAGGACCATCTTCCGTCACGAGGCTGTATTGCAGAGCACGGCCACCATCGAGTAGCGTCGCGTGCTGCAAGTCCAGCTTGCGGGCTAACTCAGCGGCTTCACTCACATTCATCACGCCACCATCACCGGACAGGATGAAGACGATGGTGCCGTCTTTGCGCATACCTGCGAGAGATCGATACGTGATCTTGGAGCCATCGAAATAGGTGTCTGGCTTGAGATCGACATACGAAAAGATGGTGTGATTTTTCATCACCGAGGGATAGCCCTGCGTGGCTTCTTCGATCGGCCCAGGCACTTCATCGAGCAATGATTTGGGGCCAAAGTAAGGACGACCACCTTTAACAAAGAAACTGCCACTCCACTCCTTAAAGGCAGGATTCAATTGCCGACCTTCATGCCAGACATAACCGAGCGGCTTGCCTGCCGGATCACGAAAGCTAGCGGTGATGGCAAAAGCTAGTTTATCGCTGTCGAGCCGCTCAGCAGCGGTCGTGACGGCAAACTTGGGTTTGAAGCTCGTCATGAATTCAAACTGCTCGGGAGCGATGACGATGACATGCACTTCTGCACCCAAGAGACCTTGAGCAAAGCTGGCGACAAGACCTGAAGGACGCCGAACTTTCAGAGTGCTCCAGCGTAGCCCTGGCTCGGAGTGCCGGAGGATGAGTGCCTGGCTCATATCAGCAGGCGTCAGGGCAGACACCTTGCGCCAGGTGCCTTTGCGGGAGCGCACTTGAAGTACATCCTTGGAGTCGCGTACGGCTAGGGCGACAGCATTACTGCCGACATTGTAGAAGACCTCACCCAGAAACCAAAGCAGCAGGCCGCCCGCTAGCAATGCCAGCAGGAGCACTTTGAGGCAGCCGCCTTTTTTCTTCTCCACCTTTGACTTCTTCATGCTGTGTCGGCGGCGATGATGCGCTGCTTTCAGCCTGAGTAAAGGCGTGAACCCAGGAAAGCCTTGATCTCAAAAGTCCATTGCACGTCAGGCATCTACCTCTAACATCACGTAACTCCCCATGAAAAAGACTGCTCTCTACACGCTCGCCACTGCCGCCCTTATTTTCGCCGCAACTTCTTGCGGCAAGCATTCCTGGGAGGAAACCCAAGTGCTGCATGAAGGAATGCACAAAGGCCATGGCGAAGCTCACGGTGAAGCCAAGCATGATGAGCATGGCAAAGCCGACGCTCATGCAAAGCCTGAGGCTCACGCTGAAAAGGCGGCCGCTAAGCATTAAGCTCTCCTGATTTAGATTTCATCGCCATGCCGCTCTGGGTTGAATATCTCGCCTGTGCGGTCTGTGCCGTTTCAGGTGTGCTTGCCGCAAAGGGTAAGCAAATGGATCTCTTCGGAGCCATCATGCTGGCTCTGGCTACGGCGCTGGGTGGCGGCACGATCCGCGATCTCTGTCTCGGTGTGAGGCCAGTCTTCTGGGTCGCTGCACCCGACTACCTGACCTACTCACTGATCGCCGCAGTGGTCACATTTACTCTGGCACCTCACTTGCGATTCCCTGGTCGCGCCCTAGCCGTTGCAGACGCCTTTGGGCTGGCACTCTTTGGCATTATCGGCACGGAAAAAGCGCTCGACATGCAAGCACCAATCTCCGTAGCGCTTTTCATGGGTGTCATCACTGGCGTGGCTGGTGGGATGCTGCGCGACGTACTGCGTGATGAGATGCCGACGGTGTTTAGATCGGAAATTTATTTGTATTCGACCGCCATCTTTGGGGGCGCGGCTGTGTTTGTGATGATGGAACACTGGCTACCACCATCACCGAGTCACCGCTACATTGGCATGGCACTCATTCTTGTTCTGAGGCTGGCCGCAATGCGCTGGCGGCTGGGTCTGCCAGTGTATCGCGGGCGATAAGCACGAGTGAATCGCACTCCGATTAGCGCCTCATGCTGGGTGGAGGCACGGCCTTCTTGACTGTGGCATCACGACTGAAAATGCGGGAGAAGATGCTACCCTTCTTCCTCAAAGCTTCAGCCCGGCGCTGCTCCTCAGAATCAGAGATGCGTTGACCCTGCGCGTTCACTTCTTCAGGGAATCGCTCAGCGACATCACCCCCGACTTTGGTATGGAGATCTTCACGGTAAGAAAGCGTGCGCAGAGACTCATTATCCGTGACCACATGTGGCTGGATGAAAATGATCAATTCTTTGCGAGTCGTGCTGTTGGCGTTGTCTTTGAAGAGATTGCCCACGCCTGGGATGCGACTGAGAAAGGGCATGCCTTTGGTGTCTTTCTTCTCCTGCTCAGAGATCAGGCCACCGAGTACGATGGTGTTACGGTCAGGCACATTCACCGTGGTGATGATCTGCTCGGTGCCGATGATCGGGATGAGATTTGGCTCCACCAACTGAGTGCCTATGACCGTGTCATTAACTTGGGCAATGGTAAGAGTGACTTCACCATCTGCATTAATCAATGGCACGACTTCAAGCTTCAGCACCACGTCGCGGTATTCGATATTGGTCGTGACGTTCGGATTGTTGCCATTGTTGACGACCGTACTTTGAACAGGCACCGGAATCTGCGAACCGGAAGTGATCGTCGCCTTCTTGTTGTTCAATGCGAAGACGCTCGGACGAGACAAGACTTTGAAACGATTCGTCGTTTCGAGAGCAGTGACAAAGACTTCCAAACTGTCACCGATCGCGCCATAGAGATTCATGCCGCTGGTGGGACCAAAAGGTGTGGTGATGACATTGTTTTTCAGATCCCGAATGGCACGAGTCGTCGCATTGCCATCCAAGATGTTCGTGCGGCTATTGAAGCTGCTGCCGCTAAAGTTTGTGCCATTTTTATTACTCAACGCGCTGAGGTAGTCGATGCCGAATTGAAAGCCATCACCGAGTGTAAGCTGGCCGATCACGGTGGCCAGATAGACCTGAGAAGGCTTACGGTCCAGCTTGTCGAGCAGTGCATTGACCTTGTCGATCTGCTCTTGGCGACCGACGACCAAGATGGCATTGGCCATAGGATCCGCGATGACACGAGTTTTGCCGACGAGCACAGACACGGGTGCATTGTCCTCTGTCGGTCCCTGGATGACATCAGCACGTGAAGCGCCGCCAGTGGAGGTGGTCGCGCTAGCGGTGTCTGAAGCCCCGCCACCGGCAGCGAGTGTCTGCCCGCCGCGCGTGCCAGTGGTGCTGCGACCACCAAGAAGCTGACTGCTGCTGGAGGCCAGTGCCTGACTGCGCTGTTGCTGGATGCTGCCTCCGCCTGGGAGCTGCGTGGTGCCGCCACTTGTATCCTGTAGCAGGTCCACCACTGCACTGAGCACATCGACCGCCGCAGCATATTTCATCTTCCTCTCATAAGGCTCTTCGACTTCTAAAGGTTTATCGAATTCGGCAATGAGACTGGCAATGTAGGTGTAATCAAGAGGGGCAGCGACGACGAGAATCTGATTCAATCGTGTGTCAGCAACGACCTGAGCGGTGGGCTGCGGTGCCTGAGAATTCTGCTGAACTAACTGACCATTAATGATCACCGGTTTACTGCTATTGTTGTTATCGTTGTTGTCACGGCGCTCATCTTTGCTACCGCGCCCATCGCTAGCTGCACTACCACGAATGGTATTGATTCCTTTGGTTTCCTTTTCCTGGGCCTGCGCATTGAGCGTGGCCTGAATGATCTGCGCCACAGTTGAAGCATCTGCATGGACAATGGGAATGAACTTGGTGACCAATGATGAACCTGTATCACCGACATCGAGAGTTTCACGAATGCTGATAAGTTGCTTCACGACCGTGGCGCTTTCCGTGATTAAAAGCCCAGGCGGAGTAAGCACGGGCGTGATGCGTCCATAGACACTGAGGCCGACATGGCCTGAGAGAATCGTCCCGGCCTCTTCAGGGTCGAGGTAGTCCAGCTTCATGAAGTAACTGACAATCGTCTCACCTTGTGGGAGATCCTGTGGCGATGTGTAGAATTGAACTCCATGCGAAAACTGCACAGCATTGGCGCTCTGATTGCGAGCTGGCAAAATGCGCGCACTCTTACCATCGGGTTCCATGACGATGGCGTAGCCATTGGTTAGAAGCGTGGCCTCGATGAGCTTGATTGCCTCTGCCTTTTCCACGGCCTTCGGCGTAGCCAGGCTAACCGGGGCCCCTTCGAGAATGTTGGTATCTTTGATC
>CAZOVY010000054.1:0-42724 GCA_964583255.1 uncultured Prosthecobacter sp.
CCTCGAAGCCCGCATCCTCGGCTGCCTCATCGAAAAAGAGATCACTCTGCCCGACTACTACCCACTCACCCTCAACGCCCTCACCGCCGCCTGCAATCAGACGACAAATCGTGATCCCATCATGAACCTCGATGAAAGCACCGTGTTACGTACCGTCGAAAGCATGAAGACACGCGGCTGGGCCTTCCAAGTTACCGTCGTCGGCGGACGCGTGAATAAATTTCGCCACAACCTGCGCACCAAATTTCCAGGCATGGAGAAGCCCACCATCTCCCTGCTTTGCGTCCTGCTACTACGCGGTGAACAGACCCTGGGCGAGCTGCGTCTGCGCACCGAGCGCCTACAAGCCTTCGCTGATCTGGAAAGCGTCGAGGCAGAGCTGATGAAACTCATCACCTATAGCGAAGGACCCATCGTTGCCTGTCTCCCCGCAGGTCCTGGCCGCCGAGTCGTTCAGTATGCACAGCTTCTGACTGGCGAGCCTAGCGGCCTAGCCCCACAGGAAGAAATCCGCACCGCTGCTCCTGCCACTACAGCGCCCGTCTCCGCCGACGATCAGGCTTGGAAGCAGCGCATGGAAATGGAGATCGAGATCCTCAAAGCCCAGCTCACACGCCTCAAGGTGAAGTTGGGTGTGGAAGATTGAGTCGGTTGTTCACAGCCTCGCCGTTTGCCATCACTCACATCCTGTCTTTAAATGGACAGCATCAAACCCATGGATTGCCGCCAAGAAGAGATCGTTCAAAGCCTCATGGCCTCGTATTGCGAGGTCGGTGGGATCAATCATGTGGACAGCGGTAACCTGCCGTCCAAGCGCGCCATCGCCGTGCTATGCGAGGATCTGCTGCAGGTGCTCTTTCCCGGCTTCTTTTCAGAGGATGCCCTGTCCTCCCAGGATCTCGAACTGCTTACCCATGAGCGAGTCGCCGGAATGCGCGAGCGTCTGAACATCGAAGTCCGCCGCAGTCTGCGCCTGAGCGATGGCAAAGGCGACAATCATCGCGAGGAAGCCATGAAGCTCGTCTGTGACTTCATGGTGAGCCTGCCCGCAGTCCGCCAGCTTTTGCAAACCGATGTGCAGGCCGCGTTCGATGGCGACCCCGCCGCGCGCAGCTTCGAGGAGATCATCCTCGCCTACCCAGGCTTGGAGGCCATCGCCATTCAGCGCAGCGCGCATCTACTTTATAAATCCGGCGTGCCCCTGCTGCCGCGCATGATGACCGAGTGGGCGCATGGTCGCACCGGCATCGACATCCATCCCGGAGCGCAACTCGGCAGCCATTTCTTCATCGACCACGGCACCGGCGTCGTCATCGGCGAGACCTGCGAGATCGGCTCACATGTGAAGCTCTATCAAGGCGTCGGCCTCGTCGCCAAATCACTCGCTGCAGGGCAAGCACTCGCGGGCAAGAAGCGCCACCCAACGCTCGAAGACCGCGTCACCATTTATGCCGGAGCCACCATCGTTGGCGGTGACACCGTCATCGGCGCGCGCAGCATCATCGGCGCGAACGTCTTCCTCATGGAAAGCGTTGCTCCAGACATGGTCTATGCTCTCGGCGATCAGGAGCACCGCATCCGCGACCGCAAACAAACACCGGTGAAAATTTCCCCCAATATCGGCGAAGACTGAGACATGAATTTCGCGCGGAAAATCTCCCAGCTCATCTTCGACTTCCAGGTACCTCCCGCATGGAAGCCTGCTGATGGGCCTGTTTTCGATCCAAGTCTGCCAAAGGAAAAGCCAATCAAGCGCGCAGAGAAGTCCAAGGATCTCACGCCCGACGAAGCCCTGACCGAAACCTGCCGCGCCTTGCTCATCCAGATCGAACTTCCCGGCATGGCGAAAGTGGTGCAGGTGAATTGGAACCCGCGTCTGCGCAGCACTGCTGGTTATGCTTCCTATCCATCCTGGCGCATCGAACTGAATCCGCGCCTGCATGAATTCGAAGGCCAGATCGAGCGCACGCTACGGCATGAGCTGGCCCATCTCGTCGCCTACCACCGTGCCGGTCGCCGCCGCATCGAGCCGCATGGCGGCGAGTGGAAGACGGCCTGTGCCGATCTCGGTATCCCCGGCGAATCCGCACGCCATACTTTGCCGCTCCCGCGCAGCACCGTGAAGCGCAACTACAGCTACGCCTGCGCGCACTGCGGCTTCATCACTCACCGCGTCCGCAAATTCCGCCGCTACACCGCTTGCAGTGACTGCTGCAACAAGCTCAACGGCGGCCAGTACGACAGCCGCTTCCGCTTCGTGCTCATGGACAAAGCCAAGTGAGCTGCCGTCATGCTCACCTTCCTCCTGCGTCGATTCCTGAGCAGCCTCATCGTGCTCTTCTTCGCAGTGTCGCTGACCTTCCTGCTCACGCGCTCGCTACCCGGCGGTCCGTTTGACAAAGAGAAAGCAGGCTCCGCCAAAGTACAGGAAGCCCTGCTGGAGAAGTATCAGCTCAACGGCACGCTCTGGCAGCAATACACCGCCTACTTGCGCGATCTCGCACGACTCGATCTGCGCGTCTCATTCAAATACCGCGACTGGAGCGTGGCGGAAATCTTGGCGCAAAAAATGCCCTCATCGTTGAAGCTCGGCGGCATCGCTTTCCTCATCGCCAGCACATTCGGCGTCCTACTCGGCAGTCTCGCGGCGATGCGACGCGACACACCCATCGACTGGGCTTCGATGTTTGGAGCGATCATCGCCATCTCGATTCCTTCCTTCATCACCGGACCCTTTCTCGTCGCCGTGTTTGCGCTCTGGCTGCGCTGGTTGCCTGTCGGCGGCTGGGGCGGCATCTCGCATCTCATCCTGCCTGCCATCTGTCTCTCCGCACCCTATGTCGCCTATGTCGCGCGGCTCATGCGCAACAGCCTGCTCGATGTGATGAAGAGCGACTTCCTCCGCACGGCAAAAGCCAAAGGTCTCACCGAAACTCAAGCACTCACACGTCATGCCATGAAGGTCGCCATCCTGCCGGTCGTGACCTATCTCGGCCCGCTTGCCGCGCATCTGCTCACCGGCTCGATGATCGTCGAGAGTGTCTTCAATATTTCCGGCGCTGGCAGCATCTTTGTGAACGCGATCCAGAATCGCGATGCCTTCCTGCTCTGCGGCGCAGTGGTGATCTACTGCTCGCTGCTCATCGTCTTTAACTTCATCGTGGACCTGCTTTACAGCGTCCTCGACAAGCGCATCCGACTCTATGCCTGATGCGCTAAAAAACCTCACTCGCCCGAACGGCTGGGCCATCGTGCAGCGCAATCGCCCGGCAATGATCTCGCTCGTGTTTCTCACGGCCATCGTCGTGATCGCGTTCACCGTGCCGTTCTTCCTGCCTGCCAGTTTGAAAAGCACCAGCAGCGACGCCTTCCTGCCGCCGCTAACGAAAGGTGTGGAAAGCGCCGTGCTGCATCTCTGCGGCACCGACAAAAACGGCCAGGATCTTTTTTATCGACTGCTCACCGGCGCGCAGGTCTCTCTCGGTGTCGGCATCGTCGGCGCCTTCATCTCGCTCATCATCGGCACGCTGTATGGCATGATCAGCGGCTACTTCGGCGGTCGGGTGGACGCGCTCATGATGCGCGCCGTGGACATGCTCTACGCTGTGCCACGCATTCTCTTCATCATGATCTTCATAGCCGCGTTCGACAGCGTCTTCAAAGACTGGCTCGATGCTGCGCGCCTCTGGGCACAGCAGGCCGAGTGGAAAAGCCTGGAAGAAGCCGCGCGCTATCTCATCCCGCATTCAAAAATTCTCGTCATGATCCTCTCACTCGGACTCGTCGAGTGGCTCACCATGGCACGCATCATTCGTGGTCAGGTGCTCGTGCTGCGCGAGCTGACTTTTGTCACTGCTTCCCGCGCCATGGGCCAGAGCGGCTGGGTCATTTTGAGAAAGCATCTGCTGCCAAATTTGAGCACCATCATTCTCACCTACCTCACGCTGACGATCCCCGCCGTCATCCTGGATGAATCCTTCCTCAGCTTCCTCGGTCTCGGCATTGAAGACCCCGCCGCGAGCTGGGGCTCCCTGCTCAAAGACGGCGCGCAGGTCATCAATCCCATCGAGAGCAAATGGTGGCTGCTCGCCTTCCCTGCCCTGCTCATGTCGCTCAGCCTCCTCGCCCTAAATTTCCTCGGCGATGGCCTGCGTGATGCTTTCGATCCCAAGTCAGCCGATTGACTTTTCGCACCTCCGCGGCTTCTTCCAAGGCTCGCAGTCAGCGGGCACAAAATAAAGCTCCCTGTCCCATGGCAAAAAACAGCCAGCCCCCGCAGGAAACCTCCGCGAGCAACCGCAGCGGTGGCGCTCAAGCCATCGTCGAACTCTGCGAGGTCACTACAGCCGGACTCACCTTCTGGTCGCGCCATCGTTTCGAGATCGGCTCCGAACTACAGATCCGTCTTCATCGCGATGCACTGCTCGATCATGCTGACAGTGTCGAAGAGTGGGTCCATGTGTGCGGTTTCGTCATCGAATCCATGCCTGTCCGTCGAGACGATGGTGCTCAGGGTTTTCGTATCACCTTACTCTTCGACACCGCCCTCCTTCATCCCTCCAAGCCAGAGTCTCAAACCCGACGGCTGCGTTATCAAAAAACACGATTCACCGGTCTGGCCCGCATGGGGTTGAACTGAGCTTGTAGGTCATTTCAAGCTCTTGATGAAGAGCACCAAGCTCTCGATTTGGCTTTCATTCAGGATACCCGCATAGATCGGCATGCCGGTGTCGAACTTCTCAAAACCCTTCACCACTTTCGCACTTGGGTTGGTGATCGACTCACGCAGATAAACTTCATCCGCCACGGCCGACTTGCCGCCTTTGCCAAGCACGCGCTCGGTGCCGAAGATGCCTTTCCAGCTCGGGCCGACTTTACCGACGGTGCTGCCATCCGTGCTGTGACAGGCCATGCAGCCGATCATCTGATAAAGCCGCGCGCCTTCATCGACTGTTGGTTTCGCCATTGCCACGGTGGCGGCTTTGCGTGGGGTGAGATCAATCTGGACGTCGCCAAAGCCTTCCTTAGCTGAATCAAAAGTCAGCAGCTCCCAAGGGCTGAAATACGCGGTGTTCTCCGCTTTCAAACCATCGACACTCTTCAGACCCCAGCCGATGCGCATCTGATGCACGCCTGCCTTCATGTCCGGGATGCCGACGAGCACGCTCATACCGTCCTTGCTTAAATAAGCACTGCTCGCCGTCAGCCATTCCTGGCCCGTGCTGCCGTCCAGCTTCAAATGGGGCGAGCCGTAATCGAAGGTGCGTTTGTAGTTCCAGCGCTCGGCACTGTAGCTCGCGGGATCAGTGGCGAGCTTTTCATCCAGCTTCGCATTGAAGAGCAATAGCAGACCTTTGTCCGTCGGCGTCACTTCCTTCAGCAGCACGCGCGGCTTGTCCGTGTAGCGCAGGCGGACCAGTCCGCTGAGCTTCTTCGCCGTGGTTCCCCAGACTTGGAAACCGACGACGTAGAGCTGCCCATCCGCCGGGTTCACATGCGCATTCAGCGGACCGAAATCGAGATCACGCTCGAAGCTCATCACCGCTGCCTGCGGGCGTTTGAAACGCGTGTTCATCATCACTCGGAACAGTTCAGGCCGGTTGTAGCCGATGTGGATCATCTCATCATTGATCGGTCCCATCTTCGCATCTGTCAGCCACACCTGCGTGGCACCGCTCGGGTTCACCGGATGCGGAATCCAAGTCAGCGGCTCGGTGATCGGCGCGGGATAGACTTCCTTCGGCGCGATGGTCGGCACATGGCCGTAGAACTGGTTTTTCTCGATGATGTGAATCGGGGTCGAGGGCACGTAGTTGCCCTGCTGATCGCTCGCCGTAACGAGCCCCGTCTTCGGATGCACGCCGATGAACGGCTGCCTTAACCCATAACCAATCACTTCAATCTTCTTCCCATCAGGCGCCACCTTGATGACCGTGCCGTTGTGCTTGCCGAAGGTCGTCCCTTCCTGCCCGCCTTTAGAAATGTAGAGCGAGCCATCCGGCCCCAGCTTCATCGAGTTCGGAAACTCCCGCGTCTCCGCCGTCTGCGCGAAGAGATTGCAGAACATCTCATAGCGGTCGCACTCACGGTCGTTATTCGTGTCCACCAGCTTCCAGATGCCGCTGCGGTCAAAGACGAACAACTCATCCTTCCTCGCCACGATGCTCATCGGCTCATGCAGACCCGAGGCAAAGCGCTTCCAAGTCACGTTTTCAAGATCACCCTTCAGCCCGGAAATCAGCCACACATCACCATCGAACGTCACACCCGCCGCATCGCCCTGATCATTGAGAAACGCGATGTCCGCCAGCCTCACATTCCGCTTCCAAGGATTCGGGACGGGAAGAGGGATGTCGTCGAGAACATAGGCGTCCGGGGAGGACGAGAGAGTGGCTTTAGTGGGGAGGGTTTGGGGCCAGTCGGTTGGCTGGGAAGTTGCGGCTTCGTGTTTTAGGGGGACTTTGAGGTCGGATAGAAACCAGGACAGATTGCGGAATCCAGTCAGTCTGATCTGGCGTGGACTGTCCGAAGCTGAGAAGTGAGCCGTCAAGCAGCGAAATTCCTCATTCAGGTGAACGCCAGGAACACTGCCACGACTCTGAAGTCCACTGTGGACATTGAGGTATGCCATTTGTTCCTCTCGCGTCATGGCTTCAAACCGGCGCTTCTCAACGCCGCTGTCACCCTCAAGAACAAGGGCCAAGGCAGCAGGGACAGTATTGACCTCAATGATTCTCTCACAGTAAATCCGCTCATTTTTCACTGAAGTCTGCTCATTTATGACAGCGCGCAGTTGCTCACGAACCACCGAACCTCCGACTTGGTAGCGCAGCCAAGGGCCTGAGGCTTCCAGGTCCACGCCGAGAAATCGGCCATGCCCCAGCGGCCCTCTCCCCACCTCTTCCTTGCTCGGTCCCGGCTCTCTCGGATCAGTGAAGCTCGGTTTGTCGCCGACCTGCCAGCCTGGGTAGATGCCATTCGCCAGCCACACCTTGCCGACCGGCTTCGGCAGGAAGTCCTGGCCGTCTTTGGTCTTCTGCCCGGCGATGTGATACGAGCCAGGGGCCAGCGCTTCGGGGGTGACGGGTGGTTTGCCGGGCTCGCCCTCCCAGATGCAGGCGATACGGAGGAGGTCGGTGTCGAAGCAGGCCCAGAGATTGTGGCCAAGGTTCAGGATCAGGCCGCGCGGGGTCAGGTTGTCCTTCGGGAAACCTTCGCCGAGGTCACGGCAGTCCAAGACGCTGCTGAAGAAGGGGAAATCCTTCTCCACGAAATCTCCCCAGGGACTGGGCACCGTGGCTGGCACTTTTGCTGCTTCCCGAGTCTTTTGAGTGCCTTCCTGGGCAGACGAGAAAAGAACCGAAACGGCAAACAGGACAGAAAAAACAAAACGCATGATCTCAAAACACACCCGAGTCCCACACTCTGTCAATGAGTGACCTGGTCCGCGTCATCTCCGAATTTGCCAAAAGCCTAAAGTGTACTAGGATCGTTGCCCTGTCGGCCCCCGCCACATCGTTTCCTTTGGACCTGAGAAGATGAGATTTGCCTCCCCCAGCACCTCCCGCGCCGCCAGCACGCTCATGCTTTGCTTGGCCCTTTTCGCAGTCGCAACCGTCCAGGCCGATGTCGTGAAACCCGATGACAAGCCTGGATTCATGCGCCGCATCTTCGGGGGTGGAACCAAAGAGGCACCGACACCGCCGCCTGCCCCTGAGGAGGTCGAGCAAGCCCCCAAGGCCAAGCCAGCCACACCCGGTCCGAAACCCAAAGTCACGTCGAAACCAAAATCGACCAGCTCGTCAAAACCCAAGTCGAGCACGCCCGCCACAAAGTCGAATACGACTCCGAAGAAAACCATTCCTGAGCCTGAGAAAAAGGCCGACACGCCACCCGTCAAAAAGCCAGAAGCCACCAAGCCCGCCGAGCCGGAGAAGAAGACTGCTGAGAGCAAGCCGAAGAAGGGCGATGGGGAATTCGGCACGGATGACGACGACAAACAAACTGCTGAAACCAAGCCTGCTGCCGCGCCTGCGCCAAGGCCAGAACCCACCAATCCGCTGCCTCCTTCTTCCCAATCTGGCGGCTGGAAAGTCGTGAAGCTAAATGGCCGCGACTACATCACCGCCGAAAGCATCCATCAGTTTTACCGCTTCAGTTCCTACAAGATCGATGGCTCACACGTCTGGTTGAAGTCGAATAATCTGATCCTCAAAGCGCAGATCGGCAGCCAAGAGATCCTCATCAACAACATCAAATTCATCCTCAGCTATCCCGTCACTGAGCACGCTGGCAGCGCGCTCTTTTCCCGACTGGATCTCTGCAAGTTGATCGACCCTGTCCTGCGCCCCACCTACATCACCGATGCAGAGCCGTTTGATACCGTTGTCGTTGATGCAGGTCATGGCGGTCATGATGCCGGTGCTCGTGGCGTCTATGGTTATGAAAAAGACTTTGCGCTGAAGATGGCCGCATCCGTCAAAGACGCGCTGCAGAAGAAGGGCTTCAAAGTCATCCTCACCCGCAGCACAGACACTTTCATCACGCTCGGCGGTCGCGTCGCCATCGCCAATGCCACACCGCGCAGCATCTTCCTCAGCCTGCACTTTAACTCGGGTGATAGCAGCACCGCCACTGGCATCGAAACCTTTGCGCTGACGCCACAGGGCAGCTCCGCTAGTCTCGAGCGCGGCGGCGGCTACAACGCTAACGGTCTCACCGGGAACTCTCACGACTCCGCCAACATCGCGCTCGCCACTGCCGTTCACGCCATGGTCATCAGTCGCTTCAAGTTTGTGGATCGTGGCATCAAGCGCGCGCAGTGGAGTGTGCTCACCGGCTGCAAGCGCCCTGGAGTTCTCTTTGAAGGTGGCTTCGTGACCAATGGCAACGAGTGCCGCCTCATCGCTTCTGACACCTATCGTCAGTCCGTCTCCAGTGCCATCTCCGACGCCATCGTGAACTACCGCACCGCCCTGCGCGGCGCGATGACGAATCGGCGCTGATTTTATGCTGCCAGATCCAGCCGCTGGATGCGCTGATAGGTGACGATCTCAAATGCGAATGCGTGGTCATCATCCACCCCGTGGGTTCTTCGTGATACTGGCTCCCACTCACGCGATGAGATTTCTGGAAAGGCCAATCCATGGCCGAGAATCTGATGCACCTGCGTGATCACGAGACGATGCGCGTGCGGCATCGCTGCCGCATACGTTTGAGCACCGCCGCAGCACACGAGTTCTCTTTGAGCCAGACGCAGCGCCTCAGGCACAGTTGAAACCGTGGAGCCATGCAGCACTTCGAGCTTTGGATCATGCGTGAGCACCAGCGGATGATGCCCCGGCTGAAACCAGCCCTGCATCTCTTCAAAAGTGCGCCGCCCGAGCAGCAACCATTTGTCCTGCGTGTAAGCTCTGAAGTGCGCACGATCTGCTGGCAGATGCCATGGCACACCGACTCCCGTGGAGATGAACCCGTCCGCCGAGACGGCTGCGATGAGGGTGAGAGTGGCGCTCATGCTGCGAGTGTAACCCGAGCGCTGCGCTTTGTCAGCGCTGACCCGCTGCAGGTTTGAAAAGATCTTCGGCTGCTGGTGCTGGCGGATTCAGGGTCAGGATATAGCCGATGACATTCTTCATCGTTTGTTCGTCTTCGATGAAGAGCGTGGCCATCTGCACCATCTTTGCGCCCTTCTCATCACCCTTGGCCGCACCGCGATGCAGGTTCTTGAATTTCTTGAGCTGCGCCAACAAATACCAACCCTGCCTACCCACTAGCGGCGGGCTACCAAAGGCCATCTCACCACTCGCATTGTAGCGGTGGCACTCCATGCAGCGCTCGTAAAAAAGCAACTGCCCGCCTGCAACGTCCGCACCATCGACCTCGCGTTTAGCCGGGACGACTAGCGGCAGCTTTTCCACATGCTTAGCCACGACTTGAATCTGCTCTGGCTTCAGGGCTTTGGCGATCGCTGCCATCATGGCTCCCTGCGGATCGACGGCGGTGTCGGTGCCACGTTTGCCATCGTGAAAGTTAGTGATCTGCGTCGTCACATACCAAGCCGGTAAATTAGCGATGGAGGGCGATTTGACCTCCTCTTTACCCTCACCTCTCAGCCCGTGGCATTGAGCGCAGACGTTTTGAAATAAGGTCGTGCCCGCGTCCTCCGCAGCGACGGAAGAAACCAGAATGAGAGCAAGGTAGAGGGATCGCATCACGCTACCAACGGAGCACATTGTGGGTGTATCGCAGGCAGAACAAGAACGGCGTAGCGAATGCCAGCCTAGAGTTCACAGAAGCTCCACCGTCTGAGTGATGTCGCCGAGGAAGAGTTCGTCATAGCTCTGCGGCCAAGCTTTATCAGCAGGCGGCCAGAACTTACCCGCGCGCTGACGCCGGACGATTTCCGCAGCGCATTCCAGTGCTCGGTCGATCCAGGCATCACTAAAATCTGCCCACAACTGCACGCCCGTCTCCTGCACACTTTTTGGCAAGGCAAAGTAGCCCACAGCCTCTGGTCGCAAGCCACGCAGACGAAGCGCAGCGGCGTAAAGCGGAAGCTGGAGATCACGCCAGAGATAGGTCTGGCCGTCGCTATGCTCGAACGTCTTCCAAAGCTCTGCCTCAGAGAGTTTCTTGCGCGAGCCAATCTTGTCGGCATGAGCATCGAGTGGTGACTTGGCCTTGTCAGATGTCTTGAAATCCAGCACACGCAAATGACCCGACTTCTCATGACGATCCACGCGGTCGATCTTGCAGCGCAGACGAGCGCCTTCGATCAACAGTGGAGTTTCGTCTTTGATGCTACCGAAGCTTTCTTCAGCCAGATAAATCTGCCAGCCATCCTGTCGCTGGGCCGCCTCCGTCTCTGCTGCAAAGCGGAGGTTCTGCGTCAGCATTTCAAACTGGATCGTGATCAGCGGCGCAGGTCGTTTGCCATAAAGCTGGTGCATCTGCGCGCGTGCAGCCTCAACGAGGAATTCCTCAATTTCCTTCGGATTGGTGCTGCGCTTCATCGCTTCATCCAGCGCTAGCCGATGAAACGCATGATGGGCCAAGGTGCCAAACTCAGTCGCCGCCAGCTCACGCTTCATCGGGTCCACGGCGGCCATGCCGAGTTCGTTCGTGAAGTAGTCCCGAAACGGACAGCTCAAATAGGAGCGCAGGCGCGAGGGCGAGATCGTCTCCACTGCTGGTGCTTCGATTTTAGTACACAGCTTCCAAGCAATGCTGCGCGACGGCTCAATGCTGTGTCCGGCGCTGCTTTCATCCTTCGGGAAAAGATGGCCAACGCGAGCTGGTAGCGCGCGGTCATCACACAACAAAAGTAGGCGCGAAGGGCGCAGCGCATCACCGCGATCACTCCACTGACCGCAGAGTAGATGCAGCGAGCCGTTCACTAAACGTTGTTCAGCCATCGCACGCAGCAGATAGGCATCACGCGCGAAACGAGTGGCCTGACAATTGAGACCCAAGCTCTCCCGCACACGATCCGGTAGGAAGGGATGGGCGATGAGGATACCCGGCACATGCTCTTCATTCACGCCCGCCACGATGAGATTCGGCGCAGGCTCCCACAACAGTTCCAGCCAGCCTTGAAGCACGAGATCGACTTCCCCACGCGCCTCCGTCAATGATTTGTCACGGAGCGCTTGGAGCGAAAGAGCGAGCAGCTCACCCGTCGTTGCTTTTAAACCGAAGCGCTTCGTCTCCTCCTGAATCTGCTCGCAGATGCCCAACCATGAATCACCCAACGAGGTGGTCAGATGATCCTGCGGGTGATTGGGGTCGAACTGCCGCTCGCCATAAAGTCGCAGCAGCCACGCCCGTGCCGCTTCGACGAGCGGCTGATTTTGCATCTCTTTCAAAAGCGCCAACATCGCATCCACCGCGCTTGTGAGATGGACTTTAGTCTGCCGCATTATGGAGTGGGCTTCAGTCCGCTTTTCTTGGTTCAAGGAAGGCGGAGTGAAGTCCACTCCGCCATGACTGCGCAGCAGCTCTTGAGCGTGAACGAGCGTCACGGGCATGTGCTTCGCAGCTAGATCATCGGCGGCACCGAGCAGATGCAGACCAGCACCTGGAGCCAGCGCTTCACGCACCTCTGGCACGCGCAGCAGCGTGGCAAAGGCACGCCATGATCCGCTCGCTAACAAGCTTTGCACCTGCTGCAACACATGCCACAAGCCAACTCGTGTGGCATCGACTCCACTCGGCTCAAAGACGCGCACACCTTCTTGTCGCAGTTTTTCGATCATCACTGAGCCGGGCTCTGGATCTCCGATTCCGACGGCCACTCGTCCTTGGGGTGCAGCACTTCGGATGAGATCCAGCGCCTTGATGGCTTGTGCGGCAGCATCATGGCAAAGATGAATCGACTCGGCTCCGAGTGGGACCAGGACATCCGCATTGTCTCCCCAACAAGCGGGTAGAGGCCGACCAATCTCATCAAATTGCGCGCTTAGTTCCTTCGGCGCATGAGTAGCCACCGTCACAGGTAAGCCCGAAGCAGCGCAAGCCTGCACCCAGCGCGTAAGAAGCGGCGGCAGATCCGGTGATGGCAATACGATCACTTCACGGATGCCTTCCGGCAAAATAGGTTCGGCAGCGACCGCGTGCTTCAAGGCTTGGCTGTCTTGAAAGCCAGCCGCTTCCAACTCCTTCAGATAAGCACGCTCAATCACTGCCAGCTCACGCCAGCGCACGCTGTCTTGTGGCACTTTCAGCTCAGCTTCTGCAAACGACAAACCACCCGCACCAAGGATGGATTTTAACTCAGCCAGAAGCTCCGCCATTTCCACCTGCCAGAGCCAGCCGCGCTCTTCAGGCAACTTGGGGAAAAGCGTCGTGAGTTGATCCAGCGGCACTTTTTGCAAAGCCTGCTGCCAGGCCATCTGCGCATGCATTCGAGTCGCCATGGCCTGCTTAGCCTGAGAAGGCGACAGCGTCTGTTCTGGTGTCCAAACCCACGGCACACTGGCTCCACGGTCACATTTGTCTGTGGCACGCGCGAGCGCTTCTTTTAGCCGACGACCTGCTTCAGATGTGGGCACGATGATCAGTGTCTCAGCCAGATCCAGCGCGCCAGAATCAGGCTGCCAATCGCGCATCAAGTAAGCCACTGCCTGCTCCAAAACGGGTGCATCCCAGCCCCAGAGAAGTGTGTGTATGGGATGTGATTTGAGCGTGGGCATGATCAAAGGGTAGCTACCTCGACTACCAAGCAGAAGAACTCGACAGTCCTTGCGAGTCTAGGGTAGATTCACGCTGTTCGCCAGATTCTCTGGTGACTAGACTTCTCTATGCAAGACCTTTAAAGCACTCGCGCCATGTGGCTGAAAGGCTGGTTATTTCTGCTGATCGGGCTGATGTCGGCTGGACTGCTGCTCATCGAGAACTGGAGCTGGCGCAGAGCACTCTTGCTTGTGCTCTGCGTCTGGGGCTTCAGTCGCGCTTACTATTTCGCTTTCTATGTGATCGAGCGCTGGGTCGATCCAGGCTACAAGTTTAGCGGGCTGGGTCACTTCTTCACCTATGCCTGGCAGCGGCGGCGAAAGTGAAAATCAGAACAGCGAGCTGATCGGGAGTGGCGTGAGATCTTTGACGCCATTGGGGAACATGCGCTTGCGGAAGGTCAGCACTTCAGGGTCCTTGTCTGTGATCAGCACGACATGCTCGAAGTGAGCGCTGGGTTTGCGATCCTGAGTAATCGCTGTCCACTTATCAGCTAAAACACGGGTCTTATTGGTGCCCATGTTCACCATGGGTTCGATGGCGATGGTCATGCCTGACTTGAGTCGCGGACGCTCACCTTTTTTGCCATAGTTTGGCACCTGTGGCTCCTCGTGCAGCTTACGACCAACACCGTGGCCGACAAACTCGCGCACGACGGTGTAGCCATACTGAATGACGTGCTCTTCAACAGAGGCACAGAGGTCACCGAGCATCCAGCCATCACGCGCGTGACGGATCGCCACATGCAGAGATTCCTCAGTCGCTGCCAGCAGATGCAGCGTTTCTTTGGCCACATTACCGACAGGAACACTGAGCGCGTTGTCACCGATCCAACCGTCGAATTCGATGCCGACGTCGATCTTCACGATGTCGCCATCCTGGATAACTCGCGCTCCACCGATGCCATGCACGACCTCTTCATTGATAGAGATACAGATGTGCCCAGGAAACTTGCGGTAGCCGAGGAATGCGCTTTTGCAGTGACGCGCTTTCATCTCAGCGGCAGCGTAGCGGTCCACCTCGCCTGTGGTGATGCCGACATGCACGAGAGCCGCTGTCTTCAGCAAAATATCACGCGCGATTCCGTTAGCGACACGGATGCCGTTTTGCTGGGCACCGTGACGAATCGGGATCTTGTTCGAAAGCAATCCCATGATGGCTTACTTCCCGCCTGTGGAAATGAACCAAGCGACTCCGAGAATGGTGATGATGGCGATGCCGACCCAGAGCCAAGTGACCGTGGTTGCATCAGCCACCTGACCAGTCTGAGCCATGCGATCGAAGCGACCACGAATGCGACCCTTCTTCAGGAATCCGTCATAGTGACTCTGGAGGAGATGGGTCTCGATCTGGCGCATGACATCAAGCACGACACCGACAAGAATCAGCAAACTGGTGCCGCCAAAGAACTGTGCGGTCTGCGGTGCAATACCCATGAAGCGGCTCACGACAGCAGGCATGACATAGAGACCTGTGAGGAAGATCGCACCCGCGAAGGTGAGGCGGCTCATCGTGAAGTCGAGGAAGTCAGCCGTCGGCTTGCCAGGACGAATGCCAGGCAGGTAGCCGCCGCTCTTTTTCAAGTCTTCGGAAATCTGTGTCGGCTGGAACATGGTAGCGACCCAGAAATAACTGAAGAAGAAGATCAGAGCCGCAGAGATGACGTAATAAACCCAGCCGGAACCGATGAGAGCGGAGAAATCCTGCACCCAGCGCACGTCAGGGAACATGGAACTGAGGATCTGGGCCGGGAAGAGCAAAATTGCCTGAGCAAAGATGATCGGCATGACGCCTGAGTAGTTGACCTTCAGAGGCAGATACTGCGTTTGACCGCCATAGACTTTACGACCGACGACACGCTTAGCGTATTGGATAACGATTCGCCGCGTAGCCTGAGTGAGAGCGATAACACCCGCGATCACAAGGACCATGAAAGCGAGAAGCATGACGAGCTTTGCGGGTTTGCTCATGTCATTGGCAGCACCACCGACAAAAGTCTGCCACACCTGAACAAGCGCTCCCGGAAGATCCGAGACGATATTCACACAGATCAAGAGGGACACTCCATTGCCGATGCCACGCTCGGTGATCATTTCACCCAGCCACATCATGAGCATGGTTCCCGCCGTGATGGTGATGACCGTGGTGATGACAAACACTGGGCCATAACCTGGAATAAGCGGACGTCCGACACGGTCGATGACTTCCTGCAAACCACCCAAGAAGATGTTCTGACCTGGATTCGCAAGGGACTGGGCGAGAAGATAACCTTGGAAGAGGCAAAGGGCGATTGTCGCAAGGCGTGTGTATTGCGTGATCTTTTGGCGACCCCCATCTTCACGAGCCATTTTACTCATGCTCGGCACGACGGCCGTGAGCAACTGAAGCATGATGCTGGCACTGATGTAAGGCATGATGCCGAGCGCAAAGATGGCGCAGTTTTGCAAGCCGCCACCACTGAATACATTGAGAAGAGCTGCGACTTGAGCACCTGCACCATCAGTGTCAGCCGTGCGTGTCTTGATCCACTCGTCGAGTACTGAGGCATCGACACCAGGGAGCGTGATGGCGGTTCCGATACGGACGATGACAATCATC
Organism: uncultured Prosthecobacter sp.; assembly: GCA_964583255.1. Taxonomy (GTDB): domain Bacteria; phylum Verrucomicrobiota; class Verrucomicrobiia; order Verrucomicrobiales; family Verrucomicrobiaceae; genus Prosthecobacter. The sequence goes on from CAZOVY010000054.1 coordinate 15,832, forward strand.
GCCAACGTAAAAAGAATGCGTGAACGAAGGTCTGGGACCTTGAAGCTGTTGGCAAAAGCGGAAATCATGGGTAGAAAAAGACTGGTCGGGGATAAAGGAAAGCGGGCCACGTCTTCTGCCAACCTTTCGGTTGGGCGCAGACTGGCCCGCTTAAAGTTTCAGGGGTGGATCAGGCAGCAACGGAACCGCCGGCCTTCTCGATCTTCTCGCGGGCGGTAGCGCTGACGCTCTTGATCTCGATGGTCAATTTGCGCGTCAGGTCACCCGTACCGAGGATCTTGATGGCGTCACAGACACGATTCACAAGACCCTTCTCACGGAGAGAAGCTTCATTGATCACAGCACCATCTTCGAAGGCATCATTGAGGCAGCCAACATTGACCACTTCATAGACATCACGGAACTGCACATTGCTAAAGCCCTTCTTGGGTAGACGGCGGTGAAGGGGCATCTGACCACCTTCAAAGCCAGGGCGGATACCTGCGCCTGCGCGGGCTTTCTGACCTTTATGGCCTTTGCCGGAGGTCTTGCCGTGACCGGAGCTTTCACCGCAGCCGATACGCTTGCGGCGCTTCTTGGCACCGGGGCGAGGTTTGACGTCTTGGAGTTGCATAGAGAATGAAAATTAGAAATTAGAAATTAGAAAACAATCAGAGCGCTTTGCGCTCCTTGAGTTCTTTACCGCGAGCGCGCATGATCTCATCCTTCGGACGGAGAGCAGCAAGTGCGGCGAGAGTGGCTTTGACAACATTAGCGTGATTGCTGGAACCCAGCGACTTGCCGATAACGTCTTTCACACCAGCAGCTTCGAGGACAGCGCGAGCGCCGCCACCAGCAATGATTCCAGTACCAGGGGAGGCTGGCTTGAGCATGATGGCACCGCCACCGTGCTCACCGATCACTTCATGCGGGATGGTATTGTTGTTGAGATGAACGATGTTCATCTTCTTGCGGCTGTTTTCAGTCGCCTTTTTGATGGCGTCAGAAACTTCGTTCGCCTTACCGAAACCCCAACCCACTTTGCCCTGGCGATCACCAGAGACAACAAGTGCGGAGAAACTGAAGCGACGACCACCCTTCACGACCTTTGCGCATCGGTTGATGTGGACGACTTTTTCGACGGAGTCCGAACTGTCTCTTTCACTGCCGGAACGATTAAAATCTGCTGCCATAAAAAAGGAATAGTGGGGATTAGAACTTCAGGCCCTTTTCACGGGCGGCATCGGCGAGAGCCTTGACTTTGCCATGATAAATGAAACCACCGCGGTCGAAGACGACTTGGGTGATGTTTGCCGCGAGGGCACGTTCGGCCAAAACTTCGCCAATCTTAGTGGCGTTCAGAATGTTGGCTTTACCTGCACCGAAACCTTTTTCTTTGGTCGATGCGGAAACGATGGTCTTGCCTGCTTCATCATCGATGACTTGGGCATAAACGTTCGTGTTGGAGAAGTAGACCGCGAGACGTGGCCGGGCGGTGGTGCCCTTGAGTGTCTTGCGGATGCGCGCGTGGATACGCGAGCGGCTGAGTTTGCGATTCTTCACTGCCATGATGAGTTTCCTCCAATTAAATTACTTCACGCTCTTACCAGCCTTACGGCGGATTTGTTCACCCACATATCGGACGCCCTTTGCCTTGTATGGCTCTGGCGGATAGTAGGCCCGGATGTCGGCAGCGAGCTGGCCGACGATTTGTTTATCGATTCCTTCAATCGCGATCTTGGTGTTCTCAGTGACGGTCACTTTGACGCCGGCTGGAATCGGATGAAGACGTGGGTGAGACTGACCGAGGTTAAGATCGATCACGTCACCTTTGACGGCGGCACGGAAACCGACGCCGTGGATTTCAAGATTCTTGATGTAGCCCTTGCTGACACCTTCAATCATGTTGCCAATGAGACGTTGACTTGTGCCGTGCATGGCACGGACTCGGCGGTCTTCGTTGAGGCGAGTCACAAGGACTTCTTTGCCTTCAGCAACGACTGCGATGCCTTCAGGGAAAGCCCAGTTGAGTTTGCCTTTGGGACCTTCGACGAGGACACTGCGGTCCGCTCCGATTTTGACGGAGACTTTGTCAGGGAGAGAGATGGGTAGTTTACCGACGCGTGACATGATGTTGTTCCTCGATGATTACCAGATCTGGGCAAGAAGTTCGCCGCCCACTTTGGCTTTCTTTGCACGTGCACCAGTCATGATGCCACGGGATGTGGAGAGAATAGAGATACCGAGACCACCGAGCACACGGGGGATCTCGTCCACAGACACATACTTGCGCAAACCTGGTTTGCTGATGCGTGTGAGATTGCGGACGACCGGGGCCTTACCCTGGTATTTAATTTTCAACTTGATGCGCGGGTGCGCAGCAGTGGTGTCCATTTCGTAGCTCCACAGGTAGCCTTCTTCCTGAAGGATGCGGGAAAGCTCGTTTTTCATTTTGGAGAAGGGAACGAAGCACTCCTGCTGGCCTGCGGATGCGGCATTGCGGATGCGGGTGAGAAAGTCAGAGATCGGGTCGGTCATGGCTCGTGGGAGTCGGACGGTTCAGTTCAGGTTAAGCGGCGGCGGCCTCAGCAGCCTGGCCTTCGCCCTTGTTCTGAGGAGTGTTAATCTTACCACGGAACGGCATGCCGAGTGCGCGGAGCAACTCGCGGGCATGGTCGTCATTGTTGGTGGAGGTGACGAAAGTGATGTCAAAACCGAGCGTGCGCTTGATCTTGTCTAGTTCGATCTCAGGGAAGATGGACTGGTCACTCACACCAAGTGTGTAGTTGCCACGACCATCAAAGGCACGAGGGGCAACACCACGAAAGTCACGAACACGTGGGAGGGCTGTGCGGACGAGACGCATCAGGAAGTCATACATGCGTGGACCGCGCAGCGTGATTTTCACACCGACGTTTTCACCAGCACGCAGTTTGAAGTTGGCGATAGCCTTCTTGCTCTGGGTGATGATTGGCTTTTGGCCAGTGATGAGCGTCACTTCATTGACGGCATCTTCAATCGCCTGCTTGCGCTCACCTTGGGAGCCGACGGAGCAGTTGATGACGATCTTTTCAAGTTTCGGCACGCAATGGATGTTATCGAGTGCGAGTTGAGTCTTCAGCGAATCGCGAAGTTTCTCTTTATACAGAGTCTGTAATACGGGGATCATGTTTCAGTGTTGGCTATGCGGCCTTTCCGTTACGGGTGACAGCGGGTAAGGCTGGGCCGAGCAAGGGGGGCGGCGTATTGGGGGACTACTTCTTTTTCGCAACCTTCTTCTTTGCTGTCTTCACGACGGGAGCTTCAGCAAGCTTGACGTTGGAAATATGGATGGGGCCTTCGATTTCGATGATGCCACCAGCCTGATTCTGCTGACTTGGTTTCACCGTCTTCTTGATCATGCGGACACCTTCGATCAAGACGCGATTCTTGGAGGTCTGCACTTCCTTGATAATGCCTTGGGCACCTTTGTGGGCACCAGAGATGACGACGACTGTATCGCCTTTGTTTACGTGGGTTTTGACTCGGCTCATAGCACTTCGGGGGCGAGGGAAACGATCTTCATAAAGTTCTTGTCACGCAGCTCACGAGCGACGGGACCGAAGATGCGTGTGCCTTTCGGATTGTTATCTTTATCGATGATGACCATGGCGTTTTTGTCGAAACGCAGAATTGATCCATCATTGCGGCGGATTGGATGTGCGGTGCGGACGATAACGGCACGAACGACTTCACCCTTCTTCACGCTCGCGGTCGGCGTGGACTCACGAATATGAGCGGTGATGATATCGCCAACATAAGCGAAGCGGGTATTCTTCTTTCCAAGCACGCCAATCATAGTGGCGAGACGGGCTCCGGTGTTATCTGCCACCGGGATTGATGACTCCATTTGTAACATAGCTTTTTCTTCCTCAGTTGATTGGGTTGATCTGTTCCTAGCGGGGGTTAGTGCTTGAGCACTTCCTCCAGGTTCCAGCGCTTCAGTTTACTCATTGGACGGGTTTCAGAGATCAGGACGCGGTCACCGATCTTGGCCAGTTCCTTCTCATCGTGAGCGTAAAAGGTCGATGTCTTGCGGACAATTTTCTTGAACTTAGGATGCGGCACACGGCGCTCCACCTCGACCACGATGGTCTTGTTCATTTTGTCTGACGTCACCTTGCCAATGCGTGTCTTGCTCACGGCTGCTTTGGCTGGGGTCGGGATCGCGGTTTCTGTATCGCTCATGGGATGGGAATCAGGGCAAATGGGTTGCGTTCAGGATCAGGCGGCCTTCGCCACACGGCTGCGCTCGGTCACGATGGTTTCAATTCGGGCCACTTCACGGCGCAATGTCATGATGCGGGAAGGATTCTCTAGCTGGCCGATCTGCTGCTGCACACGCAGGTTCAGCATTTCCTGGCGGAGTTCGCGGCGGCGGGCGCCCAACTCTTCCACAGTCATTTCACGGAGTTCTTTGATCTTCATGGTAAATTCGGTGGTGCAGGATTAATGGGAGATCGCACGGGTGATGAACCGAGTGCGGAGGCCGAGCTTATTGGCAGCAAGGCGGCAAGCGTCACGAGCGGTGGCTTCATTCACACCAGAGATTTCAAATAGAACGTGTCCTGGAAGAACAACGGCAACCCAGAACTCAGGTGAGCCTTTACCTTTACCCATTCGGGTTTCAGGTGGACGGGCCGTGCAAGGCTTGTGCGGGAAGATACGGATGAACACCTTACCTTTGCGCTTCAGGAAGCGAGTGATCGCCACACGACATGCTTCGATCTGGTTGTTCTTGATCCAACCGCGATCAAGCGTCTGGAGTCCAAAGTCACCGAAGTCCAACTTGTTGGCACTGGTGGCGATGCCCGAGCGACTGCCGCGCTGGGTTTTACGATATTTTACTCGACTGGGAAGAAGGGCCATGGGTCAAACTCCTGTTAGGATCCGGTTTACTAAAAAGGGGTGAATTGAAATTACTGGGCAGCAGGTGCTTCAGCGGCGGGAGCTGGTGCGGGACCAGAGGTGGGAACGGAGCCATATTGTGGAGGTCCGCCACCAGCACGTTCACCACGACGAGGTGGTCCACCACGATCACCATCACGGCGAGGGCGACGCTCTTGGCGTGGTTGGCTGTTCTCAGGTGCGTTACCGCGATTGAGCCAAACTTTGACGCCGATAAGTCCATAAACTGTGCGGGCTTCAGCAAAGCCGTAGTCGATCGGGATACGCAGTGTCTGAAGGGGCACTTTGCCCTGACGATACTGCTCAGCACGAGCGATGTCAGCACCACCAAGACGACCAGCAACTCGGATGCGAATACCTTCGCCACCCATGTCCATCGCGGTCTGCACGGAACGTTTCATCGCACGACGGAAGGAAATACGGCGCTCAAGCTGAACGGCGACGCCTTCTGCGACGAGCTGGGCGTCAAGTTCAGGCTGCTTGATCTCGAAGATGTCGATCTTGACCTGTTTGCCACCACACATTTCGGAGACTTTCTGGCTCATCACTTCGATCTCTTGACCTTTACGGCCAATGACCAGACCAGGACGAGCCGTATGAAGCGTCACACGCACTTGGTTCCAAGCGCGCTCAATGACGATCTTCGCCACAGCAGCTTGTATGAGCTTTTCCTTCAGGTAGTTGCGAATCGTGAGATCGCTATGCAGAGCTTCTGCATACTCTCTCTCAGGTGCATACCATTTGGAGCGCCAGTCTTTGGAGACTGCAAGGCGGAAGCCGATCGGATTAACTTTCTGTCCCATAAATGCGTGGTGTGTGGAGATTATTCAGCCGAGACTTTCGCCTTAGACTTGTTGATGCGTTTCGCTGGCTTCGCAGCCTCTTCAGGCTTGGCACCGAGAATGACGGTGATGTGAGTCATGCGCTTGAGGATCGGTGCGGCTGAACCACGAGCGCGGGGCATAATGCGCTTCAGGGTTGGCCCTGGAGTGGCGACTGCGCTAGCGACGATGAGGTCGTCGGCGTCGAGTTCGTGGTTGTTTTCTGCGTTCGCCACAGCGGAACGGAGAACTTTGCCGACGAGGAGAGCTGCCTTCTTGGGGGTGAAATCAAGCACACTGAGTGCCTGTGACACTGGCATTCCAGTGATTGCACGTGTGACTTGACGCGCCTTCTGGGAAGAGATGCGAGCGTATTTAAGGATTGAACGAACTTCCATAAACTTAGAATGACCGGTTTGTATCGATTTTGCCTTTGTCTCCGACCCGGACAGGATCAGAGACGTTTGCTAGTTCCTGCACCACGGCGCCACTCACAGAGTTGCGTACTTCGGTGACAAGAACCTTCGCGATGGGTTTGTCTTCGCGGAAAATTTCAAAGGGCATCCCTGGCTTCACGCCATCACGGGAACCCACACTCAGGACTGCAATGCCGAGTTCACTTTTCAAACTCACGATGCGTGCGTCTTGCAGATCAGCGGCAGGCTGAGTTGGCTCAACAATCTTGACGGATGCGTTGGCCAGAGTCTCTTCAGCTTTAACAAGCGCTTTCTGGAGACGGTTGCCCGAAGTTGGCTCAGGAGTTGGAACAGTCTTGGCAAACTGCAGGGATGCTTCTGCAAGCTCCATCAAACTGTCTGCGAGCTTCTGGCGGGATGTTTCTGCAATGCGCAGATCACTCAGAGAGGAAAGCAGACGCGCTTGAGTTTGTTCGGGGGCATTCTCCAGAGCGGTAATGCCCAGGCCTTCAAGCAAACCGCGCAGGCGCTCATAGCGATCTTTGAGTTCGAGCGCCTCTTTATTAGAAGCTGCTGCACTCTGCGTGAGCGCAGCGTTCTTGTCTTTAGAGGCAGCCAGCTGCGCCTCGTATGCTTGAATCTTCTGCGCAGCCACCTGCAGGGTCGTGTTTAATTCCTGCAACTCAAATGAGGTCTGCGCCTGAACGCCACCACACACGATCACTACTGCGAGAAGCAGCATAGCGCATGAGTTGAAACGTTGGAACAGGCTTGTGATCATTGAATTATAGAAGAAAAACAGTCGAAATAACTTACTTAGCAGCTTTGACGGTATGAGCACCGTGGCTCTTGAAGAGACGTGTCTGGGAAAACTCGCCGAGGCGATGTCCAACCATGTTTTCCGTGGCGTAGACGCTCACGAAATCCTTGCCGTTGTGAACCAAGAAGGTGTGACCGACAAGATCGGGAGTGATCATGGAACTACGTGCCCATGTCTTTACCGGGCGCTTCAGTCCGGCGTCGTTGAGCTTGTCCACTTTGTCGAGCAGTGCCTGCTGGACGAAGGGTCCTTTTTTCAGTGAGCGTGCCATAGGGTCAGTATTTCAGATTGGGGAAAAATTACTTCTTAGCGTGACGAGTCTGAACAATAAGCTTGTTCGTGTTCTTCTTCTTGTTGCGTGTCTTTTCACCCTTCGCATGGCCCCACGGGCTGAGAAGGTGCTGACGACCACCACCAGATTTAGAACGACCTTCACCACCACCGTTTGGATGGTCGATTGGATTCATACACATACCGCGCACTGTTGGGCGAGTGCCCTGCCAGCGTGTGCGTCCTGCCTTGCCGGAAACAACGTTCATGTGCTCGGTGTTTCCCACCTGGCCGATCGTTGCATAGCACTCGGAGTGGATCTTGCGGATTTCGCCAGAAGGCATGCGCACTAGAGCGTATTCACCTTCACGGTTGGAAAGAATGGCAACCTGGCCTGCTGCACGGGCGGCAACACCACCGCGACCGGCGACAAGCTCAACATTGTGAATGCTTGTACCAAGAGGGATCTTGCGGAGTGGTAGAGCATTTCCGAGGTCCGGAGTTGCTTTCTCACCGGCCATCACGCTGGCGCCGACTTGCAGATTGTTCGGGGCCAAAATGTAGGCGCGCTCGCCTTCTTTGTACTCGATCAATGCAATACGTGCAGAGCGGTTCGGATCGTATTCGATCGCGATGACCTTGGCAACGTCGTCACGGCGTGCACGCTTGAAGTCGATCAAACGATAGCGGCGTTCATGACCACCACCGATGTGACGGCAGGTGATACGACCTGTGTTGTTGCGTCCGCCGGATTTGCGTAGCGCGACAGTGAGACTGCGCTGCGGTGTGTCCTTGGTGATCTCCTCGAAGGAGTTCCACTGCTTGTAGCGGTTCGATGGGGTATTCGGCTTGAATGTTTTCAGCGCCATAGGTGTGAGTCCTTCTGTTTAAAAGGGTTGAGAACCGGGGTTGCTCTTTAGACGAGTTCGATGCGTTCGCCGTCTTTGAGACGCACGATTGCCTTCTTGTAATGATTGGTTCTGCCGGCATCAGCGCGCTTTTGGCGGCGCGCTTTTCCGTCAAAGTTCGCAGTGCGGACTCCGATAACTTTCTTGCCGAAGTGCTTTTCAACGGCCTGCTTGATTTCGATCTTAGTGGACTTCGGATTGACGATGAAAACGTATTCGTTGTTTTCTTCACCGAGTCTCGTTGCCTTTTCGGTCAGGCGGATCGTGTGGATCACGGAATGGGGGTCTTTCATATCAGCAAGCGGTCCTCCGGGCAAGGGTTGGAAGGGCGTCTGTCGTGACGATAATCTGTTTGTAACGAAGCAGATTTTCGGCATTCACGTCTTCAGCGGAAACAAGCTGCACGTCCTGAATGTTGCGTGCGGAGCGAAAGGTCAGTTCATCAAAGTTTTGTCCGATGACGAGAACCTTCTTAGCGGTGGTCAGGCCAGCGATGGCGCTGACGAATGACTTGGTTTTACCATCGGCGACCACGAAAGAATCTACCGTTGAGATCGCGCCGTCATTGATGCGAGCGGTCAGAGCTGCGCGGAAAGCGAGTTTACGAACATTTTTTGTGGTCGTCTTCGACCAGTCGCGGGTGCGAGGTCCAAAGACCACACCACCACCGGACCAGATCGGGGAGCGCTTGCTACCCATACGAGCATTGCCGGTTCCCTTTTGATTCCAGAGTTTCGAGCCGCTGCCGGAAACTTCTGAACGGTTTTTGGTATTGGCATTACCCTGACGACGATTCGCGCGGTAGGCGACGAGCACGTCATTGAGTGCCTGCTTGCCGTGGTGACCCTCGACGAGGTTTAGGCTGGCCTGTTTGGCGCTTTCTGTGGAGAGAAGTGTGGCTGACATAATTCAAATTCCTCCTGGGATTATTTGGCTGGAGCGAGCTTCTTCTTGGCTGGGCGCACCACGACGATGCTGCCTTTGTTGCCAGGAATAGAACCGCTGATGAGGAGCACGCCATCTTCAAGACGGCTCTGGATGATTTTTAGATTCTGTGTGGTCACGCGATCCACACCATCATGACCAGGCATCTTCTGATTCTTCCAAACGAGGCCGGGGGTGAGGCGGCAACCGATGGAACCTGGACGACGATGCATCATGTGACCATGAGTGGCAGGCTGTCCGGCGAAGTTCCAGCGCTTGACGACGCCTTGGAAGCCTTTGCCTTTGCTTGTGCCGATGACATCGACCCACTGACCATTGCTGAATAGGCTGGCGTCAATCTTGGTATCGGCTCCTGGAAGCTGATCGTCAGAACTCACGCGGAATTCCTTGATGATGCGCTTCGGACTCACGCCGAATTTTTTGAAGTGGCCGAGGAGGGGCTTCGTGACGCGGGATTCTTTCTGGTCTTCATAACCAATCTGAATCGCGCTGTAGCCGTCCTTACCGGACTTCGTTTTTACTTGGAGCAGAGCATTGCTGCTCACGTCCACGACAGTCACTGCGATAGCTTCACCCTTGTCGGTGTAAACCTTCGTCATGCCGAGTTTTTTGCCAATCAATCCAATAGCCATAATGTTTCTCCTCCTGTTAAAGTCAGTTCTTTGGGTGGAAACTAGATCTTGATCGTGATGTCCACGCCAGATGGGAGATTGAGCTTCTTCAGCTCATCCACCGTGCGGGATGTGGGGTCAACGATGTCCAGCAAGCGCTTGTGCGTGCGGATTTCGAACTGGTCCATGGACTTCTTGTCCACGTGTGGTGAGCGGTTCACCGTAAACTTTTCAATGCGGGTCGGGAGCGGGATCGGCCCTGCTACTTTTGCACCGGTCCGCTTGGCGGTTTCCACGATGTCTGCCGTGCTTTTGTCAAGCACGCGGTAGTCATAGGCGCGCAGGCGGATTCTGATTCGTTGATTACTCATGTCGGGGTTCCGGTTCGAATGGGTTACTGCAAAATTTAGTTCTTTGTTCCACGCTGCTCGACGATCTGCTCGACGATTTGCTGTGGGACCTGCTCAAAGCGTGCAGGCTGCATGGAGTAGGAGGCGCGACCTGATGAAAGGGTGCGGATCGCGGTCGAATAACCAAACATTTCCGACAGCGGAACTTCAGCGCGAAGGATCGCAGTGGTTCCACGTGTGTCCATCCCTTGAATTTTACCACGGCGACGGTTAAGGTCACCCATGATGTCTCCCTGATAATCTTCAGGTGTGGAGGCTTCCACGGCCATGATCGGCTCAAGCAAAATGCACTTGGCTTTCTTCAGTGCGTCTTTGACAGCGAAGATGGCGGCCATCTTGAAAGCGTTTTCATTCGAGTCAACGTCATGGCTTGAACCGTCCAAGAGTTCGATGCGAACGTCGATCACAGGATAACCTGCAATGATGCCGTTGAGCACCGCTTCCATACAACCTGCCTTGCAGGGATTGATGAACTCTTTCGGGATCGTGCCGCCGACGACTTTGTTTTCGACCGAGACGCCCTTGCCGGGTTCGCCGGGGAAAATCTTGAGGATAACGTGTCCATACTGACCACGACCACCAGACTGCTTGACCAACTTGCCTTCGCCATCAGCTTCTCTCGTGAGAGTCTCGCGGTAGGCGATCTGCGGCTTGCCAGTGTTGGTTTCGACTTTGTGCTCGCGCTTGAGGCGGTCGCAGAGAATTTCAAGGTGAAGCTCACCCATGCCAGCGATGATTGTCTGGCCTGTTTCTTCATCCGTTTTCACGAAGAAGGTTGGATCTTCTTCCGACAAGCGCTGGAGAGCATTGCCCATCTTCTCTTGGTCAGCCTTGGTCTTTGGCTCAACAGCCATGGAGATCACGGGCTCAGGGAAGGTTGGAGGCTCAAGGAGCACTTCAAGACTTTCGTCGCAGAAGGTGTCGCCTGTGCGAACGTCCTTAACGCCGACGAGGGCAGCGATGTCACCGGAGTAACAGCAGTCGATGTCCTTATGCACACTGGCTTGAATCTGAATCAGACGACCGACACGCTCTGACTTACGAGTGCGCGGATTGTAGATCGTATCACCTTTACGGACGCAGCCGGAATAAACGCGGAAGAACACGAGGCGACCAAATTTGTCAGACCAAAGCTTGAAGCCAAGGGCGATGAACTTGCCGTTATCGTTTGGAATCGCTTCGATCAGATTTTCTGGCTCGTCCACGACGTGACCTTTCTGGGGAGCAATGTCCAGAGGCCCTGGAAGATAGTCGATGACCGCATCAATCAGATACTGAACTCCCTTGTTCTTGAAGGCAGAACCACCAGCCATCGGGATGATCTTGTTGGAGATCACGGTGCGGCGTAGAGCTGCCTTGAGTTCTTGGATCGAAATTGGCTTTTCTTCGAGGAACAGCATGCCGAGTTCTTCGTCCTGACTGCACACCTGATCGAGGAGACCTTCATAAGCTGCTTTCGCTGTGGCGATTTCAGAACCTTCAAGTTCACGGACCGTGTACGAGGAACCAAACTTTTCGTCATCATTGTAGATGATCGCTTTTTGATTCACCACGTCGATCTGACCAATCAAATGTTCTTCAGCACCAATCGGGATCAGGACCGGCCATGCATTGGCACCCAGTTTAGCCCGCACATCACGCACGACGTTTTCAAAATTGGCACCAGTGCGGTCCATTTTGTTCACAAATGCAATACGTGGCACACCATACTTTTCAGCTTGGCGATACACGGTTTCGGATTGGGGCTGTACACCTGCAACGCCGCAAAGCACGAAGATAGCTCCATCTAGCACACGCAGTGAGCGTTCCACCTCAGCCGTGAAATCCACGTGTCCAGGGGTGTCGATGATGTTAACCCGCATGTCCTCTTCTTCGCGCATCTTGTAGATGCCCGGCTCCTTGATCTGCTTCCAGCGTGCAGTCACAGCAGCGGAAGTAATCGTGATCCCGCGTTCTTTTTCCTGCTCCATCCAGTCTGTGGTAGCTGCCCCATCATGCACTTCGCCGATCCGGTGGATCATGCCTGTGTAGAAGAGAATACGCTCAGTCAGAGTGGTCTTGCCCGCGTCAATGTGTGCGCAGATCCCGATGTTACGGGTGCGCTCCAGTGGGTATTCGCGGTTGGGAGAGTTCGGATTGGACATTGCTGCGGAAAATTAAATGGGGGGAAGGAAAGGGCGATCCGAGATTAGAAACGGAAATGAGCGAACGCACGGTTGGCCTGAGCCTGCTTATGCACATCGTCGCGCTTGCGGACGGCGGCACCTTGGCCTTGGGAGGCTTCTTTCAATTCGTTGGCGAGTGCGCGATGCATCGGTTGACCTTTGCGACCACGGGCATATCCAACAATCCAGCGCATGGCCAAAGATTCGGAACGTGTGCCATTCACTTCAAGCGGCACCTGATAGGTGGCACCACCGACACGACGAGCCTTGACTTCAACCTTAGGCTTCGAGTTTTCGATCGCACGATTGAAGAGTTCTAACGGATCGACTGTTTCAGTCTTCTCGTTCAACTGCTCAATCGCAGCGTAAACGATACGCTCAGCGAGAGACTTTTTGCCGGACTGCATGACACGGGCAATCAAGTGAGCAACAAGTTCGCTGTCATAGCGGGAGTCCTTGTGGACTGGCTTGTCATATACGCGTTTTCTACGGGCCATAAATCGAAGAGAGAGAGGTTAAGAAGAATCAGTTAAGTGGAGCGGTTTTACTTCTTGCCTTTTGCCGGAGCGGCAGCGGCAGCACCCTTCTTCGGGCGTTTAGCACCATACTTCGAACGACCACGGCGGCGCTTGTCCACGCCAAGGCAATCGAGAGTCCCGCGGACGATGTGATAACGAACACCGGGTAAATCCTTCACACGACCACCACGGACTAGCACGATGCTATGCTCCTGGAGGTTGTGGCCTTCACCGCCGATGTAGGCGATGACTTCAAAGCCATTGGTCAGGCGCACTTTGGCGACTTTACGGAGAGCCGAGTTAGGCTTCTTGGGTGTGCGGGTCATCACCTGGAGACACACGCCACGACGCTGAGGGCATTTGGCCAAAGCGGGCGACTTGGACTTAGTCGCTTTGTCTTTGCGACCGAATCTGACGAGCTGATTAATGGTGGGCATGATGTCTAAAAAAATCCGTTCCTTGAATTGGCCTCGTTGGGCAGGGAACTGGAATAGACAGTGCTTCCACTTTGCAAAAGCAAAGTCAGCACAGTGTTTTTCCGGATCACTGCTCCGATAAGTCAGGAACCACTTTCGTGATTCGAGTTGCCTAGCTTTCACGAATGAAAACCGGGGCCGGGGGCGCGCACCTTGGGTGCGATCAATCTTTTGGCAACATGTTTTTACCCTGAATTGATTTTTTTTGAAAATCCATCCTGCCAGACTTTCTATAAACCATCCGCGATTCGTCTGAACTCATGGTTTTTGCCCACGTACAAGAGTCACATGCTGGAGAAGCAAGTGGTAGCTACTGAGCCAGTTTGCAGTCCCTTCCTTGTTCATCGCATTAGCCCGACTCGCCCAGATATAGGCGGCTTCGGCTTTCTGCCATTGGGCGAGCCTGTGCCAGTGAACGCCCAGAGCTAATCGCGTCTCCTCATGAAGCGGCGCCAATTGAATGGCGCTTTGGATGGAACGAAGAGCCTCATCCGCACGGCCTTGTGCATCAAGGGCATCTGCCAAGGCTAGTCGGGGGAGGTAGCTCTGCGCATTCAGAGCTACCGCGCGCTCCAGATCCGCCACCGCCTGTTTCAAAAGGGGACTCTCTGGCTTGCGATCCTGCACGGTCATCCCATCCAGTGCAGCGAGTCCTCGCTGATAGAAGATCTCGCCATTTGTTGGGTCTAGGCGAGCAGCTTCATCTAACTGCAAGCGTTGTGTAGCCGGATCTTTACGTGCCTGAGCCAGTTCAGCCTGCGCAAAAGCATAGTCGCCACGGCCAAAGAGCCAAACTGAGGCCAGCAAGGCCAATGATGCTGCGGCCAGAGCCAGCTTCGTGGTGATGCGTGCCCCTGGAACTCTTCGCAACGACTGTTGCATGGTTTCAAATCCAGGATTCGCCAGCAAGCCAAGCAACATGGCACCACACAAGGCTGTCGCAGGCACATGATATTGAAATTCAAAGGCTGCGTGCAGCAGCGACGCAGCAAGTGCTGCGAGCGCCCCTATGTTAAGGGCCAAATTCATGCTCAGCACTCGGCCTGTGAGCATGAACTTTTCCCGCACAAACCACCGCAGAAAACGCAGGCCATTCAAAACGTGAACCAGGACGACAAGTCCTAACAAACTAAGCCCAATCCAGCCATAGTCCGCCAGCATTTGCAGATACTCGCTGTGGGCAAACAGCGCCTCGGGTGTCCACGTCGGCAGATCAGCCGATCTGTATTGAATGCTGCCATCATAAAACATGCGTGCCCCGGCTCCGTTCATGGGAGCCAGACGATGCTGGGTAATCGCCGCATCCCAGATACCGAGACGAATATCCGAAGACATAGAATGGCTCGTCATGCGACTGCGCAGGTATTCCTCATTGACCTTCCAAAGCACGGCTCCTGCGAGAAAACTCACAACTAGGCCACCGCCCAGCAAGCTCCAAAAGAAGTGACGCTGCGTCTGCCAGACGACCCACAAGCCAAGCACCGTAAACACCAGCACCCCAGCGCCCAGACCGAACAAAGCACCGCGGCTCACCGTGAGCGACATCCCCACCGCCATGGCCACCGTCATAAATCCAAGCCAGAGTTTGAGCGCCGCACCACCACGCCCGAAGCATAGCCACCCAGCCGAAAGGAACACCACCGCCGACAGAAAAGCCGCTAGATGATTGGGATTCACAAAAAAGCCCCCGATACGCCCTGGTTCCATGTTTCGGACAAAGTGGGGCACCACATGAAATCCCCAGTTTCCCGCAAGATGCACCGAACCCACGGCCAGATTTCCGGCAGCTAATACCAAGAAGGTCACGATCAATGCCACCCGCCAGCGCGGATGACTGGCCGCTGTGATGGTGATCACATAAGTCACCAGAGCCGCCAGCAGAATAACCAAATCCTCGCGTGCATACAAAATCACGGGCGACAGCGCAGCACGCCCGCCGATGTAGGCCACGAAAAGCAGCATTGCGGTGAGGCAAATATCACTCGGCGGGAAGAGTACCCGCAGACGCCATTTCAGCGTGGCCGCGAGTCCCGACAGACCCAGCAGCGCGGCCCCAGGCCAAAAAAAGAGCAGCCGTGTTTCTGTGCCGATTACCCCTGTGACTAGGAGTGCTAGAAGAAAGAGAATGAGCGCGGCTAATTGCATCCCCACGAATTACACGCCCAAAGCAAAAGAGGCAAGGCAGCGGTTGCCGGTCAGACCCTCGACACCCTTGCTTCAATGGGTCTTGTTTGGATTTGACGATCCTACCAGGCCTCGTTTCTCTCTCCACATGACTCCGCCGCTGACTTCTCCATGCACGACGACACGCCGTGATTGGCTTCGACGTTGCGCTGCTCTCATGCCTGGCGTGCTCGCTAGTTGTGTCTTGCCTGAGGATTCATCACTCGGCGGATTGTCAGGCAAAGCGCGGGCGCAGTGGGAATATCAGCATTACTTCGTCACCTCAGGCGCTCGGTTTCGATACCACCCCTATGGTGGCCAGGGGCGAGCCTGGACAGCGCAGATGGAGCAGATGTATCAGCTACATCGACGTGATCCACGAGTTGGCTATGCCGTGAAAAATCTGCGCACCGGTGCTTACCTCGCCGAGTTTCAGGCCGACCGACTTTTCATGGGCGGCTCCATGCCAAAGCCAATGATCTCGGCTATCCTGCTGGAGAAACGCGACGGCGCGCTCAGCTACGAGGAGTTCATGCATGTCGTTCAAGTCTGTGACAAGAGCGTGAACGCCTCCTGGATGGCGTTGCAATCCCGCCTGACTCCAGCTGATGAGCAATCCTTTCACTGGAAATATCATCTGCCCACCTCTCACGTCCTCGCTAACCAACTCTCACCACGTTTCATTGCCGAATTCTACGAGCGCTGCGTGAACTACCGCTTCGACCACGGCGGCGAATTCCTGCTGGAGGCCATGCGGCGCGATCAATATGGCTTTGGCCGCCTCTTCCTGCCGCGCCATGTCACTTACATCGGCGGCAAAACCGGCAACTACGGCGAGTGGGATCACGAGTCGCTCTTCTTCTACCACGGCAACGTGCCCTACTCGATCGTCGTCTTCACACGCGGCGATTTCTCTCCCGGCAAAATGAACTGGCCCCTCGGTGCCATGATCGGCGGGCTGTTCAGAGAGTATATCGAAGGCTCTAGCTTCCGAAGAGTGGCGGAAGAAATCCGCCGCCCCATGTAGAGGATGGCGTGAGCCTTCCTTCTGACTTCTCCAAGAAAGAGGCACGCTGACGCCTGCCTCTACGACGAGCGCTACCTCACTTCGCCTGCGGGTTTTTGAGGAAGTAAAGCCGGCCATCCTCCGCACCAATTAGGAGATCAGGCAGACCATTCGCATCCCAATCAACTGGCGTCGGGCTGGTGTCGTGGCCTTCGATGTTGCGGTCGCTGACGTTGCCGCTGTCGGTGAAGAGGATGATGCCGTCTTTTTCGCCGGACTGGCGGAGGAACTGGGCGTTCTGGCTGTTGAGGAGGATGTCGAGCTTGCCGTCGCCATCCCAATCCATGAGGCAAAGTTTGCGGCGGCCGCTTTTGCCAGCGGTTCCGGTGTTGAGTTGCAGGAGCTTACCGTCCTTGTCGGCGAAGATGCGCTGTGGGGGCTGGAGGCCGGTTTTGCTGCGCGGTAAGAAACTGAGGTAGCCTTCGTGGTCGAGCATGACGAGGTCGGTGAGGCCATCCTTGTTCCAATCAATCGCGACGGGCGTGGTACGCCATTGGGTGAGCAGGCCTTTGCCTTCGGGTTGCAGCCAGCCCCAGGCGAGTTTGGGCTGCTCGCCGTTCCACTCGACATCCACGGGTTTTTCAGCGGCGAGTTCGGGCTTGGTCATGCTGCCGGTGTTTTCAAACCACACGACCTTGCCGAGGATGCTGTTCGCGAGGATGTCGAGGTCGCCGTCGTGATCCCAATCGGCCACGGTCTGTGTGGTGTAGCCCCACTTGGCCTCGGCGGGTCCTTGGATGCTGCCGTTCTTGCCGGCCATGATGCGCAGCGTTTTGCCACCGGCCTTGAGTTTGGATGGTGCGGCCCACTTCGGCTCGGCGACGCCAGGACCGCTGAGGTTTTCGATGAAGGCGATGTACCCGGCGGTATTGCCAGCGATGACGTCCGTGTCTTTGTCGCCATCCCAGTCGCAGCCGAAGAGCGTGACGAGCGCGCCGAAGTTAATCTCGTCGGCCTCTTGCTTGAAGTAGCGCGGCTTTTCAAACACGGGCGTTTTGTCGATGCCGAGCTTGCTGGTGTTCTCGATGAAAGCGACGCGGCCATCTTCGTCGCCGCAGATGAGATCGAAGTCGCCGTCCTTGTCCCAGTCGAAGGCGACGGGGTCGATCATCTCTAGATCCATGCGCAGGTGCTTGCCATCAGCGTCGAGCACACGGCGGCCCTTCGCATACTTGGGCTCGGTGCGGGTACCGATGTTTTCAAAGAAGGTGAACTTGTCGAGGAACTCGCCGCAGAGCAGATCGAGATCGCCATCCTTGTCGAAGTCCTCAAAGTTAGGCGAGGGGCAGCCAAAGGTGTCCACCGGCTGCACGCGGAACTCCTTGTCATACTTCGGCTCCGCGTCGGTGCCTGTGTTGCGGAAGATGAAGACGAAGCCGTGCAGCGGGCCGTTTTGCCACTCGCCCTTTTCGTTCCAGGCATCGTCCCAGCCGTAGTAGCTCCAGTCTTCGATGGCATTGACGAGATCGGTTTTGCCATCGCCATCGTAATCAACGTAGCGCCACTGATTGTGCCGCACTTTGGGGCCTTTCGGCTGCTTGCCTTTCGGCTTGTACCATTTGGCGTCGATGGGCAGTTTCACTTTTTCATCGATCCCTGTTTTGATGAAATTCGGATACTCTGCGCCGGGAGTCAGCACGCGCATTTTGCCGTTCACATAGCTCGGCATGACATAGGGCGTGGTCTTGCTGATGAACTTGCCGGGTTTGAAAACCGGCATCTTGTTTTTTGCCGTATCGCCCGTGGTGTTCTCGAAGAGATAGACGCCGTTGTGCGGCTTGTCGGGGCAGGAGATGATCAAATCAAAGTCGCCATCGCCATCCGCATCACACGGCACAGGCCAGGCCCACAGACCGACTTCAAGATCGACGACGAGACCCGGGTTGTTGTACTTGATCGGGTGCAGGCCTTCAGCGGCGGAGAGTTGGCCGCAAAAGAACGCAAGGAGCGCAAAGGAAGAGATGAAGGTAAGGCGCATGGGTTGGGGGTGATGCTAACGCGAGATCTGGCGAATGTTGAGCACAAAGCCATCGTGTAATCTTGCCCATGAAATGACGATGCTTGACCTCACCCATGAAGCGAGAGGCTTTCATGGAATCCCCGCTGCGTAGCGGAGGGCACCACACAGGTGCTGTGCTTCACACTATCTCCCAAAGTTAAAGCCACGACAAAGCATGAGATTTGTCTGCTACCGGGCCGGGCACGCAGAATGGCAGCGTCAGCAAACTCACACAAAGCCATGTCCACCAAGTCCAGTCGCCGCCTCCATCGTTCCTGCTGCAAGATAGACACCCCATTGGTCTCGTCACCCGCTGATAACGCAGAACAAGTGGCAGTAGCAGCAAAGACTTTTCCAAGAACTGGCTGGCTGGTTCTGCTGGTCATTGTTTTGACCACCTTTGGGATTTACCTACCGTCTATCAATCATGGTGTGGTGCTTGATGACCGACAGTATTTAATGGATAACCCACTGCTAAAGAGCTCGGCCAATTTTCTTTATCCGCTAAACTTCACCGAGTTTGTTACTAGCGCCCAGCGTGTGGGGCTTGATTCAGACATCGCGCTGAACTTCATCGTGCGGCCCGTGACCTATGCCACATTCTACTGGAACCGGCTCGCGGGTGGCGTCGATCCCGCAGGCTACCGGCTGGTGAACATGCTGATCCACTCGGTGAATGGCTGTCTGGTCTTTGTCATGGGCTGGTTGCTGATTCAGCACGGCAGAAAGACCGCTTCGGCGGAAACACTCTTTGCGCCCGCTGCCGCTGCCCTACTATTTGCGATGCATCCGCTGGCGACGGAATCAGTGACCTATGTCGTCCAGAGGTTCGAGTCTCTGGCGACGATGTTTTTTCTTGCAGCGGCAGTCCTCTACATTCGCGGTCATACGACATCGGGCCTTTGGAGCGGGCGGCTCATGCGCTGGTCGGTCCCGGTAGTAGTTCTCGCCGCGATGCTTTCCAAAGAGATCGGCTTTACCGCGCCAATCATGATCCTGCTGATGGACAGGTTGTGTCTCGGCACGTCCTGGAGGCTGGCTTTGCAAAGAAGTCTGCCAGTGCTGCTCCTCCTACCCGTGATTCCGGCCCTGTTGATGGTCACTTCATTTGCGCAGTCTGGAGATGCGAGTCTCTGGCGTGTGATGAACATCACGAACATTGGGTTCATCCAGTTTTCTCCGCTAGAATATGCTCTCACACAGGCCAGTGTCTGCTTGCGTTACTTGCAGCTCCTAGCCGTGCCAGTGAATCAAAATTTTGATCCTGGTTTTGCGGTGATTTCCTCAATACGGGACATGAGATTCGTTTTGGCCTTTCATAGCATCCTAGCGCTGCTCCTCACCGCCTGGCTCTGGCATCGCCGTGGGGCGGACAAAGCAGGGAGTGTGGGTTTTTTCGGCATCCTCTGGTTCTTCATCACAGTGGCACCATCCTCCAGCGTGATTCCGCTGCCGGATCTGATGGCGGAGCACCGTTCCTATTTGCCTTCCGTGGGCATTTTTCTGGCCGTCGCTGTTCTTTTAAATCGCTGGAGCGAAGCGTGCGTCATTAGGCCGACAAGACGTCACGCGCTCCATGCTGCTGTGGCGATCTGGGTGATCGTGCTCGGCGGGGCGACCCTCGCTCGAAATAAAATTCTGCGTGACGACGAGTCCATTTATCGTGACGTGATCTCGAAAAGCCCACATCATGCGCGGGCCTACAACGGGCTGGCTACAGCACTGGTCCTAAAGGGGGGTGCGAATCCGCAAGAAGTCATTTCCTGTCTGCGGAAGGCCACCGAATTGTGCCCCAATTTTTCCATGGCTGCGGAGAACTTGGTGATCATGCTGACTAACTACCACCAGTATGAAAATTCATTGCAGGTCTCTGAACCTCTAATTCTAAAGGGCTACCACAGCATTCGGATGTATCATAATCACGGGCTCAACCTGCTATACTTAAATCGTGTGCCTGAGGCGAAAAAGGCCTTCTTGATGGCGCTAGACCTCTGCCCGCAATTCAGAGAGTCCAATCTTTGTATGGGACTTATCTTTGCCCACTCGGCAAAACCCCAGCAAGCACTGCATTACTATCAGGCGGCGATGGCGACGGGTCCTCTTCCGCCGGAACATCAAGCCATCGTGGCAAGTCTGCCAAGTCAGCAGTCGGAATATACGGACAACTCGGGCGCGAGTTCTGCTGACTCACTGACAAGATCTATCCTGGGTGCCACTTTTCGATGAAACCACGCACGGGAAAAGGTAGTGCCATTGATGACGTGGCTTGACCTCACAGGCATGGACTGGGATAAAGGACTGCATGAAGCACCGCGACAAGGCCTCACTTTACCGTGAGCTGGCAAAACTCACTGAGGCAGATTTTCATCTGGACCGTTCACTATCGCTACTGATCGGGCAGAACCCACCACCGGAGAAGCGTGTGTATTTGGAGGGGATGAAGCGCGGGCTGGAGGCGGGGCAGGGCATCGCGGAATCAATCACAAAGAACAACGGGGCGCTGGTCGGCGGACTCGAGTCTTCTTTGATCGAGGCGGGTGAGCGCAGCGGCAAAATGGCGGGCGCTTTCAATCACTTGGCGCGTTATTTTGCCGCGATGGATGGCGCAGCGCGGCAGGCACGCGGCGCACTCATATATCCGCTGATTCTCGTTCACATGGCCATCCTGCTGCCGGAGCTGCCGGCCTTCATTTCCCCAGAGGAAAACGATCATCCACTGCGCCGCATCGTGATCGCGCTGGTGGTTCTGTGGCTGCTCATTCTTGGCGGCTCGGCGGCGTGGCGCTGGCTTTCGAGTCGTGCGGTAGAATCGGTGAGTGTGGACCGCTGGCTGAATCGTGTGCCATTCATGGGCGCAGCGCGGCGGCATTGGGCGCTGGCACGTTTTACACAGGTTTCGCACGCTTGTTTACTGGCGGCCATGAGCATGTCAGAGACGCTACGCATCGCAGGTCGCGCAGCTCAGAGCGCGGTGATCCGGCAGGCCTCTGAAGACGCTTCTGAGCAAATCATCGAGGGCCAGCGACTCGCCGAGTCGATGGCTGAAACGGGTGCGTTCACGACGGAATTCATCCACTCAATCGCCACCGCCGAGGAAACCGGTCGGCTCGACGAAGAAATGGCGCGCTGGACGGCTGCGGAAACGATGCTCGCGAATGAAGCCATCGAGCGCGCTTCGCAGTGGCTGCCCAAGATCGGTTATGTTTTTGTCGTCGGCTTTGTGGCCTACCGCATCATCACGATGATGCAGGGGATCTACGCGCCATTGCTGCGGATGACTCAATGACGCGCACGGCTTGCACAGGCCGAGTAAACCTGCTTTAAATCGCGCTGATTGGGAAAACTGCTTTACGCGGCAGCTCACTCAAGATAGATGTTCGACCGAACAGAAAACGCACTTACACGATTATGGCCAAATCCCCATCCAAAGAATCCTCCTCCGAGCCAGCCACGAACAAGATCGCCGAGGCTCGCGCCCGCAATCTAGACCTCGCCATCCAACAGATTCACAAAGACTACGGTGAGGGTTCCATCCTGCGCATGGTCGGTGATCAGAAGGTGGATGTCATCGTCATCCCCACGGGCAATATTTTGATCGACCAGGCGCTTGGCGTTGGCGGTTTTGCTCGCGGCCGTGTGGTGGAAATTTATGGGCCGGAGTCCTCGGGTAAAACCACGCTGACGCTCACCGTCATCGCTCAAGCCCAAAAAATGGGCGGCTTGGCGGCCTTCATCGACGTCGAGCACGCGCTCGACTCGAACTACGCACGCCGGCTCGGTGTGAAGATGGACGAGCTACTCGTCTCTCAGCCCGGTTCAGGTGAAGAGGCTCTGCGTATCTGTGAAACACTCGTGCGCTCGAACGCGCTGGATGTCATCGTCATCGACTCTGTGGCGGCGCTGGTCACACGTCAGGAACTCGAAGGTGAGATCGGTGACAGCACCGTCGGTGCCCAGGCACGACTCATGAGCGCCGCTTTGAGAAAGCTCACCGCCATCATCAGCAAAGCGCGCACCTGCGTCATCTTCACCAATCAGATCCGTGAGAAGATCGGCGTCATGTTTGGTAATCCCGAAACGACTCCTGGCGGCAAAGCGCTCAAGTTCTATGCCAGCGTGCGTGTCGATATTCGCCGCATCGGTGCCATCAAAAGCAGCGACGGCACCGTCACTGGCAACCGCACGAAAGTGAAGGTGGTGAAGAACAAGCTCGCCCCGCCTTACACCGAAGCCGAGTTCGACATCATGTACAACGAAGGCATCTCCAATGTCGGCTCCATGCTCGACTTGGCGATGGAGTTTGAAGTCCTGCAAAAGCGCGGCTCATGGATCAGCTACAAAGGCAGCCAGCTCGCCCAAGGTCGCGATGCCGCTAAGGAAGCGCTCAAGCTCGACACCGCGCTCTACACCGAGATCGAAGAAGCCGTGAAAGCCAAGCTCGCCGAGAAAGGTGCGCCCGCTGGTGGCGCTCCAGCCGATTGATCGTTCGTCAGCACTGCTTTTCAGCGTTCGGAGCATCGGCTTTAGACGGTCTTTGAAGGTCGTCGTAACCGGTAATTCCAGCCTTCAGGGAACCGCCTGAAGGCTGTGCTCCGAACAGAGGAAACCGTCATGCATCTCACGTTGCGGCTTGGGCCGTAGAGACTAGTCTCCGCGCCGCATGACTGATTTTTTCCCGTTTCTCGCCACCGCTTCTTTGGATCTCTCCTGGATCACTTCTCCCGAAGCCTGGGTCGCACTGCTCACGCTGACCGTGATGGAGATCGTGCTGGGGATCGATAACATCGTCTTCATCTCCATCCTCGTGGACAAGCTACCGGTGGCGAAGCGGCCACGGGCGCGCTTCCTCGGGCTGGCCTTTGCCATGGTCACGCGTATCCTGCTGCTGCTGAGTATCTCATGGGTGATGCAGTTGAAGAATCCGTTGGTGACCGTCTTGGCTCATGACATCTCGGGTAAAGATTTGATCCTCATCCTCGGTGGCCTGTTCCTGCTGTGGAAAAGCACGAAGGAACTGCACCACAAGATCGAAGGCGAGGAGGAAGAGGCACACAGCACAGGCAAAGCCAAGGCAGCGCTGGGAGCCATCCTGTTTCAGATCGCCCTTCTCGACATCGTCTTCTCACTCGACTCGGTGATCACTGCCGTGGGCATGGTGGATCAGGTCAGCATCATGATCCTCGCCGTGATGATCGCCGTCGGCTTCATGATGATCTTTGCTGGCTCGGTGAGTGACTTCATCAGCCGTCATCCGACGGTGAAAGTGCTCGCGCTTTCCTTCCTACTCCTCATCGGCACCACGCTGATCGCTGAGGGCTTCCACGTTCACTTTGAAAAAGGCTTCGTCTATTTTGCCATGGCCTTCTCGGTGTTCGTCGAGATGCTAAACGTCCGCATGAAGAACAAGGCGCAGAAGAAGCGTCAGGAGACTGAGCCTGAGCAGCTCGGCGAATGATTTTGATCAGGTAAGAAAAGAGCGGCGGTTGGCGACTCCTAGCAGTCGCCTATGAAACTGTTGCTGCCCTTCTGCATCGTCCTCGCCACTCTGATCTATGCTGCTGATGCTCCGGCACCGGTTTGGAAAGCCGGCGCTGCCAGTGCCAAAATCACGCCTGAGGCACCGATGTGGATGGCGGGCTACGCGGGCCGCACGAAGCCGTCTGAAGGCGTGGAACTGGATCTGTATGCCAAGGCGCTCGTCGTTGAAGATGCCAGCGGCGGCAGGTTTGCCCTGATCACGATGGATCTCGTCGGCGTGCCGCGAAACGTGCGGCTGTATGTCGCTGAGCAGGTGCAGAAGCAGTTCGGCATCGAGCCAGCGCGACTCGCCATCAATGCCAGCCACACCCACAGCGGGCCGGAGCTGAGAACCAGCCGAGTCGATGGAACCGACGATCCTGCAAAACGTGAAGCCGAAGCGGAGACCTACACGAATCGGCTTCAAGAAACACTCGTTCGACTTGTCGGCGAAGCATTGCAGAAAGCCGTGCCTGCCACGCTGAACTACAGCAAAGCCCGCTGCGGCTTCGCCATGAATCGGCGCACGCCGAACGGCACCGGTGGCTGGAACAATTTCCCGAATCCCGATGGTCCGGTGGATCACGCCGTGCCCGTGCTCAAGGTGGCAGATGCCGCAGGCAAGGAACTCGCCGTCGTGTTTGGCTATGCCTGCCACTGCACCACGCTCGGCCATCAGAAATTCAGCGGCGACTACGCGGGCTATGCCCAGCAGGCGTTGGAGGCCGCGCACCCCGGCGTGACCGCCATGTTCATGAACGGCTGCAGCGGCGATCAGAATCCGTATCCACGCCGCACGATGGAGCTTGCCCAGACGCATGGAAGAAGTCTCGCCACCGCCGTCGAGGCAGCTTTGACCACCACTCTCATTCCGCTCACCGGCAGCATCCGCGCCGCCTACCAGGAGATCCCGCTGGCCTACGACACACTTCCGACTCGTGAGCAGCTTTTAGAAAAGCAGAAGACCGCCACCGGACTCGACCAAGCCCACGCCGGTCGCGTCTTAGCCCGACTCGATACCGATGGCAGCCTACCGCAAACCTACCCCTATCCCGTGCAGGTCTTGCGCCTCGGCGACCAGCTCACCTGGGTCACTCTCGGCGGTGAAGTCGTTGTGGATTACTCACTGCGCCTGAAGACCGAGATCAAAGACCCGCTCGTCTGGATCAGCGCCTACACCAACGACGTGCCCAGCTACATCCCCAGCCTCCGCGTCTGGAAAGAAGGCGGCTACGAAGGCGGCGACGCCATGAAGTGGGGCACCCACCCCACCCGCTGGAGCGCCAAGGTCGAGGATCACATCATCCGCACCGTGCATGAACTGCGGAAGTCGTTGAATTAACTCAGTTAAAAGGTGAGCGATTGTTGTGGCCTTAACGGCTTCAGTTTCAGGCTCTCAACACTCATCTCAAAACTCTCAACTCCGGTTTTAGGATTGAGGGCCTACTTTTGAGTTTTCACACCCAAGGCTTGACCTTCGAAGACTTTTTCACTTCCATAGGCTCATTCATAAAAACCCTTTCGCTTGTGAGCGGCCTCCTTTTCCCTCAACCCCACCCGGTTATTCCACAATTAAGTGTGGATAAACAACGTTCGCCTAACAACGAATCCTCATGCGTTCTTGGTTCTTAGCAATGTTGGCAATTGCTGTCACTTTGGTCGGCCTCGCGAAAGCGGAGCTACCTGACGAAGACGCTATTCTAAAGCGGGGTGGAGTTGATGCCGCCGCGATCATTTGTAAGGCCCGGAGCATCATTGAGGCAGCACGGGTGTTTGCGTCTCGCGGGATTGGCGAATCTGGAGAACCAACGTCCGCTTGTTGGGCTCTTACAGTGATTGTGAAATATGATAAGGATGCGAAAGATTCGTTTAACGCGCTTTTGGACCATGCCGACACCCCACCAGAACAGCGGCTTTACGCGATTGCGGGATTACTCGCAGTCGATCCTCGCGAGAAGGCTCGAATTACACCCGAACGAATAGGAAAGTTTTCGGATTTGAACGTGCAGACGCAGTTCGGATGCGTGGGAACCAACAGCACATTTGGATTGGAGGCTTATCGCCTTTTGGAGAATGGCTCTCCATCATTTCTATACGACAAGCTGCCATCGTTTTACCGGACAGTCGATGTGCCACGCTTTTTCGAACCGAAGAAATGACCGCAGGAAGGGGGGTCGATTCTTGACAGGGCGGTTCAAACACGACGCCCTTGATGCATGATGGAAGCGCCAGCTTGGCCTGCGCTCTGGCGTGTGAGGTGCTGGGGGTGGTATTGACGCTGTGAATGCCGAGCACGAAGGCACACGCCTTCCCGCGACACACCCTCCTGCGGTTCTGCCACACTTCAGGAAAGTTAGGCGCGTCGAATACTCGCGCTCCGTTACCGCCGCAGCGCCCTTGGAGCGCGTGTATGGCGCAGCCTACTCGCCTGGGATTCGTGACCGGAGGCTGTGGGTGGAGGATCGGGCTTGGTGTTCGTTGTTCACGCTTTAGCGTGTGCTTGGGTTCAAAGAAGCACGCTAAAGCGTGAACAACATACTCACCGCCGCAGGGCGGTGATCAGCTCGTTCATCTTGACGCGCATCACCTCCAGGTCCGCCAGTGTTGGCGGGTCGTTCACAAAAGGCGTGTCCAGTGTCGGCACCGCGTTGCTGTTGCTGCTCGTGCCGCTGATCGTCATCGCCAGCGCCGCATTGGTGACCTCCCCCGGCAGACCTTGGGTACCATCCGTACCATTAGCTCCGCGCGGCAGGCCCAGTGAAAAATGCACATTCACCCCATCAAAGCTCACGCTCACCGTGGCGGGATCACCGGGATTGAGTGTGGTCACACCATCCACCACCGCATTGGCAAAGGGCGGTC
>CAZOVY010000055.1:0-41017 GCA_964583255.1 uncultured Prosthecobacter sp.
TTGACCAAAAATCGGTCAAATTAGGCATGTGCGCGTTCATGTTTTCAGTGAAGGTGAAAGCGGGTGAAAGCCCCGACGGCATCTTTTGGGCAATATTGACAGAGCTAAAACCATCAATTCCTCCGGTTTCCGCGAAAAACCCAATCTTTCAAGAATGACCGCCTGTTTCGGGCAGCTAAAGGGCGTCATTTCAGGCGAAATCCATGTTTTCCGGCTCCAGGGCTGCGAAATCTGGCTTGGCCGCCCCAATTCGCTGGAAGAGCATAAAGGGACAGACCCTTTACAGCATTGTTTTTTATCAAAAATGACCGACTTGGGATGCAATCTTTGTCGCTTCGGGTACGGTCGAAGCCGCTTCGAGTCCATCCTTTGTCGCCCGGATTGCACTGCCAAGCCCCTTCGAGTGCATCCTTTGCCGCTTCGGGTGCCATCCCAGCCCCTTCGGGTGCTATCCTTGTCCCTTGGATCGCATTCTTTGCCGCCTGGATGGCACCCCTTCGCGACTTCGGGTGCGATCGAAGCCGCCTCGATCACGATCCCAGCCCCTTCGGGTGCTCTCTTTCCGGCAAAGACCGCGTGCCAAGCCGCACCTCTGGAGTGGATTTAGGGAGGCGAGAAGCGCTCTGCCCCATGGCATTCGTCCCCGGAGCGCGAGTATGGCTTCAGCCTACTCGCCTCTTATCAAAAACCAGCGAGTGGTCTGCGACACACACGCGCTCCTACAGATCATCCAGCGGGCTGGTGATCTCTCCACGCATCGCTTTCGCCAGCCGAGGGGCGTGCGCTCCTATGCCGGACAAAACAAATATTTTGATCGCCTATCTCCGCCATTTGCATGTAAACCAACCCCCATGAACGCCAAGCTCCGTATTCAGGCAACAAAACCGTCGCCTATAAAGCTGCTGACAAACCTCACGTTCTGTGAATGATCAACAATGTTCGCCCAACCACAGATGAACCCCTCGGACATATCCAGCATTGGACTCGTGATGGACATCATTGGTGCCCTCCTGTTGTGGTGGTTTGGGCTGCCTCCAGAGATTCGTCGTGACGGGCACGGCACATATCTGACTCCACAGGCTGACCCAGCAGAAGTCGCCAAAGGCAAGAGATACGATTTCGTAGCGAGGATAGCCATAGCATTGATCGTGATTGGTTTTCTCCTCCAGCTTTTGGGAACTCGTGCAGGACGAAGTGCCTCAGAGCCTCAGAAGGCATCCCCGACCTCATCGCTTCAACATCCTCCCTTGCGGACATTTCTAGCCTCCACTGCATGATCGTCGCCAGTTCATTCGCCGTAATGTCTGGCTTCGGACTGAACATTAACACATTAATTTTCATTTTATGAGCAGCCAGCAGCCATCTCACCACTCTCGGGCAAGTGACGCCCATGAAATTCATTCGGAAGTCATTGGTGAAACCAAGGACGAACCAAGACGTTCGTCCATGAACCAAGCGGCCCACCTGTAGAATGAGCCTCCAAGGAACACAGACCATTCGCTGCCCAGCGTGCATGCAGCCCTATTCTGTCACTGGATGGAGCAGTGTGAATGTCACCTTAGAACCAGCGCTCAAGAAGTTAGTGCTAAACCGTGAGCTATTCACGGCTAAGTGCCCCCGCTGCGGTCACGCTACGACTCTAGAGCACGACTGCCTTTACCATGACATGAATCGTAAGGCAGCAGTATGGCTCAAGTATCCAGATGCGTCAGGGGTGATGACGATGGATTCGTTGCCTTTGAATGTCTTTGGTCCCATGATTTCCGATTATCAGCTTCGGATAGTCACTTCGTATCCGACATGGCTCGAGAAGATTCACTGCTTCGATCACCATCTGGATGATAGAGCTGTTGAGTTCGTGAAGGCTGGCATCTATGCGGACTTGCACAATATAGCGCTTGAGCACGACACTCCATTCTACTTTGCGGGAATCCGAAAGCGTTTGCTTCGATCAACGGTTATGGACTTCGTAGATCTCACTACAGAAGATGGGGCGTGCTGCGACATTCCATTCTCGCCGATCTACGACGAAGCTTTCAGGCGTGTTCAGGCCCTTGATCCGGGACCATCTCCAACAGGCCAGTGGCTACATATCAACCAGACCTACATTGGACAGCTTGATGAAAAGTCACGAAGATAAAAAGAGGCCAAACGAACATGGCTATCATTGTGCGAAGCCACAATGATAACGGTTGTTAGACGATTCGCGGTTGGAGGGTCCTGAACTTACTTCGTGGGGAGAGCTTTTCCCCGCTTCTTCGACGGCGCTTGCTGAACTCGCAGGGTCAGGGGCCGATTCTTGACAGAGCGGTTCAAACACGAGGCCTTGATGCGTGACGGAAGCGCTAGCCTAGCCCTCTCTCTGGGGTGAGCTGCTGGTGGTGGCGCTGTTGATTCCAAGCAGGAAGGCTCACGCCATCCTCTACACGGGGGTCTTTTCGCCAACCACCCCAATCACTGAGCCAGAAGTTTTTCACCGCGAGATCGGATGGCCGCAGAGGTCAGAGCAGAAAATTCAGGGGTCGATTGATGACAGCCGAGATTCTGTCGAAGATCGAATCCAGCGCAGGATAGACTCATGAAATGGGCCCTTGAATATGATTCGCGGCTTTTGTTACAGGATTAACAAGATGAGCAGGGTTCACAGGATTTTTCAGACCTGTTAATCATGCCAATCTTGTTAATCCTGTAGAATCCGCCCCTTAAATTTTCGGCGCGCGCGCCCTGACTCCAGCCCGCGATGCGCACTTTTAAGATTGCTTTGAGCGGGGATTTCGGGTGGACTGTCTCACTCACCCCCTGAATGAATTTTAAACGCACACGCACTTGGCCACTTCTGCTGTGTATTGGCATTGTCATCACAGGCACGGTGGCTTGGTGGTTGGCTCGACCTGGCGAAATGAAGGCGGCGGCTACGCAGGTCGCCAAGCTGCCGTCAGAGCAGGTGGTCAGTCCGGCTTCGGCAAAACCCAAGGCGGGAACGCCACCACTCGATCCGATGGTGGCACAGGCACCATCCGCGAAGCCGGTTTCCTTGAGTGCTTTTGAGCAGCGGCTTTTAAAGGACGCCACTTTGCTGGAAAAACGCCGGATCGATGCCCGACCCAACGAGCCTGCGCGGGAGATGCGGCTCTGGCGCACGGACTTTAAGTACCCGCTGATCCGTGAGGAAATCTGGCTGAGGGCTGATGATCAGATGCCCATGCGGCGTGAGTTTTCTGTGGCGGATCATGTGATGGTGAAATTCCCCGCTGAGGTCTCCGAATCAAAAATCGCGGACTGGGCCAAGCGGAATGGATTCTATGTCCGGCATCGGCTCCAGACGACGCCGGTGCGACTGATCGCGATGGCCAATGGCACGCTGGACAGTGCGAGCACGATCATGTCAGCGTTTAAAAAAGCGTTCCCAACGGCACCGCAAACTCAGTTGGCGACGGCGGAGCGGGACTACCTAGTCTTCCCGACCTTGTTCCCTGATGACACGAGTTTCCCCCAGCTCTGGGGCATGCACAATACGGGCCAGACTGGCGGTACTGCCGATGCGGACATTGATGCGCCCGAGGCCTGGGACATCAGCACAGGATCACGCGAGGTGCTGGTGGGTGTGATCGACACGGGGGTGGACCGTACGCATCCTGATCTGGCGGCGAACATGTGGCGGAATCCGAATGAGATCGTCGGCAACGGTGTCGATGACGACGGCAACGGCTTTGTCGATGATGTGAATGGCTGGGACTTTTTCTCCAACGACAGCAACCCGATGGATGAGAATAATCACGGCACGCATTGCTCAGGCACGATCGGTGGTGTGGGCAACAATCTCAATGGGGTGACCGGTGTGTGCTGGCAGGTTTCCATCGTCGGCATCCGCTTCCTGGGACCGAGCGGTGGCAGTACCTCTGACGCCATCGAGTGCGTGAACTACGCCACCAGCTTGGGCGTGGATCTGACTTCAAACTCCTGGGGCGGCGGCGGCTCCAGCTCACTGCTCCAGGCAGCCATCGCAGATGCTGGTGCGGCGCATCAATTATTCATTGCAGCGGCAGGCAATGATAGTTCAAACACGGATCTCTCACCGCAGTACCCAGCGGGCTATCCGCTGGATAACATCATCTCAGTCGCCTCCAGCACGGACCGGGATGCGCGCTCCAGTTTCTCGAACTATGGTGCCACGAGTGTGGACTTAGCCGCACCAGGTTCTTCGATTTACAGTACGATCATCGGCGGCGGCTATTCGAGCTTCAGCGGCACATCAATGGCCACACCCCATGTGTCTGGAGCGGTGGCGCTCTTGAAGAGCATCGCGCCACTGATGACGCCGGCAGAGATCAAAGCGCAGCTTCTGGATACCGTCGATGCACTGCCTGCTTTTGCGACGACAACCGTCTCCGGCGGTCGGCTCAATGTGGCGCGGTTGATCGAGCAGTCGGCTGGGCCGCGCCCGGTTGTCAGTGTGACGACGATTGAAGAGCAACCCGGCGGCAATGGCGATGGCATTTACAATCCGGGTGAGACACTAGCGCTGCGTTTCACGGTGGTGAATCGCGGCAGTGATGCCGCGCAAAATGTGACGGCCACACTGGCGAGCAGTGCAACCACTTCACGATTCACGATCACGCAGGGCACCGTGAATGTGGGCACGCTGGCACCGAGCGAGAGCGTGGCACCGCTGAATGGATTTCTCGTGCGATCTCAAGCCACCACGCCCACACCGTATGCGGAGGAGTTCATCATCACACTGCATTATGGGACACCGGCAGAGACGACTGCCCACCGCGTCACGCTTTACCTGCACATCTCATCACTCATCCAAGGCCGCATCACGGATGCAGGTGATGCCGCAGCGATCGAAGGCGCGACGATCAAGCTTGTCGGCCCATCCACCTTCACGACCACGAGCGCTAGTGATGGCACTTATGCGATGACGGTGACGGATGGTGTTTACAGCATCACGGCGGCATCTCCGGGCTATGTGACGAGCACGCCAACACTGGTCACCACACCACCAGCCCACAACAATGTGGACTTTGCGCTCGGCATTCCGCAGCTCAGTCTGACGCCGGCTGCGGTGACCGCGAATGTGTATTCAGGCCGCGCAGTCAGTCGCACGGTGGAGGTGCGGAATCGTGGCACGGGACCGCTCAGGTGGAGTCTAGAACTGCTCAATGGACATGTGCAGAGCAGCACGGCGCTCAGGCTTTTCAATCTGCCTGCGGCCACTGTGATCGAGCAACCCGAGCTGCAAGATGGCGGTTTGCGTGCAGCTTTTAAAATCAATCAAGAGCTGGAAGTGCCAGCCTTGGAAGCCGCGCTAGGCACCCTCGATGGCTTGGTCGTCGGAGCGGTAAGCACGAGCTGGGATCGCTCCGTCTTGATCAGTGATCTGGTGGCTCGCGGGGCTCAGGTGGTGACGCTGACTCTGCCACTGAGTGTGGCCGCGCTGGATGCGGTGGACACCGTGATCGTCGATGACGCTATCGCCAACTTCACTGCGACTGACATAAGTCGGCTGCGCCTCCGAATCAGCGCTGGCGCTGGTGTGCTCTGTGAGGCGGACAACACGGGTTCCATCACCATGATCAATCAATTGTTCGCCAGCACCGGCATCACTGCGGTGTTTGATGGCTTTCGTGATCTGACGCTAACGGACATCCGCAGTCATCCGATGACGCTCGGTGTGACCACGGTGCAAGCTGTCGCGGCAGGTGCCTCAGCGACGATCAGTGGCACGGCTCAGCGACTGGTCATGGACCCAAATGGTCGCGCCCATGCGGCAGTGACGTCGCTAGGATCAGGCGTGATGGTTTTCGTCGGCAATGAAATTTCCGATGACTCAAATTTCGTTACCGGAGACGCACGGCGCTTGGCCAATCAGATCGTCGATGGCCTCATCGAGCGGCCAAGCTGGCTGACGGCCACACCGCCAGCGGGCATTCTCTCGCCAGGTGCCATGCAGACCCTGACGCTTGATCTCAACTCGCAAACGCTGAGCGCTGGCAGCTACGAAGCGACGGTTCTTTTCAGCACGAACGTCCCTGATGAACCCGAGACGGCATTGCCCGTGACGATGAATGTGGGGGACGCCTCGCAGCTATCTTTGAATCGGAGCACACTCGCCTTTGGTTCGGTGGTGCAGAACATGAGCGCGCAGCAGGAAATCTCGATCTCCAGCATCGGCACGCTGCCTCTGAGTATCTCCGCCCTGCGGCTTCAGGGCCGTGATGCAGCGTTCTTTAACATCGTCGGACAGACGAGCTTCCAAGTGGCACGTGGCGCGAGTCAGACAGTGGCGGTGAGTTTTGCGACGACAGCTCCCGTGCGCGATTTTGTGGCTGAACTGGTGATCGAAAGTGACGATCCGACTGCGCCCTCAGTGATCGTGCCGATAACGGGCACTCGACAGTTGGCTCCAGACATCGCCGTGTCACCCGCCGCGCCGCTCATCACCTTGAATCAGGGCGAGACAGGCTTTTTGTTTGTGACCCTTGAGAACAAGGGCCTCGGACCGCTCGATTGGCAGGCAGCGCTGGATCATTTTCCTGGGGCCAGTGGCAGCAGCCCGACTTGGGCGAGTTTGCCGGGCGTGGCAGGCCGATTCAATGCCAAGACGCGCGGTCAGGTGCGGCTCAATTTCGACACCGGCCTACTGCCGCCGGGCGATCACACCACCGTGTTGCACATCACCTCTCAAGACCCCGATACGCCACATGTGGCACTCACCGTCACGCTGCGGATCAGGGCCGCTGCTCGTCCGCAGTTCACGCAAGTGGCGACTTTCGCAGACACCATTCTAAATACGCGACGCCAGATCAGCGTGCCGATCAAGAACATCGGCGCGGCGAATCTCGTGCTCAGCAGCAAGCTGCCTTTGTCTGCCTCCTTTGTGTGTCTGAGTCCGACGCCGCTGACGATCCCTGGTGGTGAAACGCGCAGCCTGATTTTTGAGTTCCGGCCAACGAAGGCTGGCGCGGTGACTAGCAGCGTTCTTTTCGCGGCCAATGTGCCGGGTCGGTTTCTCTACTTCACTTTTAACGGCAGAGGCATCCGTGGTCCGACGCTTCAGCTCACGCCAGCGAGCATGGCTTTCAGCACACCTCCGGGCGCGCGTCATGCGCGCACGATCACACTGACGAATAGCGGTGATCTGCCGCTGACCTGGGCAGCAACAGTCGAGTACACTGGCGCATGGCTGACACTCACGGTTCCAGGCGGCACACTCGCTCCGGGTCAAAGTCAGATCGTGCCGGTCGCGATCCATACCGCGCTGATGCCAGCAGGCAGCCATAAGGCACAGATCAGCCTAACGAGCAATGATGCCGCGCGACCGCGCGTGGTGGTGCCGATCACGATCAATGTGAGTCGTCTGGGCGTGCTGGCTTTCTATCCCGCGAGTCTGCGCTTTGATGAAGCTTGGGCGAATCGGGTGGAGTCCTCTTCGTTTGATTGCATAAACACGGGCAATGCTCCCTTGCAGGTGATTTCCATCACCAGCTCGAGCGGACGTCTGATCCTCCCAGCGGTGTCTTGGCCCTTCACGCTAGAACCCGGTGCTCAGAGGACGCTGAACTTCTTTTTCAGCTCCAATGCGACTGGTGACTTCAATGACCACTTCAAAATCAAAACTTCGCTGAGCAAAACAGATGTCCTCTTGCCTGTGATCGCGAAAGTCGTGCGACCACCAGCGTTGGCGATCACGCCAAGCCTTTTGGATGAAGAGCTAGAGCCTGGAGAAAGTGTGACACGCGATCTCACCGTCACCAACAGCGGGCAAGTAGCGCTGACCTGGACGAATCTTTTGCTCGATGTCACCGGCACGCCGACATCATGGATCATGCTGTCCGCTGCCGCTGGCACGACCCCAGCGGGTGGCAGCTCAGTCGTCACCACCACGCTTGATACGGCTGGTCTTCCTGCTGGCCCGCAGACAGCAAAGGTGCGCTTCAATAGCAATGCACTCAGCCTCAGTCAGGTAGATGTGCCAGTCACATTCCGCGTGGCTTCGGCTGCCGTGCTGCGGCATTCGCCTGCCGTATATGCTTTCCCAGTGACCTACACGCAGGCCACTAGCACGCTGACTGGCACGATCACCAATCCAGGCAATCTGCCGTTGATCATCACTGAAATCATCAGCAGTGAAGCTGCCTTTACGACGACGGGTATCACTCTACCGCTCACGCTCAACCCTGGAGCGAACATGCCGATGACCGTGCGCTTTTCACCGACTGAAGCGCGTGATCACAATGCGAGCCTCACTTTGAAAAGCAACGCGCGCAGCACGCCGGATCGAGTCATCCAACTAAGTGGGCGCGGCGCCATCGCTCCACACATCGAGATCGTGCCGACAGCTCTCACGCTGAGCGTGGAGCCAGGCGTGCCGCTGACCAGCACGCTGACGCTCTCCAACACAGGCGGCCTGCCCCTGCAATGGACGGCAGCCCGCACGGGAGCGATCGCCAGCATGACCAGCCTCAGTAGCAGTTCAGGCACCACCGCAGCGGCAGGCAGTAGTGCCCTAACACTGACCGTCAGCAGCACCTTCTCCACAGCAGCGGCCACCTCCACAGGCCAGATCACTTTTACCAGCAATGATCCCTCGCGCTCGAGTCTCGTGGTGCCTGTGACCATCACCGTCATGCCGCGCCCACGCCTCGCCATCACACCCGCAGTGCTGAGCTTCGCAGACACCTTCAATGGCAGCACGTCACCGCTGTCGATCTCGCTACGCAATGACGGTAATGCGACGCTGAACCTCACCGGCATAACGAGTGATAATGGCCGATTTGATACAGTGCCCATCACACTGCCAACGACGATCGCCGCTGGTGCTTC
Organism: uncultured Prosthecobacter sp.; assembly: GCA_964583255.1. Lineage (GTDB taxonomy): Bacteria > Verrucomicrobiota > Verrucomicrobiia > Verrucomicrobiales > Verrucomicrobiaceae > Prosthecobacter. The sequence goes on from CAZOVY010000055.1 coordinate 8,830, forward strand.
AAGGACCGTGACGGTGCGTTTCTCACCTGATGCCGCAGCCTCCTTCAGTGGCCAGTTAAGCTTCATCACAAACCCCGCTTTGCCTTCCCCTGTTGTGCTGCCTGTCTCAGGACGTGGCATCACTCCGCCGACTCTACGTGTCGAGCCCAGCACGCTCACTTTGAGTTTAGAAAAAGGCCGCACCAGCACTCAACCACTAACGATCAGTAATGATGGCGGCTCTGCTCTGAATTGGCAGGCGGCCATCACGAATACAAGCACCGGCGCTGGCACGCTTCAGGAAGTCTTGCAGCGCGTTAATACAAACCACGCCACTCTCACCGCACTGATTCCAAATCTCTATTCCTTCACCGAAGGTGAGACCGGCAACGACATCACCGATGGCGGCGACGACATGTATGACGATGGCAACTACCTAGACATAAATTTGGGAAGCGGATTGGCTTACTCAAACAACGCCATCATCACTAGCGCTGCGGTAGGGTCAGGCGGTAGCTATTTTACCCGCAAGCAAAACGGTCTCTTTGTTTTTGCAGCAGACATGAACGGCGTCAGCAGCTTCGCGCTGCGTGGCGATCTCGGCGCAGACGGCTCAGGCATCACGAATGGTGCCGTGCTCACGCGCACTGTCGGCGGCATCACTTACAAGGGCTTCTTCAAGGGGGTGTCGGGCGCTTTTGACCCCTCGGTGAACCATCTCATCATCGTCGAGGACAAGCCCGGCGTCTCCCATACTTACAGCACGAACACGGACAACGATGCCCACAGTGTCACGGGTCTCTCGGGCAGCGTACGCTTGTATTATCTTTTGTTCGCCAGACAAGGCGGCTTGCAAGTTTCTGATGCGCTCGCGGGCAGCATCATGGACTCGTTCCTGCAAAACATGGCTCTTCCAGCAGGCACGCCCTGGGTCAGCGTTAGTCCAGCTTCAGGCAGCAGCGCAGCAGGTGGCAGTTCCTCTCCCAATGTGCAGATCGACTCCCGCACATTGCCAGTCGGCACCCATACCGCCACGATTCGCGTGACCACCAATGCACCTGTCTACGGCACTGCCGACATCCCACTCACCCTAAACGTGACGCCCGCTGAACTCGAAGTGTCACCCACCGCCATCACCGCATTGCAACTCACCGATTCGGGCTCGGCCCAAAGCGCGCTGAACATCACCACTCGCGCAGGATCAAATCCAGCATGGACGGCGAGCCCGACGGTTTCCTGGATCACACTCTCCAAATCCAGTGGCACTGGCAGCGACAGCCTCACACTCACTTACAGCGGCACACTCACCGCTGGCTCTTATCAGGGTGCGGTAAACATTATCTACAACGGCATCACTCTACCCGTGCCAGTGAGTCTCACCGTCCGCACAGCAAACTTCAGTCAGCTCCTGACCGACTATCGTCAATCACGAGTGCTATGCATCATTCGCGGCGCGAGCGGAGAGCCGTCCGTGCTCGCTGCTGTAAATGCCACCACGCTTGTGGCAGAAAGCATTTTGCTGCTGCCCACCGACATCACGGATGCCGATCTCACCACCGACGGTCGCCTGCTCTATGCCATCAGCTTTGCAGGCAAAACCATCACCCAGGTGGATCTCGAAACCTTTGCGCTCGTCAGCACCAAGTCCATTCCCATCGCGCTCGATGCTGGCACTGGCAGTCCCTATCATTACCATATCGAAACAGGTCGCCCAGGCCTCATCTATTACACCGATGCCGCGACGAATCCCGCCCTGCATGTCTTCAATTATGATGCCGGATTCGAGCTGCAAAGTTTCGTTCTGAATTCCGGTGCAGGTATCGGTGACTTCGTCGTCACTCCTGATGGCAGCACGATCTATGCATGGTCACAGAGTGGCTGGGGAACCAGCAACACCTCAGTGCTAGCGCGTATCAGCAGCGCTTCAGACACGCTGAGCCAGACGAGCCTTAGCACCGATACCGTCTCGCAGAGTCCTTTGGAGGCTCCTGTGTTTTACAGTGCCAATCGTGATGCCGTGATCACCAAAGGCTCACGCTTCAACCCCACGCTCACCACACGACAGTCCTACACAGGGCAAACAATCCTGGCGGCTTCAGCCTATGGTCACAGCCTCATCAGCGGCATTAATGTCCTGGATGGTGCCAATGGCACCGCGCTACAAACACTGCCCGTCTCCGTGACGGTAGCTGCCTTTACCGCTGATCAAACGGCGCTCGTCTATCTGAACAACAGCACTCTTCGACTCGCACGCTTTGCTATTCCCAATTTGCCAGCCGCCACGATCAATCCGCTGATCGCTGATGGCAGCAGCTTAGCCACTACGCCCACCGCGCTTGGCTGGACCGGCAGCCCGACATCCGCTAGCTACGATGTCTTCCTGAGCACCGATACCACCGCTCTGAATGCTGCCACGAATAGCACTGGCGGCATCTATCGTGGCAACACCCCCGGCGTCAGCTTTGCCTTCAGCGGCTCCACTTTCCAGTTAGGCCAGACGTATTACTGGCGCATCGACACACGCAACCTCGATGGCAGTACAGTGAAAGGCACCGCATGGAGTTTCCGCATCCCACCTGTGGCCGTGACGCCGACTAGTCTGACGATGGCCACGCTCCTCGGCAGCACGGCTTCACTGACCACGACGTTGAATATCACGACTGCTGCTGGCGCTACGCCATGGACGCTCTCTGACAATGCCTCATGGCTCAGCGTGGACACGGCTGCAGGCACTGGTCCTGCCACCGTCATCGTGTCCTTCAATCCCACAGGCCTCACGGCAGGCAATCAACTGGCGCAGATCACACTCACCTCAGGTGCGGACATCGTCACCTTACCGGTCACCTTTCGTCTGCTCAGCACTCTCAACATCATCAAGCTTGAGGCAGATCCCACGCTGCCATTCATCTATGCTCTGCATCGTGATCTCGCCTTCCCTTATGAAGGCTGGCTACTCTGGATTGATCCCGTCACGGCTCGTGTCGGGCAGGCCGTGCTGACTGCGACGGATGCCACCGACTTTGTCGTTCATGCCGCAGATGACCGGATTTACACCCTGACCAATGGCGGCACTCGAGTCCTCGCCGTGCAGCGCCAGCAAGCGCGACAGATCATCGGCAACTGGAGTCTCAGCACGCCGGCCGTAGCCATCCACAATGGACCCGTCGGGCGACTCGTCTCGCGGAGTGCGGCGAATGTTTTACAGATGGTAAACTCCGTAACGGGTGGTGCCGTCGGCACGACTATCACTCTGCCGAGTTCCATCACCCGCACGCCAAGCAGCGGTGCCTTCCTCTATGCCGCTGTGTTACAGAGTTCCAATGTCACTGGCATCGCCAAATACGCGCTCGGTTCTGGTGGCATCACCTACAGCACGGCAGCGTATTGGAATGGCACGTTCGGCAGCAGTTTTGTCGTTTCTGGCGATGGCAGTCGTGCCTTTTACAATCAGAAGGCCTACTCCACGACTGCCCTCACTGAGATAGTCAATCTGAATGCCAGCATTGTCGCCTCGTCCTGGAATGGGCAGATGGCATTCTCCAATTCGAAGATCTATTCCGTCACTGCGACTTCGCAGGAACTCTCGACGTTGCCAGTCGCCACCAGCTTCATGGCTGCTACCGCCAGCAACTCGCGCCTCGTGCTTTATGACGCCGTGAATCGTGTACTCAGCTCGATCGATCCAGGCACTCTCGCCGTATCACCCAGCACGTTTGATTTTGGTCAGGTGCTGATCAATGGCAGCGCTAACACGAGCTTCAATGTGACCAACTATTCCACTCAGGATGTGAATGTCACCGTCAGCTCTACGCAGGCAGCTCTCAGCGGTCCGGCCTCGGCGGTGAGCATCAACGCCGGGCAGTCCGCACAAATTGCTATCACCTGCGCGCCGACAGTGGTTGGGCAAATCACAGGCACGCTCACTTTCAATGCGACCGGCCAGCCGCAACTCAGCCGCGCTGTTCAAGCCACCGTCCAAGCCGTTTCACAGCTCACCAGGTTCAACGTGGATTTCAGTGTCGGTGCGCCAGCAGATGGCACGACAAATGGGAGCGCAACCTATCAGGAGGACGGCCTGCTCTTTAGCACGCCAAATTCGATCTTTCGTGTCGGAGCCAATTCAGCAAACCGTCCCAATAACGGCACGCCTCATATCGCGCCACTTTCTTTGCAAAAGCCGCTGAGCATTCGCCGAGCAGATGGCGGCGTCTTCCATCTTCATAGCGTCGATCTCGGTGAATACAGCACGGTCTTTCCGAACCCACTGGCTATCACTTTCACAGGCGTGAAGAGCAACAATTCCTCCGTCAGCACGAGCTTCACCATTGACGGAGTCATTGATGGCACCGGCCCGCTCGCTGACTTCCAGACCTTTACCTTCCCGAGCACTTTCCGAGATCTTGTGTCAGCTCAAGTCACCATCGACGGCTATGCTATGGACAACCTGGTGTTTGAAAATGTGTCTGTTGGTTCGACTTCCGTTAGCTCTAACACTCTCACTTCAGCCGACGCCACGCTCGATCTCGATGCGGATGGCACGCCCGATGTCTGGATCGCTGGCAGCGGTGCGAGTAGCAAAGAGGGCACACTCACTACCCATCACTTCACTTACAGCCGCCGCGCCGGATTGACTGACAGCGCCGTGACCCTGCAAGGCAGCCGAGATGGCACAAGCTGGAGCGGACTCACCGCTGGGCTTGATTACAACGTGGAAAGCAGAGCGACCGATGCAGAGCGTGGCCGCGAGACACTACGCCTCAACATCCCGACCGACTCCGCCACCCCCTGGCAGTTCAGGCTGCTCAGCGCGCCTTAACCGCCCTGCACGGGAGGCATGATGGCGACTTCGCAGCCTTCATGCAGTGGCGCGTCACGCTTCACGTAGATTTGATCCACGGCAATCAAGAGACTGCCATCCCACTCGCTCAGGCGCGGCCAGCGCTGATAGATTTGCTCCAGTAACTCACGCACGTTTGAATTCGCAGCACAGGTCCAAGTCATCTCTTCGAGACCTGTGATGTCCCGCAGGACTGAAAAGAAAAGCAGGCGCACGTTCATGGCTTCAAAATCCCAATGCACGGCAGGTTTCGGAATCGCCCATGGTAGTCCATGCCGTAGCCGACCACGAACTCATCAGCGATTTCAAAACCGCAGTAATCCAGCGGACAGGCATGACTACGCGGGCGTTTTTTATCGAGCAGTACCGCCGTGCGCAGTGAGGCAGGTTTCTCGAGCAGCAGTCTGTCCCGCAAAGCAGAAAGAGTGAGGCCGGTGTCGAGGATGTCATCGAGCAGCAGCACGTTCTCACCGGCAAAACTGGCACCTGTGGGCCATTGAATCTTCACCTGACCACTCGACTCCGTGCCGCCGTGGTAGCTACTGGCACCGAGCGTCACGAGTCGGATCGGCAGATCGATCTGGCGCAGCAGGTCCGAGACAAAAAAAAGCGCGCCGTCCATGAGCACCACCACGGTGATAACTTTACCGGCGTAGTCCGCCTCGATCTTCGCCGCCATCTCCGCGACTCGGGCACGGATTTCCTCCGCGCTGAGCAGCACGCGGTCGAGGTCGCTCAAAATTCCGGTCAGTGGGGCCATGACAATGTGAACGCATCAAGGCGCAAACCCGCGATTGCCGCAATGCCCTGACGCGCGTTTCTTCTCCTACCATGATGGATTTCCCTCCCACCACGCTCCGCGGCCTGCGCGTGAGCTACGATCTCGACAGTCTCGTCGAAGAAACCGCACCTGCTGATCCCTGCGAACTCTTCCAGGCTTGGCTTCATGATGCGCTCACGCATCAGTTGCCAGAGCCGAATGCGATGACCCTGGCCACCCTCGGACTCGATGGCTCACCCACCGCGCGCACCGTTTTACTGAAGGGGCTTGATGCGCTGGGCTTCCACTTTTACACCAACTACGAGAGCCGCAAAGGTCACGAGATCGCCGCCGATCCGCGTGCCAGCGCCGTCTTCCTTTGGACCCAAAGACATCATCAAGTGAGCATTCGCGGCACGATCAGCAAACTCCCACCAGCCGAGGCCGAGAGCTACTTCGCCAGCCGCCCGCGCGGTCATCAAATCGGCGCATGGGTGTCTGAGCAAAGTCAGGTCATCTCGGGCCGCGAATGGCTGGAGCAGCGTCAGGCCGAAATGGAAGCGCGCTTTGCCGGCAGCGACATCCCTTGTCCGCCGCACTGGGGCGGCTACGCGCTCCTGCCAAACGAGATCGAATTCTGGCAGGGCCGCGTCAGCCGTCTGCATGATCGCCTGCGCTACAGACGCGACGGCGCTGGCTGGCAGCTCGAACGACTCAGCCCATGATCCGCTCGATTTTAAAAGTGCCCGCGCGCTTGCGTTTGCACAGCAGACCGTGACAAAGTAACCCACGCACCCATGACCACACCTTCACCCACTCGCCGTCATTTTATCCAGCTCGCTTCCACCGCACTCGCCGCTTCCTTCACAGGAGTCGCGCGTGCCGCAGACAAGAAGGAACCCTTCAAAATATCTCTCGCAGAGTGGTCGCTGAATAAGCGTCTCTTCAAGAAACCCGGCGCTGAGCCGCTCGATCATCTCGACTTTGCCAAGACCGCGCGCAGCCTGGGTATCGAAGGCGTCGAATATGTGAATCAGATGTTCTTCGATAAAGCAACAGACGCGGCCTACATCGGCGAGATGAAGAAGCGCCAGGAAGGCGAAGGCGTGAAGGGCCTGCTCATCATGTGTGACCGCGAGGGTAATCTGGGTGATCCCGATGAAGCCAAGCGCGCCAAGACCATCGAGAACCATCTCAAGTGGCTTGATGCTGGCGCGACGCTCGGCTGTCACAGCATCCGTGTGAATGCGGCCAGCGATCCAAAACTTAGCGATGAAGAGCAGATGAAACTCGCCGCCGATGGCCTGCATCGCCTTTGTGTCGAAGGCGACAAGCGCGGTCTCTTTGTCGTGGTGGAAAACCACGGCGGACTTTCCAGCAATGGACTCTGGCTCACAGGCGTGATGAAAGCCGCCGATCACAGCCGCGTCGGCATCCTGCCCGACTTCGGTAACTTCTACACCGACCGCATCAAAGGTGAGCTCTACAACCCCTACAAAGGTCTGCGTGAGTTCATGCCATGGGTGAAGAAGGGCATGAGCGCCAAGGCCTATGACTGGGACACCGGCGCAGGCAAATTCTACACTGAAGACCGCCGCGAAGGCCGCGAGATCACACTCGATTTCCAGCGCCTCATAGACATCGTCGTGAAGGCTGGTTACAACGGCTACATCGGCATCGAATACGAAGGCGACAAGCACACCGAGATGGAAGGAATCGCCCGCACCAAGCAGGCCCTGGATGAATTGAAAGCGATGGTTGGATAATCCGCTCAGAGCACCTGTGTAGAACTTGATGCGTCGTCTCGATCAACTCCTTTCGTCTCTCGGCTACTGCTCACGCCGAGAGGCGCAGGATGTCGTCAAAGACGGTCGAGTTTCTGTCGGTGGTGTCGCGGCCACGCGCGCAGATCAGCGTGTCGATCCGCATCAGGTCACGCTCGATGACAAACCCCTCGAAGCGCCCGACGGTCTGCTCGCCATGCTGCACAAACCTATTGGTTATGTCTGCACTCACGCCGATGGCGAAGGCCCGACGATCTATGAACTGCTGCCTGCGCGATGGCTTTCGCGAAACCCCGCCGTCACCAGTATCGGTCGCCTCGATAAGGAGACTAGCGGCCTCATCCTCATCACCGACATCGGTCCGCTCGTGCAGCGTTTCACCTCTCCGCGTGCTGAGGTAGAAAAGACCTACGAGGTGACGGTCGATCACGATCTCGATCCAGCCCTTGTCGCCACCTTTGCCAGTGGCCAGATCCTGCTGCGCAATGAAGTGAAGCCCTGCCTGCCGGCCAAGCTGGAGATCACCAGCCCTCTCACCGCTTCCCTCACAATCACCGAAGGTCGCTACCATCAAGTGCGCCGCATGTTCGCAAGTCTTGGCTGGCAAGTCACCGCACTGCACCGCTCAAGTTTCGCGGGGCACACGCTGGACGGACTTAAAGAAAGCCAATGGCGACTGCTGCCTCAGACATCCTGATCAGGATCACTCATCGTATCTCACCGCTGTATGATCTCTATCCCGCCAGCTCCTCCGTGGCGTATCGCTGCCGACACCGGCGGCACGTTCACCGATTGCCATGCTCTCGATCCGCTAGGCCGTGAAAGCCGCTGCAAGGTGCTGTCCACCGGCCATCTGCGCGCGAGCTTGTTTAGTAGCATGGGCTTTCTAGCCCGTGTCTCCGGCCTGCCTCCGCTCCCCTCAGGCTTCCTCATTGGCTTCAAAGTACAAGCCGTCGGCGACAACAATGCTCTCACCATCACAAGCTGGAACAGCGAAACCTCAGAGATCACACTCAATCAAGAACCCAGATGGAAAACCGGCGCGCTACTCGAACTCAGCACCGGTGAAGAAGCCCCCGTGCTTGGAGCGCGCATCCTGACGAACACACCTCCCGGCCAGGCTTTCCCGCCGCTGAGTCTGCGCATCGCCACGACTCGAGCGACGAATGCGCTGCTGGAGCGCAAAGGCAGCCGCATCGCGCTTTTCATCACTCTCGGCTTTGGCGATCTCCTGCACATCGGCGATCAGCGGCGCAGCGATCTCTTTGCGCTGCGGCATGAACCAAGGCCTGTCTTCCATGAAATCACCTGCGAAGTGTCCGAGCGACTCAGTGTGCAGGGCGAGGTGATCGAAGCACTCGATGAAGCTGCCGTCATCGCCGAAGCGCAGCGCTGTCTTTCGTTAGGCATCCAAACCGCCGCCGTGTCGCTGCTGCACGCGCATCAGCATCCGCAGCATGAACAGCGGGTCGGTGAAATTCTACGGGCGGCAGGTTTTGAGCACATCACGCTTTCGCATGATACGGCCGCCTTTGCCAAGCTGCTGCCTCGCACGCAGAGCACCGTGGCTGATGCTTATCTGCATGGGCCCGTGCAGGCGTTTTTGAATGCCCTTCGCACCGTATCGCCGGACATGCTCGTGATGACCAGCGCAGGCGGCCTGAAGACGGCGGACGAAATTCGCCCCAAGGACATGCTGCTAAGCGGGCCCGCAGGCGGAGCCATCGGCGCGGCGAATGCGGCGGGGCGGCTGGGTATCACGAAGATCATCACGTTCGACATGGGCGGCACGAGCACGGACGTGGCGCGCATCGACACACGACCAGGTTATCGTTTCTCCCAAGACGTGGCTGGCATGAAGCTGCTCGCTCCATGCATCGCTATCGAAACCGTGGCGGCGGGTGGTGGCTCTATCTGTCAGTGGACGCATCATGGATTGTCTGTCGGCCCGGACAGCGCAGGCTCGAATCCTGGTCCTGCCTGCTATGGCAAAGGCGGGCCGCTGTGCATCACGGACGTGAATCTTTTGTTGGGCCGCTTTGATCCGGCGCGCGCGCCGATCCCCTTGGACATCGAAGCCGCGCGTCTCCGTTTGCATGAGCTTCATGCGCAAACGGATGGTCGGTTGAGTGAGCAGGAGCTGCTGCTGGCTCTGCTGCGACTGGCTGTCGAGCACATGACGGATGCCATCCGTCGCATCTCCGTGGCCGAGGGTTATGATCCCGTGGATCATGCCTTGCTCGCCTTTGGTGGAGCAGGGCCGCAGCATGCTTGTGCGGTCGCAGCACAACTCGGGATGAACACGATCCTCGTGCCAGAACATGCAGGTATTCTCAGTGCGGTGGGGTTGCAGGAAGCACTGCCAGAGGTCATTGAGGAAAAGGAGATCCGAATGCCGCTGTCAGCTTTTTTGGAGTCATCAGATGGGTCATATAGGGCCTATGAGTCGCATGGGTCCCATCAAACAACCCGCATCGCCGAACTCCGGCTCAAGGGCCAGGATACGCCGCTCCAAGTCGAGTTCACCGACGCTCATGATCTTCCCGAACTCTACCGCAGCGCCTACCAGCACCTGTTTGGTTATGCGCCGCCGCAGAACCGTGAGATCGAGATCGTCTCCATCCGTACGATCACGCGTAGCGGAAAGCGTGAGTTTTCAAACATCCGCATGGAGGGAAGACTCACGTCTTCCTCTACGGAAAATCGTCTCATCCAAGACGCCTTCTCCACCTTGATCGTCGCACCCGGTTGGAGCACGGAGCACCTCCCTGGCGTCGGCTACATCCTTTGCTTCGATGGCAATCCTTCAGCCGCGCCCGTTATCGAGCGCGACCTCGTGCGGCATCGTTTTCACTCCATCGTCAGTGACATGGGTGCGCTGCTTTGCCGCACGGCCATCTCGACGAACATCCGCGAGCGACTCGATTTCTCCTGCGCACTTCTTGATCCCGAGGGGCGGCTCATTTCCAGCGCTCCGCATATTCCGGTGCATCTCGGTGCGCTCGGTGTTTGTGTGCGCGAGGTCGCGGCAGCCATGACGATGCAGCCGGGCGATACGATCATCACGAATCATCCAGCCTATGGCGGATCGCATCTGCCTGATGTCACGCTGATCACGCCTGTTTTTCAGAATGACACGCTGCTTGGCTACATCGCCAATCGTGCGCATCACGCCGAGATCGGTGGCATCACGCCAGGGTCGATGCCAGCGGCCGCCACGCGCTTGATCGAAGAAGGCGTCGTGATCGCGCCACGACATCTCATTCGCGGCGGCACGTCTTGCTTTGATGAAGTCAGCACGCTCCTCACCACCGCGCTGTACCCCACGCGCAATCGGGCGGATAACCTCGCGGATCTTCATGCGCAGCTCGCCGCGAATCTGCATGGCGTGGAGCGTTTGCGCGAACTGGCTGGTGATCAGCCGGAGAGCTTGCGGCGCATCATGGCAGAGATCATCGCGCATTCGGCGAGTGTGATGCGTCAGCAGATTCAGCGGTTGCCAGAATGCAGTGCCGCTCAAGAGAGGCTCGATGATGGCAGCGTGATCGCTGTGGAGATGCGGCGTGTGGGCGAAAAGCTCGTGCTCGATTTCACAGGCACATCTGCCGTGCATCCGCGCAATCTGAATGCCACCAAAGCCATCGTGCGAAGCGCCGTACTGTATGTGATGAGGCTCATGCTTCAGGAAGATCTGCCACTCAACGAAGGCTTGCTCGATCCTGTGGAGATCATCCTTCCCACCTCTCTTCTCAGTCCCATCTTCACGGGTGATGCCGCCAAAGACCCGGCCGTTGTTGGCGGCAATGTGGAGGTCAGCCAACGGCTCGTGGACACGCTGATCAAAGCACTCGGCCTGCAAGCATGCAGCCAGGGAACGATGAACAACTTCCTCTTTGGCGGCGCCGGCTTCGGCTACTACGAAACCATCGCCGGCGGCTCTGGTGCTGGTGAGGGCTATGACGGTGCTTCGGCCCTGCACACGCACATGACGAACACGGCGATCACCGACCCCGAGATCATCGAACAGCGTTATCCGGTGCGGCTGCGTCAGTTTGCGATTCGTCGGGGTTCAGGCGGGGCAGGAAAGTGGCGTGGTGGCGATGGCGTGGTGCGTGAGTTTGAGTTCTTAGAAAAGCTCACGGTGAGCCTGCTGACACAGCATCGCATCGAAGCACCGTTTGGCCTGCATGCAGGACTCCCAGGAAAGACCGGACACCAACGACTCCTACGCGATGGAGTGGAGACTGTGCTAGAAGGCTGCACCAGCTTTGACGTGTTGCCCGGAGATCGGGTGATCATCGAGACGCCAGGCGGGGGAGGCTCGGGAGTACCAGTTTGAGGCACAACGTGCGGTTGAAGGCAGCATTATTCACGCAATGATCTGCGTACCCTCCATCACCACCATGTCAACGCCACGCCGCTCCGCCACAGAAGCCTACGAGAAGACTCCGACCCGCATTTTCCCGAACTCCGGTGCCGCCGCTAAAGAGCTGGCTGCTGAGGTGCGCAAGCTGATCGAAGAACGCGCCAAGCAGGGTAAGAACGTGGTGCTCGGCATGGCCACAGGTTCGACGCCGGTGCCGTTTTATCGTGAGCTGATCCGTCTGCACAAAGAGGAGAAGCTGAGCTTCAAGAACGTCATCACTTTCAATCTCGACGAATATTACGGACTGGGCTCCGACCATCCTGAAAGCTACGCGCGCTTCATGGCGGACCAGATCTTTGATCACATCGACATCCCGAAAGAGAACATCAACATCCCCAGCGGCAAGGTGGCGAGCGATCAGGTCTTTGCTCACTGCCGTGACTATGAGGAGAAGATGGATGCTCTGGGTGGCATTGATCTCCAGATTCTCGGCATTGGCCGAACGGGTCACATCGGCTTCAATGAACCTGGCTCAAGCCGCGACTCTTTGACGCGCCGCATCACGCTCGACCGCGTGACACGACAGGATGCCGCTGCTGACTTTCGTGGTGAGGAAAATGTGCCGCATTTTGCCATCACCATGGGGGTAGGCACGATCCTGCGCGGCAAGAAGCTGGTGCTTATGGCCTGGGGTGACAATAAGGCCGACATGGTTGCTAAAGCGGTCGAAGGGCCGATGACGGAGGCGATCTCTGCGTCGTTCCTTCAGGGGCATCCCAACGCGCTTTTCTACATCGACACCGGGGCTTCACGCGAACTCACACGCATCAAGCTGCCGTGGTTGGTCGGCCCTGTTTCCTGGACTCCACGCGAGACGCGCCGTGCTGTGACTTGGCAGGCTTTCCAAACGAAGCGGCCGGTCTTGAAACTGACTGACGAGCACTACAACGAGCATGGCTTGAGCGATCTGCTCAGCGAACAAGGCCCGGCGTATCAGCTCAACATCCGCATCTTCAATCAGCTCCAACACACCATCACTGGCTGGCCCGGCGGTAAGCCGAACGAAGACGACACCTACCGTCCCGAGCGCGCCAGTCCGTATCCGAAGCGCTGCCTCGTGCTCAGCCCTGAGCCGCAAGACGCGGTCGTTGCGATGGGCAGCACCATCGAGCGACTCGGTGAGCAGGGTAATGACGTGCATGTCGTGGCCATGACTTCCGGCAATCTGCGTGTGTCAGACAGTGAGGCGGATAAGTTTGCGGGCACGCTGCAAGAGCTGGCCGGTGTGGTGGAGAATCCAAACGCTTGGTCGCCGCAGACTGCTTACGCTCGCGAGGCGCTGCGTTTGCTCGAAGAGAAAGGTGAATTCGGCGAAGACCCGGCGCTGATCCGACAACTCAAAGCTCTGATCCTGCGTGGTGAATTGCGTGATGCAGCCCATGCCTGCACCGTCGCCAATGATCGTGTCGTCTTCCTCGACCTGCCTTTCTATGAGCAGGGCCGCTATCGCCGATTCAAGAGCACGAAGGCTGATGTGGATGCGCTCGTGGCACTGCTGCGTGAGCACAAGCCGCATCAAATTTATGCTACAGGCGATGCCGCTGATCCGAGCAGCGTCGCAGGCATCTGCTTCAAGGTGCTAGAAGCTTCGTTCAAGGCCTGTGAAGGCGAAGAGTGGGTCGGCACTTGCAGCTTGTGGCTGTATCGCGGCAAAGAAAAAGCCCTCGAAGCCCACGAGATCGACATGGCCATCCCACTGAGTCCCATGCAGCTCGAACGCAAAGCGCGCGCCCTTTCCCGCTACGGTTCCCTGTCATCGCTGGAACTCGCGTCGCCAGAGTCCAATTGCCAGAACGCACGCAATTACGATGCGCTCGGTCTGGCGGAGTACGAGGCCATCGAGACCTTCCAGAAGTGGCGTCGTGTTTAGTCCAGGCTCAGGCCTGCACTTCAAAGTAGTCATCCTCGGCAATGTCGGGGATGCCGACGACCAGCACACGCATTCTCCCCTTGGCTCCATGCACGACGCCTGGCGGGATGTGTACCAGTGAGCCCTTGCTCACCGGATGATCCACACCGTCGAGCGACACACTGCCTTCGCCATCGAGCACGTAATAGAGTTCGGTGGAGCGCTTGTGGTAGTGCAGCTTCGCTCCGTCGATGTCCACCGCATGAGCCCAGGCGGCTGGTGAGAGAGACACATCTTCGTGACTGATCAAACGATCACGCCAGCCGCAGGTACTGCGCTCGCGAGCTGTGTGGCCTTCGTGCCTGACTAAAGTGGGGCCGGAGATGGGATGACCTGAGTTCATGACGTTTACAATGACGCTTCAAAATTCGATTTGTTTGCGCGCGGATCACGTCCTCATTCGCGCCGCTATGCAAATCATCTCTGTTATCATCGGTCTCGTCTGCGCGGTGTTTCTGTTCTTCGGCATTATCCCACTTCTGGGCTGGACCTTATGGGCCACGCTCGCCGGATGTGTCGTCGGCATTATCTTCGGCTCCTTCCCGAAAAGGAAGATCGGCCTCATCATCAATGTCGCCGTCGCCGCAGTCGCGATTCTTCGCCTATTTCTGGGCGGCGGAATCATTTAACCCGGCGCGGGAAGTGCGACAGGATCACGCAGGTTTGCATTGAGCACCTCGGGCGTGACTTCGCCTTCCCAGCGGCTGATGGCGATGGTGGCGACACCGTTGCCGATGAGGTTGGTGATGGCGCGGCACTCGCTCATGAAGCGGTCGATGCCGACAAGCAGGGCGAGCGACTCGATCGGGATGCCCGGCACAGCAGCCAGTGTGGCGGCGAGTGTGATGAAGCCCGCACCAGTGACTCCACTAGCACCTTTGGAGGTAATCATGGCGACAAGCATGAGGCTAATCTGCTGGCCGAGATCGAGCGGTGTGTCCGTGGCTTGGGCGAGGAAGACGGCGGCCATCGCCATATAAATGTTCGTGCCATCGAGATTAAAACTGTAGCCCGTGGGCACCACCAATCCGACCGTGGCAGGCGCGCAGCCGAGTGCGCGCAATTTTTGAATCATCAGTGGAAGAGCGGACTCCGATGAGCTGGTGCCGAGCACAAGAAGGAGTTCTTCTTTGATGTAGCGCAGGAATCGAAAGATCGAAAAGCCGCACCAGCGCGCGATACCACCGAGCACGATGACAACAAACAAAGCCGCTGTGACATAAAAACCGAGCATCAGCGCGAGCAGCTTTTGCAGTGAACCAATGCCGTAACTGCCAATGGTAAATGCCATGGCTCCGAAGGCCCCGATAGGAGCCGCTTTGACAACGATGCGCATGATACCAAAAAACACTTCGCCCGTGCGTTCGATGACATGCAGCACGGGTTTGCCACGCTCACCGAGTCCCGTAATGGCAAAGGCCGCGATCAAGGCGATGAAGAGCACTTGCAGCAGATCACCACTGGTAAAAGCACCGACGAAACTGCCAGGGATGATATTCAGCAGAAAATCCGTGGTGCTCAGCGTGTGCGCTTTGTCCTGGTACTCATGCGCTGACTCAACAGCCTTAGCGCTGAGTTCGGCGACGCTGACATGAAAGCCTACACCGGGCTTGAGCACATTCACCACCAGCAATCCGATGGCGAGAGCGATCGTGGAGACGACTTCAAAATACAGCAGCGTCTTGCCACCCACACGGCCAAGCTTTTTCAGATCGCCCATGGATGCCACGCCATGCACGACGGTGCAGAAGATGATCGGCGCGATCATCATCTTGATGAGCTTCACGAACGCATCACCGAGCGGCTTCAAGGCCTTTCCCTGATCAGGAAAAAAATAGCCAATGCCGATACCCACCGCGACAGCGATGAGAACCTGAACATAGAGAATTCGATACCAAGGAGTGCGCGCCGCTGTTTCTGACATGAGCCGATTCAAACCTGAATCAGCCCACCGACGCAAGCAGCGACTAACATCAAGGGATAATTACTTCCCGGGCTCTTTGCTCGTCACAGGATAGCTAGCAGGACTTTTCTTGTATGTCTCCATGCAGTCCACGCAGCAAAAAGCGACGGTTCCATTCTCGGTGAAGACTCGGTAAATAATGCGGACCGTCTTCCCATCGACAGGGCATTTTTCGTTGATGGCGGGGCCACCTTTGGCAAAGACAGCAGTGACGCTAACGATGGCGAGGAACAGGGCAGGCAGGAGGGCTTTCATGGCGTTGGTTTGGTTTTACAGCCATCCATTTTGAATGGCCTTCTAACTCCAAAACGAACAACCCTCTAGTTTCCTAGAGGGTTGGCAAAACCTGCGCATGAATGCGCAATGGAAGCACATTCAGGCGATCAAAAAGGGATGTCGTCGCCTTCCATACCATCGGTAATCGGACCTTCGCCGAAGTCATCTTCCTGCTGTTGGGCAGGCGCTGGACGCTGCTGGGGTTGGGGACGCTGTTGCGGCGCCGCAGCGCGCTGTTGATAGCCGCCGCCACTTCCTCCTCCTCCTCCTGAATAACCACCACCACCGCCACCCGCTGGACGGCGCTGTTGCTGTGGAGGTGCACTGTGGCCTTCGTCATCGCCACCTGCGTAACCACCACCACCAGTATTTCCGCCGCCACCCTTGCTGTCGAGGAACAGCAAATTTTCTGCGACAATTTTAATTTTGGTGCGCTTTGTGCCTGTGGCTTTGTCCTCCCAACTGTCCATTTGCAGGCGACCTTCGACATAAACGGAGCGCCCCTTTGAAAGGTATTGTCCGGCGAGTTCGGCCTGCTTACCCCAAACCACGACATCCAAATAAGTAACTTCATCCACACGTTCACCCGTGGCTTCATTGAGGTAGCGTCGATTGACGGCGAGTCCCAGATCACAGACCGCACTACCCTTGGGTGTAAAACGCACCTCCGGGTCGCGGGTGAGATTACCGATTAACATGACTTTATTGAGCGAGGCCATAAGCCGCACCTTAGCCAGTTCATGGTTCAAACAGCAACTTTTTTGTCAATTTTGCCAAGGCTATCTTTCATCACGGTCTCCGCGAATTTGCCGTGGTCCTCCCACAAAAAGCTGCTAGCTTCGCCGCCCCTACCCCACGCCGCTGTGGTGAAATGGTAAACACAGCAGACTTAAAATCTGCTGGGATAACATCCCTTGCCGGTTCGAGTCCGGCCAGCGGCACACTCGTTGAGTTCTCAGCGAGGGTATCTGCCTTTCCCTGGCCCCATCATCCACTGCCAAGCATGCTGGAGGTGGCTACGCGGGTCTTTATATTCGGCTTCCCAACCGAGCACGGCTTTGGCTTTGGCGGGATCGCAGATGAGTTCCGGTGGATCACCAGCGCGGCGCGGGCCATAAGTGACGGGGATGGTTTTACCGGTCACGTCTTCGGCAGTTTGGAGGATCTCTTTCACACTGAAACCGCGGCCAGTGCCGAGATTCACGGGTGTGGTCTCACCACCACAGCGGAGATAGCCGAGCGCCTTCGCATGAGCGCTGGCCAAATCACAGACGTGGATGTAGTCGCGAATGCATGTGCCGTCTGGTGTAGGGTAATCGGTGCCAAAAACGCTGATCTCAGGGATCTCACCCGTCGCGGCCATGAGGATGCGCGGGATGAGATGCGTTTCAGGATCATGATCCTCACCGATCTCGCCGCTCGGGTCACAGCCGCTGGCATTGAAGTAGCGCAGGAAGACACACTTCAAACCCCAGGCGTGATCGCAGTCGCGCAGCACGCGCTCCAGCATCCACTTCGACGCACCGTAAGGGTTCATCGGCGACTGCGGATGCTCTTCATTCATCGGCACAAAAACCGGATTGCCATACGTGGCGCAAGTGGAGGAAAAGATGAAGCGCTTGCAGCCATGACGCTGCATCGCCTCCAGCAGCACCAGCGGCGCAGCGAGGTTGTTGCGGTAATATTTGAGCGGGTCCGTAACCGACTCACCGACATAGGCAAAGGCCGCGAAGTGCAGCACCGCCTCAGGCTTGTGCTCGGCGAACAAACGATCCATCAACGCTGCGTCACTCATGTCACCCTCGACGAACGTGACACGATCCATCGGCAGCGCCTCACGATGCCCGAAGACGAGACTGTCGAGCACGACGATCTTTTCCCCCAGCTCCAGCAAATGCCGAACCGTATGTGAGCCGATGTAACCTGCGCCGCCTGTAACGAGTAGTGTGCCTGTGTTTGCCATGTGGGCGTACCGATAACGCGGGAACTAGACTCTTGGCAAATCACGGATACTTAGAAAATCACTCCGCGTATACTCACCCGAATATACGATCCCATTGCCTAGGCTAGTGCGACAGCACTGGTTTGCTCAAAAGCGATTAGCGGAATTGCCCAGTGATCAGCCAAGTACGCTGTCTGGCACACGCGCGATAATGCGATTATCTGCATCACGCACCACGATTTTGCCGTGAATGATTTCCGGCGGATCACTGATCCCCTTCGCATAATCTTCCGCCAGATCCTTGCTACAGCCCAGGGATTGGCGAATGCGTGCGGCGAGCGCTTGAAGGTCGGTGTCGGTCATATTACCGCTCTTCTACGCCCATTTAACTACAAAGTCGCGCTCAGAATTGCGAAAGAGCTACCCTATCTGCACACAACCCGAGATTCATCCAGGTGTACCCCTTCGAGATGGTACCTGGGTGGCACTGAAAAAAGCACTGGCACACTGGATGGCGTGCATTACTATCGGCCCCTCAAGTTGGTGGTCGTAGCTCAATGGTAGAGCCCCAGATTGTGATTCTGGTTGTTGCGGGTTCGAGTCCCGTCGATCACCCCACCACTGCCCATTTTGAGATCAGTTCACCGCAACAGTTGCGCGTAGTGATTGTGACTTCACAGTAAGGCGCTCATGGAACTCCTCGAATCTGTCATCGGTCACACTTTTGGTGATCGCTCCTTACTCAAACAGGCGCTGACCCATCCCAGCCTCGGTTATGAAATGCAGCGCACTCAGCCGGACAATCAGCGCCTCGAGTTTCTTGGCGATGCCGTTCTTCAGCTCATCCTTTCGGAGATACTTTATCAAAAATTCCCTCTGGCTGACGAGGGCATGTTGACCAAAGTGCGTGCGCAGGTCGTCTCTACAAAGGCTCTCTCGATCGTCGCTAAACGCATCCACCTCGGTGGCTTTCTCCTCATGGGTCGCGGTGAAGAAAGTAGCGGTGGTCGTGAGCGGGATTCGACTCTCGCAGACGCGCTAGAAGCTCTGGCCGGTGCCATCTTTCTCGATGCTGGTATGGACGCCGCCCGCAGCATGACTCGCGGCCTTTTCCGCCAGACTCTCGAAAATCTTGGGAGCAGTCCCGCCGAAGAAAACCCCAAAGGCCAACTCCAAGAGATTCTCCAAGCTATCAGTCCAAAAGCACCTTCATACGAGATTCTGCAAGAGAGTGGGCCGGACCATGCCAAGTCCTTCCTTTCCAAAGTCACCTGGTGCGGCACAGAATTGGGCCGTGGTCTCGGACGTAGCAAAAAGGAAGCTGAAGTGGAAGCGGCGCGTAGCGCTCTTGAATCCGAATTCGTCGGTGCTTTCCTCGACGATCCAAAAGACGATTCTAAAGCCACTAAAAATTCCACGATTGGTTGTGAGCAAGGTAGCCAACAAGTCACTCAGTCATGAGAAGAACCTCCAAAAGTGCGACTTGTTCGTGAACGCTCACAAGCTATGCCCAATTTTATCCGCATTCTAAAAGGCGTGGAACAGCCGACTAGAATGCAAGGAACGCGGTTATTGGAGTTATGCCCAGCCTATACGGATAAGGAGGATTTTTCGACGAATCATTCTCCAATCATAGAGACTGTGTGAAAGCGTAACAACCTTGCAGAAGCTCTGAGCGTTTGCACATCGACTGACACCGCCCATCATACACCTCTTATGTCTAGCAGCCTCGGCACACTCTTCCGCATCAGCACTTGGGGCGAATCCCATGGCCCAGGCGTCGGAGTCGTCATTGATGGCTGCCCGCCACGCATCCCGCTGACGGTGGATGACATCCAGCACGAGCTTGATCGCCGGCGTCCTGGGCAGAGCAAGATCGTCACGCCGCGCAAGGAAGACGACAAAGCGGAGATCCTCTCCGGCGTGCTGGATGGGATGACGCTCGGCACACCCATTGGCATTTTCGTTCGCAACACCGACCAGCGCCCGTCTGCCTACACGGAGATGGCGCAGGCCTATCGTCCAAGTCACGCTGACTATACCTATGATGCGAAGTACGGCATCCGCGCTGTCTCAGGAGGAGGCCGCTCTAGTGCTCGCGAGACCATTGGCCGTGTCGCGGCAGGAGCGATCGCCCGAAAGGTGCTCCAGCACAGCTTAAAAGGCTACGAATGCCTCGCTTACGTCAAGACCATCAAGGACATCGAGGCCGCTGTGCCTGAGGGTGCGGATCTGACTTCTGAAATCATCGAGTCAAATATCGTCCGCACCTGTGATCCAGTAGCTGCGGAGCGAATGATTGCTCTCATCGAACAAGTGCGCGGCGAGGGCAACAGTGTCGGTGGCGTTATCGAGTGCGTTGTGCGTGGAGTGCCGCCAGGATTGGGTGAGCCAGTCTTTGACAAACTGGAGGCCGATTTGGCCAAAGCCATGATGAGTCTGCCAGCGACCAAAGGTTTCGAGATCGGTAGCGGTTTCGCAGGCACCCAAATGACCGGTTTGGAGCACAACGACGAGTTCTACATGGACGGTAAAAATGTCCGCACACGCAGCAATCGCAGCGGCGGTATCCAAGGGGGCATCAGTAACGGCGAGGAGATTATTTTCCGCGTCGCCTTCAAGCCCACTGCCACCGTCTTGCGTGAACAAAAGACCGTCACCAACGCAGGCGAAGACACCACTCTCTCTGCCCGTGGCCGCCATGATGCTTGTGTGCTGCCTCGCGCCGTGCCGATGATCGAGGCGATGGTACATTTGATCATCGCCGATCACTACCTGCGGCAGCGCGCACAAGTTGGGTGAACAAGATCAGACGATCAGTGACTTAATCACATGCCCATGCACATCCGTGAGGCGGCGGTCGATGCCGTTGTGGCGGACGGTGAGCTGCTCGTGATTGATACCAAGCAGATGCATCATCGTGGCGTGGATGTCATAGCAGGTCGTCGGATTCGCGCGATCAAGCGGTTTGTAGCCCCACTGGTCGCTTTCGCCCGCAGTCACGCCGCCCTTGATACCGCCCCCGCAGAGCCAGTTGGTGAAGACATACGGATTGTGGTCGCGACCTTTGCCACCTTGCGTGCTCGGCATGCGACCGAACTCGGTGGTCCAGAGGATGATGGTATCATCGAGCAGACCACGCTGTTTCAAATCAAGGATTAGTGCTGAAACCGCCTTCGCCATGCCCCAGGCGAGCGGGCCGTGATCGCGCTCCACATCTTCGTGACTGTCCCAGTTGCGGCGTGGAAAACCGTTGTCGTTGCCGCTCCAGATTTGCACGAAGCGCACACCGCGTTCGAGCAGCCTGCGCGCCGCCAAGCACTTGCGGCCCATGTAATCCGCCTCTTCCTCATGATTGATCTCTGTGGGCCACACTTTGCGATGCTCTTGAATCCCATACATGGTCTTCATCGCATCACTCTCATGGCTGATGTCCAACGCCTCAGGCGCGGCGAGCTGCATCTTCGCGGCGAGTTCGTAACTCTTGATGCGTGAGTCGAGCCGAGAGTCTTCCTCCCGCTGCTGCATGTGTTTGCGGTTCAGTTGTTCCAATAATGCAAAGCCTTCGCGGTCAGACTTTGCGGTGATGTAGCGTCCAGCCTTATGCGGAAACAAATCACTGATCGGTGTCTCCGCGCCTGGATAAATGATCGTCCCAGCATGCTGTGATGGCAGGAAGGCCGAGTCCCAGTTTTTCGGTCCATTGGAGGCAAATCCGCGATGATCCGGCAGCACGACGAAGGTCGGTAGATTGTCGCTAAGAGAACCCAATGCGTAGCTGACCCAGCATCCTACACCCGGAAAGCCCGGCAGATTGAAGCCCGTGGCCTGCAACAGCGTACCCTGCGAATGCACGCCGGTCTTGCCGACCATGTTGTGCACGAAAGCCATGTCATCCGCACACGCACCGAGCGGGGCGACGGCCTCGCTGAGCATTCGCCCGCTTTTGCCGTACGGTTTGAAATCCCACACTGGCTTCTTCCACGGTCCCAGTCCATTTTGAAACGCCTCCACCGCCTCGCCGAAGTTCGACTCCTCTCCGTGATGCTTGATCAGCGCCGGTTTGTAATCAAACAAGTCCACATGCGATGCCGCTCCGCCCATGAAGAGCTGCACCACCCGCTTCGCCTTCGGCACCACGACCTGTGAGCGATGTGATGTCTCCGTTGCCTGTAGCGAGGCAAACGCGAGTGCGCCGAATCCTTGTCCGGTCGACTGTAGAAGCTGGCGGCGAGTGAGCATGCTTGATCTTGAGTTACAAAGTACGTCTCAGCCAGTCACGTCTTTACGGGACGAATATCAGGGTCTCTCGGTGAATGAGGTGTCGGGTTGGTCCTCCACGAATCGAATAGAATGAGAGCACGAAATCGACATGTTGCTGATCCCGTGCTCTTTAAACTCTATCGAAATGGAGCACGGAATTGACATTATGTCGATTTCGTGCTCCTAATCTGTGCATCATTTAGAGCACTAAATCGACCCCTAACTATCTATGCCTACGCTTAATTCCTTCCATGGTCGTCGCTTTTACGCAGATCAGTTTAAGCGCCTGTTTCGCAAACCGAAGGCCTCGCTGGTCGTTGTGCAGGGGCGGCGGCGCATTGGCAAGAGCGCTTTTGTGACGAACTGCGGCCAGACATATGCGGACCACCTTCTGAAGTTTGAAGGACTCGGACCTCGCGAGGGCGGTGGCATGGCGGAGCAGCTCGCGGCTTTTGCAGAGCAGCTCGCCGCGCAGACGAAACTGCCGCGCATGAGTCTGGAGACCTGGCCGCAGGCATTTCAGATCCTCGCCACCGCGCTGCCGCCCAAAGGCAAGGTCGTGTTGCTGCTCGATGAGATTTCATGGATGGCCGCAGGCGACAAGGACTTCGCCGGGCATCTCAAGATCGCGTGGGACAATCTCTTCAATACGCGGCAGAATCTTGTCGTCGTGCTGTGTGGCTCCGTGTCGTCATGGATCGAGGAAAACCTGTTGAAGAGTACAGGCTTCGTTGGTCGCACCTCATGGGTCTTTACCATGCCGCCGCTGCCGTTGCCAGAGTGCCTACCCTTTTGGCGTGGGAAGGCCGATCGCATCCCAACACTTGAGAAAATCAAGACGCTTGCCGTCACTGGTGGAGTCCCTCGCTACTTGGAGGAGATCGATCCCGCGCAGACTGCCGAACAAAACATTCATCGTCTGTGCTTCGATGCTGGCGGGCTTCTGTTTCGTGAGTTCGAGGATCTGTTCAGCAGTGTCTTCAATCGCCGCGCAGATCGTTATCGCGACATCTGCCACGCACTCAGCGGCCCGGCGAAGACGCTGACTGAGCTGTCGAAGCAACTCGACATCGGTCGTGGCGGCATCGTCACAGAGGCCTTGATGGAGCTAGAGAGCGGGGGATTCATCACGGCGGACCTACCGTTTTCACCGCTCGGTGGCACGGAGAAGCGCATCGCCAAATACCGGCTGAGTGACAACTACACGCGCTTCTACCTGCGCTATGTCGCGCCGGAGAAAAAACGCATCGCAGGTGGATTGTATCGGAAGCGAGCGCTGGAGACGCTGCCGCAGTGGGACACGATCATGGGACTGCAGTTTGAGAATCTCGTGCTCACGAACCGTGATCCACTGCTGCGCCACATTGACCTGGGGAACACACCCATCCTGAACGCCGGGCCGTATTTTCAGGGCAAAACGCTTCGCACCGAGGCCTGCCAGATCGACATGCTGCTGCGCACAAAGAAATCGCTCTATGTCATCGAGATCAAGCTGCGGGAAAAAATTCTGCCCACCTGCATTACCGATGTGCAGGAAAAAATCCGCCGTCTGAAACTGCCCAAAGGCACGCCCTGCCGCAGCGTGCTCGTTTATCATGGTGAACTAGACGCCAGCATCCCAGACGAAGATTTCTTTGATTACCTCGTGCCATTCGAGCGTTTGTTTGAGGCTTGAAAGATCACTCATTTCACAATCATCCACGGCATCCAGTAGGCCTGCGCCATCACCAGCAGCCCCATGAGCAGAGCCAGCGCCACGCTGTGCCAGAACACGCTGCGCAGCACGGTGCCGGCATCAGGGCTATCTGCGCGGCCACCCGTTGCCACAGCGGCGACGACGATGCTTTGCGCGTCGATCATCTTGCCCATCACTCCGCCGGAGCTGTTGGAGGCCGCCATGTGAATGGGTGAGAGATGCAGTTGGTTCGCCGTGACTTGCTGGAGATTGCCAAAGAGCACGTTCGACGATGTGTCGCTGCCTGTGAGCGCCACACCGAGCCAGCCGATGATCGGTGAGAAGAAGGGGAACAACACGCCGGTCGAGGCCATCATGAGTCCCATCGTCGTGTCCGTGCCGCTGTAGCGCGTCACATAACCCATCGCGAGCATGAGCGAGATCGTCAGCAGGGAGATGCGTAGCTTCCAAATCGTCTGGCCATAGACCCGCAGCAAACGCAGCGGCGTCACACCCAGACAAAGACCAGCCAACATGCCGGCAAGCATCGCCGCAGTGCCAGCGGTGCTCAGCGCGTTTAGCTTGAAAACGGCCTTCTCTAACTCTGGGTGAATGACCACTGGCGGCACACGCTCGATGGCCTTGTGCAGCATCGGCACCTCGATCTCCAGATTGAAGATCGCATTTAATTCCGCCTTCACCGCAGGGATGCCCCACACAAAAACGAAGAGTGTCAGAAACACCCACGGTAGCCAAGCCTTCCAAGTAGCCGTGCCCGCCGGGGTGTGGTCGGTTTTCTCCTCCGCATCCTTTGGCCTCCACACTTTCATGAACAGCACCAGCGACGTCATCGCTACCACTGCGCTAGCGATATCGACCAGCCATGGACCGTGATAATTGCTCATCAAAAACTGCATCACGCCAAAGCTGGCTCCAGTGACAAAACACGCGGGCCAGATAGCCAGCATCCCACGAAGGCCCACCTGTGCAGCCACCAGCCAGAACGGCACGAGAAACGAAAACAGTGGCAACTGTCTGCCGACCATCGCGCTCAGCTTCATAAGATCGAGTCCCGTGATATCCGCCATCGTAGTTAGCGGAATGCCGAGTGAGCCAAAGGCCACCGGTGCCGTGTTACCGATGAGTGCCAGCTTTGCTGCTTCGAGCGGTTTGAAACCCAGGCCGATCATGAGTGCGCCAGTGATCGCCACTGGTGCGCCAAAACCCGCCGCGCCTTCGATGAAAGCGCCGAAACAAAACGCAATCATGAGCGCCTGAATGCGGCGATCACCTGACACACCCGCGATCTGTTTTTGCAGCACGGCGAACTGATTTGTCTCCACGCTCAGGTTATAGACGAACATCGCATTCAGCACGATCCAGCCGATGGGAAAGAGGCCAAACACTGCCCCGCTCACTGCCGCCATGCCCGCTAGCTGCGCGGGCATTTGATAGACAAACACAGCGATCATCGCCGCCGCGACCAGTCCCGCCAGTGCCGCGAAATGTGCCCGGACATGCCAGAACGCCAGCAACCCAAGCAGCACCACGACAGGCAACGCCGCCACGAGCGACGAAGAAATCAGGTTGCCGAGCGGATCATAATTTTGGGACCAAGTCATGAGTGGGTGGCGGAAGATCAGCGCTTGGAGCGGAGCAGTAAGGTGTCAAAAAGGAGTTTCAAGCGCGTCGCAGCCAGGGCACGATGGGCACGTCCGCTCGGAGAGACGGGTCTCTTCGACCTGCCGCCTCGCTTTGACCTGCCGCCGCGCACAGAAACCCAGCCCCAGGCCAGGAGGAACAGGTTAAACAAGATCAAGATGGCAGCGCCCCTCCATGTGGTGCATTCGAGGCGGATGTCGCCGATGACCATCACTGGAGGACCGAACACCACACTGCCGCCGAAAAATGTCAGCTCTCCGAACAAACAAAAAACGCCGATTCGCAGAAGGCTGAACATCGCCAGGACAACGAGAAGCCAGCCGAAACCGTGCATCAGCGCGATCAGCAGCACTTGGACGAGTTTCCAAACGGCGAGAAGGATTTTCATAAGATGTCAGCAAGCTAATCAGTTCGGTGAACATCACGCAAGCCTTGCATCGTGTGTTTCACCGCAATGCTTGACTCGAGCTTCTTCAAATGCAGACGTAACTGAGCCAGGGAGCCGATCAATCCACAAAGCTAAATTCGTTCAGGTTCAGGATCACTCGGCAGGTGTTTTCTAAGCCTTCGCGTTTGCCATACTCGATGAGCGGCGTGAGTTCATCGTTAGTTGGGGCGCGTGAGATCGCCAGGGCAAAGGCGCGTTGCACTTGCGCTTCGAGACCATTCGATTCCTTGGTCATGCGTTCAGCAAAGTGTTTTGCCATCGCGACAGTGAGGCCGTTGTTCATCATGGTGAGGGCTTGCAGTGGGCTTAGCGATTCGTTGCGCTTGTCCACGCGCATGGAGGGATCGGCGCAGTCCATCACGGTCATGAAGGGCTGCTGCTGCGAGCGCACGATGAAGCGGTAGATGCTGCGACGCCATGACTTGGGGTCTTCGGGATCGTGCAGGGTGTATTCGTAGTGCGGGCTGTGCTGGGGCTTCTCGATGATGAAGTCCTGGAAGCTGGGGCCTCCCATGGTGAGGTCGAGTTTGCCACTGACGGCGAGGATGGAGTCGCGAATGGACTCAGCATCGAGCTTGCGGCGGTTTTGGTGGGAGAGGAAGACGTTGTTGGCGTCGGATGGGACCAGTCCATCCGATCGCTGCCGATACGTTTCACTCATCACGATGAGCTTGTGCAGCTTCTTGAAGCTGCCTCCGAGATCATCACGAAAAGTCAGCGCGAGCATGTCGAGCAACTCAGGGTGCGTGGGCTTGCCACCCATGCGTCCGAAGTCATTCGCGGTATCGACCAAGCCCTTGCCAAAATGATGCTGCCACACGCGGTTCACGATGCTGCGCCAGGTGAGCGTGTTGTTTTTATCCGTGATCCATTTCGCCAAAGCAGCACGGCGGGCGGATTCATGTTCGCTGGTGATTTGGAAAGGTAGATCGAAGTGCTGGGTGAGCGTGGTGATGGTGCCAGGCCCGACTTCTTGAGCGGGCTGCTTCATGTCACCACGTTTGAGCACGTGGATCACGCGCGGCGTGCCATGCGTTCCTTTGAAGGCACCGCTGCCGTAGTGGACGGCTCCGGCATAGACTTTTTGCGGCGCTGGTAGTTGAGGCAGGGCATCGCGCTGCTTGCGCGCTTCGCGAAGTTTCGTCTTCGCGGCTTCATCGGCCTGCGCGAGCATGAGGGCATCTCGTTCGCGGATGAGCTTCAGTTTGTCCTCCTCACTGCGGCTTTCGGGGGCGATGCCATCGGTGAGATTGGCCTTCCGCCAACGCGGTGCGGCCTCGATGCTGTCGAGTGACGTCACGGGTTTTCCGACAGCGAGATTCGGTCCTGTTTTGCTGTCATAGACTTCCATCTCGGCCAGAGCGAAAATGTAGTCGTTGCTGCGCGGCGCGAGCTTCACGGCGGTGAGGCGCACAAAGCGGCCCGTGACGCCGTCATCGCCCGCTGTGCCGGTCTCGAAAGGCTTGAGGCCGGGATTGGCGAAATCATTCATGAAGGTGGCGTCGTGCTTCCGCCACACGAGTGTGACGCCGGTTTTGAAAGTGGGATCGTCGCTGACTTCGATCTTGAAGCGCACGGGGAACCCGAAGCCGCCGCCGATCTTGCCAAAGTCGTCGTAACAGGGCTTCAACACGATGCGCTCGACCTGCATGCTCTTGCCCAGATCGACCTGCACCCACTTCACCGCGTCTTGTTGCGGAGAGATGCTGCTGTGATAACCAAAGTCAGGTTTGGCATTTGGATTGCCTGATTTATCGGCGGCTCCGTCGATGCGCTTACTGAGTGCGGCGTAGGCTTCACCGGCTTTTTTCTTCAAAGGCTCTTCAAGCGCGGCGATCTCATCGGTGAGCTGCTTCTTCTGCTTTTGAAGTGCCGCGAACTTCTGCATGGACGCATCGTCAGGATAGTAGTCCACGTCTGTGCGGTCGATGCCGGCGAAGACGGCCTGAAGCGAATAATAGTCTTCCTGCGAGATGGGATCGAACTTGTGATAGTGGCACTGCGCGCACTGCACTGTGAGCGAACAAAAAGTGCCGATAGCATTCTGCACCATGTCATCGCGGTCGAGGTGGCGGGCGATCTTGCCATCTAGCTTTGTCTCCGGCACCTCCGCGTGACCAATGAGATCCCACGGCCCCGCCGCGATAAAGCCGAGCGCCGTGATACCGTCCGTGGTGCCGGGATAGAGCGCATCACCCGCGATCTGTTCTTCAATGAAGCGTGTGTAGGGCTTGTCGTTGTTGAAGGCTTTGATGACGTAGTCGCGGTAAGGCCAGGCGTTGTTGCGCGGCTTGTCTTTGTCATAGCCGTGCGTCTCGCCGTAATGCACGAGATCCAGCCAATGCCGCGCCCAGCGCTCGCCGTAGCGCGGAGATGCGAGCAAATCGTCCACGAGCTTCTCATAAGCCAGCGCGGCATACTTCGTGGTTTCCTCTGGCGATGGCGGCAGCCCAGTGAGATCAAAGTAGAGGCGCCGGATCAAGGTGCGCGCATCTGCTTGCGGCGCGGGCTTGAGGCCTTTCTCGGTGAGCTTCGCTTCGATGAAGCTGTCGATGGAATTCAAGGAGTGACGGCTTCTAGCCGTCACAGATGAGGGCTGGAAGCCATCACTCCTTGAGAGCGGTTTGAAGCTCCACCAGTCGAGCCTGTTTTCCACTTTCGCGACATCGACGCCCTCAGGCCAAAGAGCGCCTTCATCAATCCAATGCTTCAGCATGTCGATCTCTGTGCTGCTGAGCTTCGACTTCGGCGGCATCGTCAAATCCTTGTCCGCACCACTGACAAAACGAAACAGCGGACTCTCCGCGCTCTTCCCAGCGATGATGGTTGGTACGTGATCCGCACCGCCAGTTAACGCCACACTCTTGATGTCGAGACGGTAGTCGTTCTTCTGTTTCTCCGCGCCATGGCACTCATAGCAGTGCTTCTCAAAGATGGGCCGCACGTCGCTAACGAAATCGACCGCAAAGGCGGGCGTGGCAGTGAGAGCGATGAGGCAAGGGAGGCGCATGATCCATTTCATACGGTTTAATCGGCCTTGTTTCATGCCACGCGAGCGCGGGACAGGCCGTCAACACTGAGCCATCAGTACTTAGGGAAGATGGCTGGGGTCGGGAAGCGCTCTTCGAGGTTGTCGTTGAGGTATTCCTCGCGTGGCACTTGGACTTGGGGCCAGCTCGTGGGACGGACGCGGACGACTCTGCCGGGGCGGATGCCTTCGATGATGAGGTCGGTGTCAAAACGGATTTGGATGCCACTGCTGCCGAGGGGTGCTGCGCCGGGTGCTTTTGTGACTTCAATGATGGGACCCTT
Organism: uncultured Prosthecobacter sp.; assembly: GCA_964583255.1. Lineage (GTDB taxonomy): Bacteria > Verrucomicrobiota > Verrucomicrobiia > Verrucomicrobiales > Verrucomicrobiaceae > Prosthecobacter. Next base: position 38,066 of record CAZOVY010000055.1, read on the forward strand.
TGAGGCCATGTGCGCGGGGCCGTAGGCGCCGTGGGTGTGCTTCAAGGTGTTCTCGACGGCATTCATCAGGGCAGGGACATATTTTTTGAAGTCGGTGTAGAGCGAGTCGTCCATGCCGCCGAACAGGGTCGCGGTCACGGTGGCGCGGCCGAACTTGCCATACTCGACGGCATCGATCCATGCGGCCATCCAGCGGCTGCGGATGAAGGCCTTGTGCGTTTCGGTCTGGTTCTTGGCGGCGCGTTGCATGGAGGCGTCGTCGAGCCAGATGTCCGAGATGTGGAAACGAGTGAAGATGCCATCGGGTGTGGGTTTCCAGGTGATGCCGAGTTGGACGGCTTGGCCGCCGAGAGATTTTTTGCCATCGGCGGGCCAGGCGCCTTCGGCGATGAGTTCCTCGATGCTGAGGCTTTCGCGTCCGCGCCAGATGCGGGTGGCGGCATCGAAGGTCAGCTTCTCCTCGGTCGCTTTGGCGTCGCCGCCTTGCTTTGGTTCGCAGGTGGCGATGATCATGCCCTCTTTGTTCTTGAGGTCCACTTCCTTGAGCTTCCAGGTCAATCCCTCGCGCTGGCAGTGGCTGGGTTCGTCTTCGAGGAGAAGCACATGATTCTGGGCGGGGAAGATGCCTGCGCCGCGATTGTGATTGGCGTCCTGCTTCTTGCTATCGACCGGCAACACCGGCACGGCGGAAGTCTTCGGGTCGGGTGGGAGAAAGGCCCGGACGTGCAGCACGGTGCCGAGCGGGATGTCCCGCAGATCCGCCGGTGCGCCGTGATAACGCACGATGCCGTAGGGCAGCATGGCGAAGGGATGCGGGTCGTTGCGGAAAAACATGCCAGATCCCTGCACGCGGATGCTGCCGCGGCGGTTCGCGTGATCCACGAAGATGAGTTCGCCCCGGTAGGCGTGCGCTTTTTCCAGAGGCGGGAACTTCCCCGCTTCGGGGCGGAAGGGTTCGTCCGCAGCGATGGCCAAGTTTGTGAGGAGCGAGAGGCCGAGGCACAGGGCTGTGAGCCAGCGGCGCAATGGAGTGGTGGAGTGATGGAGTATAGGAGGGATCATTTTCGACAGAAGAATGGGGACAGGAGAATGAAGGGACAGTGCCGAGATCAGTATTTCGGGAAGATGGCCGGGGTGGGGAAGCGCTCGTCGATGCTGGAGGCTCCGTCGCTGAGATGTTCCTCGCGTGGCACATGGACATCCGGCCAGTCGGCGGGACGGACGCGGACGATTCGCATGGGGCGCATTCCTTCGGTGATGAGGTCGGTCTCAAAGCGGATCTGGATGCCGCTGCTGCCGAGCGGGGCCTTACCGGGCAACTGCGTGACGTCGATGAGTTTGCCTCGTGCGGCCATTTGCGTGGGGCCGGCGGTGCCGCCTTCCGTGTGCTTCAAGGTGTTCTCGACCGGATTCATCACGGCGGTGATGCCCTTTTTGAAATCGGCGTAGAGAGAGGCGTCCATGCCGCCGAACAAGGTCGCGGTCACGGTGGCGCGGCCGAACTTGCCATACTCGACGGCGTCGATCCATGCGGGCAGCCAACGGCTGCGCATGAAGGCCTTGTGTGTCTCGGTCTGATGGAGCGTGGCGTTTTGCATCGCGGCGGCGTCGAGCCAGATGTCGGAGATGTGGAAGCGGGTGAACACACCGCCTAGCGTGGGCTTCCAGGTGATGCCGAGCTGGACGGACTGGCCGCCGAGAGATTTCTTGCCGCTGGCAGGCCAAGTGCCTTCGGCGATCAAGTGCTCGATGCGAAGGCATTCGCGACCGCGCCAGATGCGGGTGGCGGCGTCAAAGGAGAGTGTTTCCTCGCTGGTGTTGCCTTCGGGGCCTTCTTTCGGCTCACGACTGGCGATGAGACTGCCTTCACGGTTTTTGATCTCCAGTTCCTTAAGCTTCCACACGTGTCCTTCGCGCAGGCAATGGCTGGGCTCGTCTTCGAGGAGGAGCACATGATTCTCGGCGGGGAAGATACCGATGCCACGGCGATGGTTCGCGTCTTTGTCCTTGTTGTTGATCGGCAGCACCGGCACGGCGGAAGTCTTCGGGTCCGGTGGCAAAAAAGCGCGGACATGCAGCACCGTGCCGAGCGGGATGTCACGCAGATCCGCTGGTGCGCCGTGATACCGGACCATGCCGTAGGGCAGCATGGCGAAAGGATGCGGATCGTTCATGCGAAACACGCCCATCCCTTCCACGCGGATGCTGCCACGGCGGTTGGCATGATCGACGAAGACGAGTTCGCCACGGTAGGCGTGCGCTTTTTCCAAAGGCGGGAACTTCCCCGCTTCGGGACGGAAGGGCTCATCGGCGTGTGCCATGCACAAACCGAGAACAAAGAACAAAGAACGACGAACAAAGAACATCACAGCGCGACGACCTTGTTACTGTCGCCAAACTGGTCCGTCTCCACGCCCATGCGTTGGGCCATGAGGAGGAGGAGATTGCTCATGTGGGCGTCGGTGTTCGCGGGGCGGCTGCAGAGCTGGTAATGCGCGGTGGTGAGCGCTCCGTCGGTGCCGAGCGCGTAGCCTTGGAAGTCTTTGGCGGATTTGTTGAAGTCGAGATGGCTGCCGTGCTTCAGACCGAGGTCGGAACCGCCAGCAAGCACCAGCGGGAGGTTGGCGTTGCCGTGGCTGTGGCCGTAGGACATGCCGCTGCCGAAGAGCGCCATCGTGGAGCCCAGGAGCGGCTTGCCACTGAGATCCTTGGTCTCCGCGAGGCGGGTGAGGAAGTAGCCGAACTGCTCGATGGCGAAGGTGTCGTAGTTGGTGAGTTTTTCCATGTAGCCAGCATCGCCGCCGTGGTGGCTGAGCTGGTGGCGCGACTCGGTGATGCCGATTTCGGGAATCGCAAAGGCATCCCCTTCGCCACCGATACTGAAGGTGGCCACGCGTGTCACATCCGTCTGGAAGGCGAGCACCATGAGGTCATAGACGGTGCGGAAATAAT
>CAZOVY010000056.1:0-40686 GCA_964583255.1 uncultured Prosthecobacter sp.
CGATGACACAGCGTCCTGTGACGACGGCCTCCTTCAGGCCCGTCTTAGCCTGGTAGGCCTTCACCTTATCAACATAGCCTTTGAATCCGAGTGCATCTACGGAGTCGAGTTGGAGGTCCATTTCCTCAAAGGTACCCTCGTCGGCAAGACTCGCGATACGCTCGCCGCTGCTGATGGTGAAGTGGTAACCGCAACTCGTGCAGACACGCAGATTTTTGGCCAATGCCTGCTCAAAGAGACTTTCGGCACAGGACGGACACTTGGTCCATAGCCCCTCAGGCATGTCCTTCTTTTTTTCACCGAGTCCGTCAACGGAGCGTTTTTTGAAAAATCCCATGATGTCATATGTCTCTGTCCAGAATCGCAAGCTGTCCACCATCTCCTCGGGTTGGCAGACCGCAGGAGTGCTGGGAACTCCCCAGCAGGGTTCAAACAGCCCAACCGACGCTGGACTTGATTTAAATGCTAGCCGCGTGCTGCGGTGATGACCACCACTTTTTCGGCCCCGGCCTGCCGTTTTAGCACCTTGGCGCATTCGTGAGCCGTGGCTCCTGTCGTCAGCACATCGTCCACCAGCAGGATTTTACGCCCGCGCAGATCTGGCCGGGGCCGCCAGGGGAATGCCAGCCTGAGGGCGAAAACGCCGCGCAGATTCTCCAACCTTTGCCGCCGATGCAGCTTCGCCTGAGTCGAGGTGAGGCGTGTGCGCCGCAGCGCCTGCAACGCTGGGATGCCGGTCTCCTCAGCCAGCATCCGGCACAGCTCCCAGCTTTGATTAAACTCCCGTCGCATCTCCCGCAGAAAGTGCAGCGGCACGGGCACTAGCAGCCACTGAGAGAGATCCTCACCGATAAGGCGCGGATCATTTAGCGCAGGTTTTAGAGTGTCTGCCAATACGCCCCGCAGGGAGAGATCACGGCTGTATTTGAACTGGTGAATGAGCTCCCGAAGAACCCCACTCGCCTTGAAGGCTGAGATAGCAAAGTCGAAGGCCATGCGCCGCCCATCACAGTTTGAGCAGCGGAACTCGCGAGTCATCGGGCCATCAAAAGACTCCCCGCATACCGAGCAATACGGCGGCTCGATCGGCTCCAAATCATCCAAGCAGACCTGGCACAGCCAGGCATCGATACCAGAACGTGGCGCGTGCTTTTCCAGTGGCACATCGCAGGCCGGGCACAGGCGTGGGAAAACCGTGTCGAGGACGATCCGTCCACCCCGCCGAAGTAGCGGAGAGGTGATCACAGGCTCATGCGGTCCAGGATAGGCCATGCCGAGCAGTCTGCTGGAGAGAAGGCTCGCCACGCAATCATTATTCTGTGGCTTGGGCTGAAACAAAAAAGGGCTGTTCCTGAACCGTAAATGGCACGGTAGCCGCCGGCGGAGCGGCGAGCAGTGCCACGGGGCAGCTCATGACGAATGGCACGATTGACGGCGGGCAGGTGCTCAAAGACACGGCGGTGGGAGCCGTGGGCGGAGGGCTGGGAGCAGGCATGGGGAAAGCCATCGGCTGCGGAGCTAACAAGGCACTCAAAGCGCTGGGCGGAGCCGCCGTGGATGCCGCGACGGGCGCAGGCACGCAGGTGGTGAGCAACGTGCTGGAAGGTAACCCGCCAGGAGAAGGTGTGATGGATGCCGCAATAGACAGTGCCGCCGGGGGCGTGGGTCTGGTGGCTGCGGTGCAGTCCGGTTGCTTCCTGCCCGGCACGAGTGTCACACTCGGCACCGGCGATCATCAGGCCATCGAGACGCTGCGCATCGGCCAGCGGGTGCTGACGCCGGAGAGCGTCTCTTCCGTAGCGGCAGGCGTCAGCGTGCCGTCTGGTTCTGAAACCAAGGTCGATCCCACCACATGGCGCAGCTACAAAGTCAGCCTGCGAGACGCCCTCGCCGAGAGCCTTGAACTGGAAGTGACGCTGCTACGTCCCGTCGGCTGGATGGCCGAGCACAGCCGCCGCGTGGCCGGTCGCCAGGAAGTGTGGGTGGACTTCGAGGAGCTGAACGCCAAAGGCTGGGCCGAGGTGATCGAAGAATGCGCCTGTCCGGTGATCGAAGCTGGACCAGGGAAAGTCATCACCGCGACGATCACGAGACCGAACGAGGATGTGCGCACGCTGACGATGAGCAGTGGCGAGGTGCTGTATGTCACCGGCAATCACCGGATGTACTCCGCCACGCAGCGTGACTGGGTGCCGGTGAAAGACCTCCGTGTCGGCGAAGAGCTACGCACCAGCAACGGACGTGAGTCCGTGGCAGCACTTGGGTTCCAACGTGGTCGCCATCAGGTGTACAATCTGGAAGTGGAGGACGAGCACTGCTACTTCGTGGGCAGCGGGGAGGTGCTGAGTCATAATGCTTGTCCGGTGACGGACACACCGAAGAATACGGAATACAACAATGGCTACCGTACGCCAGACGGTAAATTTGCCAGCCCAACTGGCGATGGTGCACGAGCAGGAGCTGATGCAGAGCAAGAACTGTGGGATGCTATCAAGTCCAAAAAAGGCAAGGATGGGTGGTCTGTTATCGAGGGACAGGTTTCAGTTCGAGACAAAAGTGGCCAATTGCGAAAGTATGACGGAGCAGCCGTAAGCCCACGCGGACGAGTGATTGGTTTGGAAGTGAAATCTGGTACAGCAAGTAAAACGGCCGACCAAAGAAGGTTTGACTCATCCTTGAGCCGTGGCAATCAAGCTCAAGGAGTGGGGAAAAGTGACAAACTTAAGATCAGGAAAACTAAAACATTCAGAAGGTAGAGTTAGCTATGCGCAGAGCCCCCGAAATCAAAGAGGATATACTTTTATGCCTCTCCAAGCAGGTCGATGAGCAATTGCTGCAATACGGCTTCAAAAGATCGAAGCGTGCCGTGATTTATAACCGATCTTTTAAAGATGCTTCACAGAGCATAGTTTTCCATGCAAGCATCAATCCACATTATGCACGGAACTATGAAGCACATTTTGTACCATCAATGGGCTTGAAGATGGATTCAGTTTCAAAAGTGGCTCTGGAGCTAGTAGCAGGTGAAACGTCACTGTTGGCGGGGCATCCAGAAATCATCGTTAATCAACCATTGGACTTTGCGGCACCGACAAACTCGCATGAGAGATGGTTGGCGGTTGGTGAGGCGCAGATTAATCAGAGGCTGAATGAAATTGTTGGATATAGTAAAACGTGGGTAATACCTTACTTTGATGAACTCAAGTCACCCGAAGATTTAATCTGCGTCTACACTTCCAATGACAAAAGAATGATGAAACAGCATCATTGGTATATATACATAGCGGCCGCTTACATTGTCCTGGGGCAGCCCAAAGAAGCCATGAGCGTGCTTGAATCAAAGCTCGGGAGCACTGGATTGAGAAAAGATTTTGCTGTTGTTTTTGAATCTGTTCGAAAGGCAATTTGAAACATTTTAGTCAGCGCCTCGCTGGCTGGGTTTGCGTCCTGACTCATGCGCTGTCCCTAGCGGCACCGGCAGCATCAAGCGCCTCCCTTTTCACCCCGCTGAACACCGTCTGCGTGGACGAGGTGGCGGCGGGCGGGGTGACGCCGCGGCCTGAGGCGACGGTGCGCTACACGTTTGACCGGCTGGGGCGAAAGATCGGTGAGGAATCACGCGGGGTGGAGCACAGCTTTGTCTATGATCTGGGCGGCAACCTGACGACGGCTAGTTATGGCTCGGGCAGGCAGGTGGTGACGGTGCATGATGCGCTGAACCGCCCCACGACGATGACGGAGACGCAGGTGGGCAGTGCGGCGCTGCCACGGGTGACGTCGTATGGCTATGATAAGGCGGGGAAGGCGATCACGCTGACCTCTGCCAATGGGCAGGTGACGGTGAATGCCTATGATGCGGCGGGGCGGCTGATCAAGCGGGAGCTGTTCCGGGAAAGTGGCGGCTTCAAGCAGACGGTGTTTGACTGGACGCATGACGCCAACGGCAATGTGACGTCACAAACGGAAACGTGGCCGGGGACGCTGGCACGCACGGCGGGGACGCGGACGACGAGCATGGTCTATGATTGGGCGAGTCGGCTGCTGACGGAAACCATCGTGGACCCGCAGGAGGGGACGACGACCACTCTTTACGCTTACAACGCGGCAAACAACCGGACGAGCAAACAGGTGATCGGTGGCATGCTCTACACGCTGCGGGATATTGCAGGCACGGGTGCGCACGACGCCCTGCTCGTTTGAGTCGTGCGCATCCGAATTTCCGGTTCATTCTGTCAGTGAATCCTTTGACAAATCATGCCGCATTAGCGCAGGGTACGAGATGTCTTCTGAATCTCAGCCAGCACGCCGAATCGAACTCCTACTCTTCGTTGGCACGCTACTGCTTTATGTTTTGAATGTGATCGCCACGGATCACCGTGACTTTATCTGGGATGAGGGGCGCTACCACAAGTATGCAGAGCACCTCACGCAGGGCTTCGATGTCACGCCAGAGAAGCCAGACATCATCAATGGTCCCGGCTACCCACTGGTGCTGGCACCCATGATTGCAGCGGGCGTGCCTGTGATAGGACAGCGCATGTTGAATGCTCTGTTCATGGCCTTCGCTGTCTGGTTCAGTTTCCGCACCGTGCTGCCTTATGCTGGTAGGCACTGGGCGTTGATTGTGGCGCTGGTCACGGCGCTACATCCCAGCCTCGTCCGCGCTGGACCGTATCTCATGACGGAGGCACTTGCCGTTTGCTGCATCGCAGGATTTGGCTGGGCCTTTAGCGCTGCTTTGCGGGCTGAAAAGTGGCGCTGGAGTTTGATCCTTGCCGCTGGTTTTACTTTTGGTTGGCTGACGCTGACCCGTGTGTTTTTTGGCAATGTCATCATGGCGACCGTTGTGTTTTTGATGCTCTTGCTGATCATCTGGAAAAGCCAGCGCGGTAAGCTGCTGCGAGCACTGGCTGTGATGGCGGTGTCTTTTGCCATCTGTGTGCCTTGGCTAGCTTTCACCAAAGTGCAGACGGGTGATCTCCTTTGCTGGTCCACAAATTCGGGTGAGCTACTCTACTGGGCGACGAGCACTCATGAGGGCGAGAATGGGCACTGGTTCTCCGAAGATGACTCCTTAAATAAAAAGGAACTCATCGCCAATCACCGTGAGATCTACCGCACGAAATACTATCTACCACTCAAGGAGCGGGAGGCGACTTTGAAGCAGTTGGCCATGCAAAACATCCGCAAGAATCCAGTGGGAGTGTTTCATAATTGGCTTTGCAATGGGTGCCGACTTTTTTTTGGATTCCCAAGATCCTTTCAGCCTGAGGAGCTCATCGTTGTGGCCTTTATTGCCGTGAATGGACCCATCATACTGATGGCTTTCGTCACCTTCTTCATTGGTTTCAGAAGTGGCCGCCACGTGCCGATCGAGATCGCTCTCCTGGCACTCATGATCTTCATTTATCTGGGCGGCAGCAGCCTAGCTCCGTGTCTGCCACGTTACTCCGTCGTAATCTGGCCCTGGCTAGGACTGTGCATCGCAGCGGTGTTGTCTAAGCATCTGCGAGTCAGTTTGGCGTGAACTACTTTTGCCCCATGGTTGCAGAATAGCCTGACAAGGCCTAGACACAGCTTTGACATCATGCACGCCGCAGGCCCCAAAAACCCACTCCATGGCATCACGCTGGAGAAAATGCTCATCCAACTCGAAGCTCACTATGGCTGGGAGATGCTGGGACAGATGATCAAGATCAACTGCTTTAGTTTTCATCCCAGCATCAAGTCCAGCCTCATCTTCCTGCGCCGAACGCCTTGGGCACGAGCAAAGGTGGAGGAACTTTATCTCGACTCGATTCCCGATATGCAACCCAAAGTCGAACCCGCACTTGCATCAGGCACGGTGCAGAGCGCTGACCTCGACATTGGCCTGACGGAGACGCGCGGAGATCTCGCGCATGAGCTCCTGCAAGAGAGTGATCTTCAAACTCGGTTGAGTGAGGGTCAGAGCGATGAACCAAGCGCGAGTGATGATGAGGCACTCGACCGTGTCGATAGCGACCACGTCGGCTGAGCGCGGTGAGCCATCGAGAAAGGCCATCTCTCCCACGGTCATGCCAGCGGTGAGCACATCAATACGGCGGCGACTTTTCCCCTCGGCGAGGATCTGTACTTCGGCATTTCCTTCGAGCAGGACAAACATCTCTTCTGCACTTTCGCCTGCTTTGATAAGGGTTTGACCTGCTTCGTAGCGGCGAGATTGCAGCTCACTTTTGAGGAAGGAGATATCCTCGGCTGTGCACGCCTGAAAAAGACTGCATTGCCTCATGGGCATAAGCCCGGACGGACGCCATGGGGCACCTGTGACTGTCATGAGCAGGGCGTCTTCACAGGACTCTAGCGCTGCATCCACCGTGGCAAAAATGGCCTCGGGTGGGATGCCGACACTTTCGAGCCGAGCCGTGATTTTCCCTGGCTGGCAGCTGATGATTTGCACCCCCTGTTGCCGGAAGCGAGAACGAAGATCAGCCAGTAGTTTGAGGCTGACGGTGTTCGCTGTGACCACCGAACGGAGATCAAAAATGATATGCAGGCAGCCAGCATTCACTAATTGAATGGTCTGACGAATCACAGGCTCAAAGGTGGTGAAGATGAGTCCGCCCTGCAGTTCCAAAACCTGGATGCGCGGCCCGTGCAGTTTCAAGGTCTCCCGCGTCGAAGGCGGCAATCGGCGCTTCGCCACGACTTCACCACCATGATAGGAAAGCCGCACGGCTGTGCGCGGCGTGGCGGTGGGATTCATCATGTGCAATGATAGCTCGCGCGACAAATCCATGCACACTTTAATCCCGCGCAGGCTGTTCCCCTGTACGTCTAGGGCTGGAGAAAAAACGCCGATCCCGAGTTGTCCTGGCAGTACGGCTAGGATGCCGCCGCCAACACCACTTTTCGCTGGCAAACCCACGCGATAAATCCACTCGCCCGACCAGTCATACATGCCACAGGTGGCCATGACTCCGAGCATGTTATCGACATAGTGAGCAGCCATCGCACGCTTCCGAGTCAGCGGCTGCACACCTTGATTTGCCAGCGTCGCTCCCATGAGGGCGAGATCACGGCAGGTTACGCGGATCGAGCACTGCTGAAAATAAGTCTCCAGAGTCTCATGCGGATCTTCTTCGATGATGCCGAAATTCCGCAGCAACCAGCCGATGGCTCGATTGCGATGCCCCGTCTCGCTCTCGCTTTGATAGACCGTTTCATCGATGTCCAAATCACGCCCTGCGAATCCACTCAGATAAGCCAATAGCCGCTCGAAGCGTGACTGGCCATCCTTGGGTAAAATCTGACCACAGGTTGCGATGGCACCCGCATTGATCATGGGATTGAAAGGCGCGCCGGTGCCTTCCTTGAGGCTGATCGCATTGAAGGCTTCACCTGATGGCTCCACGCCGATGCGTGAGAGCACATGCTCCTCACCGCGATCTTCCAGAGCCAAGCCATAAGCCAGAGCCTTCGAGATCGACTGAATCGTAAAGGGCTGCCGCGTGTCACCTACCTCATAGACATGACCATCGCGCGTGGCGATGCAGATGCCGAACCACTTGGGATCAGCTTTGGAAAGTTCGGGAATATAGTCCGCGACAGCACCTTCCATGAGGGGTGCATAGCGGGCATGGAGCGTCTCAAGGTACTCTTGGATGGGAGAGAGCATTGTCCCTCCCAAAGCAGGTATGGTGCCGGAGGGTAAGATTTTATTCGGACCTGAAGAATCGACGACTCAAGCCACCGCCGCCTTGCCTGGTCGTGTGGCCACAAAGACCGTGTGCGTCTTGCGCTTGGCTTGCGGGTAGGCGCGCGTGGGCACGACCTCGACCTTGAAGCCTGCTTTCTTCAGCCTCTTTTCAAAACGCCGGTCTTGGCTGGCGGACCAAAAAGTCGCGAGGGCACCTGGCTTCAGGGCTTGCGTGATCGCGCCGAAACCCTGCGCCTGATAGAGCCGCGAGTTACCATCCTGCACCATAGCGATGGGGCCATTGTCCACATCCAGCAGGATCGCGTCATAGTGGCCTTTGGGCGCTTGATTGATCACTTCAAACACATCTCCCACGGTGATCTGCACGCGTGGATCATCCAGCAGCAGACCATTCACCGCGCTCAGATGCTCGCGGTTCCAGGCCACGATCTCCGGCAGCAGCTCAGCCACCTGCACCGTGGCGTCTTTACCCACCAGCTCCAGCGCACGCCGCAGCGTGAAGCCGAAGCCGAGTCCGCCGATCAGCACGCGCGCTCCTGCCAGCGGGCTCAGTCGCGAGCAGGCTAGCTCGGCCAGCACCGTCTCCGATTCATACGCATTCGTGCCCATCAGCGGCTGGCGGTCCACTCGCAGATAAAAATGCGTGTCGTGTGAGTGCAGTGTCAGCTCGGCACCCTCAGGAGTGCGTGCTTGGGCGATGTTGAGGAAAGGTTTCAAAAGGAGGTGCTGCCATTCGTGCCAAATGTCACGCCGCGCACCTTGAAATGCAGCGTGCGCTGTGAAGCTAATTAAAAACGACAGCGGCGGCATTTCGTGATTGTCGGGATAGGCGCTGATCTGTATCAAGCACAAATTCCTTTCCCACGAAGCACAGAGCATTTCATCCAGCTCGTCTTTGCTAAAGGCTCCCTCGACTGATTTTTCATCATCACTCTTATGCTAGACAACACTCTACTCCTCACCCGCTCAGGCCTTGATCTCGATCTCGCCGTCTTCCTCGCCGAGGCGGCAGCGATCAGCTACTCGGGTTCTGAATCCATCAAGGCCTGGGCGATCGCTAATGGCTTCGGCGCGCAATGCACGACCTTTGATCATCACGACATTCAGGGCTTCTGGTGTGTGTCGGGTGAGGTGGCACTGATGGCCTTTCGCGGCACGAGCACTCCAGGGCAGTGGCTGCGTGATGTGCGTTTCATTCCCATTGAGAGCGAGTGGGGCCGGGTCCATGCCGGGTTCAAGGGTGGCATCGAGATCGTAGAAGCTGATCTCCTGGCTTTTGAAAAAGCCGCCGTCGATGCGAAGCATTTCTGGGTCACGGGTCACAGTCTGGGTGGCGCGCTGGCCGTGATGGCTGCGGCGCATCTGAAGCGGCGCGGCATCGGCGCAGCGCTCTACACCTATGGTCAGCCGCGTGTCGGACTCAGCGGTTTTGCGGACCGCTTTGAGCAGGAGCTATCAGACAAACTGATCCGTTTTGTGAATCAAAGCGACATCGTTCCGCGCGTGCCGCCGGGCATTTTTTATCGGCACATGGGCATGGTGAAGCGTGTCGTCTCCATTGGCGAGGGCGGTACATTTGGCCTGGAGGCCATGGCAGAAACAACCCTGGATGAAACGGAGATGGAACCCATGTCCGAAGCGGAATTCGCCGTCTTTCAGGAGTCTCTCAAGCATCCGGAAACAGAGGCCTTTGAGGGGGCTCTCCCCTGGATTGGCGATCATTCGATGACGGAGTATGTCCGTCTGCTCACCGAGATTCGCGGCTAGCTTGGTTTCACGGCTGCTTTTGAAATGTCGCGATGCGCATCTTGAAATGCGCCGCGCACTTCCCATACTCGCGCGAACACTTCCCCGACCTCACCGCGCGCCATGCTTTCCTTTCTCAAAATTCGCAACCTCGCCCTCGTCGAGGATGTCACCTGGGAGCTGGCGCCGGGCCTCGTCGGCGTGACGGGCGAGACCGGGGCAGGGAAGTCGATCATCGTCGGCGCGCTCAAACTCATCCTCGGCGAGCGCGCGGACCGCAGCCTGATCCGCACCGGGCAGGACGCCTGCACGGTGGAGGCTAGCTTTCATCTCAAAAACAGCGCCGCAGTAGATGCCGTGCTGGAAGAGGCAGGCATGGAGTCCTGCCAGGATGGCGAGCTACTCATCAAGCGCACCGTCAGCGCCAGCGGCGCGAACAAGCAGTTTGTTAACTGCTCCCCCGTCACCATCCAGGTGCTCAAAGGGCTGGGGGAGTTCCTCGTCGATCTGCACGGACCGCATGATCATCAGTCCCTGAATTCGCAGGAGAGGCAGCTTGAGATGCTCGACAAATTTGCCGGTCTCGAAGACCTGCTCAGCAGTTATGAGGACGCCTGGAAGCAATGGCGCAGCACTCTGACCGAACTCGACGAAATGGAAAACAGCGAGCGCGCTGGAAGCCAGCAGATCGACATGCTGAAGTTCCAGGTCAACGAGATCGCCGTCGCCAATCTGAAGCCCGGAGAGGAAGAAGAGATCGAATCACGTCACCGCATCGCCGCCAATGGTGCGCGCCTCGCTGAACTGTGCGGAGCCATCACTAGCCGCCTCAGTGATGGTGATGGTGGCGTGCTAGATGCCCTGCGTGAGATCGGGCGCAGCATCCATGATCTGGAGAAGATCGACCCCGGCACTGCGGCGATGTTTGAAGGGTTCAATTCCGCACAGATCGAGCTGACCGAGCTGGAAAGCAGCGTGCAGGACTATGCCGATGATCTGGAGACTGATCCCGCCGAGCTCGCCCGGCTCGACCAGCGCATCCACACCATTCAAACACTGAAGCGCAAGTATGGCTCCACTGTCACCGCCATCATCGAGTTTCAGACCGATGCCGCGCAACGACTCGCCAAGATCGAGAACCGTGGTGAAGAGATCGAGCGCCTGCAAAAACTCGTCATAGAGCGCCGCACTCAGGTGGACAAGCACGGCAAACAGCTCAGCAAAAAGCGCGCCGATGCCGCGCCCAAGCTTGCCAAAGAAATCGCTGCGCATCTTGCCGATCTTGGTTTCAAGCGCAGCGTTTTCGAAGTCCAGCTTGCCGCACACACCGAGCCTGGACGCCACGGTTTGGAGCAAGTCGATTTCCAGTTTGCTCCCAATCCCGGTGAGCCACTCAAGCCCCTGCGACTCACCGCCAGCAGCGGTGAAATGTCCCGCGTCCTGCTCGCCGTGAAAAGCGCGCTCGCCAAACAGGACGCCGTGGGCCTGCTCGTCTTTGATGAGATCGACGCCAACGTCGGCGGCAACATCGCCGAGGCCGTGGGCCGCAAGATGGCCTCGCTCGGCAGCACGCATCAGGTCATCGCCATCACGCATTTCCCGCAGGTCGCCTCGCTGGCGCAGAGCCATTTCGTCGTCACTAAAGAGATCGAAGGCAACCGCACCAAGTCCAGCATCCACGAAGTCGCCGGCGATGAGCGCATTGAGGAGCTAGCCCGAATGCTCGGCGGCAAAGCCGAGTCCGCGCGTGAGCACGCCAAGGCCCTGCTGGCCGGGTGAGATTTCGCTCGCATTATTCACTGCTTTCCCGTTACCGTAACAGAATTGCCGCGATTGCAGCGGAGCTGAGGCTTCGTTAAATCCGTCTCACTTTTAAACCGACCATGAAGCTATCACGAATCATCCTCTCTGCTCTTGCAGCGGCCACGCTCTCTGTCCAAGCTCAGCAGGTCTGGGTGGAGGCGGAGTCTTTTGCTAATCAGGGGGGCTGGGTGCTGGAGACTCAGTTCATCGACATCATGGGTTCGCCGTATTTGATGGCGCATGGCATGGGCACGCCAGTGAAAAATGCGGAGACGGAGGTGGCGGTGGCGGAGCCGGGCTCCTATAAAGTATGGGTGCGGACGAAGAACTGGGTCGGGCCTTGGAATGCGCCGGGTGCTCCGGGGAAATTTCAAGTTAGTGTGAATGGACAGGTGCTGGACAAGGTGCTGGGCACGCAGGGGAAAGACTGGCTTTGGGAAGAAGCGGGCACGGTGGAGCTGAAGGGCAGCGCCAAACTCGTGCTGATGGACAAGACGGGCTTTGATGGCCGCGCGGATGCGATCCTGCTGAGCAAGGATGCATCCTTCACACCGCCTGCGGATCTGGCGGCGACGAACCAACTGCGTCGAAAATTACTCGGGTTGCCGGAGAAGGCACCGGAGACGACAGAGTATGATTTGGTCGTTGTCGGAGGCGGTTACTCGGGCATGGGCGCGGCGCTTTCAGGCGCACGTCAGGGATTGAAGGTGGCCTTTGTGCAGAATCGTCCGGTGCTCGGCGGCAATGGATCGAGCGAGATTCAGGTGTGGGCCATGGGGGGCACGCGGCGTGGTTTGTATCCGCATCTGGGTGAGATCGTGGAGGAGTTTGCAGATCGTGCGAGCAATAGCCCAGCTGCATCACCCGATGAGTACAATGACAAGCTGAAGGAAGACACGGTGAAGGCTGAGAAGTCGATCGACCTGTTCCTCAATACGCATGTTTATGGCGTGGAGATGGGCAAGGATGGGAAGAATATTCGCAGTGTGACGGGTCTTGATACGAAGACGGGCAAGGAGACGCGATTCGTGGGCAAGCTGTTCGTGGATTGCACGGGTCACGGCAGTGTCGGTGCGCTGGCGGGTGCGAAATTTATGATGGAAGAAAAGGGTCGCATGGGCATGAGCAACATGTGGGTGCTGAAGAAAGTGGTCGAACCAAAAGCCTGGCCGCAGACGCCTTGGGCACTGCCTTTGGGGTTGGAAGATTTTCCTGCGCCGAGAGCGTTGGAGCCTGTGGGCGTTAAGAACAAAGCCAACATGGCCGGCTTTGATCTTGGCTATACGCCGGTTGCAAATGCGGCTGACTTTCTCCACGGTGAGTGGTTCTGGGAGAGCGGATTTGATAAGCATCCGATCAATGATCTGGAACTGATCCGCGATCATAACTTCCGCGCGGTGTATGGCGCAGTGAGCGCTCTGAAGACGCTGGCTGCTGACAAGTACGGTAGTTACGATATGCAGTGGCTGGCCTACATCGGTGGTCCGCGTGAGAGTCGCCGCATTGTCGGTGACATGGTTTTGAATGGTGAGGACATGGTCAAAGGGGTCATCCACCCCGATGGCTGCGTGCCGACGACTTGGGACCAGGACCTGCATTATCCGAAAGAGCAGTATGCGGTAAAGACGCCGGATAATCCGTTCATCAGCCGCGCTGAATTTGGTAAGCACACGGATCGCAAAAATGGTTACCCGGTGCCGTATCGCTGCTTCTATTCCAAGGACATCGGCAATCTATTCATGGCAGGGCGCACGATCAGTGTGGAGCGTGAGGCGCTGGGCAGCACGCGCGTCATGCGCACCTGCGGCATGATGGGCGAGGTGGTGGGCAAGGCGGCATGGATTTGCGTCCGCCACCACACGACACCACGCGGTGTGTATGAGCAGTATCTGGACATCCTCAAAGATCTCATGAACCAGCCTGGAGCGATGCGTCGAGACAGTCTGGAAGCGGCGCTTTATCTCCCAGCAAACGCGAAGAAGCTGCCTGAGGTCGCCAGTGATGGTCTTGATCCGAAGAAGATGGAAGGCATCGTCATTGATGACGAAGACGCTGAACTGGAAGGCACATGGGCTAAGGGCCAAGGCTTGAAACCATTCGTTGGCGATCATTATAGCTACGGCAGTGCCAAGGGAGCCAGTGCGCGCTTCTCTTTCGCGGTCAAAGAGAGCGGGAATTACGACGTGCGTGTCTATTGGCAGCCGCATGAAAACCGCGCCAAAGCGGCGCCGATCACGGTGCTGAGCGCGGATGGCGAGAAGACGATCCATGTGAACCAATCAAAGCCCGCGAGCGGACTGCAAGGTGCGCAAAGCCTGGGCACTTTTAAGTTTAACGCGGGGGAAGAAGCTTCTGTGATTTTCCGCACTGAGGGTGCCCAGGGTAATGTGCATCTGGATGCTGTGCAGGTCGTGCCGGTGAAGTGAATGAAGTGGAAAGTAAAAGATGGGATTGACCGTCTCTTGCCACCCCTGTCATCATCATCCAACCACCATGAACCGCCGATTCCTTCTCTCCCTCCTCGCCACAGTAGCACTTAGTTCTTGTTTCGAAGCTGCTGACTACCTGACCTATGAGCCGAAAGGTGAGGCGAAGGGCAAGCACGTTGTCTTGATCGCAGGCGATGAGGAGTACCGCAGTGAAGAGGGGTTGCCGATGCTGGCGAAGATCCTCAGCGAGCGTCATGGATTCAAGACGACGGTGCTCTTTTCTGTGGATAAAGAGGGATTCATCGACGCCAACAATCAGGCCAGCCTGACCAATCCGGCGGCGCTCGATAGTGCTGATGCGATCATCATGCTGATTCGTTTCCGCCATTGGCCGGATGAGGCGATGAAGCACTTCCATGATGCCGTGCAGCGTGGCGTGCCGATCATCGGTCTGCGCACCGCGACGCATGCTTTCAACATGGACAAGGCCAGCACTTACGGGGCCTGGGCCTGGAATAATGAGCAGGGTGGCTTTGGTCGCATCGTTCTCGGGGAAACCTGGGTCAGCCACTGGGGCAAGCACCGCGCTGAGGCGACGAAGGGCATTCTCGAGACTTCCGCAAAAGACAATCCCGTGCTGCGCAGTGTGTCGGATCTCTTTGGCACCACCGATGTTTATGAGGCGGCACCTCCTGCGGATTCGGTGATCTTGGTGCGCGGTCAGGTGGTGACGGGCATGGAGCCTGCCAGTGCGCCTGCTGATTATCGGAAAAAGAACAAGGCTGGCGCGGAGCAGGGGGTGAATGAACCGATGATGCCCGTCGCCTGGACGCGTGAGGTGAAGAATGAGGCTGGCAAGACGAACAAGGTTCTTTGCACAACGATGGGAGCGGCGACTGATCTGACGAACGAAGGCCTTCGCCGTCTCGTGGTGAATGGCGTGTATTGGGGACTCGGCCTGGAAGTGCCTGCCTCGGCGAATGTGAATATTGTGGGTGAATTTAAACCGCTCATGTATGGAACGAAGGACGGCACGGACCTGAATGATCCTCATCGCTTCAACGGCTTTAAGCGCGGGGTGAAACCGGCGGACTTGAAGTAGTCTGAATGGCTTTGCAGATTGTGGAAAGTCACAGTCACGCCTAGCCTGCATCTTCATGGCAAATCTCGGCAAACTTAATCACCTGAAGGTGCTCTACAGCACGCCTCATGGCATTTATCTGGATGGAGGTGATCATGGGGAGATCCTGTTGCCAACACGCTACATCCCGCGTGGGACTCAGCTCGATGATATGCTGGAGGTGTTTGTTTACCGGGACTCGGAGGATCGCGTCATCGCAACGACAGACCGACCGCTGGCCTTCGCTGGGGAGTTTGCGTCACTTGAGGTCATTAGCGTGAATCGCCAAGTGGGTGCCTTTTTGAACTGGGGCCTGCCGAAGGATCTGTTGCTGCCTTTCCGCGAGCAGCCTGACCAAGTAAGTGCTGGTCAGAAGGTGGTGGTTTTTGTGATGCTGGACGAACGCTCTGACCGCAACATCGCCACAGCGAGATTGAATAAGCACCTTAGCCGCCAGCGCGTACCGTACCGTCAGGGGCAGGAGGTAAGCCTACTGATCACAAACCGTACGCCGATGGGTTATAATGCAGTGGTTGGGAAGACTCACATGGGACTGCTGCATCAGAGTCGGGTCACGATGCCCCTGCAACCGGGGCAAGAGGTCAAAGGCTACATCGCCGCCGTGCACGCTGATGGGAAGATAGATCTGAGTCTCGATGCATCCGGCTATCAGCGGGTGGCTTCGCTGACGGATCGTATTCTTGAGGCGCTCAAAGCCAACGGCGGTCAGCTTGATCTCGACGATGACAGCCCACCCGAGCGCATTCGGGAGACCTTTGAAGCCAGCAAATCGGCTTTCAAGCAGGCTCTCGGAGCCCTTTTCCGCCAGCGCCAGATCCGTTTCACCCGTCCCGGTATCGCCTGGGTTGACGTGCGGGAGCCGACAAGCGCGGATTGGAAACCAAGTGGTAAGTGATACAGAAAAGCCGGTTTATGGGTCTTTTCTGATAGTGAAGCATCGGGTGTATCTCACATCTGACCAGCCAACCCCTGAGGGGTCAAATGGCAGGGTCAACCGTGAATGATAGGACGTGGAGGATGAAAATCAGTCGGGAGAATGTAAGGCAAATGTATTTACATTGAACAGACTTCTTGGCAAAATGGACCACAAATAAAGGAAAATACACCAGCCAGTTTGAGCCCAGTTCGGGGCAATCTATAAACGATTGAAAATCAACCTTTTAAAGCCATGAAACATCGTTCTTCACCTTTCTTGCGCCACTTGCGCCATCATCAATATTGGATGACTTGCCTGCTTACAGCGCTGATGGCCGTGTGGCAGATTGGTCAGCCCCTTCAAGCCTCGACGATAAATTGGACAGCTGGTAGCAGCACCAACTTGAACTGGGCAACGCCAGGGAACTGGAGCACTGGACTGCCACTGTCTTCTGACGACGTTATCCTTGGTACGCCTATTCCTAATCCTGGATCTCTGGCCAGCCCTGGAACCATCACACTTGATGCAGGTACTCTGGCTAATAGCCTGCGGTTGCGCGATAATTACACCCTGTCAGGCGGAAGTTTGGCTCTGACTACGGGGCAGGTTCGTGTGGATACTAATGCCAGTATCAATTCCGCGCTGACTGGTGCCGGAGGCCTCATCAAAACGGGTGTGGGCACACTCACCTTGCTTGGTTTAAACTCAGGGTTGACGGGTCAGGTAGGCGTCAATGTGGGCACTCTGAGGGTGTCTGGAAGTCTCGGCACAGGCCCATTGTCCTTGGCCGGCGGCACTTTGGCGCTTGAAAGTGACACAGGCTTGAACTTCACGCCTGCGACGACGGTCTCGCTCAACTCGATAATTCTTTCTGGTCGTCAGACATCTGGGGCGGGCGTGACACATACTTTTGGCGCACTGAACATCGGTCCGCAGCAATTGGGCATCCAGTCGGGTGCGAATGTCACGAGCGGCACTGCAGGTGTGACCTTTGGAGCAACCACGCTTTCCGCCAGTGGGGCTGGATTTAATGTGGGGGCAGGTGCGAACCTCACGCTCGGAGTCATCGCAGGAAATTTCAATTTTTTCAAAACGGGTAACGGCACTCTGACGCTTGGGGGAACCAGTACTCGCGCTGGCGGAAGCGCCTTTTTGACAAGCGGCACCACGGTGCAGACGAACGCCGCTGGTTTCGGAACCGCCGCCTCAACACTAACGATGTTTGGCGGTACTACCCTTGACCTTGCGACGGATGCTACGACCAATGCCTATCCCGTGACACTACTAGGCAGTGCCACAGTGCTTTCCAATCGCGCAACTTCGGGTGCTGGCGTGACACAAACTCTGGGAGCTGTGACAAGCTTCGGATCTAATACAGTGACTGTGGGCAAAGGCGCGAATGTTAGCACTGGTCCTGCGACCACTGGTTTGGGTGCAGTGACAACCGTGGGGGCCACGACTTTTACGACCTCTGGCGTAGCGACAGATGCGGCTCTGATCTTGGCCTCACTGAACAATTCAGGTTATAACTCGACTATTACAGGGGCAGGCAACACAACTGTAACCGGCGTGATTAGCGGCGGCGGTGGACTCATTAAAAATAGTGCGGGAGCACTGACTCTCAATGGTGCCAATACTTTTGGCGGAGCCGCTCTGATTAATACGGGTGTCGTTACTGTGGGAAATGCAGCGGGCCTTGGCGCAGTAGGAACGGCTGCACCAGTTTTTGCTTCGGGCACGACACTGAACACCAATGGTGTTACCGCTTCGGTGCTTACCATCACCGCTCCAAGTGGAGTGATTCTGCAAAATACCAACGCTGTCACTGCTGGTGGTCTAACCGTGACTCCAGGCGGAGCAGCGACCACCGTTATCGGTGCGACGGTGCAAAATGGCGGTGTCGGAACGATGGCTTTGACTGTCAATGGCACTGGCACGGTGACGCTCACTGGTAACAACACTCACACGGGCGGCACAACACTCACACAAGGACGACTGAATGTGAACAGCGCCACGGCACTTGGGGCCGCGGCTAGCACTTTGACTCTCACCGCAGGGATGCTGGACAACACGAGCGGGGGAGCTATTGCTCTCACCAATAACAATCCTGTGACAGTCGGTGGCAATTTCACTTTTGGTGGTAGCAACAGTTTGAACTTTGGCACTGGGACGGCAACGACAATTGGTAGCCGTGTCATTACCTTTGCTGGCACCACTGCCAGTAATCTGCGTTTTGGTACTTATAACGCTAACGCCGCTAGCCTAACAACCACGGTCAACGCATTACCCGACTCTACTTCTACATTCACCATTGGGACCTTCAATGCACAGGGTTCCGGGACGGCAGGGACGGCTGTGATCGCTGGTAATGGCAACCTGACCATCACAGGTGGTATTGTCGCGACTATTCCAGCTACCGGGATGAATTTTGCTGGTTCTGGAGTCACGACGCTCTCCGGTGTCAGTAACTATACGGGTACCACGACCTTTACTTCTGGCAGACTGATTCTGGATGCTTCAGCAGGAGCGGCTACTCTCATAGCCACGACCCTGCCCACATTCACCGGTGGTGCGTTCACTCTAAAAGCTGCGGCTGCTGGCAGTAGTCAGACTTTGGGAAATCTGACGCTGAATGCAGGTGGTTCAAACATTTCAGTCATCGGGGGCACGAGCGGAACTTCCACTCTGACCTTGGGCACCTACACAGCCACCACCAATAATGGCACCATGAATGTCATTCTCAGTGGTACTGGAGCCAATGTCTCGACATCGACGGCGGTGACAAATGGTCTTATTGCACCGCGCGGAGCTGTTACCATTACGTCCGGCGTAGTGACCGATTTTGCGGGTAAAAGTGGTTCGAATCTTGCCCTGCTCACTGGTCAGTTGGCCTTTACTGGTACGACCGCCCTCACGACCAACAACTACACCGTGGCAGGCAGCCAGACGCTGACCACAGCAGCCTCCACGCCGAACTCGGTCAAAATCACCTCCTCCGGCGCGGGTCAGTCTTTAAATCTCGGTGTGAACACGATGCAGATCACCAGCGGTGGCTTGCTATTTGTCGGTGCTAACGACTATTCCATCACCGGTTCATCCGCTACTGCACTACGCAGCGCCACGGCTACCAATTCCGATCTCATCATTCACAATCATGGGGCTGGTGAACTCAATGTCGCCGCCATCATTGCTAACGGGACTGGGCTTTCGGTTCTCACCCTCTCAGGTCCAGGGGTCACAAGACTTTCCGCTGCGAATACTTACACTGGTGTCACTGTTGCAACGGGCGGGTCAACGTTGAGCATTGCAGCGAACACTGCGCTGGGCGCTTTTGCGACGGGGGCGGCCTTAACTCTGAATAATGCGACACTTCGAGCCACGAGCACTTTCTCTCTCGACAATGCTGGAGCAAATATACGCGCCATCACACTGGGTTCTGGTAATGGCTCCTTTGACATCACGGGAAGCAGCGTTCTAACCGCTCTGGGTGTGATCGGTGGTCCAGGAAGTCTCACCAAAACGGGTACTGGCACACTCCTCCTGAGCACAGGTGTCAGTACATACTCCGGTGGTTTTACCCGGGTCCAAAATGGAACACTGCAACTCGGTGGCGCTGCTGGTTCCATTGCGGCTACAAACATTGTTGTTTTGGGTAATGGGGCCAATTCTGGCACCTTAGTTTTGGGGAATGCCAGCAATGTGAAGGCGCAAACGGTTGCTGGCCTAATGACTTCAGGGGCTGGCTTGGCAAATGCCGTTGTGGGTGGTAGCACCGTCAATGCAACGCTGACTTATGCGGGGACTCCGGCGATCCCTAACACGTTCTCCGGCAGGCTTGGGGGAGTGGCAGCAAATCAGAACAATCTGGCCTTGGCTGTCACATCTGGGATTCTGACCCTGACGGGCACCAACACTTACGCTGGCGGCACAACGCTTTCCGGCTCAGGTGTCCTGAATATTCCTAGCGATTCAGCCATAGGCTCGGGCCCTGTCAATCTGAATGGTGGTACGATTGATGCCACGGGAGGCGCAAATCTCATCATTCCCAACGTCGTGACCTTGGGTGGCGGTGCGAACTTCGGATCGACTCGTAGCATTACTTTTTCTAATGTTGCCGAAACGCTTTTGACGGCCAATAGCACGATCACGATGTTGGGTGGTTCCGCGAACACCAACTCGCTTAATTTCCAGACAGTCAGTGCTAATGCTGCCGGCCGCTCCCTCACGGTGAATAGCGTGCAGGGTTCAACTGTGGCATTGAATATTGCGACCTTGAACTTGAACAATCTCGCGAGCGGCACCCCTGGCACCACCACGATTAATGGTAACGGCTTGGTGAATATTGCCAATCCCTTGACGGCTACTCTTGCTGGTTCTGCCTTCACCTACAGCGGTACTGGTGTGCTCACCATCGCTGGAGCCGCGAACTATGGTGGACTCACGACACTTAGCGGCGCTGGCACCGTAAAGCTTGGCGTGGGCGGCAATCTGCCTGTTGCTTCAGGACTGACCGCTAGTGCCGGCACCTTTGATCTGAATGGACAAAACCAAACGGTGAACGGTGCCTTCACCCTGACAGGCCCTGGGTTGATTTCCAATACGAGCGGCACTGCTTCAACTCTTACCGCGACGAATATCGCTGCCAGCACCGGCCACTTGGCGGGAAATTTGTCTGGTGCCTTCACCCTGACTGGAACCGCTGCAGCGATGAGTGGCACTTACACCAATACAGGCAGCTTGACCTTCAGTAATGCAGGTACTGGAGCCTTCACGGTGAGCGGAAACGTCCTGAATGTCGGCAACGTCACATTCAACGCGAACAACACGAATGCGTTTACGGTGTCAGCGCCTTTAATGAATCCCACAGGACTCATCACCAACAGCGGAACTGGCACTGGGAGTGTGACCGTCAGCGGTAACATCGGTTCCAATGTGACTGGGTTGGTTCAAAACAGCACTGGTTCTTCACTCCTACTCACTGGCAATAACAGTGCTTTCAGCGGCACAGTCACTGTCAGTGCCGGCCTTCTTCAGGCCAATGAGTTAAGCGTGAGTGGGATCACGGCTACAAACAACGGCACGCTGCGTTCGATCATTAAAACAACGAACCCTAATTTTACGGTCAACGGCACTGGCGGTATTTTCATGAATCCAGGGAGTGTTGTGCCAAGCTCTTTGAACATCAGCCTGACTGGAGATGGTGCCGCCGTGCAGCTTGGTAATGGCAACGATCATACGATCCTTTCATTTGTCAGCGGCGCGAGAACTCAGCTTCTCTTTGGTGCGGGGGCTGCTAGCTCAACGATAACTTTTGCCGACACAGGTGTGCTGACAATGGATGGCGTCATCAGCATGGGCGGAAATACCGCAGGGATCGGAAGCGTTGTGAAGAACGGCTCCTCATCCTGGGTTTTGTCAGGTGGCAACGGTTACAATGGTAGTACGACCATTAATGCAGGCTCGGTTCAGATCGCAGGCGGAACTGTGGTCGAAGTGCTGCCTGACCGCACTGACGTTAGCTTGGCCTCTGGAGCTGCATTGGATCTGAACGGCAAGGCAGAAACGATCGGCTCGCTCGCTGGCCTTGGCGGCGTTTCTCTGGGATCCGGGGTGCTAACCACAGGCCGCAATGGCTCCAGTTCCAGCTTTGGCGGTGTTCTCAGTGGTGGTGGTTCAGTAACCAAGATCGGTAACGGCACCATGACGTTAACGGGAAGCAACAACTTTACCGGGACTCTGACCGCGGCTGGCGGTAGTGTTGTGTTGAACAAAGTGGGTGGTAATACTCTAGCGGATGGCGCAAATGTGGCTCTGACAGGCGGTGGCCTGGTGGTCAATACTTCTGACGCGATCAATCGTCTCACGGCGACGAGGAACTCGGTGATCAGTCTGGCTTCTGGTGCCACTTTAACCACCAATCATACTGTCGCGGCGACTGATACACGCAGTGCTAAGTCGAGCACCCTGACGCGTGCGGTGGCAGTTCCTGGCGGCACACAGGGTCTTATCGTTGGTATGGGTGTTTCTGGCGAGGATACGTTCAATCAGGTGCTCCCTGTCGGCACGTTCATTGTGCAAATTCTGAATCAAAATCAGGTGCTCCTGAATGCGACACCCCTCCGCTCGGAGACGAGCAACTTGGTCTTTGCTTCCGTTGACAAAGTCGCAGCCTTCACTGGGGCAGGTAACTGGACCAAGAACGGTGCTGGCGCAGTGCTCCTCGGTGGTAATAGCGATCTGACTGGGACCATGACCATCAATGATGGTCTTCTCATCGCCGGGGGCTTTAACCAGGGCGGACGTAACTACATCCAGGACACCATTGGAAACTCCACTTCCGTGGTGCTTGGTGCATCGGGTGCGCCGACCTTGAATCTGGCATCCAATATCGTCAATTTATTGCCCTATGAAAAGATCGGCAGCCTGTCGGGTGGTAGCGCCACGGCGACGGTTAATCTCACGGGAGTCTCCAGCGCAGGAGCGCTCGCTATGGGTGGAAACAACCAGAGCACGGTTTATAACGGCAATATCCGAGGTGGCGCTGGGAGTTGGCTCATCAAGGAGGGTTCGGGTCAATTCACCTGGAACAATACGGATCCACTGACTTTTGATGGCACGGCGCGTGTGGACCAGGGAGAGATGCTGGTGGCTGGTAGCGTGGGATTAAGCTCCAGCGTGAATGCAGCGCTGAGCAATCGTGCCGGGGCCAAGCTCACTCTGAATACCACCGATACTGACGGGGAAATACTGAATTCCATTTCTGGTGGCGGGCATGGAGCAATAGGTGCCTTCCCCAATGGCCTGCGAGGTGCCATTTTGGGAAACTACATCGCTGCTGGCGCTTCTGAAATTCAGATTGGAACCAGCGTCCTGACGATCGCCAATAGCACGGCTGGATCGGTCTTCTCAATCGGTAGTAATCTCACAGGAACTGGAGCATTCAGAAAGACAGGCAACAACACGTTGGAAATCCTGGGTGTGAATACCAATAGTGGCAACACTGAGGTGAAGAGTGTGGCAGCCGGCACGACTAGCACCATGCGCATCGGTGTTTACAGCGCTAGCTCTGGAGTGGGCACTCCGACTGCGGGCGGTTTCGGTCAGCTTTCGGCAAGCTCCTCGCTTGGATTGATTTCCAATGATACCGGCCTCAATGGCAACGTCCTGTTTGATCTCAATGGCTCCACTCAAACAGTCAAAGCTCTGTTCACTGGTAACATTAACGGAACGAGAATTCTTAACATGGGTGGAGGCACCATTAACATCAATACGCCTTCGAATGTCTTGAATGGCTATTTTGATGGGATCTTGCTTGGTCGTGGGACCATCAACGTGAATGCTACCCATGCTCTCGGATGGGAAATTCAGGGCAGTTCCGCCGCTCCTCCTTCCACGCTCGACAACAACAACAGTCACACTGGCAGCTTCAATGTGAATGGGGGTTTGGTTATCCTAGCTGGTGTGAATGGGAGTATCGGCGACGCTGTCCACACCAGTGTGGCCTCTGGCGCTACACTGAAGGTCAAGTTTTTAGACACTATCGGTTCCCTCAAAGGGGCAGGCAGTCTCGTGTTCGACTCTCTGAGTCCCACACTGACCGTTACTTCCGCGCCCCAAGGTTCATTGGCCTCGAGCGTTTGGTCGGGCAATTCCTCTGGACCAGGTGATTTGACCCTTGCCCAGCGTGCTCGGATGATTATCACCTCAAATCAGGGCTACACTGGCCTTACGACCCTGCGAGACGCGGCTAATCTGACTTTGGACTACTCGGGCGTGGGAGTGAACA
The DNA here is from genome assembly GCA_964583255.1 of uncultured Prosthecobacter sp. Lineage (GTDB taxonomy): Bacteria > Verrucomicrobiota > Verrucomicrobiia > Verrucomicrobiales > Verrucomicrobiaceae > Prosthecobacter. The sequence goes on from CAZOVY010000056.1 coordinate 23,521, forward strand.
ACATCATCCCAGGGGCCTTCCGAATGGCGGGTGGCAGCATTCGTATTCAGGGGGGCACTTCTGCCATCACGGATTCGGTGACCTCAAGCACACTCGCCTCCGGTGCTACAATCATCTCAGGATCATCCTCGGCAGCCAGACTTGGTCTGGGATCCATGACTCGGCAGGCAGGTGGTGTCCTGGAAGTTCGGGGAGCCAACGTCACCATCGGAAATCCAGCGGAAGTCGGCCTGAACACCCTCGGCGGCTACGCCACTTTTGGTGCCGCAGCAGATATCACTACTTGGGCAGTACCTAGAGGCAACAGCCTTACCATTGTGGGTTTGGCGGACTCTGCTTACGAGATCGATCCGCTGAGTATCAGCGGCACGGTCAATTTTGACGTGCGCAGTAACTTTGAGCTGTCTGAAGATGTGGGTTCCCTGCGCTTCAATACAGCACCGGTCTCAGGAGAGAGAGTGGTGCTCTTGAGCAGCACGAGTGGAGATCCGCGCCGGATTGACTCGGGCGGGTTATTGGTCACAAAAAATATGGGCGCGATCGACGTCAGGATTACCGATAATGGCGATGGGGTTGGTATCACTGGCGGCTCAGGTGAGATCGTGGCGAATGAACTCATTCTTCACCAGCATAACACTCGCGGCAGTCTCATCATTGATGCTTCGATTACCGATGACCCGAATGGGATATCCAGCCCAACGTTGAGCTTTTCCAAAACAGGTCAGGGACGTGTTATCCTTACCCAGCAGAACACGTATCAAGGACTCACCAATATTTTTGCGGGTGTGCTGCAGCTCGGAGAAGGGGGCAGCTTGGGCAGTTTAGGAACGGGCGGTCAGAATATAACAAATAATGGCTATTTAGTTCTAAATCACGGCGTTGGCTCGAGCCAGAATGCCATCGGCGACCTCGTCGGAACTGGGGCTGTTCAGGTCGTGGGCGGTGCCACAGAAACACTGGGCGGAGCCAACAGTACCTATGCTGGTGCCACTTATGTTCTGAGCGGTAAACTGCGCGCGACTCAGCCACGCTCCCTCGGATCGACGGATGGTCTTACCTCAGTTGCCCCGCTGGCAACGCTTGAGATCGGGGGAACTGGGCTGATCTCCCCAGAATCCATTTTCCTGCGTGGCGGCACACTCTCAGGCATTGATGTCGGAGCCACCTTGAACGGCACTGTCATGATTGGTTCGAATAGTTCCATCAATTCAACGGATTCAGGAACTCAGACACGTTTCGCTGGGCCTGTGATCGTGAGTCCTGGGTCAGCCTTGACCCTAGGTGGGCTTGGTTTTGTGATTTTCAACAACGGAAATAACCAACTCGGCTCTGTGACCTCCACGGCTAATATTCACATTGGTGGTAATCCGCTGCTTGCAGCGGCAGTTGGCTCCGTGGGCCGTGCTCCGATCAGCACTTCGCGTAAAGTCACGGTTAACGTCAATGATGCGCACTTTGTCTTGGGGTCAAACATCAGTGGCACAGGTGGTCTGACTTTGAATCGAAGCACCACTTACCTAACTGGCAACAACACCTACACGGGTCCTACGCTGGTGGGTGGTAATGGTGGTTTTGTGGCAGGTATTATCGGCGGTGCCACTTTGGACGCGAACGCTGAGCTTCGTGTCGCTAATGACACGTACACTGGAAAGCTTGGTACGGGTACGGTGACGATTCAGTCTTCTACAGGCGGCCAGTCCATCATGCGGTTCCATTCATTGGGCAATGAAACGGTGAACAACACCATCAACATCAATCCATGGAACACCGCCCCTGGCACGGTTAGAAATGCTCTCCTGATCCGTCATGGACTCGGGTCTTTGAATCTCTCCGGACAGATTGTGGCAGGTGATCACAACAGCGCTGGGCGCGACCCCAAAACGCAGCGTGCCTTCCTGCAAACAGAGACGGGCGGCAAGCTCACGATCAGCGGAAACATTGTGACCGGATCTGGCAATCGGCTCAACTTCCAACCCGTCAGTAACTCGATCTTCGAATTTGCGGGCAGTGCCAACAATACCATCTGGGGCAGAATGCTTGGTAATAACAGCGATAACTCGACGGCCAATTATATCTTCAATAACACCGGCACAACGACGCTTAAAGAGGCTCAAAACTTCGCGAACACAGGTGGTACCAATCGTTTTAACAACGTTTACATCCAGCGCGGAACTCTCGTGGTAAGCAATGAGTTTGACCCCTCAACCACCACTCAAGCACCGGATGGTGTGAATGATGACATCGACATGTACTTGCTGCGCGGCGCAGCCATTCGCTTTGATTACAATGAAACGGCTGGCTTTTTTGCCACACAAAAAGGCTCAGACATTCAGGTGCCTTCGGGCGTTACGCTTATCATTGATGACAATGCCAACCAAGTCTATAACGGTGGTTTCTCTGGAGATGGCACCGTCCATTTCAATGCCATCGGCGGTGCCGCTTGGCATGGTTTGTTCGGGCCAAGTTCGCTGTCCGCCAGCCCCATCATTGGCAGCACGAGCCAAGTCACCACTGTCCGTGTTTCTGACTTAGCTGGTGCTAGCGGTTTAGGTGCGGCTACGACAATCAATCTTGGCATCTCTGGCATTCTTGGTGCGGCTCCGCAGGAATCGAGGCTCGAGTTCGTGAATCGCAGTTTTTCGCTCAATAGTCCTAACCAGCATGTGACGAATAAGGATATTAATTTGAATAATAGCAGTGCGCTTGAGGTTAAGCTGTCAAGCGCTACGGCAAGTGGCGGCGGTTTCGATATCACGCTGGATGATGTGGGCGGATTGGTCGATAACATGGCCGTGAGCGGCCCCGGCATCGCTAAAGGTACGCGAATCGCAACGATCAATACAGGCTCAAACACAGTGACGCTGACCTCGCCGATCGTGGGCGGCACACCTGCGCAGTCCAGCGTGACTTTTGAGGAGGTCACATTCGCTGGAACGATTCGTATTGGTGCTAATGCAGTCGGTCCGCTGGTGATCGGCTCAGATTCCAGCAGCGCTGCTGCAAACAACGGCAAGATCACTATCACCAACCTGGGTAATAAGACGCTGATCCTTCACGGGCAGAACACCGGAGCTAATACGATCAACGGAATGCTCGATCAAAAGGATGCGGTTCTAAGCCTGAGTGTGAACCCGAACGTGGGGAACAACGATCAGTATGGTGCTGGGCGCTGGGTGCTCACGAATACCCACAACAATTTTAGTGGTAACGTTTCTGTGGGAGTCGGCACACTCGAACTTTCTGGGAACTTAGGCACGGGCCTTGAGACGACGGGCATTTTGGGTGATCTCACGGCCACCCGAATCATTGATCTGGGCACCAACAACTTTGATGGTCGCCGCTATGACATCTTTGGTGGTGGTGACAACCTTGGTGCGGGCGGTGGCGTTACTTCCACTGGCACTCTGGTCTTCAATGATCCAAACGCAGGCACACTGGCCCTGGGCAGCAACATCACCTTTACCCAGAGCTTCAGCAGCACCACCAACCCAGGCGGTGGTGAGATCATTAACAATGGCACTAGGCTCGTGAACATCGCAGGTGATCTGACTTCCGGTGCGGATGGCAATCGCAACTGGGTTTTAGATGGCACCAATTCGGGTGACAACAGTATTAATGGGACCATTTCCAATGGCACAAGCAATGCGGTTGGCGTGACCAAGGAAGGCTCCGGGAAGTGGATACTGAACAGCACGAGCAACTCCATGACCGGCACCGTCACCGTCGCTCGTGGCTTCCTCGAAATAGCCGGTGGTAGCTCGATCGGTGATGATGCGGTGGTCAATGTCACCAACGCAGGCTCTGACGGCAGTTCACTTGGCGGTTCTACCTTCCGTCTCCGTAGCAGCGAAACCATTGGTGGTCTTGCCGGCACCATCGGCAGCTTCGCCGCACTTGATGCGGGCGTGCTGACCGTCCGAAATGCCGCGCAGACCTTCTCGGGTGTCATTACTGGCAGCGCAGGCATCACCCGCACGAACAATGACGCGAATGCTCGTGTTTCCACCTTTACGAATCTCAATACTTATTCAGGGCCTACCTCGATTCTGGCCCTGGGTTCCACCATTCAAGGCAACCGTATTGATGTCCTGAACATTGCTGATGGTGGCCTAGCTAGCGGTATTGGGAACTCCAGCAGCGCCGCCTCGAATTTGGTCATCAATACGGTGACTGGTAATGGTGGTCTGCGTTTTATCGGACTCGCTAGCAACAGCAGCAACCGCTTGCTGACACTTGGTGCCACAGCTTCCGCCACAACGACCGCCGCTCCTGCTGCCATCTGGGGAGACGGCGTCGTTCAGGGTTCCATCGTTCCTACCGTTAGTTTCACCGCAACGGGTCCAGTGGCCTTCACTGCGCCAGACCTTGCCTCGACACTCATGCTGCGTGGTCAAAATCTGGGGAATAACACTTTTAATCCTCAAATCACTGACAACGGTCAGACGAGATTTGTGAGTGCGGTCAAGGTGGATAACAAAGGCAGTGGTTACATTGATCCTCCTACCATTGCGATCACTGGTGGCGGTGGAACGGGTGCCACAGCCGTCGCGACAGTGAGCGGTGGAGAAATCACGGGTATTACGATCACAAATCCCGGCACTGGCTATACAAGCGCGCCATCCTTTGGATTTACTCCCACCAACGGTGGAACTGGAGCTGCGGCTACACCCACCATTAACCTCGGTGGAGTCGTCAATCTCACCAAGATTGAGCAGGGGAACTGGGTTGTGGGTGGTAACAACAGCTTCACGGGCGCGGTCAATATTTTTACGGGTGTCGGCAGCTCCGGCACGACGACGACGACAGGTGGCGCACTCATCGTTTCCCATGACAATGCTTTGGGCACCTCTGCTGGTGGGGTGACTATCAGTCAGTTTCCTGGTTCTGCGGTGGCAGGTGGTGGATCTGGCACGGGTCTGATGTTGCGTGGTGGTCGCACCATTTCGGGTGAAACACTGACCAACACGATCAGCAGCGCGGCTTTCACCGCCGACAGTGGTGTTAACACTTGGACTGGTGGCGTCGTTCTGGGCGGCACCAATGCTGAATTCCGCATCGGTGCGGCAGCCGGAGCCACTCTGAATATCAGTGGCGCAATCAGTGGTTCGACGGGCACAGCGCGACTCTTCCTCACGGATGTCGGTACCAATGTTTTGTCTGGAGCGAATACTTATACCGGTATCACCTCGGTCACTGGCGGCACCCTGCGGCTGGATTATGCGGCGAGTAATACCTCGAAGTTGGCGGATGCCACAGCACTCGAGCTTGGTTGGAATAGCAACGGCATCATCCAGTTAATCGGAACGGATGCAGATGTCCCGAGCGTCAGTTACCAAGGCGCTATGTCCGGTGCCAAATTGGAACTCAGCGGCGGCAGTCACATTGAGATCGTCACGGGCATGTCCCTTTTCCAAGGAGCCACAAAAATCAGCCGTCTGATCGGCAGCACCGCCAGCCTTCAAATGGGTGCCATTAGCCGAACGACTGACGGCGGTGTTAGCAACCAGGGCACCATCGACTTTGCCGCAGGCGGCCTCGCTTACACGACTACGGCCAATGTCGGCACCGGCACAAACATCATTCTTGCTACCGCTAGCACCTCTGCCTTTGCCACCGTGGGTGGTGCAGGGTGGGCGCAGCGCTTTGACAATGCGCTCCTGGGCTCTGCTAACTTGGTTGTTTCAACGGCTACCACAGATCGCATCACTATCCCGAATTTGGCTAACGGCTCGAACATCCGATTCACTGCTGGAGCGCCTACGGGTCTAACTGCGAATGTTGATTATTTTGTCGTAGGTGCCACAGCGACGGATTTCCAAGTTTCTGCGACACTTGGCGGCGCTCCCATCGATATCACGGCCAACGGCGCCGCTGGTAACGTCATTAGCAATTCGGCTAGCAATACGATCCTAGGCACTGCTGGTGCGGTCGCGTCCAACTCAACGACGGATCGCATCACCATTCCGAATTTGCAGAACGGGCAACTCGTGCGCTTCACCTTAAATGCCCCTACTGGGTTGGCCGCCGCCACTGATTATTTTGTCGTGGGTGCCACAGCGACTGACTTCCAGGTTGCCCTCACACTTGGCGGTGCGGCCATCAATTTTACGGCGGATGGCACGACTGGCACAGTGGCGAGAACGGGGCAGATCAATGCTGCCCTAGCCAATGCGTACAACAACAACACGATTACGACCACGTTTGGTGCTGGAATCAACACTGACGTATTGGTGGCTTCACTAACCCAGGCTGCGAGCACCAGCCAGACACTGCGCTTCAATCAGGCTGCAGCCGCGACACTGACACTTTCAGGCCTGCTTCAACTTGAGCAGGGCGGCATCCTCGTCACGCCGACCTCTGGCGCAGTCACTATCACAGGTTCTGCTATCCAGCGCACCGGCGTCACGGCTGGTTTGGACACGATCTTCCACACCTACAGCTCGAATGCGCTGACCGTCTCTTCGGTCATCCAGAACAATACCGCTGCACAGGGAATCACCAAGACGGGTAATGGCACATTGGTGTTAACGGGTGCCAATACCTACACGGGTCGCGTCAGTCTCCAACAAGGGCTCCTCCAAGTCGGTGACGGAACAGCAGGTTCGGCTTCGGCGGCACTTTCAGCGATTGCGGCTCCTATCAGTAGCGGACTTGGAACGGAGTTGAGATACAACGTGGTGAATTCAGCCGCGGTGTATAATCCCGGAGTCATCAGTGGCTCGGGCCTTCTGCGTTTGGCCGCCACCAACACCGCCGCTTTCCTGCTTGATGATGACAATTCAAGCTGGATTGGCGATATCATCGCCGACGGTGGTATCCTACGCTTTGCGGGCAACAACATCGGCAGTGCGCTTGGAAATCTCCGTGGCACGACGACGATTAATTCTGGAGCCAATCTCCAAGCGTTTGGTGCTTTGACTAACACATCGGGGACGATTACCCCAATGCAGGAATGGGTGATTTTCAACCAAGGATCGACTTTCTCAGCGATCGCCAATCTTACCACGAACACGCTTCTTACCATGAGTGGTAAGATGACCCTGAATAACAGCGCGCCTTCTGGGTTCACGCTGAACATGGATGCTAGCCAGTCCATCACATGGAGCGGTTTGGTCGAAGGAGCCCAAGGCTTCACCAAGACAGGTTTGGGTATTTTCACCCTCAGTGGAAACAACTTCACGGGTGCTCTTGCTGGCCAGACTGGTGCAGGTGCCACGGCCACTCTATCGGGTCAGATCTTGGTGAATCAGGGTGAACTTCGTCTCGGTGGCACTCGTGCTCTCGGCGCTTTTGGCGTGGGCAATGAGACCGTGATTGCATCGGGAGCTACCGTTGATCTGCGTGGTCAATCGCTGAACTTGGGGGATGACCCTGCTGCCTCACGTGAGATCTTCCACGTCACAGGAACCGGGGTGAATAATACCGGTGCCCTCCGCAATACATCGGGCACAGGTCAGATCTCTCACTTGGTGTTGACCGGTAGTGCCACGCTGAGCGGTGGTGGAATTTTGAATGGCTCACGCCTGGATCTCAGCGCCTTTGACAGCAATCCGAACAATGGCTCAACTCTCGATGGTAACTTTACCCGCAACAATGCCACTCTGGCGGGGGGGGGTGGTGGTAATGAACTGACCATTGTGGGCAGTCAGTTAGTCGTCTTGCATCAGCCGACCTTCACGTCAGCGCTCAGTAAGATCAATTTGAAGGAAGGCATCCTGCGCCTGGAAATGGATGTCCCAGTCAATGCAAGTAGCCTGTGGACGGGGATCACCCCAGCTAATGTGACAGGTGGCATTGAGATCGCCTACGGTGGCCCGACTTTGGCAGATCAGACCAATACGGTAACTGGCGTTGGCCCAAATGTGGGAGCCAGGCTGAACCTCTTCCGTAACTGGGACACACACCACACGGTGAACATCACCATGAATGGCAGCACGGCCAAAGGTTCGCCCACTGCTGATGCGGCGGGCGGCGGTTACAACTACATCGACACGGGCACTGACACGATCCCGAATCCGCGCACTTATCTCGACGGCACATTGACGCTCAGTGGCGATGCCAGCCGCAACGTCATTCACAATGATGCGTCTGCCTCTGCCAATAGCGTGACGGCTCAGGGTAACTTGACGGGTGAAATCGCCACGAAGCTGATCGTGGGTGGCCCGATCACAGGTTTAGGCGGCTTCACCAAGACTGGTTTCCGTGAACTACGCCTGACCAATAACAACACCTTCACGGGTGGTGTGAATGTCCTGCGCTTCGGCACAGCAGCCGTCGGCTGGCAGAGCAACCAAGTGACTGTGAACGGAGTGGTCTATAACACCTTTGGTGATGCTGAAGGCTGGGCTGAGTATGGCTTGACCCTCGCTGGTAGTAATGCCCGTCTTTCTGGCACCAGTGATGTCACCCTACAGCGCCGTGGGATGCTGACGCTGGATAACACCAGCCGCCTCGACCTCACTTCCGCCGCCGCTGGTGGTAACAACGATGACCGCATCAACGATGGTGCCAATATCAATTTTGAACATGGCTGGCTACGCATTCAAGGCGGTGGAGCAGCGAATAACGAAAACCTAGCCACAGCAAACAATGCGGTGCTCGCCATCAAGTCCGGAACCAACATCCTCGACCTCTGGCCTGCGGATGGGCAGCTCCAAGCGATGACGCTTACCATCGGTAAAATCTCACGCAATGCTGGAGCGGTCCTGCGCATCAATAACTTGGATGCCACCTCCACCTTCGGCAGTGCCGTTCCCACGGGTGCCACCGACAGTGTCCGTGTGGCCCTGACCAGCGCCGCTGGTATCGAACAAAGTGGTTCTGGCACTGGCGTGACGAACCGGGCGATCACCATCGGTATCCTTGGTGGCATCATTCCGCACGGCTACCTCGAAGACATGCGTGAACTTGGCTACAACAACGGCAACGGTTCCGATCTCTTTAATCAGGGGCGTAATCAGCAGTTCCTTTCTGGCAATCACTTCATGACGCTGGACGGTGGCTTCCTCCGCCCGCTGGATGACTCCGAGTACTTCACTCCAGTGAACGGAGTCATGGATGCCACAAGCGGTGCCGCTGGGCAGAACGTTAACCTGAACGATACCAGCAGCATCGTCAGGCAGGACATGAGCATTAACTCCCTCCGCTTCGGTCCCACGGCAGATAACAACGGCTCAGGCGGCAGTATCAACAACGGCACCACCCTCACGAGCTACGATGGTGTTTACACACCGACTCTGATCGTGGACGGCACGTTGGGCATCGCCTCAGGCATGATCAGCAGCGCCTTCTTCACGGTGGGGAATAGCACGACGAGTAATAATACCAACCCTTTTGCTGACACTTTCATCCAGGGTGGCACACTCGACTTTGGTACTCGTGAGGCCATCATCAATAATCAGAACGGCTTTGTGCGTCTTACGGACGGCACCGTGCAGCAGGGGAATCTCCAGATCCGATCCAACATAGCCGGCTCGGGTGGTCTTTTGAAGACTGGGTTCTCACAGGTCGTGCTCGACGGTATGAACACCTACTCAGGACTCACGACCGTGTCGGATGGCAGTCTCCTCCTCCGCAACGGACGCATGTCGGGTGGTGCAGGTGGCACTGGTAATGGCTACAAAGTCGAAGGTAATGGTAACTTGCTCACCAGCAGCGGTATCATCCTTGGTTCGGCTCTATCGCCCGAGGATATCTTTGTGGGAGTCCTCCAGGGTGACCAGACCGTCCTCCAAGCTCAGAATGACCTCACCAGTTACTTTGGTGACATCACTGTGGACAATGTCGATGTGGCAGGCCAGACGATCTTCACTCCTCGTGTTAATGCCAGCGGTGCAAACTCGACTCTCATCATCAATGGCGACATTTACGGCGGAAACACCGCCATCAGCAATGATGTGTCGGCCATCGATTCGCGCATCATAACCACCAATGGTTCGAGCAATGGTCAGATCTTCCTTCGTGGCCGACTTGGTGATAAGGGAGTTGGTGGCGTGGCTACCCCGGTTTCGGGTTCTGTCGCGACTCTGCAATCGGGTACTTCCATCACACAAGGGGCTGGATCAGCGGTAGTCACCAATGAGAACGAGGTTCTGCGCTTCCAGATCACTGGGAATAGTGACCTCAACTTCACCATGGAGCAACAGACGGCGGCTGCGGGTCGCTTGCTGCTTGATGCGGGCGTGCTGACCATCAGCTACAATCCCGCGGATCTCGCTAATGAGGGGACTGGATTCTGGACGACGACGGCCCTGAGCCGGATCGCTAACAAGGACTCCAATGCCGTTTTCAACAGCACCAATGCTGGAAACAATGGTAACGCCTCGATGCATGGATTCACCATCGGCAGTGGTGGTGGTAACACTGCCCTTTTCTTGGGTCAATCCGGCTCTACAGGTGTCGCAGGTCAGTTCTTCAACATGGACAGCTGGCGTGTCTCAGGTGGCAGCACCACCCACGTCGGGGGCATCAATGAAACTGGCACAGTCACCTTTGGGGCTGGCACCGGCAGTCTAAGTTTGGACAAGGCCGTGCGCCTTTACGCCATGGGCGGCGGCACAGTGAATCTGAACATGCGTCTGAATGGTAACCAAGCGGTCCAGAAGGTTGGACGCGGCACGGTGGCGCTTCAGAACACGCAGCTGAATGCAGGTAGTGATACGCTTTCCTTTGAACTCGGTGGCGGCACCATGATCATTGATCATTCGGGTCAAAACGTCGCCCGTTTCGGCAACGCTGGAAACTTCACTTTCCGTGGTGGTAGTCTGGTTTCCAGAGGCAGATCGGATCTCGCCTTTACTGCCAGCTACAGCACGGACGCCAATGCAGCAAGGACCCTGACATTCTCTGCTGGTGGCTCTGAGATCGCGGCGGAAACGATTGCACCCCAGAATCTGACGGTCACACTCGGTAACACGAGTGGTACCAATGGAATTCTGAATCGTAGTGTAGGTGCCACGGCAAACTTTGTGGAGAATCAGTCGGCAGGCGGTGTCGCCGCCATCAATCTACAGACAGGTCTCACCTCGGATTTGGTGAAAACACAATTGATCCCGTGGGCCACCTATGGTGCTCAACGTGGGCGGGCCTCTGACTTTGCGGTCGTGAATGCTGCCAACGGTATTGATCCCTACACCCGGACTGCGGCGGAGTTCCAAAACAATGTGTCTTTGTGGGGTGGCCATCAGGACATCTCGGAAAATGGGGGTGTTGGCTTCTTTGGTACTCTGGCGGCTAATCCCGCAGGTGGTCTGGCACCCAATTCACTGCGCTTTGATGCCATGGCGGATAGTCTGGTCAATCTCGGTGGTCAGGTTCTGTCGATCATGGGTGCCGAACTCGGTGGGGCCATCCTCGTTAGCTCGAATACTGGCGCGGCGAACAAAACGATCTCAAATGGTAGCATCCACATGTTCAGTGCCACGAGCAGAGCGGAGTACAATTTCACCATCACTGGCACCACCAATACGAGCCGAGATGTCACCGCTGTCGTTTCCACGACTCCGCTCACCATCGGCATGGTTGTGACTGGCAGTGGCATCCCTGCTGGCACTACCATTGCCGCCATCAACGGCTCAACGATCACACTCACCAACAGTGCCACTTCCAGCAACAGCAACATCGCGCTAGGTGTTTACCAACTTGCTGGGATCACAGATGGAGACAACGTCGCGGTTCCTGCCAACCTCCTGATCTCGAGCATGCCGATGACCACCGGTCTTCTACCGGGGATGAATGTGCGCGGCATCCAAAATGTAACCGCTGTCAAAGTGACCGCCGGCGGGGCGAATTACACTTCGGTTCCATCAGTGTCTATCAGCAGTAGCAACACCGTGGGCAGTGGTGCTGCCGGAACGGCCCTCCTTGGGGTGAGTCAGGCAAGCTTCACCATCGATGGTGGCACCACGACTTACTCGACCGAGCCTACAGTGAATATCACGGGTGGTGGTGGCACAGGTGCTACTGCGACGGCCGTGCTCACCAGCGGCGTTGTTTCAGGCATTACCGTTACCAATCCGGGGAGAGGCTACAGTTCGGCTCCCGCAATCTCGTTCAGCGGCGGTGTCGTAACGGCCGCTGGCACAAATCCTACGGGCACTGGCAATGCCACTAAGTTCGTGGTTTCTGCCGTGACTGTGACCGCCTCTGGCAGTGCCTACACGGCTGAGCCTAACATCGCATTTAGCGGCGGTGGTGGCTCAGGTGCTACAGCCAGAGTCATTCTGCCTTTCGTGGTGATTCCTGTCGGCACCTTCATCACAGCGGTGACTCCTACCTCGGTCACACTCTCCGCCAAGCCAACCATCAGTTCCGACCCAGGCGTGCTTATGCCTCTCCTCGTCGGGGTGCCTGAACTTCTCGTCCATCAATACGGTCAGGGTAATCTGAATGTCGATGTGCCAGTGACAGGTGTTGGTGCGGTAACGATTGCTGGCCCCTCCACCACCAATGCCAGCGAGTTCAATACCACAGGCACGGTGCGCTTCAATGCCACTAACACCTACACGGGTCGCACCTTCATCAATGGCAGTGTGTTGGAAATCAACTCGGCTTCGGCTCTCGGTGCTGATCCGGCGGCAGTGACCAATACTCAGCTTACCATGAACGGTGGCACGCTACGCTGGACTGGCGGCGTCTCATCCCTCGGCAATCGCGGCATCACTCTCCAAGGCAGTGGTGGAGTCATTGAAGTCACAAATCCAGATGGCAACCTGCATGTCGGCACAGGTGTGAGTAGTGCCCAGGCCCAGCTCGTTTCGGAAGATGCCTTCCGTGGTGATTTGGTGAAGACGGGAGCAGGTACTTTGACCCTCAATGGTTCTGCTACTGGCAGCAATGGCAGCTTCCAGGGCTTGCTAGACGTTCGCCAGGGGACACTTGCTGTCATGGCAGATGTCGGAGATGCCAATGCGGGCACTCTTTCCATCCTCGGCACGAACCGTTCATGGGCTGATGGCACGATCTTCCGTCAGGGAACCAATTTCCAAGCCTTCCTCGGTGCCGCCAACAACGCCGGTGTTGATTGGAATATCGAAGAGTTCATGACCTTCGAAGGTGGTAACACCTTCACCTACTCGGGTCTGATTGATATCAACGCCAACAACGCCACGGCAAACACTCTCGATACCCAGATCAACCTCGGCAACCGCCGCCCGCTGAACCTCAACGGGGTGACCAATATCGCGGGCAATACCACCTTTGATATCGGGTTTGCCAGTGTTCTCCGCTTTGCCCTCAATGCCGGTTATGTCACTGGCGCTGGGGACATCATCAAGGATGGCCAGGGTCAGATGGAGTTCCGTGGCAACATCCCAGATTGGAAAGGCAATCTGACCATCAAGCAGGGCACGGTCTATGCCATCAGTGCTGCAGACATGCTGGGCAGCGGCTATGCACCAGGTTTAAATAAGACCATCACTCTCGGTGATGCCGAGCGCCAAGGCACCGCGCAGCTCCTGATCCAGAATCCTGATGGCGTCCAAAATTGGATCTTTGATGTAAAGCATGACATCAATGTCGTTTACAACCCGACTCAGACCAAGCGCTTGGGTATCGATAACGTCGCCAACGGCAACAAGATCTCCTATGATGGAAACATCACTCTGAACGACAACTTGATTCTCTTCCTTCAAGACGCCGGCATCTCCAGCGGTGGCGAGCAGGCGATTCTCAATTTCAATGGTAGATTCAAGGATGGACTGACGACCAGCGGTAACCTCGTCATCCAGGCCACTGAGGGTGGTGGTGCCAACGACAACGTCAACGGTCGCATGACCGGTTATTCAGTCTTCAACGGCGACAATAGCGCTTGGACGGGGGATGTGCATCTCAGTGTCAACACCAGTTACGACCAGGACAAAACCACGGTGCTTCGCCTTGGCAACAACCTCGCCCTCACGGCGGCGAATGATTTGGTGATGAACTTCAACTCCATCCTCCAAGCGGGCGGCCAAACAGTCACGATCGGCTCCCTGACCACACAGGGTGGGAATGGCTCCTTCAATGGCGATGCAGGCACCATGTCTGCCAGCACGAATGGCAGCACCGAAATCATCGAAAACGCATCCACTACCGCAGGTATCCTGACCATTGCGCAGACCACGCCCGTTTCCTTTGAAGCCGCCTGGGATGCCAAATTCCGCGATGGTGTGAGCAATAGCCAGTTCTTCAATGTCGGCACCAACTCACACCTGCCTTCCGCCTCATTGAGCGTCGTGAAATCCGGCGCTGGCTGGAGCGTGATGACCTTGGACAATGATTACACGGGCACCACCACCGTGGCTGCGGGTGTTCTGCAAATCGGTCGTGATGGCGTGGGTGACTCGGGTGCCAACAATGCCCTCGGAACCACCGTCAACAGCGGGGCCACAGTTGCAGGCACCGGCTGGGTGCAAGGTGCTCTCACCGTGGAAGCCGGTGCCACCGTCTCTCCTGGGGATGCGGGTGGAAATGCACTCGGAACGCTCAATGTGAATGGGTCCGCGCTCTTTGCCGCTGGTTCCACCGCCCTGCTTCAGTTGCGCATGCCGACTTACAACAATCCCGGTGCCGTGGACACGGGTGACGCAACCTACTCAGCCTGGCGCAGCGCCATCGGCACCGATGCCTTCTCCAGCGCGCTCAAAGACCTCGTGACGACGGCGCAGCATGACATGATCAATGCCAGCAACGCCAGTGTTCTCGGCGGACAAGGCACGATCAACATCGCGCTCGGCGCGCAGGTCACTTTGGTCAATGACGGCTACACGCCCAAGGCAGGTGACATCTTCCATCTGTTCAAGGGCACGCTGCTCAGTGCGATCAATACAGGTGCCGGCATCCGCACTGGTCTTGAGACTGGCACCAACTTGAACCTCTTCGAACTCGGCGGCAATCTACGTTGGGACACCACACTTCTGAACACACTCGGGGTTCTCCTTGTGGTTACCAGTGAATCTCTGGGTAGCCTCCCCCAGCCGCCAACGATTACGACTGGCCCTACTCGCTCCCCGTCTTCTGGCGTCTTGCAGCCCGGAGCAACTATCACTCTATCCTGCAAGGTGGATTCAACCTCTTTGCCTGCCGTGCCAATTACAGTCCAATGGCTGCTCAACGATGTGCCAGTGTCACCCTCCTTGATCACGTCGAACGTGCTGACGCCAATTAATGGTATCCCGGTTGGTAGCGGAGTTACCTCCACCATTTCGCTCGTTGCCAGCACTGACACGAAAGGTACCTATAAATTCATCGCCAGCACTGCCGGCGGACAAGTTGTCAGCGCGGGAGTCTTGGTCGATGTGAATGACGCCCCGATCATCCTTGCTGAGGGCCAGCCTACCTCACGACTGGTGAATCCAAGTCTGCCGGGCACACCTATTTCAACCACCTTCAATTCCGTGGTGACAGGGCCTGGACCTTACACCGCAGTCTGGTTCAAACGCATCAACAACGTTGATACCGCCGTTCAAACATCACCAGCCACCGCAGTTCCTCTCCAAGCCAATAAGTTCGCTTCCAGCTTTACGATCCTCGAAGTCGCAGAGGCTGATCAGGCTGACTACGTCTGCCGCTTTACCTCCACCATCAGTGGTAGTTTGGTCGCTCTCAGCAACCCGGCTACGCTGACGGTCCGCGATGCGGTGTCGAATGTCGTGGCCACACGCACTCGCAATCCAGGGCCAACCTATCAGGGCGAGACCATCCTCTTCAGTGTCACGGCCACGGGTGAGGCTCCTCTCACCTACAAGTGGTTCAAGAACGGCGTCGAACAAGTGGGCAAAACCACCTCTACTTTGAGCGTGACCATCCCCGTCACTCAAACTACCACGGACGTTTACTATGCTCGTGTGACCAATGTGCTCAACTCAGTGGACAGTAACTTGGTAAACCTCCAAGCACTCGATCCAAGGCCTGTGCTCAGCAGTGGACCGCTCGCCTCGCGCACCGTGCTTTCCGGTGAGAACCTGAGCATGTCGGTTAGCGCCACAGGTCGCCCAGACATCCGCTACCAGTGGAAGAAGAATGGCACCAGCATCGCTGGTGCGACCAGTGGGGATTACATTGCCAACGCCATAACAGTGGCTCAGGGCGGAACCTACACGGCTGAAATATCCAACCCCACCACGACTAAATTGACCGCAGGTCCTGCCGAGATTGTGGTTGTGGACAGCAGCACCAAGATCGTGCCAGTGAAACTCGCCGCTCCCTTCTTCACACTCACCGCCAATGTCGGTCGCGGCACCAAGACCAGCGTGACTTACAAGTGGTTCAAACGCAATTTCGTCCTTGATGTAAACGACGAACTAGTGGCTGAAGATACCGCCATCTCCACCACCGACACGAGGTTCACTGGCGAGGAGTACACTGGCATTGCCGTCAACACTCTGAAGGTCGCGAATGCCATCGCAGACGATGACGGACTCTATGTCTGCAAGGTCAAGGGCACAGACAATGTCGAAGTCATTGGCTGCTTCCAGGACGTGAAAGTGTATGACGCTAAACCCGACAACCAGACGCTGACGAACCTCAAGCCTGGAATCGTTGGTGGCTACTACACTGAGCAGATTGTGGTCGATCTAGCACCCAATCTCGCGCCCGTATCCTACATTGTTACGGGCCTGCCTTTGGGTCTAACTTTCAACAAAGACACGGGCCTCATCAGTGGGCGGCCAACCACGGCGGGAACTTACAATAAGGTCATCACCAGCGCTAAGAATGACATCGGAGAATCGGTGAAGATCACTTCGACCATCGTCATCAATGCACTTCCTACCGGAATCGCTGGAACCTATGCTGGTCCGGTCACTCGCCACCCAGTCCTCAATGGCAATCTTGGTGGTCGCTTTGACATGGTCGTGACGAACACCGGCACAGTGAGCGGCAAGGTGACCTTCGGCAGCGCTCCCACTGCCCCGCGTTCCTTCATCGGCGGTGTCTTAGAAATCGACGTGACAGGTGCCGTGCAGACGAATGCTACGATCAGGATTCCAGCCACAACGACAGTGCCTGCCCTGCCTGCTCTCACTTTGGTCTTCAAACTCAACAGAACCGTAGGCGTCGGCACAGTGCCTCCAGCCACTGTCCTAACAGACGCCACGATCAGTGATGGCACGAACACGACCGCCTTCAAAGGTTGGCGTAATAACTGGGCCGCCACCGCAGTCGCCAATGTTTCCGCCAAGGCTGATG
>CAZOVY010000057.1:0-39671 GCA_964583255.1 uncultured Prosthecobacter sp.
TGAGTTCCGCCGCGCGGTAATAGCGATCGACATGTGAGGGCGAGAGCGAAAGCTCGGACCCGATGCGCTCAAAGCCGTGCCACAGCGTGTCTTCGTTCAGCTCCCCCGGCTTGGCGGGATCATAGCGCACGCCGAGGAGGTCATAGACCGTGTTTTGATACTCCTTCCGGCTCAGCCGGTAATGCGCCACCGCCGGCCGCGCCGCCATCCGCGCCGCCCGGCCCTCTTTGATGCGCGCATCAAGACTCGTGACAAACGCCGCCATCTCCGCCTGCGTCGGCTTCTTCTCCTTCTTCGGCGGCATCTCGCCCGAGTTCACCTGCTCCATCATCTCCGCCCAATGATGCGTGTCCGCGCCCACTTTGAAATCGCGCGAGAGCTGGTCGATGCGCAAGTCACCCTTCTCCTTCTCCGGCCCGTGGCATTTGATGCAGTGCGTCTCTAGAAAGGCATCAAACGGCTCTGCAGCGCGGATGGCACCCGTCAGTCCAAGACTGGTGGTGAGCACGGCAGTGAATGATGGTCGAAAGCTGAGGCGGAAAGTCATGATTGAAACAAAACAGTACGCCGCGCCGCTGACTTCTTTAGCGTGCAACTACCTCCTAAAACTCGGGGAGACGTCACGCGGGACACGCTCACACCAGGCCTTCCTTCAACGCTTTCGCCACAGCACCGGTTCGCGTGTTGACCGCCAGCTTCTCATAGATGCGGCGGAGGTAGGTATCGACGGTGTGGACGCTGAGGGTGAGGCGGTCGGCGATTTCTTTTTTGATGAGGCCGGTGGTCATGAGCTGGAGGATTTCTTTTTCGCGTTCACTAAGGCCGTAGTTGCTGTGTTTCGGGGCGAACTTGGTGAACATATCCAGCACACGGCGAGCGATGCGTGAGGTCATGGGTGAGCCGCCAGCCAAGGCATCGCGCACGGCCTGAGTGATCTCGGTGACGCTGCTGGTCTTCAAAAGATAGCCACTGGCTCCAGCGCAGATGGCTTGGAAGACTTTGTCGTCGTCTTCAAAGACGGTGAGGATCACGACGAGGGTTTTGGGAGCGCTTTCTTTGATGAAGCGGATGCCATCAAGGCCACTCATGCCGGGCAGGCCGACATCGAGCAAAATCAAATGAGGCGCGTCATCATGAGCGAGTGCGGCGAGGACTTTTTCACACGAGTCGAAGTCGCGGGTGCATTGCAGACCTGTTTCGGCATTCAGCACACGCACAAGCGTGCGACGGAAGGCAGCGTGGTCTTCGACGATCCAGATGGTGTTCATAACAGGCATTTTCGACAGGAGAATGGGGACAAGAGAATGAATTCAAGGATTCTCCTGTCCCCATTCTTCTGTCGATTTGATTGTGGCATCGCCGATGAGGTGGGTAAAAGATTCGGAAGTCCAATTTCATGACAAGGGCACATCCAGCATGATACGGGCACCTTTTCCGGGCTCAGTGGCCATTTTCAGAACTCCGCCGAGCACTTCGGCACGATGGCGCAGATTGGCGAGACCATTTCCTGCCGTGACGGCATCTGCATCAAAGCCGCAGCCGTTGTCTTTGATGTGGAGATGAAAGCGCTTCGACTTCCAACTGATCTCGATGGTCACGATAGAGGCTTTGGCATGGCGTGTGATGTTGTGGCCTGCTTCACGGAAGAAGAGGAAGATCTGCCGATGAAACTCAAGCGATGCAGTTGTCGAATCATCGGCGGTGGGCACATCGAGTGACCAATCGATGCCTTTCAGTAGGCTGGCTGCGCTTTGGCGCATGGCTTCGACGAGGCTGGCCAGCTTCGGCGCATCGCCCTCACGCACGAGCCAGATAATGCCGCGCATGGACTCAGCGGCCTCACCGGCGAGTCGGTGGATTTCTTCGAGTGAATCTGAGTCGCTGCCATCACGCAGTGCCAGCTCTGACATGAGCCGGATGCTGCCAAGATGACTGCCGATCTCGTCATGCAAGTCTCGCGAGATGCGCTGGCGCAGAGATTCCATTTCGAGGCGGCGTGAGCGCTTGGAGCGCTGAATCGCAACGAAGCTTAACGCGACGCCGCCGAGCAAAACAAAGCCGCCAAGCCATGCCGCACGCGTTTGAGCCAGCGAAACACCTGCGCTATGCCGAAGATCGAGTTCGGCGAGATCATGAGTGATTTCACGACGCTTCGACAAGTTGCTGAGCCAAGCAGCTTCGTTGAGGAGCAGGCCAGAACTGCTTCGATCATCCACTAGAAACTCACGCCGCCATGAAGCCGTGATTGTGTCATCGGAACTGGTCGCACTGCTGCCGAGCGCGATGTTTTTACCTCCTGAGAAGGCCTGCAGCTCCGCAAGTGCATAAACAAAATCGCCGCTGCGCTCCCACAGTCGTGTGGCGGTAACGCGGATGCTTTGCGCATGCAGATTCGGCGTCGGGATTGCCACTGGCGTGTCTCCGGGATTTGGGAAGTCGGCATCAGTGCTGTTGAAGATCGTCTGGCCATCGGCTTCGATCTTGAATCGCTGCGGAAAGCCAAAGCCAAAGCGATCCGGGTAGTCGCGTGGATGCGCCGGGATGAGACGAATCTCCTGCACTTCACACACGGAGCCGAGATCGACCTGCACCCACTTGCTGGCGTCGGCCGTGGCCGAAATGGCGCTGTGCCAGCCGTTGCCGTTCACGTCGTCCGGTTGAACAGGCAACCCCAACGCGTAACAGCCATCGACAAGGTGTTTGGGTGACCACGTGGGCAGTGTTTCGACCGAATTCGGCGCGAGCACTTCTGCACGGAGTGCGATGTTTCGTCCACCGCTGAAGACCAGCAGCTCGCCGAGGCAGAAAATGAAGCGTTGGCTGAGCCGTGGCTGCACGGAGAGCTTCGTGGCAGTAAAGCGGACGTAGCGTGCCTTCGTTAAACCCGCAATGCACCAGGGAACGAGCGATGCCTCGACATCGTTGCTGGTTTGGTCGAGCAGCGTGATCGATTCCCCAAACAGCGGATCATTCGACGCATCGACCCGAAACCGATGCGGGAACCCGTAAGCCTCCACGCTGCCGAGCATGGCGGGCACGATGACCACGGCATCCAGTGTGTATTCGGCACCGAGATCGATCTGTACCCAGCGGATAGATTCCGGCTGCGGCGCGAAACCGCTGTGAAAGCCAGCGTGCTCATGCGGCTGCGCGGTGGGAGATGACGGTAGTGTGGCGAGTTCAGCACGCAGCACATCCTGCTGCCGCTCGACTGCCTCAAGCTCCGCATTCAGCCACGACCGAGGCACATCAGCGCGAGCGTTGATGGTGAGCAATGCGAAGGTGATGAGCCAGCGATTCAAACGCACCAACCATTCCCGCATTGAAGCGAACTGCAACCCACGCGAAAACGTGACTATATCATCACTCCATCACCACGAGGCTCTGGCGAGAGCCTGTGATATTGTCGATGGCATATGTAGCACCAGTTTATCCTGCCGAAATCAAATCAGCCACCGGGTGCAGAATGAGCTCGCCGGAGATATTCTTGGGCAGTGCGGTGAGCAGCACGAAGGTCGTGTCCGTGGCCGGATCGGCCCAGGCGAGTGTGCCGGTGGAGCCGCTGTGACCGAAAGCATGAGCGGAACAACCTTTGCCGAGGCTGGCGGGACCGACCATGAAGCCGATGCCGCGATGCGCTTCGAGTGTGGGCGTGTGATCCTGGATCATGAGGCGCGCGGTGTCCTCGCGCAGCGCCTTGCCATCAGGGTGCATGAAACTGCGCAGGAACATCGACACATCCGCCGCCGTGCTGTGCGCCCCGCCCCAGGGCGCTGCGAGGTTGCGCCAGTAGTCGCTGTTCCAATCCCAATCCTTCGCCTGCGGATCACCCGCGCCCGATTCCGGTGCCGCGTGTTCGGTTTGAGCCATCACCATGTCGGTCTTCTTGAAGTTGCCGAGCCCCAGCACCGTGCGCGTCATGCCCAGCGGTGTGAAGACTTCCTTCGCGAGAAACTCCGGCAGCTTCGTCTTGGTGACACGTTCCACGATCTCGGCCGCCAGCAGGATGCCCATGCTTTGATAATGATACTTTGTGCCGGGCGCGAACAGCAACGGCGTGCGCACCGTGCCCTTCAGAAACTCCGACAGCGGCGCATGACGTGCTCGCAGCGCATTGTTGTCTGCCAACTGATCTGGCAAGCCCGAGGTGTGCGCGAGCAACTGCTCAACCGTGATCTCCTTCCGCGCGCCCTCCGAAAACTCCGGGATGAATTTCATCACGCGATCCGACAGCTGCACCTCACCACGATCCACCAGCACCATCGCGGACGTCGCGATGAATGTCTTCGTAATAGACCCGAGCAGGAACATCGCGTCCATCGTGCCTGCCTTACCGAACGCCTGCTCAAATGTCTCGGCACCGCGTTGAACCCGCAGCACGGCGGATTCGAGCATTCCGGCATCGACTTGCTTCTGGATGATCTGGGCGGCTGTTTGCATGGCTGCAGTTGCTCCGTGGCTTCTAGTCGCGGCTAGACTGCCGAGCAAGGTGAAGAGGGATTGGCGGCGGTTCATCATTTGGCGGCTGGAGTTACGGGTTCTTTGGCCTGGATGATGAAGTCAAACACCTGGCCGTAGCGCTTGCCATCGAGCGTGATGTCCATCGTAATCATCTGCACGCCATCGGGCACCTTGGCGGGATCGGCTCTGAGTTTGATCTTGAAACTCTGGCGTGATTTAGGACCGACGCTGCCTTCAAGCATAGCGGGCTCCGCCTGCACTCCTGGCGGAAGTTGGAGGGCGACTCGATGCTGCTGCAAGGTGTCGCGGAAGTTGCGCACGGTGATGCTCACTTCGGCTTCCTTCGCCACATCGACACGAAATGGATAAGCGCTGACCCAGTAGGGATCGTAGAGGTATTCATAGTTCGCGTCGGGCAGCAGGGCCTTGTATTTGCGGATCGCACGCAGCGCCCAGTCATGGAAGCGGTCCACGAAGGCGGCGGGCTCGGTCATGAGCACGCCATGCGCGCCCATGATGATGTCGGGCTTGAGCTGTTGCAGATACTTCGCGGCGACGAGGTAGCCTTCTTCAATGATGGCGCTGTTGCGAGCATTGACGCACTCGTGACCGTTCTGCGCGGGGTCGCTGGGATCGCCAAAAAGGTTGTCGCCGCTGAAGACGATCTTCTTGCCGTCCAGTTCTAGCCACAGCGCGTTGCCGAACTCCGTCTGGCCGGGCATCCAGTCGATATGCAGCTTGTAGCCTTCCCACTCGATCACGTCGCCGCCTTTGAGGATGCGGTCGATCTTCGCCTTCTCAAATCCGGCATTGTAAGCACCGATCATGGCCGGGTAGTCGTAGAAGCGCGGGTTCTCGCATTTGTCGGCGATGGTGTCCATGGTCCAGAACTTCACGCCGTGCTCCTGGAGTGCGGGGAAGAGTGTGAAGTGGTCGCCATGCGAGTGGCTGATCCAGCACGCGTCGATTTGCTTCAGGCCGAGATGCTCCTTCATGTCACTGATGATGCGCTCCAGTACGAGCTTTGGGAACATGCCGCAGTCCAGCAACAAGGCATGGCCGCTGTCGGCGATGAGGATGGCGAAATTCTTCCCCGCCATTTCCGGGCCGAACATGTAAAGATGCGGTGTCACCTGCACGATGTAGTGCGCCTTGGTCGGCTTCGTGGCCGGATGCGGTCCGCGTTTGGAGAGGTTATCGACGGGATAGCCGCGAATGTAATCGGGACGAAAACTCACGAGCTTCTGGTGATAGGCCTCAAGCTGCTTCGTCGCCTCGCGAACGACCGGTCCCTGCGATGGAAAGGCAGTCGCAATACCCAATGCAGCGAGCTTTTGCACGGAGGCAGTCAGCGCGTCGAGGCCCTTGGCAAAACCATAGTCCCACTCGGTGTCGAACCAGTTCGTCATCTTCGCGCCGTCATGCATCACGCCTCCGGTGAAGGCCAGCGTGTGTCCTCCGTGTTTGATGACAAAACTCATGCCGCCCGGCGAATGTCCCGGCGTACTCACACAGGTGATGTCGAAGCCGTTCCAGGCGAACACCTCACCATCTGCCAGCACGCGGTCAATCTTCACCGGCGCGGCAGGAGGCCGCACATAGCTCGCGCCATGCACGCTGTATTTGTCGCCGAGCCTCGGGTGCCATTTGCGGAACGAGAGCGGGCTCTCGAGAATCTCTTTCTCCACCTCCGAACTCGCCACCTTCGTCACCACACGATCCAGCTTCGCCGCCCCCTGACACAGCTCGCGATGATGCTCCGTGAGCAGCACCCACTCGACCCGCTTCACTCCGATCTCACCCAGATGTTCCAGCACGCTGCCGTCGCCCAGATTGATGACCAGCGCGGCGTCCTCATGCTTCAGCACAAACATATTGCAGGTGTCCTGCCAAAGCTGCACGCACGGCACCGGCTGCTGGAACTCGGCGAGCGCGAGGCTTTGCAGAACGAAGAATGAGACGATGAGGCGAGTCATGCGGCTACCAACGTCGCCAAGAGACGATTCGATTCAATCTCACTGCATCATCACGAACTCCGACGCCGATTTGCTTCAGGATGATTTGGGCGGCGAATTGCATGGCGTCTCTGCTTCTCCATCAGTGTTCGGAGTTCTTCAATACTGTATGGCAGCAATGGGGGCTTCCGCTTGTGGAGCATCGCATGACAGTTCGGACAAACCGGGCGCAGGTCCTCTATCGGGTTCACCACATATAATTTGAGATGCCAGCCCTTTTTGGACCGGAGGATGATTTAGTTAGCCAGAGCGATATCTGACTCGAAGAGAGAGGGTGACTTGTAGTTGAGGGAGGAGTGCAAGCGGCGGGTGTTGTAGTGGCCGTAGGTTCGTCTCGAGTTCTTTTAACACGCCCTGGAATGAACGCCGCACCGCCCCCCTTACGGAACACTGGCCCGATCCCAGCCGCCACCCAGAGCGCGATACAATTGAACGGTGGCGAGCAGTTGCTCCAATCGAGCACGAGCGTTATCGAGCTCAGCAGCGAAAAGCTGTTGGTCATTGTAGAGCACTTCCAGGTAGCTGGTAGCCCCGTTATTGTAGCGCTCCTGAATGAGCGCCAAGGCCTCTTGGCGCGACTTCATCACGCGTCCCCGCGCCGCAGTCAGCTCGCTATTCTTTTGTTGGGCGACGAGGGCGTCCGAAACGTCACGCAGCCCTAACAGAACAACATTGCGATAATTAGCCTCCGCTTCGTCACGGGCCGCCTTACTTCCTCTGATGCCTGCCAGCAAACGCCCGCCCGTGAACAAGGGCACACTCACCCCCGGACCGATCTGCCAAAGTTTGGTCGGATCATTGAACAGGTCAGAAAACTCACCGCTGCGCAGCCCCGCACCTGCCGTCAGGGTGAAACTGGGCAGTAACTGCGCCTGCGCTACTCCGATGTCTGCGGTGGCTGACATTAGCAAGAGCTCGGCCCCCCGAATGTCCGGCCGGCGATTCAAGAGATCCGAAGGCAAACCCGCAGGCGCAGGTGTGATGAGGCCTGTCCTGGTGAACGCATACCCGCGGCGCACCGCTTCTGGGGCACGCCCTGCAAGGTAACTCAGAGTATTTTCAAGTTGGGCAATTTGACGTTCAATGAGCTTGATGGCGGCCTCCGCTTCCGCAACGAGGACCTCTGCCTGCTTAACATCCGTCAGTGCAGTTTGCCCGCCCTTCTGGCGGGTTGTGATGAGCTTGAGAGACTCCTTTCGGGAGGTCAGTGTGCGCTGGGCAATGTCCAATTCATGATCCTGCTCCCTCAAAGTCAGATATGAGGTGGCAATGGAAGCAACCAGACCGACCTCGATATGGCGCCGTGCTTCCTCACTCGCAAACAGCTTGGCACGAGCCGATTCAGAGGCGCGGCGGATCTTACCCCAGAAGTCCGCCTCATACTGCAGCAGACTTACGCCCACGTTGTTTTGCTGAATGTCAAAACCAGCGGAGAAATCGAGATTATTGAGAGTGAGCGTGCGTGAGATTTCGGTCTTGCTGAAACCATAACCAGCCCCCACCGTTGGAAGAAATTGGGAGCGCACGATGGCCAAATTTGCCTGGGCTTGGAGCACTCGTGCCGCCGCCGCCTGAAGATCGAGATTGCCCGCCAGAGCCTCCGCGATCAAATCACGCAGAACGGGGTCCTTATACACCGACCGCCAGTCAAGATCACCCATGCTGGCTTCGGCTTTACCGCTGAAGCGAAAGACGGACGGGGAGCTGACACCTGGTCGGCTGTAGTTGGGTCCGACATTGCAGGCCGTTAGCAGCAGTCCGGAGCAGAGAAGCAAGTGGGGCAATCGGTAGTTCATGGAAGCCAGGGAAAAATCAGTGGGAAACGGGCGGGACAGGGGGACTGGCAGGGACTGGCTTTACGCCACCACGCTCGACGAGGCGTTGCACAAAGACATAGCAAACCGGGATCAAGAATAGTCCCAGCACGGTGGCTATGCTCATACCAAAGACCACCCCAGTGCCCATCGTGCTGCGGGAGGCCGCGCCTGAACCACTGGCCAACATCAGCGGCACACAGCCGAGAATGAATGCGAACGAGGTCATCAAAATCGGACGCAACCGCAGTTTCGCCCCCTCAATGGCGGCCTCCAAAATGGGCACGCCTTCCTCCCGTTTCATTTTGGCAAACTCGACGATGAGGATGGCGTTCTTCGCCGCCAGTCCGATCAGCATGACGAGACCAATCTGGGCATACACATTGAGTTCATAGTGACGCAGGAACAAGCCGACCAAAGTCCCCAAAATCACGGTCGGTGTGGCCAGCAAAACCGAGAATGGCAACCCCCAACTCTCATACTGCGCAGCCAGTAGCAGAAACACAAAGATCAGCGCCATGCCAAAGATGACCGGTGCCTGCCCCTCTGACTTTTTCTCCTGAAGGGTCAGCCCTGACCATTCGTACCCAACGTCAGAAGGCATCTCTGCCATCACTTCCTCAATCGCCTTCATCGCTTGGGCAGAACTGTAACCAGAAGCCGGTGCCCCCATGATCTCGGCCGAGAGGTACAGGTTGAAGCGTGTGGTGAAGTTAGGCCCAGAAATCTGGCTCACGGAGACCAGCGTACTTAGCGGCACCATGCCGCCTGAGGTATTGCGAACATACAACTGCCCAATGTCCTCCGGCTGACTCGTGAATTTTGGCTCTGCCTGGAGGAAAACTTTGAACACCTTCCCAAAGCGCACGAAGTCATTCACATAGAGTCCGCTCAAATACGCTTGCAGCGTCTGAAACACACTGTCCACAGGCACCCCCAGCACACGCGCCTTTTCTCGGTCCAAATCCACCTTCACTTGGGGTGTGGCAGGATTGAAGGTCGTGCTGATCCGCCCGATTTCCGGACGCTTTGACGCCGCTAACTTGAGTTGATTCACATACCCCGCCAACTGCTCCACGGTTCCCCCAGAGCGGTCCTGCAACTGCAAAGTAAATCCCGATACGTTGCCATAACCAGGCAATGGAGGCGGTCCAAAGGCAAAAACCCGCGCCCCAGGAATGCCATAAAACTTTTTATTCCATTCCCTCGCAATCTCACTCGCCTTCAAACTGGGATCTTTGCGCTCCTCCCAATCTTCCAGTCCGACAAACATCATCGCTGAGTTTGGAAAGTTCAGCGTATTCATGATGTTGAAACCCGCCAAACCCAGCGCTGAGCGCACACCGTGGGTGCTGCCGACGATGGCTTCCACCTGCTTCAAGACGGCGTCCGAGCGTTGCAAAGAGGCTCCCTGAGGCAATTCGACAGCGATGAAAAGGTAGCCCTTATCCTCGTCCGGGATAAACCCGCCAGGAACATGCTTGCCTAGCACATAAATACCCCCAAACACAGCCACCAATAGCAACATGGAGCGCGTCGCCTTCCGTGCAAGCCCGCCCACAATGCTTCCATAACCCGCGGTAAGCCGATCGAAGCCTCGATTGAACAACCGGAAGAAAGCGGCAATAGGCCCCCGCCCAGGTGTCGGTGCTTTGAGCAGGAGGGCTGATAAAGCGGGACTTAGAGTCAGGGCATTGATCGCCGAAAAAATGACCGAGACCGCAATCGTGATGGCAAACTGCTGATACAGCCTGCCTGTCACACCGCCCATGAAGGCCACAGGTACAAACACCGCGCACAGAATCAGCGCAATGGCAATGACCGGACCGGACACCTCTTTCATCGCTTGCCTGGTCGCCTCCACCGGAGACTTCCCACGCTCCAAATGATGCTGCACGGCCTCCACCACTACGATCGCGTCATCCACAACAATGCCGATCGCTAGCACCAGCCCAAACATGGTCAGAACGTTTACACTGAAACCTAGCAGCGGGAAGGCGATGAACACACCCAGCAGAGAAACCGGCACGGTCAACATGGGAATAATCGTCGCCCTGAAACTTTGCAGGAAAATATACACCACGAGCAGCACCAAAATAATGGCCTCAAACAAGGTGTGTACGATCTCCTCCATGGAGGCCTTGATCGGCAGAGTGGAGTCAAGCGTGACTTCATATTCCATGTCCGAGGGAAAGCGCAGTTTGGCTTCCTTTAGGACTTTTCGAACATTGTCCGCTGTCTCCAGAGCATTCGCTCCTGGGGCAAGATAAACCCCTATGGCACCCGCTGGCTTCTGATTCAGCCGGGCGCGCATGTCATAGGTCTGGGCCCCCAGTTCGACATGCCCGATATCCTTGATTTTCACTTGTGATCCATCAGGATTGGAGCGCACGATGATCTCTTGAAACTCCTCAGGCTCTTTCAGCAAACCTTGCGCACGAATGTTGTATTGCGACTCCTGACCTGGAGGAGCCGGCTCCGCCCCGATCCGGCCTGATGGCGATTGCGCGTTCTGCTCTTTGATCGCATTGGAAACATCCGTCGGGGTGACACCGAGTAGTGCGAGTTTGTCCGGACGCAGCCAGACTCGCATGGCATAATCTTGGGCGGTGAAGTTCTTGACATCCCCTACCCCTCGCACCCGCTTGATCGCATCGACAAGGTTGATGTCTGCGTAGTTACCCAGAAAAATAGCGTCGTAAGTCTCCTTGGGAGACGAAAGTCCGATCACCATCAGGATGTCAGGACTGGAACGATTCACCACCACCCCCTCACGCTTCACCGCATCCGGCAGTTGTGCTTGAGCCTGCCCGACGCGATTCTGTGCGTTCACCTGCATGATGTCCACATCCGTGCCGACATCAAAGGTCATGTTGAGGGTCATCTTACCGTCGTTGGCATTGTAAGACTGCATGTAGAGCAGTTTGTCCACGCCGTTGACCTTGGATTCGATGGGGGACGCCACGGATTCCATGACCGCCTCCGCCGCCGCACCACGATAGGTGGTTGTTGCCTGAATGAGTGTGGGACTCACGTTCGGGTACTCTGCGATGGGCAATCTCGACAGCGAGATCAAACCCACGATCACGGTCAAGATGGAAATCACCATGGCCACAATGGGCCTGCGTATGAAAAAGTCAGCCATGTGCGTTAGGTGCGGAGTTTACTTCGACGCGGCGGCAGCTCCCGGCACATCCGCTAGGACTTCCTTCAAAGAGGTTTCATCGATTTGAGTTTCCTTTGCCGTCACTGGCAGCCCATCACCCACCTTGTGAATGCCCTCCACGACGATGAACTCATCTGCGCTAAGGCCGGACTCCACCACTCTCAGAGAGCCAACTCGCTGCCCTAACTGCACTTGGCGCGAGGCCGCTTTGCCTTCTGCACCCACCACAAAAACACTCTGCCGCCCCTGCAGTTCCATGACCGCGCGCTGTGGGATCAGCACCGCGCCAGAAAGCTTGCGCACCAACGCCCGCACCCGACAGAACTGCCCCGGCCGAACTATTTTTTTTGGATTCGGAAACTCAACACGGATCTTCAAAGTACCGGTGGCCGCATTGACAATTCGGTCCACAAACGCCAGCTTTCCAGTGTATGGATGCAGTTTGCCATTGGCCAACTCTAACGCAAAGATAGGTGAGACTTTTGGATCATTGATCCGATCTGCATTGTTGAGAAAGGCGACTTCGCTGATCTCCAGATTTGCCCAAATCGGGTCAAGCGGAGAAATCGTAGCCATCACGGTCGGTTGCCCTTTGCCCACGAGTGAGCCCGTATCCACTTGCTTCTCTCCAATGATCCCTGTGATAGGCGCATTGATATCCGTGTAACCTAGATCCAGTTCGGCCGCTGTAACTTGTGCCTGACCAGTTTCTAAAGAGGCCTCTGCACCGCGTCTCGAGGATAGGGCATCATCCAAATCTTTTTGCGGAACCGCACCACTTTTCGCCAAGGGCGTCAACCGCTCAACATCTTGATTGGAACGTGCCAAGGCTGCCTGCAATTGACCCAGGTTGCCTTTTGCGGCAGCCAACCGCTGCTCAATCGGTTTCTTGTCCAGCAAGAAGAGAGGATCCCCCTGCTTGACCTCAGACCCTTCAATGAACAAAATTTTCTCCACCGTTGCCTCTACCCGCGCACGCACCTCAACATTTGCCACCGCTTGCGTCTGCGCGATTGATTCGGCGATCACGGGCACGTCTCGAACCAAGGGCTTGGCTATCTGCACGACCGGCGGCGGCAGTGGGAGTGGGGCTGTAGCCTCTTTGCAGGAGACAACTAAGAGAGCCAACAACGGCAGGGTGTGAGGCAGAAGTTTCATCGGGAATTGAAGCTGAAGTCTAACTTCTCGCCAGAAAACAATAAATCAATTCTATACCATCCGAGACCAATGAATTTCCAGAAATGGTGAGAATGTCGCCACCCAAATAAATGGAGTCAGCGACATCTGCCGCAAGAATGGAAATGCTGCAGGCGCAAAGCCAAACTGATGAGAAAATGGCACGGCGGGTAATTAGAGCTCTCAGTATTTTGGTCACTGTGGTTTTCATTCGTGGTAATGAAGATTGCTTTTTCAGTGGGTGTTGGATGAGGGAGCGAATAAGGGAGCGCTAGGGGCTGATTCGATTCCACAAAGAAATCGTTTCGGTTCGCAGGACGATCTGCGGCGGCTGTAGTTCTTTCCTCCCGCAGGGTCAGGTTGCGCTGAACTCGGCAAGCGACCCGATTCACATCTCAGAGGGAAAACGGGCATCATGCAAGACGTGAAGTTGGAGCGGGCATTTGGTGTAAAGTTTTGCAGCGGCAAGTCATAAGATGACTATCAAACGGGGTGCAATAGCGCGCTCCTCAGTTGTTGGCGTGTTTCTTCAGAATGCGTTTTACTTCATCCACGGCAAGTGGACTCTCATATGCGTGATGACCGGTGGGAACGATGAGTTCGCTTTCAGCCCCATCCAGATGCGAACTGCTGTAGGGCACAAAACCATCCGAGCTATTGGGCGTATCTCCGCGACCGCGGTCACCCACGATGCTGTGATATGGGACGCCTTTTGCAAATGGGGATGAGTTAAGGGCAGCATAGATTGGCGCGTCAGGCCGGAGAGAATTGATACTGTTGGCCACGCGATTTTGCTGGAAATCGGTGCGTAGAAGCGAAACATTCTCCTTTATCAACATCATGTTGAATTTGAGAAGATCGCTAGGAAGGCTCACCAGCGAGGAACCTATATTGCCAAGCCAACTCTGCGCCAAATCAGCACCCCGGTGAGGTGCTGCAATGAAGATGGCACGCTTCACCTGCGGCATGGGCTTGAAAAATACTGTGTCTCTGGCTTGCTGAAGCTTTTCTTCAGGCACCTTCAGTTCGCTGAAATCTCTTGTCGAAAATTGCTTCCAAAAGCGATCACCAACATCGGTGATCAGCGAACGAGATAGAACGCCACCCATGCTGTGTCCAATGACGACAACATTTCGGGAGGCGAGGTTCTTAGCTTTTGGGTCAAAGTGCTGGATTACCTCGTGCATCTTCTGGGAGATCAAGTAGCGCGACTTGGGAATTGCTACTCCACTTGGATAATAGAACACCCAGAATTGATACTTTGCGCTGAGTGAAGGGTCGGCTTGAAGCTCCGCGATAAGATTGCGCCAGATGACAGGTGAAGACTGCAGACCATGTATCATCAGCACGGGTATCCGGTTCGGGTCATAAGGCTGCAACATGTAAAGTCCGGCGAGCTTCATCCGATCGTTTACACGCAAGAGTCCCCCCAATCCGAGGCTGGTCCCGCTAATACCATTGAGCTCGAGAGCGAGAGGAGCAACTGTATCACGCGAAACGGGTAATGGGCGGTCCCCAAAAGGAACCTCGCGACGCACTGTGGGATCGATCAGCAAGATGTCAGCGTGGGATTTTTTGGCAGCAGAAGGATGCTTGGGGAACAGAATGGCCACAGTCACCGGAATATTGAGGCCGCGTCTGGTAGTGTAAGCCATGAGATGTTCACGCTCTGGAATGCGATTGATAACACCTGAAAAAGTGGCGCCTACACCGGGTAGTCGGCCTTTCGCGGTGAAGCCCTCAATCTTTACTTCGTTGGTGGGGATGAACTCGTCGAGTAGCAAAGGATCAAGTGCGCCGGCTCGGAAATTATTGACGCTGACACTGATGTTTCCTCCAAGAACTTCAACGTCCTCGTTTTTGCCATTCCGCAGTCCCCCCCTCTTAAAGTATAGATCCACGAAATGCGAGACGGACCGATTGTAAAGATTCACCATGAACCTCGCATGTTCGGCCTCTTCGGCTATCAACACCTCCTTTGAAGATTCCTTAACCGCATAGTAGGCACCTTCAGCGGCGATGAGCCAGAGCCCCAGCACATCAGCGCCACGTAGTTTGGACTCACGCTCAGTTGCCAGATCCGCAGCAAGAATGGCCACCGCAGACTGCAGGGCCGTTTTCTTTCCTGAATCATGACGCAATTCCGCCAACACTTTGTCAGGATCGGTTTTCCACTGCTTCCTGAGACCAGTAACGTCCAATTGATTGAGGGCTTCAATTCGCAATTTATTCCATTCAGGATCTTTCCTCCATGTGCGCCAAAGTTCCGTAGCAGAAACCTGCCTGGTGGCCACTGTCGAACCGCAACCAGTGAGAATCACCATAGCTGCAAGGGTAGCGACGGTCACGATGTGTTTGGATGGAAGCATAGGCGGATGTCAAAGTCAGCCCAGCAAAGCACCCTACAGGTGCCGCACCAAGCAAAACGGAGAAACGAATAGTTGATTCTTAACTAGAAATGGCATCCATGCATCAAACCGAAATGTGAATAATGAGGTAACCCAGACGAGGCTTCAGAGGACCAGCTGATTTGCGGCAATATCCAACAAATTACAGAAGCATCCCCGCACCACATCCAAGGCCATCCCGACCAGTCACCCCAAAAAGCAATTTCCTAGCAGCGAGCCGGCGAGTGTAAGAGCAAGGGTGTCGCGGCGGTTCATAAGGTTCAACGGTTGAGTTCGCTCAGCACGGCGAGTGTCATCGCTTTGACGCCAAACGTGATCGAAGGCGCGGGTTCGGGCCGATAGAACGGTGAATGCAGGCTCGGCAGCACCTCGCCGGTCTTCTGCGCTTTCTCGATCTTCTCGGGCGCCACCGTGCCGAGCCAGGCGAGGAACACGGGGATCTTCTCAGGTGTCATTGTGTAGCGGGAGAAGTCCTCGCCGGCCATGGAGGTCTTGCGTTCGATGATGCTGGTCTTGCCAAAGGCCTCCGACCACACGTTGCTCATGCGCGCAGTGAGTTCGGGATTGTTGTAGAGCGATGGCGTGCCGGGTCCGGTCAGTTTGATCTCGGGCAGCAGATTTTCCGGCAATCCGGCGGCGAGCGCGTGTCCGCGGCAGATGCGTTTGATCGACTCCAGCACCTTTTCGCGTGTCTCCGCGCTCGTTGTGCGCACGGTGAGGCCGAGTTCGACCTTGTCGGGGATGATGTTGTGCTTGGTGCCGCCGTTGAATTTGCCCACGGTGATCACGACGGGCTCCACAGGATGCAATTCGCGGCTGTCGATCGTTTGCAAGGCCAGCACGATCTGTGAGGCGAGCACAATCGGGTCCTTCGTCATGTTCGGCATCGCACCGTGGCCGCCGACGCCATGCACGAGAATGTCCACCGTGTCTGTGCTCGCTGTCGCAGGACCGCTCGTCACTCCAAAGGTGCCTACAGCGAGTCCCGCATCGCAATGCAGCGCCAGACACACGTCTGGCTTCGGGAAGCGCTTGTACAGGCCATCCTCGATCATCGCCAGTGCGCCCATGCCGCGCTCCTCGGCAGGTTGGGCGATGAAGACAAGTGTGCCCTTCCACTTCTCCTTCGAAGCCGCCAGCGCTCGCGCCGCGCCGACCCAGCAGGTCATGTGCATGTCGTGGCCACAGGCGTGCATCACTGAGACATCGTTGCCAGCGTCGTCCTTGGTGGTCGTTTTGCTGACATAAGGCGCCGAGCCGATCTCGCGCACCGGCAGGCCATCCAAATCCGTGCGCACGAGCACTGTTTTGCCCGGTCCGTTTCTCAACACGGCCACCACACCCCAGCCACCGATTTTCTCGGTCACCTCGAATCCAGCCACCCTGATTTCCTGCGCCATGCGTGCACTCGTCTTTTCCTCATGAAACGACAGCTCGGGGTTCGCATGGAGATGCTCGTAGAGCTGGATCAAGGACGGACGCTGGCTTTCCATGAAAGCATCGAGTGGTTCAGCCGCTTGCAAACAAGCGGTGGTGAAAAGCGCAGGAACAAATAACTTCATGCAGACGAAACGCCGCATCGCGCGCGATTCACTCCATCACCGCGAACTCCGGCGAGAGTAACAACGCCTGGCACAACTCTTCCCAGGCCGTCAGCGGCTTCTGCGGGGCTTTGGGATTGGCGAAATCGACGCGTGCGTCCCAGCGACGGGCCATGCCGGGCATCGCGGGCATGTCAGTGCCGGGCATGACGATGCTGGGGCTCCATTGATAAGCGGCGGCGTCCTTGCCGCTCAAGCTGCTGACGATGAAGTCGAGCGTGTCACCTTTCTTCACGGCGATCTTTGCGAGGTCGGTGCACACGGCCTGCTTCTTCGCGGTCCACTCGCCCAGCTGGCCGGCACGGCTGCTCAGGATGCGCGCGACGACGCCGTCGCTCTTTTCGTCCATGTGGATGAGTTCCGCGGCGATGTTCACCTCTCCATCGAGTGGCGCGACCCAGCGGCGCACGGTGCTTTGCTTGCTCGTAGCGCCGGGATCACCACCCATCGCATCGAGCATGTCACTGGTGCCTTTGAAGGCCTTGCCGTCGAAATTGGCGAGCGAGGCAAAATCCTTCACCTGCTTTGCGGCGGCATCGAAATCGCCGAAGCCATACTGCCAGTCCCGCGACTCGGGATGCACGAGGTCGTCCTTCGGGTAAGCGGCAAGGTAATCATGCGCGCGTTGCATCTCTTTGTCGGTGGGCTGGCGTTGGAACACGCGGCGATACAGCTCCTCGACGCGGCTGTTGTCATCCGGCAGGTCTTTGGTGAGCGTCGCAGCGAGATTCTTGGCGCTGTCAGTGAGCAGCGGGCTGTTCATCAAGATGAGCGCGCGTGGTGTGAGCGCAGTGCGGCTGCGTTTCGGCGCGCTGAAGTTCGGATCGGGGAAATCAAAACTGCGGTAGATCGAGGGCAGTGTTTTGCGATCGACGAAGGCATAGACGGTGCGGCGCGTGGTGTCGGCGATCTTCTCGGCCTTGCCGCCGAGATCGGGTTTCAGGCGGCCTGTGACGGCGAGCAAGGTGTCGCGGAAGGGCTCCAGATCAAGCGGACGCAGCGGGAAATCGGCTCGCTGATAGGCGGCGGTGAGCATGAGGTGCTTGTGCAGCTTCTTGAAGCTCCAGCCATTCTCCATGAACCACGCGGCGAGGTGATCGAGAAGCGGTTGGTTGGTCGGCTTGTCGCCACGGAAGCCGAAGTCGCTCGGTGTGGCGACGATGCCGTCGCCGAAGTGCCAACCCCAGACGCGATTGACGATGACGCGGGCGGTGAGCGGGTTGTTTTTGCTGGCAATGGCCTGCGCTAGCTGGAGTCGGCCGCTTTTGTCTTTGGGGAAAGGCTCGGGCGCGATGTGATGCAGCGCGGTGATGAATTGACGCGGCGCGGCGGGGCCTGGGGTGTTGGGATTGCCGCGGATGAAGACTTTGCCGTCATGCATCTTGTCGGCATCGACGAAGGTCATGGCGCGGGCGGGTGAGCCGGGATGATTTTGCAGTTCGGTGAGCGGCTTGGCGGTGTTGCGGCGCAGGCCATTGGCGACATCGCGGTTGGCAAAGAGGCGGTTGCTGAGGAAGTCTTTGCCCGCGAGCACGAAGGGTGAGTTGTCATCGAGGAAGATGGCGCGGAGCTGCTGGCCTTCGACATCTGGCAGCGCGTTGTTTTTCTGCGCGGCGAGGGCGCGGTCGATGCTGGATTTTTCGAGTTCGGCGATGGGCAGGGAAACTCTTTGGCCGTGAGGAGGTCGTCGTGCTCCATCGCAAAGCGAAGGTCGAGCTACCACATCACCTGGCGTTTCGCGAAATCGTGGTGAAGGCGCTCCATTCCGGTGAGTAAGAGAATTTAAATGGACTGCTTTAAGTCCGCCAACGTCCCCGTGCTCGATCCAAACGCTTCTGTCTCCGCACCGAGGTGCTGGAGCATGGAGACGAAGAGATTGCAGAGTGGTTTGTCGTGATCCCCCTTGAAGGCGTGGTGCTGGCCGTGATTGAAGCCGCCGCCGGCGAGGAGGATGGGGAGGTTGGTGTTGTCGTGTTTGTTGGCGTCGCCCATGTTGCTGCCGAAGAGGACCATGGTGCGGTCGAGCAGGCGGGAGTCGTCTTCACGCTTCGCGGCGAGGCTTTGGATGAGTTTGCGCAGCAGCACCATCTGCTGGCGGTCAGCGTCTTCGAGCTGCTTCACCTTCTCGGGAGCTTGTCCGTGATGGCTGAGACCATGGTAGCCTTCGGTGGTGCTTTCGTGGTCGTCGATCTTGAAGGCGGGCGTGGCAAAGGCATCGACCATGAGCGTGATGATGCGCGTGGAGTCGGATTCGAACGCGAGCTGCGCCATGGCGAGCATGAGATCGAGCTTTTCAAAGATGAGCTTCTTGTCCTGGATGTCCGCAGGTTCGGGTAGCTTGGTAACGGGCTTGGGTTTGAGTTCCCATTCGCGAGCGGTCAGCAGGCGTTCCTCCACTTCGCGCACGGAGGTGAGGTATTGGTCGAGACGCGAGCGATCATCGCTGCCGAGGCTGCGACTGAGCTTCTTCGTGTGATCCATCAACGTGTCGAGAATGCTGCCGCGCTCGTCGAGTGCATTGAGTTGTCGTTTCACGGCTTCGGGATCGCCTTGCACGAACATGCGCCGGAACAAAGCCGGCGCGCTGTCTTCTGCGGGCAGCAAAACGCCGTCGCGTGTCCAAGAGAGACTGCGGTTCGCTTTGTCGATGTTTACGCCGAGATTCAGCGTCGGGAATCGCGTGAGCTGGCCAAGTTTCTCCACCGCGAACTGGTCGAGCGAGATCTGATTGCGAAACCCGCTCTTCGTCGGCCCGCGTGCAGCGGTGAGGAAGCAATTCTCCGCGCTGTGCCCGCCATTCACATCCGGATGCGACATACCGCTGAAGATGCTGAACTCACTCTTCACATCGGCCAGCGGCGTAAGCGTCTGCGTCAGCTCGTAATCACGCCCGGCGGTCTCCGGAAAGAACGGCTTTGGCAGGAAACCGAGGTTGTTCGAGATGATGAGCATCCGGCGTGGTGCTTTTGGAGTCGCTCCACGAGCGATGGATTGCTCCAAGAATGGCAAGCCGAGTAACACGCCTGCTCCACGCAGAAACTGACGGCGAGGAAAGGATTTCGAGATGTGGGGGAAGTTCATAAAGGAGTTTGAGCTGAAATCACGAACCCGAAGGGTTCAAAGCCATTAGCCGGTGGTTGAGCGAAGCGCCACCACCGGATACGATGCGCCACAGCCCCGCATCCCGGAGGGATGCCAGCCAACTCGTATGGTTATGCCCTCGACGTTCCTTGCTCTGCATTACCACATCGTTTTCTCCACGAAGGATCGGGCGCCGATCATCGACGTTGCATGGCGAGACCGCCTTCACGAATACCTCGGCGGCACGGTAGCGGGACTGGGGGGCTATGCGCAAGGTGTCGGCGGCGTGGCCGATCATGTGCATCTGCTCGTAGGGCTGAAGGCCACGCATTGTCTGGCAGATTTTATGCGGGAGCTGAAAAAGGCATCGTCTGTCTGGGTGCATGAAGAGATTGGGCTGCGGGAGTTTGCGTGGCAGGAAGGATACGGTGCATTCACCGTGAGCCCGACGGCGAGGCCTCAGGTGCAGAAATACATCGCGAACCAAGCCGAGCATCATCGCGTGAAGTCGTTTCGCGAGGAGTTGGTGGAGTTTTTGAAGAAAGCAGGCGTGAAATACGAAGATCGCTATTTGGACTGAGGAGCGGGTGGGCTGGCATCCCTCCGGGATGCGGGTGGTTTCCATACGGTGTTCCGGTGGTGTCGCTTCGCTCAACCACCGGCTAATGGCTGGGATGCCTTCGGCATCGTGATGCAGAGCGGCGCTCATTTAGCGGGACCTCCGGTGAATATCTCACTCCCCACCAACGCGAGCATCAAATCCTGCACGCGATACCCATCCTTCTCGCACGCATCGAGCATGGACTCGATCTCGCGGCGGTCGGAGTAGCGGACGGGTGTGCCGGTGGCATAGACGGTGAACTGGTGGAGCAGGTTTCGCGCGAGCTGGCGTGGGTTGGCGGCGAGGATGGCTTTCAAAGCGTGCACATCATTAAAGGTGCGGCCATCGATGAGTTTGCCGCTGGGATCGACATTCGTGGCGAGTGTGTAGCTGAAGTCGTGGCCGGCGCGGTCGATGCCAGTGATGCGCTCGCCTTTCTCAATGCCGCGGTAGCGGGTGCGCCAGCCGCCGAGAATATCAAAACTCTCCAAGGCGAGGCCGACGGGATCAAACTTGGCGTGGCAGCCAGCGCAGGATTTTTCTTTGGTGTGCAGCGCCATGAGATCGCGGATGGTTTTGGCACCGCGAATGTCCGGCTCCACGGCGGGCACGCTGGGCGGTGGTGGCGGCGGCGGCTGACCAATGAGTCGCTCCATCACCCACGCACCGCGCACCACAGGCGAGGTGTTGGTGCCGTTCGCACTAACCTTCAATACAGCCGCCTGCGTGAGCAATCCGCCGAATGGACTACCTTCTGGCACGGCGATTTTTCGCATGGCGGAGCCGCTGAGTGGTGGGAGCTGGTAGTGCTTCGCGAGGCGGTCGTTCGCGAAGACGAAATCGGCCTTCGCAATCACGCTGGCGGGCATGTTTTCACGAATCATAGCGGTGAAGAAGGTGCGGGTCTCTTGCTCCATACTCTCCACGAGATACTCGTCGAAGCGATACTCCGGGAAGAGCCGGATGTCGGGATCATCGCGGCGGATGTGGCGCAGGCTGAGCCAGTAGTCGGTGAAGTTTTTCACGAAGCGCTCGAAGCCGCCGCTGGCGATGAGACGTTCCGTTTCCTCACGCAGCGTCTTGGCAACGCGGAGCTGCTTTTTCGTCGTAAGCTCGCTCAAACGAGCATCAGGCCTCGAGTTGGTGAGAAAATGGGAAAGGCGAGATGCGATGGCGAAGTGATCGTCGGCCGATTCGGGCTCGCGGAGGAAAATGAAGTCGCCGGAGGCCAGGAAGGCCTTGTAGCCGGCCAGCATCGCCTCTTTGAACGGCGCACCTTTCTCCAGTCGCTCGGCGATGAGCGCATCAAACAAAAGTAAATCATCCTCCGACACCGGCTCACGTGCGGCGAGGCTCACAAAGCGACGCAGCAGGCGTTTTGCATCTTCTTGAGCGCTCTTTGGCTTCACGTCGATGCCGAGATCATCAAACAGCACGCGATGCGAGGGCGGAGGCCAGTTTGACGGCGG
This sequence comes from uncultured Prosthecobacter sp., assembly GCA_964583255.1. GTDB lineage: Bacteria > Verrucomicrobiota > Verrucomicrobiia > Verrucomicrobiales > Verrucomicrobiaceae > Prosthecobacter. The sequence goes on from CAZOVY010000057.1 coordinate 21,793, forward strand.
AATGGGGCCTTCGACCTCAAGCCATTGCACCGCGATGCCCGGCTGACCACCTTCCGGGAAAGGTGGATAGCGATAGGTAGGCGCGGAGCCGTTGGGGTTCATCGCGAGTGGCATTGGCAGGCCAAGCAGGCTGTATTCAAACGACTCACCTGCACGCAACTTGATCGTCGTTTCATAGACCTGCTTTTTCGGCTGAATGTCGATCACGCCACCGGAGGCACGCACTTCATTGATGATGTCCACACCGGCGGGCTTGCGCGTGCGGAAAGTCATTGGCACCGGTTGCTTCGCGGGGAGCAATGCAAACCCAGGCTGCTGCAACACGGCCCGTGCCGAGAAGCGCACTTTGTAGTGCCCGGAGTGCTTCGCGACGACGTCACGTGGCGTGCCGAGATATGGCCAACTCGCCGAACGAAACAATGCCAACTCGATACCTTCATCCGTTGCAGCCTCTTTTCCCTTCTTGCGATCCAACTCGATAAATTTGTTATTCTTGGCGAAAAACATCGCCTCGCGATTCCCAAAGGTGCTGGCGCCTGGAAACAAACCCGTGCCCACCACTCGCTTCTTCACCACGGGCGGCGGCGCATGCTCCGTGACCATCGCCGCCCGCAAAGCCGCCTCTGCGGCGTCAAGGTAAGCCGTGAGTTGCACACGCGACATGTCGAGCATGCTGCCCGTTTTGTTGAAGCGATATCCCTCGCGGTCCTCGGGTAAAATATCGCGAATGTCGAGATCAGGCAGTTGCAGCACATCGCGCAAGTTTTGCTCATACTCATCGCGATTCAGCCTGCGCAACGGCCCACGACCATTCGCCAGCACTTCCGCGCGATCCGCCTCATAGAGCGATGCATCCAGCGTCTTCACCAAAGCTGCACGATCCACGGCCGACATGTCCCCAGCCTTCGGCGGCATCTCGCCTTTCTCCACGCGGTCGTGGATGCGCACCCAGCGCTCACGCGTAGCGCTATCAATGAGATCAAACTTCAGCGCCGTGATATCGAGGCTGCCCTTGGCGGTATCTTTGTCGTGGCACTCGATGCAGCTCTGCTCGATTTGCAGTAGAGGCAACGCAAAGGCGGCGTTCCCACAAAATAGAAGGGAGAAACCGATGGATGCACTCCACGAATTGAATTGGGCTGGAGGTAAAGGCTTCACGGATTTCTCCTTCTGATCTCGGTGGTGTCCAGCACCTCTCCACGCAGGTTCTTGAACTGGATCTTCATCGTCAGAGCACCAGTGGTGAGTGTTAGAAGGAGGTAGTTATCCTCTCGGGCGTGAAACTTGGATTGCGGATCTTGGTAGAGGTCGCCATCGCCTTTGAGGCAGGTGTTGAAATAGGGGAGGCTCCCGGTGAGCTCGGCGTGGTCGGCGAAGTAGCCGAAGCCGGTGATGAGGGCGCTGCCTTTGCGGAAATGCTCGTGCCATGCGCCTTTGGTGAGGCCTTGGACTTGGCTCTGCTTTTCGTTCATCAGCGTGAGGACGAAGCCGCTCTTCGTGGCGGCCATCGTTTCGGCATACCACTTGAATTGAGGCGAATCGGGCTGCCAAGCGTGACAGGTCTGCCAGGTGGTGCCGAAGTCTTGGATGTGATTGAGGTCGAGCGCGATGAGGCGCAGGTCAAAGTCGGCGAGATCGAAGTGCCATTTCCATTCGTCCCCGGGCAGGGCAAAGAAATCGCGATACGCGGTGGCTTCGACATCATAGACGGCATGCATTGGCGGTTTGGCTTCACGGGAGGTGATCTCGCGGTCGTGATTGCCGAGTATGGGCATGAAAGGCGTGCTGCGGAAGAGTTCGCGATGCGCGTCGATCAAAGCACTGAAGGCCTTGGTGCCTTCTTTGCCCTTTTCATGCAGGCTTGGGACGTTGTCACCGACGGTGATCAGCAGGTGCACATCGTCTCGAGTGATCGCGCTCACATCCTTCCCTGATGCAAAACCCCAATCTCCGACCACTGCGATGCGAATGTCTTTGCTCGGACAGCTTTTGAAAGTGGCGATGGCGGATGAGTCATCGCCACTGCGGACGCGGTAGTGATACACCGCGTCCCGCTGCTCCAGCGGGATCTCGACGTGGTGGAGTGTGACCTTCTCTGAATCACTGCTGAGAAGGTCAAGGACTTCGCTCGTGCCAAACTCAACCACGGAATTACCCGGCCTATCAGTCTCCCAATTGATGACGATCCTGGAGGAATCATTCGTCGCATGAGTCAACCAGATGCGCTCGATGGGAGCGGCGAATGACGTCGTGGTGAGGAATAGGCAAACAAGACGAAGCATGGCTATTCGATCACCTTGATCTTCACATTCCGATACCACACCGGAGCCTGCGCTTTACCATGGAGTCCCTGAAGGCCGATGGGGCCGCTGCGGGCGTAGTCTTTGAGGGCTTTCTTGAACTTGTTCGGCGTGCCGTCTGGGTTCTTGCCGGCTTCGGGCCAGTTGTTGAGGTCGGCGTCGATGACGAGTTCCCCATTGAAGAGGATGCTGACCTTACTGCCCTGGCAGGTGATGGTGAAGTGATTCCATTCGCCGATAGGTTTGGCCATGCTCTTGGTTGGCGGCATGGCATCATAAATGGCGGCGACCATGCCGTATTTGCTGCCGTCAGCGCTGTCGTGGACTTGGACTTCGAGCGCGGAGAGCACGTTCTTGATATCGCCAGAGCGGAGGAAGACGCCGCTGTTGGATTCGGCGATCACTTTGAATTCGAGATCGAGAATGAAGTCGCCATACGAATCCTTGGTCCAGAGTGTGTCATGGTCTTTGGCGACGAGTTCACCATTGGTGAATCCCCAGCCGCCAGGTGCAACGGTGTTTGAGAGATCGGCAGCGAAGAGATCTTTCCAGCCAGTGGTGTCGGGATGATCTTTGGCGAAAGTAAGTCCAGCAATGAGTGAGAGGATGAGGGCGAGTTTCATGGAGTAGTCTAAACGCGGTTTGAAGACGGGATGATTCCAAGTTTTATGCTGCGCGGATCGGGCTTATAGGAAAGGCCATGCCCTTTTCATCTCTCGGTCTTTCTGCCCCGCTCGTCAGCGCTCTCAGTCAATATGTTGCTCCGACGCCAGTGCAGTCGGCTGCGATTCCTGTGGTGCTGAAAGGCGGAGACGTGCTGGCGACGGCGCAGACAGGCTCGGGCAAGACGATGGCGTTTGTGCTGCCGCTGCTCCAGCGCTGGCTGGCGACACGGATGGAGAAGCTACGGCGTGTACACACTTTGATCCTAGTGCCGACGCGCGAGCTGGCGGCGCAGGTGACGAAAGAAGTGCTGCGCTGTGCGGTTCATTTGCCTGAACGCATCAAAGTGGTGAGCGCGTTTGGTGGAGTCTCGATCAATCCTCAGATGATGGCGCTGCGCGGTGGCGCGGACTTCATCATCGCGACGCCGGGCCGCTTGCTGGATCTTGTGGATCACAATGCACTGCATCTCAATCATGTCTCGGCGCTGGTGCTGGATGAGGCGGATCGGCTGCTCGATCTGGGCTTTGCCGATGAGCTGAAACGTGTGTTGGCACTGTTGCCCAAGCATCGGCAGACTTTGTTATTCTCGGCGACGTTTCCTGATGAGGTGCAAGCGCTGGCTGATCAGATTCTTCATGAGCCGACACGGATCGAGATCGAAAGTGCGCCTGCTGAGATGCCGGTGATCGAGCAGCGCGCTATCGAAGTGGACACGGCGCAGCGCACGCCGCTGCTGCGTCTTTTGATCAAGACGGAAGGCTGGAAGCGGGTGCTCGTTTTTGTGGCGAAGCAATACACGGCTGAGCATGTCGCTGACAAGCTGAGGCGTCATGGCATCGGCGCGGTGGCCTTTCATGGCGAACTGAGTCAGGGCGCGCGAATGCAGGCTTTGGCGGAGTTTAAAGACTCGTTCTTTCAGGTGCTTGTAGCCACGGACTTGGCCTGTCGCGGATTGGACATCGCGCAGTTGCCAGCGGTGGTGAATTACGATCTGCCGCGCTCTGCGGTGGACTACACACATCGCATTGGTCGCACGGGCCGCGCAGGGGAGGCGGGTGTTGCGGTGAGTTTCATCGCAGCAGAATCCCATGCGCATTTTTGCCTGATCGAGAAGCGCAATCATCTGAGCCTCGTGCGCGAGCAGATCCCAGGTTTCGAGCCAATGGATCAAGCGCCGCCGCCATCTCCAAGTACGGGTGGAATCAAAGGCTGGCGCAAGAGCAAGAAGGATAAACTGCGCGAGGCGGCGGCGGGTTTGTGAGTTTTCGACAAGGCTTCTCTAGCGTGTATGCTTGATCATGAAACTGGATGTCATAGCGCGACTTGAACGACATGCGATGCGCCTCGGCGAGATCGCGACGGTGCTGGGGAAATATGGATTGGCGGATATGTTTGGCAGTCTCGACTATCCCTGGCTGAATGATCGGCTGCGCAGTGCGGATGGCCAAGCTCTGGCTGGAGTGACCACCGCTGCACGAGTGCGTATGGCGTTAACTGAGCTGGGTACGACGTTCATTAAACTGGGTCAGATGCTAAGCACGCGCGCTGATTTGATCGGACCTGAAATGACAGCCGAGCTGTCTGAGTTGCAGTCTAATGTGCCGGCAGAGTCAGCCGAATCAGCGCGTGCGCTTATCGAAAAAGATCTCGGTGCGACCTTGGAGGAATTGTTTGCTGAGTTCGAGGAGACGCCGATGGCGGCGGCTTCCATCGCACAGGTGTATGGAGCGGTGCTGCCGAGTGGTGAGCGTGTGGCCGTGAAGGTTCGGCGCACTGGGATCGAGAGTCGTGTCATCACGGATCTGGAGATATTGCAGTTGCTGGCGGAATTGGTCGAGAGTCAGTCGGCGTCACTGCGCCCGTATCAGCCAGTGGCCATCGTTCGGCAGTTTCGCCGCACCTTGTTACGAGAGCTGGACTTCACTTATGAGAAGCGAAACCTGGAGGAGTTTGCGCTGCATTTTGAGGAAGATCCCAACGTCTGCATCCCGCGAGTGTATTCTGATCTTTGCTCGCATCAGATCGTCACGATGGAGCGGCTCGATGGCATTCCTGGCACTGACATTGAGGCCTTGAAGGCATCGGGTGAAGATCTGTCTGAGTTCGCTCGGCGTGGAGCGAACATGTATTTGGAAATGGTTTTCCGTGATGGCTTCTATCATTCCGATCCGCATCCGGGAAATTTGATCCTGCTGCCAGGAAACGTGGTTGGTGTCGTTGATTGCGGGCAGGTGGGTCGAATCGATGACGAGTTGCGCGATGAAGTGGAAGCGCTGCTTCTTGGCATCGTCGAGAACGATGCCGAGCAAGTCACCGAGCAAGTGCTGCGCCTCGGCTCTGTGCCTCATGACTTTGCACAAGATCGACTGCGCGCGGATCTCGACGACTTCATGGCCGACTTTGTGGGCCACCCATTAAGTGACATCAACGTTGGGTCGGCACTGAGTTCTCTGATCGAGATCATCCGCCGTTATCACATCACGCTGCCACCGCCGCTGGCCATGCTTTTGAAAACGATCATCGTGCTGGAAGGCACCAGCCGTCGCTTCAGTCCCGACGTGAGCCTAGCCGAGCTGATGCAGCCATTTTGTCAGCGCATGTTGCTGCGTCGCTTCGCACCAAACCGCATCGTTCGTCGTGCGCGCCGCGCTTATCGTGATTGGGATCGCCTCATCTCTGCACTGCCGCGTGATCTCGTGGATCTTCTCGCGAGGTTCCGCGACGGCACGCTGACGGTGCATCTTGATCATCGGCATCTTGATCCCATCGTGAACCGCCTCGTCCTCGGCGTCCTCACCGCCGCCATCTTCCTCGGCTCATCTGAGCTGTGGAGTCGCGAGGCCAAGCCCGTGCTCTGGGGCATCTCCGTCTTCGGTGCGCTTGGCTACCTGCTGAGCCTCTTCCTCGGCTGGCGTCTGATGCGTGCGATTCGGAAATCGGGGAACATCAATTCGAAGGATTGAGTTTATCCATGCTTCTTGATCACCTGAATGAACTCCGGCAAATACGTCACCGCCTTCTTTTCACCGACACCGCGAATCTTGAGAGCTGATTCAATGCTCTTCGGTTTCAGGCGGGTGAGGAACTCCAGCGTTTGATTGCTGAAGACGACATAGGCGGGCACGCCTTCTGACTGGGCGATGGCGTTCCGGTGCTTCTTGAGCTTTTCAAAGAGGGCGTCATCAAAGCCCAGCTCGTGCATGGAAACTTCGGCGGCGGTGAGTTTGGCACCGGGCTTGGTGGGCTGGGATGAGGCGGGCGTGGTGTCCGGCCAGATCATGCGGATGTTCCCGCCGGTGCGCATCAGTTCGCCGCCTTTCACGGTGAGTGAGACGAGTGGATATTCGCCAGTGCTTGTTTCGATGAGGCCCTGCTTCTCGATTTCGCCGAACAAAGGATGCAATGCATTCGTGCCGATGTGCTTGAGTAATCCATACGTCGTGAGCTTGTCGAGTCCGGCATCGACGATCTCCTTCGACTTGCTGCCGACGAGCATTTGAATGATGCGGCCTTTGCCAAAGCGGCCTTCCCACGCGCCATCAGCGCGCTTGGTGGACATGCGCGCGATGCCGCTGAGGGTTTGCCTGAGCATGGTGACTTCTTCGGCGTTGCCTTCACGCAGTGTCTGCACACCACTGCGGCGGCAGATGTCGCAGGTACCGCAGGGCTGGCTTTCATGCTCGCCGAAGTAAGCGAGGATCTGCTGCTGGCGGCAGCGCTGCTCGTCGTAGCAGAGGTCGATGATGGCTTTGAGCTTGCCGCGATCACGGCGCTCTTTGTCACGGAGGGCGATGGCATCTAGTTTCAGATGACGCGCTAAAACATTCGGCTGAAGCAATCTTGTGCCGCGGATGCGCCGACCGGGGATGTCGTAGCGCTCGATGTAACCCGCGCGCGACAGATGACCTAGCGCGGAGCTGACGGCCATGCTGTTCTTCAGTCCGGCATAATCGGTTAGGTCGTCGATGCTGGCCTCCACCTCATGCTGTGTATCGGCCTTGTTCAACAGCGCTTGGTAGATGCTGACGATGACTTCCGCCGTGGGATTCGCGCCGTCGATGAAGAAGTCCTGCGTCTTGGTATCGGCGAAGTTGAAGAACAACTCGCACCAGGATGGCTCGCCATCGCGGCCAGCACGCCCGGCTTCCTGATAGTAGGCCTCGACACTGCCGGGGATGTCGTAATGCACGACGAAGCGCACGTCACTGCGATCAATGCCCATGCCAAAGGCATTCGTGGCCACGGCGACGTCGTTCTTCTTGCTGATGAATTTGTTTTGCCGATCCTCACGCTCACTGTCATCGAGCCCGCCGTGATACTGGATGACCTTCACATTCATTTCCCGCAGCGTGTCGCCGACTTCTTCGACCTTCTTCCGGGTGGAGCAGTAAATGATGCCGGTTTTGTATTGCCCGATGATCTGTTTGAGCCGCGCGTATTTCTCATCCGCCTTCTTCGTGTGCGTGACATTCAGGCTGAGGTTCGGGCGCTGAAAGCCACGGATCGTGATGAAGGGATCACGCAGGTCTAAAACACGCGCGATGTCATCCCGCACCTCCGGCGTGGCTGTCGCTGTGAGCGCGACGACTTGCGGACGACCGAGTTGCTCCAGCGCCTCGCCTAACCGGAAGTAGTCAGGACGAAAGTCATGCCCCCATTGCGAAAGGCAGTGTGCCTCATCCACGGCAAAGAGGCCGATCTCAACCTGCTGCATGGCATTGAGAAACATCCGACTGCGGAAGCGCTCTGGGGCGACATAGACCAGCTTGTATTCACCACGCTTCAGTGCGGCGATGCGGTCTTGCTGCTCGCTGAGTGACAGCGTGCTGTTGATCACGGTGGCCGGAATGCCGCGCCGCTCCAGTGCATCCACCTGATCCTTCATCAGCGCGATGAGCGGACTTACGACAATGGTCACGCCTTCCATCACCATCGCGGGGAGCTGGTAGCAGAGCGACTTTCCGCCGCCGGTCGGCATGATCACCAGCGTGTCACGACCACCGAGAATGTTCGCCATCACCGTCTCCTGGCCGTCGAGGAATTCGCGAAAGCCAAAGTATTTCCGCAACGCCTCGCGGGCATCGTGGATCGGGGTGGATTCGGCAGTTGGCAGTTCGTTTTCCAAGACTGTACTTCATGCGAAGGAACAGGCTTCGGCGCAAGTGGCGTGTGCAATGCTGTGTGCTACTCTTGCCTTCATGCGCATGATCTATGGCTTTTTGTTTCTTCTGTTGTCCCTGAGCTGTCACGCGCAGGTCACAGGGCTGGCAGCCTGGGCAGGATCGGTCACAAAGGGGCCGCTGGGTGCATTCCCGCCACTGGCCCCTTGCCGCATCGTCTATGATCTGAGTTGGAATAATCTCGTCTCTGCTGGCACTGCGAAGATCCGCTTTCAGGAACTGGATGGTCGCTGGGTAGCGCGCGCCGAAGCCGGGACGAATGGTCTAGCCCGTGCCCTGTGGCGCTACGACTGCACCATGGCCAGCGTGCTCGACTCCTCGGCGCTGCGATCTCTCTACATGGAGCACAGCGAGACGGACTCAGCCGAGACTGTCAGCTACCGCGTGCAGTTCCGCGCTAGCGATGTGCTGACGGAGGCCACAGTCAGTCCCAAAGACGGCACGCCTGCGCTGAAATACAGCCGCTGTCCTTATGCGCCGGTGGATGATCTTCAGTCCTCCATTCTCTACCTGCGTAGCCAACCGCTCGCCGTGGGAGATGCAATCACGCGAGTCATCCAGCCCTTTGATCGCCCATATCTAGCGACCTTCACCGTCATGGCCCGTGAGTCGCGTAAAGTCGATGGCAAGGCCTATCCAACGATTCGATTGGACGTGAAGATCCGCAGGCTCGACACCACCAAGCTCGAACTCGCCAGCTACAAGAAGATGAAGACCTCCACCATCTGGGTCAGCGATGACGCCTGGCGTCTGCCCGTGGAAATGCACGCCAGCATCTGGGTCGGTTTTATTTCTGCGACTCTGACGAAGCGCGAATGGCTCACCGGCCCTGATGCCATAGCCACCCTGCCGCCCTCCATGGTGGTGAAGGAGAAGTGACCTTTCCTAATTCGAGCTACAGCCCGCGCCCAGGATTCGGGGAACCGTCTGAAGCCGGTGCTCCGTACGCTCAGAGTTCGGAGCACCGCCTTCAGGCGGTCTTTGAAGGTGGCTCACTCCGTCACCACAAACATGCCTGAAAACGTGTTCGGCGTGAACTTCGTGCCTGGGGCAGGGGAGGTGATCATCTGGGAGATGTCGCCATCCAGATACAGCGCATCTTCACAACCGAGATGCAGAAACAAGCGCGCGAGCTGATGAAAGGTGACACGCCCCTTCACCCGATCCTCACGATCACTCATCACAAAAATAATCTCCTTGGTTTTCGTCACCACACCCACCGCGCTGCGCTGCCTCAGGTTAGGCGAATTCGCGTTGAAGGCGGGGTGAATGACACCCTTCCGCAAGATTAGCGGACCCGATTGATTGGCGAGTCGTGGCTTGATCGTGAGTGATGGATAGGCACCCGCCTCCACGATTCCAGGCCCGCTCTGATCATCGACATAAAACACCCCATTCGGTTTGAGGAAGAAATTCCCCTCACCCTCAGCGAGATTCAGTGGCACCAGTTCTTTGCTATCACAAATCGTTAGCCCGCAAGGCTTCGGCCCGCGTTCATAGATCCCCGCATTCGTCGCAAAGGCGATCTTCTTCCCCTCGCGGTCGAGCTGCTGCTGAAGTGCGCCGAAGTTCGAGAGCGGCCTGCCCGCATCATCCAGCCACCGCAGATGCAGCCTCGGTTGCACCGCCACCGGCACACGATAGACATGATACAGTGCGCCATCATGTTCGAGTGTCTCTGTTGCCAAAAGAGCTGGCGTGATGGTTAGGCCGAGGAGTGTGAGGAGGCGGTGTTTCATCAAGGCTTTTATATCATAGCACTGGGAAACTCCTTCAGAAATTCCGAACGATCGGGGAAACGTTTGGAAGGCCGTTCCAAATACTCTGAAGTGCCTGCGAACGAGTTGGGTCGGTCGTTAAGGAGACTTAGAGACGGCGGGGAAGGGCATGGGAACCTCTATACAAAGCAGGAGGTAAAAGAGTATTCAAAAGAACACATATAGAACCATCTGTGAAATGTGCCTTTACAGTCTATTGCCCAAGCCAAGAATGAGAGTGATGAGATTCAATTTTCTGATTTCCTTATTCTTTGTGACCGTTCTTCTCCAGACGAGCTGCAGTCGAAGACAAGACCGTTTGGATGAGGCGGATCGGCTGCTTCGGACTGCCGGCATGCGGTATGACGAGGGCCGCTATGAAGACGCGGTGGGTTACGCCAGCAAAGCGTTTGATGAGTTCTTCAAGTTGCTCGGCTCAGATGCGAAGGAGACCATTTACTGTCGTGGCGAGCTCTCTGAGTTCCTTCGACAAGCAGGCCATTTGAAGGAAGCCACTCAGGTCTCGCGGGCTCAGGTCATCATCTGCTTTCGAGTTTACGGGCAGAGGAGCACAGATCTTCAAACGGCCCGACTGAGATTAGCCAATTGCTTGCGAGCGGATAAGGCCTTCGAAGAAGCTGAAGCACTTTGTAGGAAAGCTGTGAAGGAGTGTGTCGAGGACTTTGGCGCTGACAGTCCCAACAGTATGAGCGCACTTCAGGCACTCACTGTGGTCCTGTCGGAAAGCGGCAAATATAGTGAGACCATCCTGGAGGGAACCATACTTCTCGAAATTCAGCTCCAAAAGAACATGGGCAAAGACTGGGATACTGTGTTGGCCACTCGCGCAAACTTGGCCGCCAACTACGTTAACCAGGGCCTTCTGGACATGGGTGAGAAGGAGCTTCGAAGCATCCTCGAAGTTCGCCTCAAGCGCGATGGCCCCAATCACCCTGACACTCTTCATATCGAGTCTTGGCTCGGCAATTGTCTCCGAGATCAAAAGCGTCTTGATGATGCACTGCCCATTCTCCGGAGAGTGTGGGAGCAATATGGGAAAGTTTTAGGCCCGATTCATCCACGCACCATCCATTCTGGTTTTGATCTGGCTACAATCGAGTTTCTAAATGGGAACAAGAATGAAGCTCTTCAACTTCTGCTTTCGACCGCTGATCTTGCCAGAATACACCTCGGCCCGCAGCATCCAACGACCTTGGCTGTTCAGCAGGCCTTGTCGATGGTACAGTGACAGCTATGCCTTCCTCAACATCACCGCCAGCAAGGAAACCTCTGCCGGAGTGACGCCCTGGATGCGGGCGGCTTGGCCGAGGGTGGTGGGGCGGATCTCGGTGAGGCGGAGTTGAGCTTCTTTTTTCAGGCTGTGGACCTTGCTGTAATCAAAGTCGGGGGGGATGGCGTGGCCGTCCATGCGGGCGGTTTTGCCAATCATGACTTCCTGGCGCTGGACGTAGCCCTCGTATTTGAGGCTGTAATCGAGCTGCTGCCACACGGGGTCGGGGAATTCGGCGCGTAGCTCTGCGGGGAGCTTGGTGTGGTCGTTTTCAGTCCGGCGAATCCAAGTGTGGAGCTTCATGCCCTCGTGACTGGTGGTCTGGGCAAAGTGGGTGGCTTTGACGAGGAGATCGGCTTTCTCCTGGGTGAGGCGGTTGCGCGTGGGGCAGGTGAGGCCGACCTCGGCAGCGCGGGGGGTGAGGCGTAGGTCGCAATTGTCCTGACGGAGGAGAAGGCGATACTCGGCGCGGGAGGTGAAGAGGCGGTAGGGCTCGGTGACGCCTTTGGTCACGAGGTCGTCGATGAGCACGCCGAGATAGGCCTCGCTACGGCTGAGAATGAAGGGTGCTTTGCCCTGAACTTTCAGAGCCGCATTCGCGCCAGCGAGCAAACCCTGACCAGCCGCTTCTTCGTAGCCAGAGGTGCCATTGATCTGCCCGGCGAAATAGAGGCCGGAGACACGCTTCGTTTCCAGCGTCGGATAAAGCTGGGTGGGCGGGCAGTAATCGTACTCCACCGCGTAACCGGGGCGGATGATCTCGGCCTTTTCCAAGCCGGTGATGCTGCGGATGAAGTCGTGCTGCACCTCATAGGGCAGGGAAGTGGAGACGCCGTTGATGTAGAACTCGCGGGTCTGGCGACCCTCAGGTTCCAGGAAAATCTGGTGCCGTTCCTTCTCCGCAAAGCGCACCACCTTGTCCTCAATGGACGGGCAATAGCGCGGTCCAACCCCCTCGATCCGCCCGCAATACATGGGGGACTTGTCCAGATTCGCCCGGATAATGTCATGCGTTTGAGGGTTTGTGTAGGTGATCCAGCACGGAATTTGTTCCACGTGGAACGTTACAGGCCGCCAGGAGTTGAGCGTGAACTGGGGTGAACCGGTGTTGGAGTCGCCTTCTGGATCCTCTGGAACGATGCCAGACAGGTAGGAGAAGGCTGGTGCCGGGGTATCGCCTGGCTGGATTTCGCACTTGGAGAAGTCGATGCTGCGGCTGTTGATACGACAGGGGGTTCCGGTTTTGAAGCGTTTGATCTCGAATCCTAGCTGCGCCAAGCTGTCGGATAGGGTGGAAATACTGTCGCCCATACGCCCGCCGGCCTGGTTCTGGAGGCCGACATGGAGGAGTCCGCGCATAAAAGTGCCGGAGGAAATGATGACGGATTTGGCCCGATAGATCATCCCGAGGCTGGTGCGGATGCCGGTGACGACATCGTTTTCCACCAAGATCTCAGCCGCATTTCCCTGGTGCATGTCGAGGTTCGGTTGGTTCTCGATCAGCCATTTCATGCGGAACTGGTAGGCTTTCTTGTCGCACTGAGCGCGCGGAGCCTGGACGCTGGGGCCTTTGGTGGCGTTGAGCATGCGGAACTGGATGCCCGTGGCGTCTGTGTTTAGGCCCATGACGCCGCCAAGGGCGTCGATCTCACGCACCACATGCCCTTTGGCCAAGCCGCCGATAGCTGGATTGCAGGACATCTGGGAGATCGTATCCAGATTCTGAGTGAGGATCGCCGTCTGACAACCAAGCCGAGCGGCAGCCATCGCCGCCTCCACGCCTGCATGGCCAGCGCCGCAGACGATCACATCATAGTGTTTGGGAAAAGTGTACATGGAATGACGAAATCAGAATGACGAATGACGAAGGGGCTGGGAGGCTAGCACAAGTGGTGAGATTGTTCCATGTGGAACGAAGTCAGGCGACGCCAGCGCCCAAACCACGGAAAACGAAGGCGCAGATGGTCAAGGACGCTGCTGTTGTGAGCAGAACGAGAACCACCGTAAACCAAGCCATTCGGCTTCTGACATCGAAAGCCACAGCAAGTATCCCGGTGAGCAAAGCTAAAGGACATGCAACTAGAGAGAAAAGAGCAGCGAGTATGCAGATGCCGCCGATTATAGGAATCAGATCATTGAGCAACCACCCGATGCCAGATAAGACCCACAAAAGAGCGGACATCATCAAGAGGCCATGGCTCCATTCGAGAAAGTTTTTCGAGTGCTTTTGGTTCATTGCAATTCGTCAGAAGAAGCCCCGATGGCTTGTGGCGCATCGGGGCAGGGGAGGGGTAGTTTTGAACCGCTAATTTGACGCTGATGAGACGCTAATAAGAAGAAGTCAGGATCTGGGTTTCTGTCATTAGCGTTTAATTAGCGTCCCATTAGCGGTATAAAATGGCTTTATCTGAAGCTCTTCGCGAAGTCGTCGGCGCTGGCTTTGGCGACGACTTTGGTTTTCTGGAAGGTGCTCTTTTCGCCCTTCTCGATGAGGATGCGCTCGTAGTCGGCGCTGCTCATGGGGAGCTCGATGGCTTTGTCCTGCCAGGTGCTGAGGAGGATGGCGTTCGCCAGCTCGACGCTGAAGATGCCCTGTTCGGCGGGGGAGAGGAGCTTTTCACCTTTGAGGATGGCATCGGTGAAGTTTTGCAGGATCTCGATGTGCTGCCCGCCACTCTCGGCGACGGGGATTTCCATGTGCCAGGATTCAGGCATGGCAAAGGCGGCTTCGGCTTCCATGCAGAATTTGCTCATGGGCTGGCGGTTGCGCTGGAAGTGGATTTTGTTGCCGTCGGTGACGGTCAGACGACCCTGTTCGCCGGTGATTTCGAGCTTGTTGACGCCTGGGGCCTCGCCGGTGGAGGTGACAAAGGTGGCGGTGGTGCCGTTGTCGTATTGTAGGACAGCAGTCACGTCGTCTTCGACTTCGATCTCATGGAAGCGGCCGAACTGGCAGAAACCACGGACCTTTTGCGGCATGCCAAACATCCACTGGAAGAGATCCAGATTGTGTGGGCACTGGTTCATGAGGACGCCGCCGCCCTCGCCTTTCCAGGTGCCGCGCCAGCCGCCGGTGGCGTAGTAGTAGTTGGTGCGGAACCAGTTGGTGACTTCCCAGTGGACGCGACGCACGGTGCCGAGCTCGCCGCTGTCGATGAGGTCTTTCACTTTCTTGAAGCAGGCATTCGTGCGCATGTTGAACATGGCCGCGAAGATTTTTGTTTTGTCCGTGTGCGCGGCGATTAGTCGCTCGCAGTCGGCCTTGTGGACGGAGATGGGCTTCTCAACGAGCACGTGTAGCCCAGCGCCCAGCGCTTCGATACCAATGGTGGTGTGACTGAAATGCGGGGTGCAGATGAGGATGGCATCGATGAGGCCCGACTTGATCATGAGGCTGACATCGGTGAATGCCTGCTCGCCATCCTGAAGCGGTGGGATGGTGCCATGGCTTTCGCAAAGGCAGGTGACTTTGAGTCCGGGGACCTTGCCCGCACGAATGTTTCCGAGATGGGCTTTGCCCATATTGCCGAGTCCAACGATGCCAAGTCTGACGAGTTCCATAGTGATTGTTGTGTGTGGGTGGGACGACGAGACTAGACCACCATTCCAAGCTGGCAAGGCTGGCCTTTCATGGTTTATCAAAGTATAGTCGCCTAACTAATGATTGTATTATAGTGATAGCCACCTTCGACGCAGGTATGGTACAAGATTTGCCAACAATTGAGGCTGTCGCGGACACAATCATCTGTCAGTGTTGACGATATGAACTCGACGACGGAACACATTACCCCCAGTGAACTATCCAGCCTACTCGCAGGAGGATTCTGCCAGCTTATTGATGTGCGTGAGCCGGTCGAATATGCCGAAGGGCATGTCGCAGGCGCACGCTTGATTTCTCTTGGAAATCTGGAGGCACGAGTCTCTGAGATCGATGGTGCTAAGCCGGTGATAGTCATGTGCCATGCGGGGAAGCGCGGGCTGAATGCGCTGGAGAAACTGCGTGCTCTGGGCTTCACGAATGTGCGGAATCTGGAAGGTGGAATGCTCGCCTGGAAAGCGGCTTCTTTGCCAAGTGAGTGCAGTCGGCGAGGTGGGATTCCCCTGATGCGTCAGGTGCAGATTGTGATTGGCGTTAGTGTTCTCGCTGGGTCAGTTCTCGCGGTCTGGGTTGATGCAAAGTGGGTTTACTTGCCGATGTTCTTTGGAGCCGGGCTGATCTTTGCAGGGCTGTCAGGCTTCTGCGGCCTGGCACTTATCTTGGCAAAAATGCCGTGGAATCGTGTGCCGCCTTCTCAGTGCCCACCGGCATCGAAGTCTTGTTGTGCAAATTAGTTCGGCATCACTTTCCTCAGCAGTATCACCGAGATGAACCCAAAGTGGGACAGATCCGCGTGCGCCGTTGAGCGCAGAGCTTCCTTGGTTGATTTTTCGATTCAAATACACGGATTTAGTCAACAACGAGCTTTACTCTAACAGGCTGAGTATGAGATCGTCAGAGTGGTAACGCCAACCACCCTACCACCATGCGTCTCAAAACCCTCTTTGGACTTCTTGTCCTCATCGCCGCCGTTGAGGGCTCATGCTGGCTTCTTTTCATCCTGCTGAATCGGGAGGCGATACATAATGCTCCTGTGCGGCGCTCTGACTGCACGCTGTGCGGGCCGGTGAAAACTATCGGACTTCAGAAAGCGGCCATCCTGCCGCTTGATGAATCGAAGCCGACCGTCCCTACGGGTGATGCTCTGGTGGATTTCAATGACTGGAGCGGGCGCTACATGCAAGCGGGTGCTGATCAGCGTGTGGAGCTGAATGAGGAAGGTGTGCGGCTTGCTCGCGAACGCCGCCCTATTTACAAGCAACTCATCATTGATGATCCACGCGCTGCGATTGAGCGGGCTGTGCCGATGGTCGTGAGACAGAAACTGCCGTTTGAGATTGTGAGCTTATTGGAGCGGCGGATGAATAAGCGCGCTGCTGTGACGGTGTATCAAGGCGTGCCTGCGGAGGGACAGCCTGCGCTCGAACTCGGGCAGACGTTGACGCATCGCATCGCTGAGGTGGCGGGAGAGGGGGCGTACAATCTACACGTCTATGGCCGCCGAGAGGAGTCCGTGCTAAATGTGCCGAATGCGGCGCTCAATGGAGTGATCGTGGATCGTGAGTTCGCTACGAGTGAATCACCGCTGCGCGTGCTGGAGGTGGGCGAGGTGCCGGACTTGTCTAAGACGGCTGTGACAGTGTGCCCCGTGTCTGGGAAGGTGACTCTGGCAAAGGCGGATGCAGGGCAGCCGATCACGGCGCAGCAGCAGGAAAGCGTGATCGAGACGCCGGAGGAAAACATTTATCTATGCGGCCCCTACCACGCCACCTTTGTGCAGTCGCAGCTCATCTACGGGGAGGGAACTACCGGCGGGCCTGTGGTGCTCACCGGCTCTCTGCCAGCGCCGCCAACGCCGGCCATCGGCCAGCTCAAGGTGCTCTACATTCCGATGACGTTTCAGGATCAAAATGCCAACTTGCCGACTGAATCGAAGAGCTATGAAGTCATGCGCAATGTGGCGGACTACTACTCGAAGTCGTCCTTTGGCAAACTCACTACCCTGACCACGGTGACGCCTCATATTAAGTTGCCGAAAAACGAAGCTTGGTATGTGCAGCGGGACACTTCCAACGGCGGTGATGTCAATGGTCTCGGGTTGGAGATGGATCACGCGCGCGAAGAGGCAAGGAAGCTCGGCTTTGACTGGCAGGACTACGACTGCACAGTGCTCAGGCTCATCGGCGGAGCTCGTGCCACGGGTGGCTGGGGCGGCGGCAATACCGTGTGGGTTTATGGCGATAGTGTGGGCGTCACGGCGCACGAGATCGGTCATGCGTTCGGTCTCGCTCATGCGAACTTCTGGGACACCGCAGGCACTAGCGCCATCGGTCCCGGAGCGAATGCTGAATATGGCGACAGCTACGACAACATGGGCGGAGGCGGCGTGCCGACAGATCAATACAACGTCGCCGCGAAGGTGCAGGTGAAGTGGCTGCCGCAGAGCTATGTGCAGAATGCCGCCAGCAGTGGGCTTTACCGTATCTATGCTTTTGATCAGCAGGTGCTCGACCCGCGGAACCGCTATGCTTTGACCATCACGAAGGACTCTCAGCGCACCTACTGGGGAGAGGTGCGCCAGCTTTACAATGGCAGCACCGCGAGGCCTTGGGCGGACAAGGGCATGATCCTCGGTTGGAAGTATCCGAGCGGCAGCGGCAGCAACATCCAACTCATCGACACCACAGCCGGATCACCCTACGGCAAGGATGATGCGGCCATCGCGCTTGGACAGACTTTTGGCGATACGGAAGCCGGCATCTACATGACCACCGTGGGCGTCAGTGACACCACGCCGAAGTATGTGGATGTGCTGGTGAACATGGGCGACTTCAGCGCGAACGCCGCGCCCACGCTCACCATGGTGCCATCGGCAAATGTGGTGCCGCAGAACTCTGTCGTCACCTTCACCGCCACGGCGAGTGATCCGAATGGCGACCCGCTGGCTTATCAGTGGCAGCACTGGGGAGATACGAACGTGAAACTCGTCTCACCAAATGCGCCCGTGATCACACGTACCTTCAGCACGCTGGGCACCTAGACCGGTTCTCGAAAAGGCTGTCATAAACTTGTCTTTGGGCGGCATTG